>NZ_JBASYM010000031.1:0-16654 GCF_049277495.1 Sulfuricurvum sp. | reverse complement strand
TGCAACGGCCTCCGCACTTACACTCTTCGCTGCTGGAGCTTTGAGGAGCGGTGAACTCACAGTGTCGCCGGAGATTAATTTGTCGGCATTGACCGGTATAGTAAGTGCCGTCTCCATAGGCTCATAACACAAACCGGCCGAAGAACACCCTTGATAAGAGAGTTTAACCCCTATCGTCTGGGGGCCGATGAGATCGGCACTTTTCGTTAATTTAATACGTATGGCCGGAGAATTTTCAAAAACTTTTTCACCCTCATGATCTATTGCCTCAGCCATACTCACAGATGCAAAATCAATCCCGTCATTGAGATTTGCATCTTCGACTTTGAGTTTGTCTTTATAAACATAGATATTTTTTCCCAATTCAATCTCAACACCGACGGTATTATCATCGATGAGACTGATTTTGGGTTTAAAAGCCTCTGCCGGCTGTAAAAAACCGACGCCCCAAACGTTTAATGAAATAAGTAATAAAAATATCCAGCGCATACTGTAGCCTCATTTAAAATTCTTCCTTAATTTTACCGCAATTATCTGTTACGAAACTCACAGAGTAACATTGTTAATATTTTTCAGCTTACTCATAGCCTCAAATGCTACACTACAGACATTATTTTGAACGTAGAAGAAAATACATCCCTTTTACTACGCTAAACCGCTAAGACACTAAAGCCAGCCTCTTTGAGGCAGAAATCTAAGGAATATACCATGTCCAACCGTCTCGCCTTCGAAGACTCCCCTTATCTTCAGCAACATAAAGAAAATCCCCTCGATTGGTATCCATGGTGCGATGAAGCATTTGAGCGTGCGGAGCGTGAACAAAAAGCCATTTTTATCTCTATCGGATACAGCAGCTGCCATTGGTGCCATGTAATGGAACATGAAGTATTTGAAAATCCTGAAATCGCCGCATTTGTGAATGAACATTTCATCTGTATCAAAGTCGATCGCGAAGAACGTCCTGATATCGACAAACACTACCAAGAGCTTCATATGCTTCTCAACCGCAGAAGCGGAGGCTGGCCGCTCTCCATTTTTTGCACACCTCAGAACAAACCTTTTTATGCCGCAACCTATATTCCTCCGTTTAATCAAAACCAGATGATGGGATTCAGCGAACTCACGGCCATTATCGCTGAAAAAGTAGCGGCCAATGATGAAAAACTGTTTCAAAATGCCGATGAGATCACCGCCTTTCTCCGTCCTAAAAATGAACCCGTACAGGCAACCGTTCTGAATGATAAGATTATCACCCAATTCACGCTGCAGTCGGCACATAACTATGATGAAACCAATGGCGGGTTCTCCAAATCGCCGAAATTCCCCCATGTCTCCACTTTGCAAACCTTGATAACGATCGATCGAATCGAACCTGATGCAAAAATACGCTCAATGATTACGCATACCCTTGATTCCATGGCACTCGGCGGGATGTATGACCATATTGACGGCGGATTTTGCCGATACAGCACCGATGAAGTGTGGCTGGTTCCCCATTTTGAAAAGATGACCTATGACAATGCCCTCCTCTGTACCCTATATGCCGATGCCGGAATGCTTTACCATAATGACGAGTATCTTCGTATTGCCCGTGAAAGTGCCGACTTCATGATGAATTTTATGATGAAGGATGATCTCTTTTACAGTGCCAGTGATGCCGACAGTGAGGGTGAAGAGGGGAAATACTTTGTCTACTCCTATGATGAGATCCTTTCTGCTCTCGAAACGTGTAACGTTTCTGACCCGCACGAAGCTGCGAAGATAATCGGAGCAGTACCTGAGGGCAATTTCGAAGAGCACTGCATCATCCGTCTGTCATCGCTACAGCATCCCCTATGGTTTGAACCTTTTCGTGCTGCGCTGCGTACTCTGCGCCAAGCACGCACCTACCCTTTTATTGACCGAAAAGTAATTACGGCCTGGAATGCAATGATGATCAAAGCCTTATTCGTTCTGGGACGAACACAAAGTTCCTACACAGCCCAAGCCGTCCGAAGCCTGGATAAACTCAAAGAGTCGATGTTTCTCGATAATCAGCTTCAACACTCCACACTTATCCATAAAACACCTAAAATCGAGGCATTCTTGGAAGACTATGCCTATCTGTGCAGTGCCCTCGTTGAAGGGTATCAAGCAACACTGGAAGAGCGTTATCTCATCGATGCACAGCGCTTTGCCCATAAAGCGCTGGAACTTTTTTATGATGATGGAAAGTGGTATTTCAGCCGAGGCGCTTTTACCACCGTCGCGGAACTCGATGATGGGACATACCCCAGTGCGATGGCAATCATGATCAATGTATTGCAAAGCCTTGGAATATTAGTCGATTCCAAATATCGCCATTTCGCCTTTAAAAGCCTCGAATATGTATCGATAAAACTGATGAAAACACCGATCTATTATCCAACCCTGACCGCTGAAGTGATCCGCCAGATCAAAGAGCAGCGTATCATCAAAAATAAATCGGATGCGCTTTCTCGGATAAATCTTCCGTTAGCCTATCCTTTTGTTCTTCTCAAAAATGATGAGACACTCAATGAATTTACCGTTTGCGGCGAAAATTCTTGTTTTGCGGCAACCCAAGAGGTTGCACAGCTTAATGAATTAATCACTTCAACGTTATAATTGGAAAAAAGGAGTTTAGGTGGGCGCAAAACACTCCATGGCTATAACCGAAATCAATGAAGCCAAGAAACTTGAAGAGATAATTCACGAAGACCGACGCAAAAATCAAGAAGAAAATGAGCAAGAAAAACGTCAACACAGTTCGAGAGAAGAGCGTCTTCCTATCTGGGTTAAAAAGTCGGTTTTAGATTACGAAGCCGAGCTTAAGACACTGCAGATCGAACTCCTGAAACTCCAAAACCATGTCAAAGACGAAGGATTGAAAGTTCTAATGATCTTTGAAGGGCGTGATGCCGCCGGAAAGGGAGGTACGATCAAGAGGATCACCGAACATCTCAATCCTCGCGGTGCCCGCGTCGTCGCCCTCGACAAACCCTCTGACGTCGAAAAAACCCAATGGTACTTCCAACGCTATGCACAGCACCTCCCAAGTGCCGGAGAAATCGTTCTCTTCGATCGAAGCTGGTACAATCGCGGCGGAGTAGAACCGGTCATGGGCTTTTGTACGGAAAAAGAACACAATGAATTTTTGAACCATGTCAGCGGATTTGAAGAGATGCTCGTCAACTCCGGAATCATCCTCTTCAAGTTTTATTTTTCTGTCTCTAAAAAAGAACAGGCAAGACGATTCAAAGAGCGTAAAACCGATCCTCTCAAACAATACAAACTCTCGCCGGTCGATGCCAAATCGCAAGAGTTATGGGAGAAATATACTGTCGCGAAGTACTCAATGCTGCGTGCTTCCCACAACGGGAAATCTCCATGGATAATTATCCGCTCCGATAATAAGAAAAAAGCCCGCATCAATTGTATTAAACATATTTTAGCAAGTGTTCAGTATCCTTCCAAAAACAAATTGAATCTGAGAACTTCCAAAAAAATCCTGATTTGGGGAGATGAAGAGATCAAAATGATGGAAATTGAACTGGCATTAAATCAAAATGAAAGCATTACACAGAAAGGATAGAGATGAAAAAAACAATTATAGCAGCACTTTTATTTTCCGCTGCTGCCGTTTTGATGCTCAGCGGATGTGAAAAAACCGATTACCAGCATCCGATGCACCGCAACGGCAGCAAATAACATCCCTCTTCCTCTTTTGAAGAGGAAATTCAGGGGTTTGTTTTTAAAGAAACGAAAGAATCTCTTTTTCGATATTTTCTTTATCGATGACCGTCGGTTGTGCAATAGGTTTTGAAAACAACCCTTTAATCATCTCCGGAATCGGTGTTTTTGCCGTTTTGGAGATCGATTCAAGCGCATCGATGTCATTGGTATCTTTTTCCCCGGTTAAAGCATTGGCAATCGTCGGAGAAAACTTCGTCCACTCCGCCGTTGAATAGACAATTGTCTTAAGAGATTTTGTCGCACAGCAATCATACGCTTTGAAACATGTCGCCGTATGGGGATCCATCAAATAACCGTGATCAAACGCTTCTTTGATATATCCCTTGCCCTCGGCACCGTTACAGTAATCGGCGGCAAACATCTCCTGAAGCTTCATCGTCTCATCATCGCTGAGAGCATAAAACCGATCATTCTCCAATCCTTGCATCAACTCTTTCGTTCTCGCAGATCCAAACAGATCAAACAAAATACGTTCAATGTTACTGGAGATCAGAATATCCATTGCCGGAGAAGTTGTCGGAACGACTTTTTCGCCGCGCAGGTCGTAGCGCCCGGTATTGATCAAACGGGTCAAGACATTATTTTCGTTCGAAGCGATAATGATTTTCTCAACCGGAAGACCCATTTTGTATGCATAATATCCGCCCAGCGCATTACCGAAATTCCCGCTCGGAACATCCAGATAGACTTTTTCACCCATACTGATCACATTTTTACGCACCAGTTCAAGGTAGCTATGAATATGGTAAACGGTTTGAAAAATAATCCGTCCGAAATTCACTGAGTTGGCCGCTGAAAGGGAGATGTTTTTGGCTTTTAACGCATCTTTGAATGTCGTCGAACCCAAAAGACGTTTTAACGCGCTTTGCGCATCGTCAAAGTCCCCTTTGATCCCGATTACTTTGAGATTCGCTGCATCTTCGGTCACCATTTGAAGACGCTGAACATCCGATGTCCCCCCATCAGGGTAGAGACATACGACTCGGACATTAGGTCTGTTTTTAAACGTCTCAAGTGCGGCAGGACCGGTATCACCGCTGGTTGCGGCAAGAATCAGATACTCGTCTCCCCGTTTTTGGGCAATCGATGAGAGGACAACACCGAAAGGCTGCAATGCCATATCTTTAAAAGCTCTGGTCGGACCGTGATAGAGTTCACTCACATAGAGATCATCCCGAACTTTAACCACGGGAACCGGGTTGGCAGGATCATCAAATTTATCGTACAAAGACAACGCTTCATCAATGATAGAGGGCTCGATATCGATCGCAAGGGTTGTAAGAAGATCTTTTGCCAGTACTTTGTACGAAGAGTTCAAATGCTTCGTTAAAAAAGCTTCCCCTAAATTCGGAAGAGCATCGGGAACATACAAACCGCCGAAGGAAGCGATAGGGCTTAGAATCGCCTCTGAAAAGGTGATCTCCTGTGGATTGATTCCGTCATTACCGCGTGTTTCAATAAATTTCATTGTGCCACTTTATAAAATTTTTGTGATTATAGCAAAGCCGCTATCAGGGCTTGCTTAGAGGGTGATCTGAGTTCCGACGCCTTCAGAGGTGAAAAGCTCCAATAAAATAGCGTGTTCAATCCGTCCGTCGATGATATGGGCCTTATTGACCCCGCCGTCAACCGCTTCAAGACAGGCATCTACTTTCGGAACCATTCCGCCGCTGATCGTACCGTTGGCTTTCAAGGTTTCGACCTGTTCTTCGCTCAAGGTGGAGAGAAGTTCTTTATTTTTGTTCAATACGCCCGGAGTATCGGTCATAAAGATCACTTTACACGCACCGATCTCTTTGGCGATGAACGATGCCGCGAGATCCGCATTGATATTGTATCCCGGATGTCCGACAATCGGATCGGCACCGATCGGGGCAATAACGGGGATAAATCCTTCGCGCAAGAGGTTATGGATGACATCGGCTTTCACGCTCTCGACCCGTCCGGTAAGACCGAATTTTGCTTCGTCTTTCGGCTTCGCCATCAAAAAGTGGGCATCTTTGCCGCTGATCCCGATCGCTTTGGCTCCATGGGAGTTGAGCAGCGACGTAATCTCTTTATTGATCTCGCCGCTGAGTACCATTTCAACGATCCGCATCACGTCCGGAGTGCTGACCCGTTCACCGTCAATAAACTCCGTCGGGATTTTAAGATCACTGAGGAGTTGAGAGATACGGCTTCCGCCGCCGTGAACGATGACCACTTTTACCCCTACAAGATGGAGCAATACAATATCCTGGGCAAATTTTGCTTTGAGTTCATTGGAACTTTGCGCTGAACCGCCGTATTTAATGACAACGATCTCATCACGAAACTCCTTGATGAACGGCATCGCGTCCATCAGGGTTTTGACGGTATCAATCTTTTTTTGCATCGGTGTATTCCTTGACAGATTTTATCAGTACTTCATCTAACTCGATGGAGAGTTCCAAAATGGAAAGTTTGAGATTAAAAGACGACATTTTAACAAAGTCTTTCGAAGTTACCAAGAGACTTGTTGCTCCGGTACGCTCAACAATCGCTTCTAATTCTCCCTGGTTGAAAAAATGGTGATCTTCAAAATAGACTTTTGCACTGACCGGAGGTAAATAAGGGTCCAGTCTTTCCGGGCGGGCTATCCCCGTGACCAATACCATATTCGGTGTCGGATTCTGTACCTTGACCGAACGGGTGAAGGATTTCCCCTCAATGACCATCACGACAGCTTTGTTTTTCCATAACCGTTCGCGGTAGGCTCCGCTCGGAAGACAAAAACGGTTCGGTGTTTTTACATCGATCAGAAGATCCAGTTTCTCAATCGTGTGTTTACCGTAGCCATCATCCAGCAATACGACTTCGCACCCCATTGCTTTAGCTTCTGCAATACCGCGTTCTCGGATCTCACTCACGATCACCGTAGCATTCGCAAGCGATTGTGCATACAGCATCGCTTCATCGCCGCTTTTGATAACATCACAGAGAATGGTGGATTTATCTTTGACCACGATCATACCGCGGCTTTTGCGTCCGTATCCGCGTAACACAATCGCCGGTTTGGCAAAATGCTTCGCTAATTCGATGACGACCGGAGTTTTCCCGCTTCCGCCGACCGTAAGATTGCCGATACTGACAACCGGTATTCCAAAGCTTTTCGGGACACTGCGACGGTATCGCAGATAGGCAATCAAACAATAAATCCAGCTGAAAGGTAAAAGGAGAACGGAGAGTATTTTTTGGGTCAGCGAAGGGTGATACAGATACCGTTCACCCCATTGCACCCAAAAACGTTTCAAACGCGTGTGGAAGCTACATCCAAAATTGCGTCACAAATCTCTTCTACCTCTTCATCGCTGAGCGCAGCGTAGTTTGGAATCGAGAGAACTTGTTGATAGTTGCGGAGCGCAACCGGAAAATCGTTGACCCGCAATGAATATTTCGACTTATAATAGCTCAATAAATGGAGCGGAATATAATGCAGACCGCACTCGATTCCGCGAGCGGCCAATTCACGTGCAAACGAGTCACGATTTTTATCCACTTTGATAATGTATAACGAATAGGCATGCTCATCATTGGCTACGGGGAGCTTGATATGCGGCGCATCGGCCAGCCGTTCATTAAAAGTCTCGGCGATCGCCCGTTGACGTTCGATATTGTCATCTTGTTTCTCTAGCTGTATCAGAATCGTTGCCGCATCCAAAGGGCTGATCATGTATTGGCTTCCGATGTCGGTCACATCGTAGATGTACCCTAACCCCTCATCTTCTATGACCATAGCATGATGTCTAAGAGACTTGGCCCGTTCCATGATCTCTTCATCATCACAGACCAGCATCCCGCCATTGCATACATTGCGGCGCAAATGGGGACTGAAATCAAAACAGGTGATATCCGCACCCGTCGAGCCGATTTTTCGTCCTTTATACGTTGCACCCAAGGCATCAGACGCATCTTCAACGATTTTGACGTCATAAAGCTTGGCAATGCCGTATAAACGGTCCAGATCAACACTTTGTCCCGCGATATGCGAAACAATGACAGCTTTGAGTTTTTTGGATTTGTTTTCGCTCAAATAGGCTTCAAGTTTCTCTAAATCGATGGTAAAGGTATCCGGGTTGATATCAATAAAGATCGGTTCTGCATCGAAATGGCGCACAACCTCCGGTACAGAAGGGTATGCATTGATCGAACACAGAACTTTATCGCCCCGTTTCAGATCGATGGCCAACATCGCCAGATGCAACGCTGCCGTTCCATGGGAAGTAGCCAGTGCATACGAAGCTCCGACATAGGATTCAAATGCCGCTTCCAAATCTTCGATAATATTCGGTGCATCTCCGTCGAGTACTTCGTCGATTTTTTCACGTTCGTCTCCGCCAACTTCTACGCGGTAAAATGGGATACTCATTTTTCTTCCTTTTATAGGGTTATATCTCTGGGATAATTAAAATCATGATTGACCGTACGTGAAGTCAATTTTGCTATTATTGGCATCTTTCGTTTAAACTGATTCTTATAAATTCTCATCACTATCATATCGACCAATTGAGGGTTTTCTCCATCTGCGATCATCTCCTCGCAGGTATGGCGTTCCTCAACGTAACGTTTTAACACACGATCCAAATCCGCATACGGATAACCGATCTCCGTTTCATCACTCTGCCCAGCCCATAAATCCGCTGAAGGAGGCTTTGAAACAATCGAGTCGGGAATACTGAGATGCCGTGCAAGCTCGAATACTTCGGTTTTGTATAGATCCCCAATAGGATTGAGCGCACTCGCCAAATCCCCGTAAAGCGTTCCGTATCCGAGCATCAGTTCGCTTTTGTTGCTGGTTCCCAGCACCAAAGCCCCCTCGCGCGCCGAAATATCGAACAGCGTTACCATTCGTAACCTAGCGGAAAGATTCCCCACCCGAAGCGGTGACATTTCGGGATTTTCATAGGCACGAAGCATCGGTTCGATACTATGGACTTCAGATCGAAGATTAAAAGTCGAGCATAATTCATCCGCATCGTCCAAAGAACTTTGAGATGAATAATGCGACGGCATTTTGACACAGAGTAAATCATCGCCGAATGCACGATGTGCCAACACCGCTACAACCGCCGAATCAATGCCGCCGCTCAAGCCAATAACAACTTTTTTCAGACCTGTCTTACGAACTTCCTGATCCAAAAATTCGCTTAAATAACGGCTGACAAGCTCGTATTTACCCACCGCTCAACCTTATTGTAGTATTAACAATTTGTATTATAACTAATTTTGGTAACGAAGTATCAACACGAGGTTAATGAGATTTTAGAGAGTTCTTCTTGTTTAAATCCGGCTTGGGCTCTCGCCGTGCAATTAATATCGATTTTACGGGGAAAACTGTTGGGATAGTGCTTTTCGATGATCTCGAAATAGCTTGAGAGTTCTTTTCCCGAACACTTGCAGGCATACTCGAACCATCTGTCCCCTTTTCGGACATGATCGACCTCTTCGTCCAAAATGATATGGAGTGCCGCGATAATCTTTTGAATCATCGGGTCTTTCCCGTGAGGCTGGAGTTTTCGCAATATCAGCGGTGTCGCATCCAATCCGTTAGCTTCAAGATATCTCGGTACTACGGCCATTCGTTCTTGTAAATCCAAGGTCCGCATCGAGGCTTCAAACAGCGCATCATGCACCGGATACTCTCCGTAATAACTTCCCAGTTCCCGCAACAAAGCATCGATCATCTCAAAATGGCGCACCTCATCGTCTGCCACTTCCAGCCAATCGCGTTCGTACGCTTCGCCCAGTCCCCGAAAACGGTACACCGCATCGAGGGCGAGATCGATTGCGCTGTATTCGATATGGGCAATCGCATGGAGTAATAATGTCTGCCCTTGAGCCGTATTGAGCTTTGTCCGTCTGGGAACCTCTTTGGGATCGGTTATCGTACAAAAGTCACGGTAGGAGGGGTTCACAAAAATAGTGGTCGGGGCGTGCGAATCACGCACGGCTTCACCCTTTTGGAAACGGATATAAAAATCATGAAAAGCCGCAATCTTTTCACGGGGTGTTTGTGAAGTTAAAATTGATTCGAGTGTTGTGTAAAGTTCCATAGAAGTAATTATGCTAGAATTTGGCTAAAAAAAGAGCTTATGATGGAAATCCTCAAACGCCCTATGGGTGACTACCAAACGAACTGCTATATCGTCAAAATCGACGGCAAAGAGATTATTATTGATCCGGGTATGGGGGCTACCGAGTGGGTGATGGCAAACGTTGCCAATCCTGTCGCCATTCTCAATACACACGGCCATTTTGATCATGTGTGGAGCAATAGCGAACTGCAGAAAAAACTGAATATTCCCCTCTATACTCCCAAAGGGGATGTCATGCTGCTCCAAAACAGCAGCTGGATGCCGGGGTTGCCGCCCTCTACACCGGATATTGAAGTAGATGGAGATCAAAATTTTACGATTGAGGGGATTGAAGTAAAATTCCACCATTTTCCGGGGCACTGTCCGGGGTGTTCGATGATCGAGATCGGTGATGCAGTTTTTAGCGGAGACTTTTTATTCGAGGGGTCTATCGGACGTTGGGACTTTCCCTACTCCGATGCAGAAGCAATGCGACAAAGTCTCAAAAAGTTTTCCCGATGGAGCAGCAACCAAACCCTCTATCCTGGACACGGCAATCCGACGAGTGTCCAAAAAGAGCTGCGCAATGTCGACTATTGGCTGAGTGTCGTTTAATTTTCAACGTTTTTCATAAGATCCAAACGGAGAACATGACGTTCAGTCACAACGGTTTTAAACTCTCCCTCGAAAACTTTGATATCATGTACGAATCCGCGAACGGTAACGTTGCGTTTGCGCCCCTCTTTTTGGTGTTCGGTCGCTTCGAATGTGACACGGTCTCCCACTCTCACCGGAGCCAGAAAAAGGCAGTTGCACGAAGCCAACACGACATTGGGTTCATTCACTGCCGCCATCGCTGCAAAATCAGCCGCACTGAAGATAAATCCTCCATGGACCAGCCCTACCTCATCCGCCCGCATTAATTCGCTGGTTTCTAATAAAACCTTAGAATATCCAATCTCTAATTTAACAATATCACCGCTATAAGAACTGTTTACCCGCTCATGCGTATTCAGCGATGTTTGTTGAGTAATCGAAATCTGTATAGACTCTTCTGCTGATGTTCCTGTCTGATCTTTTGCCAAAACTACCCTTTCTTGATTCGTATGTATCCCCGCTTCGGAGCGGGATATCCCTCTATTGTTTTGCTACTATCGGCAGGATCGAGAAAATCTTCAAGGCTTTGCGATTCAATCCAGTCGGTTTTGCGTTGTTCTTCCGATGTCGTCAACACGGTTCCAAGTACTTCAAAAGTGGTAAACCCTGCACGGATACACCAATTCTCCAATGCTTTCAGTGTCGGTACAAAATAGACATTCGTAATTTTTGAATAACTTCCGCTCGGACAAAGTGCATGTGCTTCATCCCCGTCAATAATAAAGGTATCGAGATAAATCTCTCCCCCTTTTTCCAAGCCCTGCCCCAGCGCTTTCAACATTGCGATCGGGTCGCTGCGGTGATAAAGGACTCCCAGACAAAAAATCACATCAAACTTTTCTTCATAAAACGGGAGATGTTCCACCCCCAATAACTCATACACAATGTCGCTTTTGACAAAATGGTTGATCAGATCAAACTGCGATTTAAACAGTGCGGAGGGGTCAAAACCGACGATTTTAGCGGGAGCATCTTCGAGAAACCGGAACATATAGTAGCCGTTATTACATCCGATATCGGCTACTTTTTTACCGCTCAGATTAAAATGGGGACGGAGAAAATTATATTTAAGGTCACTGCGCCACTCGGTATCGATAAAAAGACCGAAAAGGTCAAACGGTCCTTTACGCCACGGCATCATCAGACGTGCAATCCGTTCCAACTCCTCCACATCGATCACCTCATCGGTAGTAAGACGGACCGTATTGCCGAGTGCGACCGATGATTTGATATTCGGGAGCTGATTGATTGCATTGCGAAGCGGAGCAATATTTTTCCATTCCATCCATTTTAAGCGCTCTTGTCGAACCGCATTGAGATCCATATTTTCTCCTTGGCTTAATGCCGTAATTTTAGCAATATTAGGCTAAAATCGCACCATGCGTATTGAACAAAAAGCCACTCTTATCTCTACCCTTGTTGCCTTCTTATTGGTTACGTTTAAACTTTCCGTCGGAATACTGAGCGGATCTGTTGCCGTATTGGCTTCTGCAATCGACTCACTGCTCGATATGGTCGTTTCCCTCTTCAACTATTTTGCGCTTCATCACTCCGATAAAGAACCCGATGAACATTTCAATTTCGGACGGCGCAAGCTTGAACCTCTAGCCGCTGTCATTGAAGGGACGATCATCAGCCTTTCGGCACTCTTTATTCTTTACGAATCGATCTCAAAAATCGTTCAGGGGAGCACCGTCGAACATTTAAATTCATCCATCATCGTCATGGCGGCATCCATCGTTATTACCGCCGCTTTGGTTTTGTTTCTCCGGTACGTTGCCAACAAAACAGGCAACATGGTCATCAAAGCCGATGCGCTCCACTATCAAACCGACCTCCTGAGCAACGGTGCGGTATTGGCCGCCCTCGCGTTTATCGCCCTGACCGACTATACCCTCGTCGATCCGATTCTAGGGATTGGGATCAGCGGCTATATGCTCTATTCTGCATTTCCGTTGATCAAAGAGGGGATATTGATGTTACTCGATGCCGCGCTCGATGCGGAGAGTGTTACCAAGATCAATAAACTTTTAAACTCACAGCTCGACATCAGCAGCCATCACGATCTGCGAACCCGCCGTTCAGGATCGGACATCAATATCAGTGTCCATATCGTTTTCAGTGTCAGTACTTCACTCTACGATGCCCATATGGTCGGCGATAAGATTGAGCTTGCCTTAAAAAATCTCTTTCCGGAGAATAATATTTATGCCCTCATCCATCTCGATCCGTATGATGATTCTGAAGAGGCACATTTAGATTGACGCCTTGGCATGAAGATTAATATTTATCCGATAACATTATACTAACTATAATACAAGGATATACATATGAGTCGTTTATCACTGTTTCCGCTCTTACTCGTCTCCACATTACTCACAGCCGAACTGCTAACATCCGAACAAATGGTCCAAAAAGGGTCAGCCGTTTCTGCTTTGCTCGTCCAAAAACTCGGCGGTGAACTGACGACACAGATGCAATCGGGCGGGCCGATTGCGACACTCCATTTTTGTTCCCAAAATGCCCTCGCTCTCACCAATCAGATTGCACAAGAGACACAGACATCCATCAAACGGGTCAGCATCCTCAACCGAAATCCGGTCAATGCCGCAACGGATGAAGAAAAAAATCTGATTTTACAATGGGAAGCAATGCTGCACAAGAAAGAAACCCTTCCCCCGTATGAGCTCAAAAAACTCTCCAACGGGCAAAGCGTCTATTACAAACCGATCGTTATCAATAAAGAAGCATGTTTAAAATGCCACGGTGCGATAGCAACCGATTCACCTCTGGGAAAAGCGATTAAAGAGGCGTACCCGGACGATAAGGCAACGGGATACAAGATGGGAGACTTGCGGGGAATGATTGCGGTTACGTTTTAAACGAAACTCCCCTCCTGAAGGGCGAAGAGGCGTCGTTCTAACCGTTCGATCATAAGAATAAGCTTTTCAGAAATCGTTTTTAGCTCTCCGTAATACTCTTTGGCAACATCTTGCTGCTGCTGAGGAATTTTTTTGCGTGTTCCGAAAAATTTAGAAAAAAACGAACGGTCATCATCACTGAAATAGATTTTAAAAATTTTCATATACATATCGTGCAGTTCAAAATGAAGTTTCTCAATCTCTTTCAGACAATCCATACTCGGCATCATGGCAAGTCTTTGTCCTTCACCGTAAAACCACTGTCCGAATTTGCAATCGGTACAGCTGACCGGGACCTGTTCCTTTTCAACCGGAAGTCCTTCAATAAGAGCATGGGCTCTGTGGACCCATGTAATATGCGCTTTTTTTGCATTACGAAGATGAGTTAGCGTCTCTTCTTTATTCATCGTACTTTCTCCCTTTTGGATTTTCAACATCTTATTGTGACAATCATACCCTTTTTATATCACATCGCTATAACATTCGGTGATAAAATATTTTTCTAAATTATCAGCTATCGCGCGTATTCAACGACACGGTTTTCACGGATCACATTGACTTTGATTTCTCCCGGAAATTGCACTTTCTGTGAAATTTCATCGGCTATTTCCCGGGCAATCAATGCCGTTTCATCGTCATTGACACTCTGGGCGCTCACGATAACCCGCACTTCCCGTCCCGCATTGATCGCATAGGCTTGCTTGACGCCGACTTTTTGGGTTGCGATCTCTTCGATTTCACTGACACGGCGTAAAAAACTCTCAAGCACTTCACGGCGCGCTCCCGGTCGGGCGGCAGATAGGGTATCTGCCGCACACACAGCCGCACACTCGATGCTTTTCACCTCTTCGTATCCGTGATGGGCATAAATAGCATTGATGACGACCGGATCTTCATTATAGCGCCGGCATAACTCGACTCCGATATCAACATGGCTCCCGCCGCTTTCTTGGGTCAGCGATTTACCGATATCGTGCAACAATCCTGCCCGGCGGGCAAGTTTGACATCACCGCCCATCTCTGAAGCCATGATTCCGGCTAAGTACGCCACTTCAAGGGTATGGGCAAGTGCATTCTGTCCATAGCTTGAACGGTATTTCAGCCTTCCGATCAGTTTGATAAGCTCCGGATGTATCCCCTGCAGCCCCATCTCAAAAATGATATCTTCACCTTCACGCTGCATTGCTTCTTCGAATTCATCGCATACTTTTTGGTATACCTCTTCGATTCGTGCGGGCTGAATACGACCGTCTTGAATGAGCAATTCAATCGTTTTCGTCGCGATTGCACGCCGATAGAGGTTGAATGAACTCACGATAATGGCATTCGGGGTCTCATCGATGATGATGTCGACTCCGCTGACCATTTCAAGGGCCTTGATATTGCGCCCCTCTTTTCCGATAATGCGCCCTTTGAGCTCATCGTCATCGAGGTGGATAACACTGATCAGGCGTTCTGCCGCATATTCTCCGGCAAATCGTGTTGTTGCCTGGGCTAAAATATAGTTGGCTCTGCGTTTGAGCTGTTCTTTGGATTCTTCCTCAATTTCACGCATTTCACGAGCCAATTCAAGACGCGCATTCTCACGCACTTGATCGAGTAAGATTGCTTTTGCTTCATGTGCCGATAATCCGGCACGCTGTTCTACAATCACCGTTAATTGTTCACTTTTTTGGCGGTAGTCTTCTTTTAATTTCTCTAATGCACGCTCATTACGTTCAACATTGAGCCGTCGATTTTCGACACTGCTTCGTTCTGAAGCGATTTTATCCTCTTCCATACGTTTAAGATGTTCAAAATCGCGTTCGGTGCGTTCTAGTTTCTCTTCACGCATCGACAAATCTTTTTTGACTTGCTCATACGTTTCATCGTAGTGTTTCTGCGCCTCTTTTTCGATTTCACGTGATCGGATAGAAGCGCGTTCGAGTATCATTTGCGCCTCATTTTCAATCGCTTTCGCTTTGGCTTTCGCCTGCTCTAAATAGAGATCAAAATGTGCGCCGGTAATCTTTTTTGAAATTAAAAATCCGACTAACCCGCTCACGGCGGCGATGCCGCTCCCGACGAGTAGTTCGTTTAACATTAGTTTTCCTCAAACTTTGCACCCCGTTTGGGGTAATGAGCAGGTCTCCTTGCACATCATAATCATCACATACGATATTCGTCGTTCGGCAAGCGTATGATTGGATAAATATTGTAAACGGTTTCGTTTTAAGGGTGGGGAAAAATCGGTCATACATCCCTTTTCCGAAACCTATTCGGCACAGTGACCCGTCTACCCCTATTACAGGGACAATAGCTACATCTATTAAATTATATTTTCTATACGAATCCCGAGGCTCATAAATCCCAAAAGCTTTACGTTCCAACGGGTATCTCAATGGTACCATTTTGAAACTGACGCCATCCATAAACGGCAGATATACTTCTGTATCACGGCGCAATTTTTTGATACTTTTTCGAATATCCGTCTCAAATCCCATCGGCCAAAAAACCAAGACTCGTTTTGGATTCAGTTCTTTTAAAACCTTCTCCAAAACGTCTCTGACTTCTCCGTCACGATAATTTTTTGTACTTTTATGAAGATTTTTTAATCGTTCCAGACACTGCGCCCTAAAATCGCTTTTGGTCACTTTTTACCTTTGCTTCGTTATAATCTTCATTATTTTACTCTAAAAAAGGTTTTGTATGCGAATATCTCATTTTTTAATCTCTTTATTTGCTGTGGCTCTTTTGTTTCAAGGATGCGATAATAAAGAATCTCCTGAGGAAGCGATGGTTTCGACCGCCAACTTTACCCTTATGGATACTCAAGGCAAAAGTTACAATGTTGAAAAACGGGGAGCCAACTTTACCCTGGATGCGGGGAAAGACAAAGTGGTATTGTTTGATGTTTTTGCCACATGGTGCCCGCCGTGTCAAGCTGAAGTGATGCACCTCGGTAATCTACAGAAAAAATATGGTGACGATTTGATCGTTATGGGGATTACGATCGAAGAGGATAAAAGCAATGCCGAGCTCGATGCCTTTCGTGAAAAATACAAAGGGGGAAATTATCTTATCACCAATAAATCCGATAATCAAAATCTTGCACGTGCGATCGCTTCAACGATCGGTGTAGGTCAGCAATTTCCGATTCCTCTCATGATACTTTATAAAAACGGTGAATATGTCACCCACTACGCCGGAGCGACCCACGAAGAGATTATGGATCATGATATTGCGCAAGCG
>NZ_JBASYM010000030.1:0-19127 GCF_049277495.1 Sulfuricurvum sp. | reverse complement strand
CAACGGTATAGGTACCATCCGCTGCCACAGCTACGGCCAAATCACTTACAACGGCTCCGCTGCTGGTAATAACGGCAGCAGCCCCTGTTTGCTGGAAGGTATGGGTATTGGCAGTATCCGGATCTGTTACTTCCAATATTCCTGTAAAAATTGTCTCTAACCCGTCCGATTCTGTCGCTGCAGCTGATACATCTGAAACAATCGGCTGAGAATTAACCGTTTGAACGTCGGTTGCAGCTATCAAAGGTGATGTCTGATCACCAGCTGTCGGACCGTTATCCAGTTGTGTAGTAACATCTCCAACAGCACCTGTACGATCAGCAAATGTATCACTCGCACGTTCCGTATCCGTTACTGCATCACCGGCGGCTGTTTCTCCTGCGTTGGTATCCCCGGCATCGGTAGCCGCAGCTGCCAATGACTCTTTTGACGGCATCGCGGCTAATGCGTCATGTACGGAATTAACATATACAACGGCATCATGGTGGCTGAAAACTCCCGCTAATAATGACGTATCAAAATGCAAAGCCCCATTACCGGCAATAACCAGATCGCCCGCACCTTGAAGTGTCACATCGACTGTGATTTTTGCATTATTAGGATTACTCTGTGCTCCATAGACAAGTTCACCCTCATGAATCGCTTCACCTACTTTGAGTTGGTGAACTTTACCTTTTGCGTCTTTAACAAAAAAAGTACCGTTTTCTACAGCTTTAACGTATCCGATTACTCGTGACATGGGGATCCCTTACTAGTGAGAAGATTTATAATGTTAATTCTAGCGCAGGAAGAAAATGAATACTATTGTACTTAGGTACTAATTTAGTAAAATCTTATTTTTGATTATTTATTTAAGAGCAGTGAGAGGGCCAGACGATCTTTGATGTCGAGCTTTTGATAGATGGCGGATGAATGTGCTTTAACCGTTCGGACCGTAATATCCAATGCATCCGAAATCTCTTGATGGGTTGATCCATTTCCCAACATTAAGGCAACTTCCCGTTCTCTGTTACTGAGGACATTTAACATTTCCAATGACTTTTCTTTAGGGTTATTATGATCATGTATTTGCAAAATCATCATCGTAATAAAATCAGGGTGAAGCCAAACTTTTCCCTCTTCCAGCGCCTGGTAAACGGAATAGAGGTGCGATTCATGCATCATGGCATTTCCATAGCCCATAGCACCCAAGGCTAAAAATTTCTGCGCTTCGGAAAAACTAGGGGTCGTCGAGAGGATCATCACCCGCTGTTCAAAAAGCTTTTTAAGTATTTCATCGGAAACATCGGTCAAAACACGGTCTGATGCCATTACAATAGACGGTGATGGTATATCCAGCGAAAATGCAGGCAGGGTAGTCGGATGCAAACTGCTGAGAATTCCGATCCATCGTGCACGCAACGCAATGTCATCCGACATCAAATACAATTTCATTTATCGCTCCGTGAAGGTATATTGTTTGGCTTTTAGAATCGGTTTTAGTATGTACTCTAAAATTGTCTTTTTACCGGTGATAATATCAACGTTGACCATCATCCCGGGAAGGATTTTCAGCGGTTTATCTTTCGAACCGAGATATTTTTTATCCGTTTGGATCTTCACGATATAATAGACATTGTCATTTTTATCGGTTACCGTATCGGGGCTGATGGTAATCAATTTTCCATGCAATGATCCATAAATCGAAAAATCATACGCTGTTACTTTGACGATGGCATCTTGCCCCGGATAAATAAACGCGATATCGGCAGGTTTGACCTTTGCTTCGATCAATAATCCTCCCTCCGTCGGAACGATTTCAATCAGATTATCCCCCGGCTTGATAACACCGCCGACCGTATTGACATAAAGCTTTTGGACAATACCGTTGATAGGTGATTTAATCACCGTACGCGTAACCTGATCCGCCAATTCCGAACTCTCGGCACCGACACGTTTATATTCCGTTGACGCTTCATTCAGATCCAGCTGTGCTTTGGTCGTATAATCCGAACGTGCCTCTCGGATCTTGCTGGTAATTTCATTGATAGCCGCATTGAGCCTAGGAATAGAAGTAATCAATGCATTATAATTTTCCCTTACATCACTCAGTTCTCGCTGCAGTTTTAAAAATTCAACTTTCGGTTTAATCCCCTGAGCGACCATCGGTTCCGTTATCGCCACTTCTTCTTTGATGTATTCATAAGCACGTTTTTGTTCTGCTATCCGTCCCTGCGCTTCAAGCTTTTCACTTTGCTTTTGGGCTAATTGATCATTTAACCCCGAGATTTGAGAGCGAAACCGTTCGAGATTGGAATTGTATAAACTTCTCTCTTGCATAATCTGCATCGGAATTTTTTCCATGTCCTCTGCACTTGGAGAAAACGGGCTCCCGCTTGCTTCTGCACGCAGCCGAACCAATCTGGCCCGCAATTCTGCCGATTTGTATTGTGAGCTTTCATACGTCGAGGATGATTTGATATTATCGATCCTCAACAAAATATCATCCGCTTTTACTTTTTGTCCCTCTTTAACCATAATTGCACTGAGGATTCCCCCCTCGAGGTGCTGTATCATCTGATTTTCTCCACCGGGAATAACCTTGCCGTCCCCGCGGACAATCTCATCTATCGGAGAGAGCGCTGCCCATAACAATAGAAAAACAACCGTCACAATCCAAAACAAAAGGATTGAGCGAAGACGTGATGGAGTATCTTCCAGTACCGCAGCCGAAAGGCTGCGCATAAACTTATAATCGTTGGCATCGAAAGAGAACCGTTTATTCTTACTCATGCGACACCTCCGGAAAGTTTGGCAATCACTTGATCTCTCGGGCCATCAAGATAAATTGTCCCTTCATTCATAACAATAATCCGGTCAACCAACGGCAAAATAGTATTTTTCTGAGTAATCAGAATAGCCGTTTTGTCTTCCAGATAACTTTTGAGATTGGCAATCAGCCGGTTTTCACTTAGCTGATCCATCGCATTCGTCGGTTCATCCATAATAATAATAGGAGACTCGAACAATAATGCTCTCGCAATCCCGATACTTTGGCGCTGACCGCCCGAAAGTCCCATCCCCCGCTCTCCAATAGGCATTTCATACCCTTTCGGGTGCTTGCGTATAAACTCATCGGCTCCCGATATAACCGAAGCACGGATCATCTGTTCATCACTGGCGCGTGTTGAGCGATAGGCGATATTGTCTTTTGCATTCCCTTTGAACAGCGTAATGTCCTGAGAAACATAAGATATATTTTTACGCAAATCTGCCGGGTCGATTTGTTTAATATCGATGCCATCGAGTAAAATTGATCCCTCTGTCGGTTCATAAAGATGGAGTAAGAGTTTCGAGATCGTACTTTTTCCTGAGCCGATCCGACCGATTATGGCTACTTTTTCCCCTGCTTTTATCGTAAAAGAGATATTTTTAAGCGCACTGTGATCCGCTTCATCATAAGCAAAACTCACATCTTTAAACTCGATTTCTCCCTTGAACTTTGGACGGGTAATAAACTTTTTCCCGTGCGGACGTTCTGAAGGCTGGGAGATAATCCCCTCAAGAACATCATATGCGGATTTGGCATCGGAATAATTCGCGATCAGTGCAGCTGCCTGACCCATCGGGGCTACGGTACGGCCGGCAATAATAATAACCGCGATAAGCCCCCCCATCGTGAGTTCATGCTCACCGATGAGATAAACACCAACGATGACTAACAGTACCGTCGTCAACTGCGTTAAAAAACCGGTCACCGTTGAAATAGAAGTTGAGATCAACCGTGATTTTAAACTTCTTTGGGCAATCTCTCCCGTTGCTTCTTCCCACGCCCACTGAACCTGCCCGGACGCACCCAGCGTTTTTAGGGTTTCGATATTTTGCAGCGCTTCGATCATGATCGAACTTTTAGCGGCTGAAGCCTTATGGGTCTCTTCGATACTTTCACGCAATGCATTGCGCATAAACAGTGCATATCCTAAAATCAGAAGCATCATCACGATCGGAACCACAACCATCCATCCGCCGATGTATCCGATGACCAATAAGAAAAGAAGTGCAAACGGAAAATCGACCAGTGCCGTCAATGTCGCATTCGTTAAAAACGAACGAATCGAATCAAAATCTTTCAAGTTGCTCGCGAATGAACCGACCGATTTAGGATGCGATGCCATTTTAAGATCAAGCACTTTTTCAAAAATCATCGAAGACATGATAATGTCACTTTTTTTACCGGCACTCTCCAACAGCATCGCACGGGTAAATTTTAAAAATGTATCGATGGTATAGACGACGAGAACGCCGATCGCAAATACCCATAACGTTTCGGTGGCATTGTTGGGAATTACACGGTCATAAACACTCATCGTAAACAATGGACTGGCCAAGACAAACAAATTGACCAATACGGTCGCATAAATAACGTCGCGATAAATATTTTTAGAGAGTTTTATCGTATCCCAGAACCAATGTTTGTGTTTGACATTCAATGTCAACGAATCATTTTCATTATAGACAAATGGTTTTTTGATCAGAAAAGCAAACCCGGTGTACTCTTTTTCCAGTGTTTCGAAAGGTACATTTTCTTCGATCGCTTCTTCTGCCGGAAGGATAATTTTATAGGTTTTACGATCTGCTGAAATGGAATCTAAAATACACGCATGATTATTATCAAGCAATAATATCATCGGCAGCTGCAAGGGTGAAATATCCGCTAACTTCCGATTGACCAGCGTACTTTTTAAACCGGCCCGGCTTGCGGCACGGGAAAAAAGGCTTTTAGAAGACTTGAGGCTGAAAAGACGCAAGGCCCCGCCCCAAGGAGCAATTGGCAATCCTGCCATAAGTGCTTCAGCCGTAAAGGGTTTATGATACGCCTGTGTAAACAGAACCAAACACTGCAATAATGGATCTACTCCGAATGCAACCCCTTCGTAATCGCTTATTTTCCCCTCAAATTCCTCACTCATCCGTCTTTGCCCTTATCCAAATTCATTATCTCTTTAACCGAAAAATATTATTATTGATCCCGTGTGTAAGGGCCTTTTTGACGATCGGCAAAAATCAGTGTATCGATCTTCCCGTCATTATCAAGAGCCTTGTCCAATACATTCAATCCGACTGCATTGGTATACGATTGTGTTTTAGAACCTAACACATTTTGAACCATAGATCCCATCGCATCCAAGATACGGTAGTTAGCGAATAAAAGATCATTTTCGGCACGTACAATCTGCGATTGGGCGGAAACATGGTCATTTTGTGCCACTAAAAGATCCAATAAGGTGCGGCGTCCTAAATCATACTCTTTTTGGTAGAGTTCAAGGGTTTTGGCACTGGTTACTTCATATCGTTTCAAATGTTCAATCTGCTCGGTCAAATATGTTTTAGCCGACCAAGAAAGGTCTCCCTGTTCGTCTAATTTACGAACCGTTTCCCGCTTATTCTCATTCTCTTGATATATTTTGCTCAGGTTTTTTTGGATTTGAGACTCATCCGCTCCGCCGCGATAGAGGTTATACGAAAGAGAGAGACCGAATTTGGTACGGTCGTCATTCCCCAGCAATCCACCAACGTCATTGGCCCAGCTTTGGCGGGCAAACGCATCGATTTTCGGATAATAGTTTTTATAAGCAGCCTCTTTTTGCGCTTTTGCCGCTTTAATATTATATTCGCTGACCAGAACGGACGGATTGTATGCATGTGCATACTCTTTCATCTCTTCGCGTGATGAAGGTATTGTTCCGGAGAAAGCAGCATCTTGAAGTTCTTCGGCATTCACATGGCGTCCCAATACCCGTTCAAGATTAAACAATGAATCATCCAGATTGTTTTGTGCAACGACATAATTGGATTTGGCCAATGACAATGACGTATCGGCTTTTTCCGCTTCCGAACGGGTTGTCATCCCTGCTCCGTAAAGCTTGTTGACTTTGGTGTAGATATCCTCATTAAATTGAACATTCGCTTTGGCAATAGCGAGCAAATCCCGTGATTTCAAGGCATTGATATAATTATTGATAAAATTAAATGCCGCATCATTTGCATTTTCGATGTAATGATTCGCCGCCGCTAAGATACGCGCTTTATTGTAATCAGCTTCATAAACCGTACCAAAACCGTTAAAAAGATTTTGTGTCAGTTGCAGCGAATGCTCATACGATGATAAAGAAACACTTCTGTTCTGCGTACTTGGAGATTTTGTTTTTTCACGTGCAATCGTTCCGGAATAATCCAATGTCGGGAGATATTGGGATTCAGTCATACGCAAATCTTCCAAGGTGGCACGATAATTATGCAAACGTTCCTGTACTACAGGATGCGTCAAAAGAACTTCATCGACCCCTTCTTGAAGGCTTAATGCATTCAGTTGTGAAAATGCGCACAAAGACAAAATGACGGCAACTTTTGAATACGGAATTTTATAATCAAACATTTTTTCACCCTGTTTAGCTAAATTATTGGGCACATTATAGCAACTAATTGTCATTGTAATGTCACCATATGATATTTTTCGACATATTTATTGTATAAATTTTAATGCTAATTGTAACAAAAATTTACACTTTTACGGTTATATCTGAATTAGTATTCATAATAATTTTTTAATCATTTTAGTATTGGTAAGTATGACTTTGGAAGAAGATCCTGCTCAAAAATAAGATTGAGCCTTTTCTTTAAGACGTAAATAGATATTTTCGAAATCGGTTGAATAGACACGTGTTTGGGCGATCGATGTTATAAAATTCGTATCTCTCTCCCATCGCGGAACCAAGTGCATATGGATATGTTCTGCGATCCCCGCCCCGCCGGCTTTCCCTAAATTCATTCCGATATTGACACCGTGGGCACCGAATCCCTCTTTTAAAAGACGCACCCCTTTTTGAGCCAAGGTGCTCATGTGCAGCCATACTGCCGGATCAAGAGACTCTAACGCATCGGTATGACAATGCGGGATAATCATAAAATGACCCGGGGTATACGGATAACGGTTCATCACAATAAAGCAATGTTCATCCCGGTACAGAACATGAAGTGCCTCATCGTCCGCAGAATGGGTGCTGATATGACAAAAGACACACCCATCTATCCGTTCTCCGGCTACGTAGTCATTCCGCCATGGTGCATATAAAATCTCTCTATCCATCAATGTTCCTTTCTCAAACTTCTGTATCAAAGATACAAATATTTTCTATCGCCTTTGAAGTTCCTATCAAACAAATGCAAATACAAGATTCGGGAACAGCATCACCAATCCCAAAGCAAGTATCTGTAAGAGCACAAACGGGATAATCCCCTTATAAATCTGCCCGGAAGTTACCAAATCACCGACTGCGCCTTTCACGAAAAAGAGGGAAAGCCCAAACGGCGGGGTCAAAAAAGAAGTTTGCAGATTCATCGCCAACAAAATGGCAAACCACAACGGATCAATCCCATAAGCATGCATCACCGGAATCAAAATTGGGACGATGATAAAAGAGATTTCGATAAAATCGATAAAGAATCCCAAAATAAAAACGACCATCATGGCGATAAAGATAAATATCCATACGCTGTCAACATGATTACCGAAAAATTCAATCACCTGATCGGTTCCGCCCAGTTCATTGAATACGAGACTAAACGCTGTTGCTCCGATCAAAATCATAAAGATCATCCCGCTGAGCTTCAACGTCTCCCGTATAGACTGATACAGCATAGTAGGATTAAAAGTTTTGTTCAGCATGGCGAGCACCGCGGCACCGATTACCCCGAAAGCAGCCGATTCGCTGGGAGACGCTATTCCCGTAAAGATAGACCCTAAAACAACGATCATCAGGGCCAACATCGGCGTTATTGCCCACACCAAAGAGGCAAAAGAGCCGTGCCGATCCTCATCGCTCAAAGGAGGTGCGATATGCGGTTTGAGATGGGAGATTACAATAATGTAAACGATGTACAGTGTGACCAGAAGAAGGCCCGGTAAAACGGCTCCTACAAACAATTCCCCTACACTGATGTTCATAACATCGCCTAAAATAATCAAAATAACCGAGGGAGGTATGATCTGTCCTAATGTTCCGCTTGCGGCAATCGTACCGCTCGAAAGCTCTTTCGAATATCCTGCACGCACCATCAACGGCAAGGCGATCAGCGACATCATGACCACCGAAGCGCTGACAATACCCATCGTTGCGGCCAACACGGCACCGACAAGGACAACGCTGATGGCCAACCCCCCTTTGAGACTTCCGAACATCGAGGTCATCGCGATCAAGAGTTTTTCCGCCGTTCCCGAACGCTCCAGCAGCAAACCCATCAAAATGAACAACGGAACCGCCATCAGAGTGGAGTTGCTCATAATGCCGTAAATACGAAACGGCAATACGTTAAAAACTTCCAACCCGACATCTGGAGAGAGGAGAGCTGCCACCAATGCGGCTCCGCCAAAGACAAACGCTACGGGAATACCGACGCCTAAGAGCCCCAGTGCAATAAACAGCATCAGAATGGCCATTGCTTATACTCCCCGTATCGTTCGATAAGATGCAACGATGACATGCAATGTTTGAATCATCATCAGAATAAAGGCAAGCGGAATAAACGATTTAATGATAAAGCGATACGGCAATCCGCCCGGATCGGCAGAAGCTTCCATCTGCGAAAAACTCAAAGCCACAAAATCAATCCCTAAATAGATGATAAGAAGGGAGAAAGGGAGGACAAATAACAGTGACCCGAGCAAATTGACAATCGCTTTTGTTTTTGGAGTGAATCGCTCATAAAAAATATCTACCCGGACATGGGCATCATGCGAAAAAGTATAGGCGATGGAGAGGAGAATAATGACATCGAACAAATGCCATTCAAGTTCTTGTAAAGTGATTGATCCGGATTGGAAAAGATAACGCATAGATGCATCATAAACAACCAAGGCAACCAATAAAATCAATGCCGAAGCAGCTATTTTACCGCTCCAATGGATCAATCGTACAAAAAACTGCATTAGATAAAATTGGGAGCGTCATTCGCGAAGAGAATAATATCTCCCGCATGGGTTACTTCACCCAATACTTTGACCATCTGGGATTTGTCTTTGAGCATAATCACCTGATGGACATTCAACTCTTTTTCGAACTGCACCGCATTGAGCGATCCCGTAATGATCGCGATATCAAAAACTCCGTTTATCGCGGCAATCAACTGGCTGTTCAGTTCTTCCGTACTCTCTACAAGTCCGGGAGTGACGATCACCTTTCGCCCATCATGGAGCGAACAAAGGCGAACCCCCTCCAGCATCCCGTCAATATTGCCGTTATATCCGTCATCGAGGATAATTTTGCCCCCCGCATCAATACGTTCCAAGCGGTGCTCGACGCTTTTGAGTTTTTCGACCGCGTGAACGATCTCATCAGCACTCATACCCATCTGTGAAGCGATCAAGATCGCTGCATTGATGTTAATACTCTGGAATCCGCCCAATACGGAAGTATGGAAATGGCGAGACTCTCCGGCGACAGAGAGATCAAAATCGATCCCTTCCAAAGTTGCGGAAAGGTTTTGGATCTCTTCACCGAAAAACGTCACTTTTTCATGCGGTACATCGGTGACGGAAGTATGGATAAAAGCCCTCTCAAGACGATTCGAATGGATAATTTCCAGTTTCGTCCGCTGAATTCGTTCCAGTGTTTTAAAATACTCCAAATGCTGCGGTCCGACTTTGCCGACGACAACGATCTGCGGATTCAACAACTGGGTGATAGCATAGATATCCCCCACTTCACGTGCACCCGCTTCACAGATATAGACCTGTGCACTCTGCGGAAGCGACTCATTCACATCCCGAATGATACCTCCGAGGGTGTTGACGCTTCGCGGCGTTGCATAAACGTTATATTTATGGGACAATACCTGTGCAATGAAATTTTTCATCGACGTCTTTCCATAACTTCCCGTGACACAGATGATCATCAAATCATTCATAGATGCTATTTTTGTTTTCGCCTGACGCTTATACGCCTCAAATAAAAATTTCTCAATCGCCCATGAACCGAGGTAGGTGACCGCAAGCGGCATAAATACCCCATAAAGCTCACATGCATCTTTTAAAGTACAAAGAATATCCTGAAACAGAGTCAGAGAGAACAAAAGGATCAAAAACCGTTTTACCCGCCATGTCAAAACGACTTTTTTATCAAGTTTACGGTGCCAAAGGACGATAGAAGGGAGAACGGCAAAATAAAAAAAGATCCAGAAAAACTCCCCTGTCGCATAATAGGCGATAAAAGGGACAATGAAATAGACGATGTGCCACCATGTTTTATGATGGCGCAATACGACCCTCTCAATCCGGTAGTCATACCATTGGAGGTTTGTAATCAGGTACCATCCTAAGGCCATTACAAAAATGACGTTGGTCAGAAATGCAAAAATGTGCGGGTAATCCATAGGTATTCCTTAGTGTTCCAAGCTTTTTAAAAAGGTATTCTCAATCTCTTTGGCGACTCTCTCACCCTGCTCTAAAAAGAAATAGTGATCGCCGTCAAATTCGACGACTTTTGATTCCGGAATCAATTCGGCAATTTTATAGGCTGTCCACATCGGAGTTGCGGTATCCTGGCGTCCGAAACAGAGTAAAGCTTTTCCTTTGAACGCATGGAATTTATTCTCGAAATCTTCATTCACCACGTGTTTGAATGTCTCATACATCGGCTGTGAAAGGCCTTGTGCATCAGGCGCAATAAAAAAGCGGCGCAAAGAGGTCAGCCCCGTAAATTTCAATAACTTGAAGAGAAAGATTTTGGCCCGTATTTTAAACGGTTTCGGGACCAAAATTCCAGCTGATCCTACCAATACCAAAAGCTCAGGGTTCAGCAGTGTTGCTACTTTACCGCCAAACGAATGTCCTAAAACGATCGCTTTGGTCGCATCGATTTGGGAAATAAAAGATTCTAAAATATTCGCATAATCTTCTGTAGAGAGAGCCATATTACACGTACTGTTGCCAAATCCCGGCAAATCGATGTAAATATGGCGAAATGCACGAAGATGCTTCCCAAATGCATGCTTCATCAGATTCTTATGCGATCCCCAGCCGTGTAAAAAAAGTATATCAAAATGAGACGTCGGGTTAAGTATCTCATAACTGATCGAAAAAGTATGCTGTTTGTATTGAACCGTTTTAACTGCCACGCTTATTTCCCTTTAGCTTGGGAGATAGAGTGGATGTAATCATAATTGACCCGAATTGCCTTTTTGTCCGGCAATGCTCCGAGAAGCTTTTGGATCGAACCGCTAAAATCTTCAAAAAGATAGTTTGCCATTGATCCGGGAATCGGATTGACCTCATTCAGATAGACTTCACCCTCAATCTCAAAGAAATCGCAACGGATCAATGCCCCTTCGAATAGCGGAGTATAGATTGTTTTAAACGCATCCCGAAGCTGTTGGACCAATTCCTCATCGATCGAGGCTTCCGCTACTTTGGCAGAACGGGAAAAATCAAGATACTTTTTCTCAAAATCCAAGAATTCGGCTTTTTGAGGCTCTTCTACAATCGAATAGGTTATCTCTCCGCGTGCACTGAAACCGGCAAGGTTATACTCCTTAACCCCACCCATGAACGGCTCGATCAATACTACCTCATCAAATTCGAAAGCGACATCCAGCGCATAGTCCAGTTCATCCGCATTGCGAACGACACTCACTCCGATTGAGCTTCCCAGACGGGAAGGTTTGACGATAAACGGATAGGGGGTGAAAATAATTCGTTCTCCCTCTTTGCGAACGATTTCAAACGGAAGCGTTTTGACGCCGAGCGACGCGGCAAGCCACTTGGTGTAATGTTTGTCAAAGCTGAGCATTGACGCTTCTTTGCGCGGGCCGATAAACGGGATATTGAAAAAATCCATCAATGCCGCAATCGAACCGTCTTCCCCGTCTCCGCCGTGGATTAGATTTAAAACCGGCATCTCATGTTTTTTCGCTCCAAACATTCCACGCTGCTCAAATCCGCCGTTGGTAAGAAAAATTTGAGGCATCTTGCGATGTTCGCCGCGTGAAAAAGTGACCGCTTTCATTTTGGAACCGTCGATCAAATAAAATTTATGATCCTGATCACAGAAAATGAAACTCAGTTCATATCGGCTCAATTTTTCTTTGACCGTGATCGCACTGACAATACTGATCTCATGTTCGTAACTCGCTCCGCCGAATAAAATGGCTAATTTCACTAGATTGTCCTTGTTTTAGAGTTTTTGAAGTTGTTTTAATGCGTCTTTCACTAATGCCGCAGTATCGGTTGCATGAGACAGACTGAGGGCTTTGGCAATCTGCTCTTTTTTGAATCCGAGGGATTCCAACGCCATCGAGGCTTCCGTTGCCGCTGAACTTGCCATCGGACCGGAATTTAAGAGGATCGCATCGAATCCCGCTAATTCCACCATAATCCGGCTTGCGCTTTTCGGTCCGATACCGGGAACTTTTTTGAGTGCATTAATATCTTTAGATGAAATAATACCCGCAAACTGCTCCGGCGTAAAGGTCGAACAAATCGCAAGGGCCGCTTTGGGTCCGATACCGTTGATTTTCAGCATCCCCTCAAAGAGAACTTTTTCACTCTTTTGGGCAAAACCGTACAGCTGCTGGGCGTCCTCACGAATAACATGATGAATATGCAAACGCGCTTTCTCCGAACCGATTATGCTGTAGGTATGCAACGAAATAAATACTTCATAAATTACACTGTTAACATTCAAATGAACCGATGTCGGCTCTTTATATTCGATAATACCTTCTAACCCGATGATCATTGCGTTAAAACCTTGATTGAAAATTCTCCGTCTTCGTCTTCATATAATCCTAAAATTTTCTCTTCGCTGTTGTGTGCAGGAACATAAAAAACATCAATTTCAGGATTAATCAGCTTAAAGATGATCTCATTGTGATTCCGCCAGCGGTCATGATTGATAATGCGGGCATCAAAGATCTCGTTTTGCAAGGCCGTATGTTTTTCACTCAACCATGCATATTGATCTTCTTTCGTTTTAAGTTCATTGCGAAGTGCTTCGAGTTTCTCTTTGAACTGTTGATGCTGCTGATATTTTTGAACAAATGCGACAGGCATTTTGATCCCGTTGCTTTTATAATGGGCAAGCTTGCGTTTGAGGTCTTCCATTCCCGGAGCATTTTCCCGCAATGTCTGCTCATACCCCTCAAGCTCTTTTTTAATATCACGGATAGACTCCTTGACATGCACCATTTGTCCTGAGTGTTCTTCAAGATTTTCTCTGGACTCATCGATCATCGGATCAATTATAAATTGGTTTTCACTCCCCTGAAACTTTTGGATCTCGATACGATGCGATGCCGTCATTTTGACATGGGACCCCAGCATCTCGATCACGATTTCACGTGCACGTATCTTTCCTCCGGTCGCTTGCGTGACCGTCACTTTGTCTGCTTCGACGATTCCGTGTTCAAGGCGGGCAATATGGACCTCTTTGCCGTATGCCGTCCCTTTGTGGATGTTGATGGTGAGGTCATCGGCAGAAATGACGGCACTTTGATGTACCTGCCCCTCCACCGTCGCTTTTTTAGCCGTAACTTTGGCATTCGGACCGATATTCCCGTCAATGTTGATGATATTGACGGTCACTTCCATCCCCATACCGATCGCATCTTTAAGCGCATCCTTCTCTTTGACATTAATCGAGACATCCGCATCTAACTGCGTATCGATCGATCCGGTTGTTTTAAAACTGATCTCAGTCACCTCGACTTCGGTACTGATGTTATATATGCCCCCTTCGAAAGTGACATAACCTCCGACTGCAGCACGATATTCAATACTCTTAGGAGTGTCTACGATCGCGATGTTCTCCCCCGTTCCAAAAGTGGGTTCAAATTTAACAACCGGCTCTTTCGGGATAATAAATTCACCGCGGCAATTCCGGCCGTTTTCACCTTTTTTAGGTTTTATATATTCGATCAAAAGCTCATCTTTAACGGCACTCATCACATATCCGCGTTTCGCATAATCGACACGTCCGTGCTCGTCCATATTTTGCCGTTTGGCTTCGTAATGAAGGATCAGTTTATCATTCACGGTTTCTACCGGCTCATACCCCTGGGCTATGAGGTAGCGTTCCTGAGATTCAAAACGGTATGTCCCCTGAATCCGGATTTTGGCCAGCAGTTCATCGATGTTTTGGAGCATGCTCGCATCAAAAAGTCCGATCATCAAATTGGCCCGAAGCTTTTTTTTGTTCACTAAATGGATAAAGTCTTCTTGAAACGTATCGTAATAGTTGGCAACACTTCCCGGTTTGATCGTTAAATAGATTTTGCACAGTGACGAATTTCCGCCGATTGACATTTCAATCGTATCCAGCGGATGGGATTCGGTAATCGAGAATATCTCAACTTCATGGACCTGCTTCAGTTCAAATTTCGGATTGAGAAAATGTTCCTCGTTCAATTCTTTTACTTCATCGGAAGAGAGCTCGATCCAATCGACTGCGGTCCCCTCTGATGCGGTTTTGCTAAACGTTTGAGTATCAAGAAGCTGGAAATCGAGGGATTGCACCGGGATTTTGTAATTGGCAGAAGCTTGCAAAAGTTCCTTGGCAACATTAGAAGTACGAACGACAAACGGCTTGATATGCCCTGTTGACTCGTCGTGTGCATCCTCTTTCGTAAACAGTCCCATTGTTGATCCTTTGCATCAGTGACACTATTTTAATCACTTATCGGTTAAAATTGCGTAAAATTTATATTTGGACTTAATATAGCGTATGTTTAAATCGATATTCTCCAATTCGTTTGGTATCCTCATCTCCCGTATTACGGGTCTTGTCAGAGATATTCTGATGACATCCGTTCTGGGTGCCAATATGTGGAGCGATATCTTTTTAATGGCCTTCAAATTTCCAAATCTCTTTCGCCGCATCTTTGCCGAGGGTTCTTTTACCCAAAGCTTTATGCCCTCCTACATCGCCTCGGGGCAAAAAAGCGTTTTTGCCGTCGCTATCTTCATCCGTTTCATGGCATTTATTATCGCATTATCTTTTTTAGTCACTCTCTTTCCCGAATTTTCAACCAAACTTTTAGCATGGGACTGGGGTGAAGAGCTGATTTCCAAAACCGCGCCGCTCACCGCCATTAATTTTTGGTATTTGGACCTCATCTTCATCGTAACCTTTTTAGGGGCGCTGCTGCAGCATAAAGAACATTTTTTTACGACCGCTTTTTCAACCGTTTGGCTCAATATTGCCATGATCACCGCTCTTTTGCTCTTCAGTAAAAGTGATCCGAAAGTCATTGTCTACGCGCTCAGTTTTGCAATACTCATCGGAGGATTGTTCCAAGTCGCCACCCACCTCTATTCAATTCGTCAGCAAGGGCTTTTAAAAGTCCTTGTCGGAGGATGGAAATACCGAAAAACCAAAGATGTCAAAGACGAAGAGTCCAAATTCGGTTCTCTCTTTTTCCCCTCACTTATAGGAAATTCAACCGCACAGATCGCTTCTTTTATCGATACCTCGCTCGCCTCATTTTTAGCGGCAGGTTCCGTATCGTATCTCTTTTATGCCAACCGGATTTTTCAGCTCCCTTTTGCCATTATCGCTTTGGCGATAACCACAGCACTTTTCCCCACGATTGCCAAAGCGATCAAAAATGAAAACCAGCTCCTCGCTTACAAAAATCTCTACAAATCGTTTTGGCTGCTCAGCGCTTTATTGGGAGTATCCGTTTTAGGAGGGATGCTGTTAGCGGAACCTATCGTATGGCTTTTGTTTGAGAGAGGCAGTTTCACGGTTCAAGACACCCATAATACTGCCGATGTTTTGATGATGTACATGGTGGGGCTCATCCCCTTCGGGCTGGCTAAGCTTTTTTCCTTGTATCTGTACGCTATGCACAAGCACCTCAAAGCCGCCAAAATTGCTGCCGCGTCCCTTGTCATCAATGTCATTTTTTCGGTCATACTCATGCAGTCGATGGGAGCGGCAGGTTTGGCATTGGCCGGCAGTATCGGCGGCGCCGTACAGTTGATCCTTACGGTCAAAGAGGTAGGATGGAAAATCTTTTTTGATCTGCTGAAAACAAAATTGAGTCTCTATTTTCTGATCTCAGGATTAGCAATAGCAGCGGCATTTTATACTTTAAATCAATTTTTGATAAACTTGATACGTTAACATTTAGGAACAATATGTATATTTATGACAGTGTCAAAAAAACAAAACTAAAATTTGAACCGCTTAGAGAGGGTAAAGTATCCCTTTATGTCTGCGGACCGACGGTATATGATGATGCTCACCTCGGGCATGCGAAAAGTGCCTTGGTCTTCGATCTTCTCCGCCGCGTTTTGGAAGCCAAAGGGTATGAAGTATTCTTTGCCCGCAATATCACCGATATCGACGATAAGATCATCAACAAAGCGCGCGAATTAAACATCAGTACAACAGAAATCGCTGAAAAATACAGTGCCTCGTATACCCGTGACATGGCGGCAATCGGGGTACGTCCTCCGACACTCGAACCCAAAGCGACCGAATCGATCGGCGCCATGGTCGAAATGATACAAAAACTCCTTGATAAAGGACATGCCTATACCATCAGCAACGGTGACATCTATTTTGACACGGCCAGCGACAAAGGCTATCTTAGTCTTTCCAATCGTCAAAGCAATGAAAACATCAGCCGTGTCGAAAAAGTGGGTGAAAAAAGAAATGAAGCCGATTTTGCCCTCTGGAAAGCGGTTCATGATGAGGGTGTCGCCTTTGATTCCCCTTATGGCCGGGGACGTCCGGGATGGCATTTGGAATGTTCGGCAATGATAGAGAGCTATGTACGCCAAGGAGAGGGAGAATACGCCATCGACATCCACGGCGGCGGTGCCGATCTGCTATTCCCACACCATGAAAACGAAGCGGCACAAACCCGTTGTTCAGGAGATCATGAGCTCGCAAAATATTGGATGCACAACGGTTTCGTAACGATTGGCGGCGAAAAAATGTCTAAAAGTCTGGGGAACAGTTTTTTCCTCAAAGACGCTTTAAAAGCCTATGACGGTGAAGTCCTTCGATTCTATCTGCTCAGTACCCATTATCGGGGTGATTTCAATTTTAACGAAGAGGATTTGATCGTATCCAAGCGGCGCCTTGATCGTCTTTACCGTCTTAAAAAGCGCCTCTTCGGGCTGCATGCCGACACCGTCGAAACTGACTTTAAAAAAGCCCTTCTCGAAGCGTTGGGCGATGATTTGAATGTCTCACGCGCCTACGCTCTGATCGATGAACTTATCAGCTCTGCCAACGAAGCCCTCGATCTCAATCCAAAAGACAAAAACTATCGGCAGATACTGCTCTCGAACCTCTCTGCAATTGAGGCGATCTTAGGCTTTGGCGGAAAGAACCCTTATGAGTATTTCCAATTCGGTCTGGATGAAAACGCCAAAGCAAAAATCAATGATCTTGTCATGAAACGAACCGAAGCCAAAAAGGCTAAAGATTTCGCCTCGTCCGATGCATTGAGGGATGAATTGAGTGCACTCGGAGTATCGATCATGGATACTCCCACCGGAACTTTCTGGGAGATACGCGATTGAAATTCAAAGAAATTTACAGACGATACTGGCCCTATATCCGAGGATACAAATTCCAATATATGATGGTCCTTATCGGGATACTTCTCACGGTCACCGCAACGGCAGGTACGGCTCAGATCATGCAGCCTTTGATGGACAATATGTTCATTAAAAAAGAGCATGAGATGCTCTACATCATCCCGGCACTGCTCGTGGGAATCTACACCATTAAATCCATCGGCCGCTATCTGCAGTCCATCTACAATACCTATATCGGCTTGCACATCGTCTCTCGTCTGCGTGAAAATCTGCTCGAAAAAATAGTGCATATGGATATGAATTTTCTCTATACGAATCGCAGCGGAGAGCTGATTTCGCGCATCACCAATGATATTGCCCGAATCCAATATTTCGTCTCGACGATGATGCCTGAGTTGATTCGTGAAAGTTTGACGATAGTCGCATTGGTCGCTTATGTCATCTATCTCAATGCGACATTGGCATTTTGGGCACTTTTTGTCATGCCGATCGTCATTTTTCCCCTTATTAAAATCACAAAGCGGTTAAAACGGTTGTCACACCGTTCCCAAGAAAAGAATGCGGATCTGATGACCCGTTTGACCGAAGTCTTTAACAACAGTGAAATTATCAAAGCCAATGCGACCGAAGCGTATGAAATGAGACGGTTTCGAGAAGAAAATGAACACTTTTTCAAACTGAATATGAAATCGACCTATACAAGCGAACTCGTATCGCCGATAATGGAGATGATTGCCTCGACAGGTCTTGCCGCCGTTATTTTTATCGGTGGGCAGCAAGTGTATTCGGGTGCCATGAGTGTTGGCGAATTTACCGCTTTTCTAACGGCGGTCGGTTTAGTATTTCAACCTTTACGCCGTGTCAGTGCTATCTATAGCAAAATTCAGGACGCTCAAGCGGCCAGTGAACGGGTCTTTCATATTTTCGATTTGGAAAATGCGATTCAAGACGGTCCATTGTCACTGAATGAACCGATTTCCCATATACGTTTCGAAAATGTCACCCTGAAATTCGGTGATAAAACTGCCCTTTCCAACCTGAATCTATCCATTGGATCAGGTCAAACCATTGCCCTCGTGGGACAAAGCGGCGGCGGAAAAAGTTCTCTGGTCAATCTTCTGCTCCGTTTTTACGACCCCGCTGAAGGAAGTGTCCGTCTCAATGATCGCAATATCAAAGAGTACACCCAAAACTCTCTTCGAAATCAAATTGCTGCCGTATCACAGCGTGTCTATATCCTGCAGGATACCTTAGCCGCGAATGTGGCGTATGGCGGAGAGATCGATGAAGAACGGGTTAAGGATGCCCTCCAAAAAGCGGATGCTCTCGACTTTGCTTCCGCTCTTCCCGAAGGGATCCATACGGTTATGCAAGAGTTCGGAGCCAACCTCTCCGGCGGACAGCGCCAGAGAATCGCCATCGCCCGTGCAATCTACAAACACGCATCGCTTCTGATTTTGGATGAAGCAACCAGCGCCCTCGATAACGAAAGTGAAAAACGAATCCAAGCCGCATTGCAACATTATGCTCAGGATAAAAT
>NZ_JBASYM010000029.1:0-59371 GCF_049277495.1 Sulfuricurvum sp. | reverse complement strand
CATGAGAATTCCATGGAGAAGGATTTCCGGTCGGTACATAGATAAGATCTGTTTCCGGATCATACGTTACACCGTTCCATGGAGCCGCGCCGCCGTTTTTCCACTGATCGCCTTCCCAGGTTGCGTTTAAGGTTCCGCTGATACCATTTTCTTTACCGTTAAGGTAACCCATATGCCCCTCAACCGTTGGTCTGCTCCACACAATCTCACCGGTTTTTGGGTCACGGGCTTCAACTTTCCCGACAATACCGAATTCTCCGCCCGAAACTCCAGTTACGACAAGACCTTTAACGATAAGCGGTGCTGCTGTAAATGAATAGCCGTCTTTGTAGTCAGCGATGGTTTTTTTCCATACCACTTTACCGGTTTCACGATCCAGTGCTACGAGTTTAGCATCCAATGTACCGAAAATAACCAGGTTGTCGATCAATGCCGCACCACGGTTAATAACGTCACAACACGGTAAAATCGCATCCGGAAGTTTTGCTTCATAATTCCAAATTTCTCGACCTGTTGCAATATCCAGAGCGTATAGACGTGAGTAAGACCCTGTTACATACATAACACCGTCTTTCACCAACGGTTGAGACTCTTGACCTCTCATTTTTTCACCGCCGAAGCTAAAGTTCCATGCAGGTACCAGATCTTTTACGGTTTTTTTGTTGATTTGTTTCAATGTAGAATAACGTTGACCTTTTTGGCCCATGCCATACGTTACAACATCGCCTACAGTTTTGTCGTCATTAAGAATATCATCATACGTTACCGGTGCAAAAGAAGCTTTTACCCCGCCTTTTGCAAGACCTGTGCCCTGAGCAGCACATCCTATAAGAAAAGCAGCAAGTGTTACTGCTATCTTTGTAGTTAGCGTTTTACTCTGTCTCATTCTATCTCTCCTTCAAAGTTTGATTAGCAACAAATTTGTCTAAATTTGTCATTCCCAAAAGTATACATAAGAAAAATAGCCTGAATTTAGCGGTGGAAAAATTCAACTTTTTTTCAACACTTTTTTGGATTTATACCCGATAAATGCGAGGCTGAGGGCAATAATAAAAGAGATGAAAAGGATAAAAAAAGTGAACGGATCGAACTTTAAATAGAGGGCAAAGCGTATAGATTCGACAATATAGGTAAAAGGATTGCACGAAGAAACATTAAATAAAAAGAGCGAAGAGTCTTTAATCTTCCATAACGGATAAAGTGCCGAGCTTAAAAAGAACATGGGGAAGATTACAAAGTTCATGATTGCTGCGAAATTTTCCAGCTGTTTGATGACCGAAGAGATAAAAAGCGCGAACGCGTTGAGGATGATCGAGGTGAATAAAATAACCGGAATCGAAAGGAGTACACCTGACAAAGTAAGTTCTATACCGTATAGATAGGCTACGAATAAAAAAGTAATGGCTTGAATCGTCGAGACGATCGCCGTCGCAAACATTTTGCAAAAAAGGAGAAAATTTCTATTGATATAGGAGGTGAGTAATATTTTCATACTGCCCATCTCTTTATCAATAATCATGGTCAAAGAGCTTTGCATCCCGTTAAAAAGCAAAATCATCCCCACCAAACCCGGGACGATATAGGTTTCATAGGTGATATATGACTCATACGGCGGGATGATTGCCAAACCCAGTGCTGATTTGAAACCGACCGAAAAAATAAAGAGCCACAATAATGGTCGCACCAGTGCCGAAAAAAATCGGCTTTTCTCTTTTAAAAAGCGTAATAGCTCTTTGTAAATGATCCCTTTGGCACAATAGAAATATTTACGCATCAGGGTTCTCCTTCGTCAAATATTTGAAGGTTTGGGTCAAATCCGGTTGGTTATGTTCTGCGATGATTGTCTCAACTTTACCCGTCCCCAGTATTTGCCCTTTATGAATGATCGCGAGGCTGTCGTTTGCTTGAACTTCATCAAATAAGTGGGTAATCCATAAAACGGAAACATCCCCTTGTTCCACTTTGCGGCGCAAATAGTCCAGAATATCAAATCGGCTTTTTAAATCCAATCCGACCGTTGCTTCATCCAATAAAAGGAGCTTAGGTTTGTTGATAAGTGCCCGTACGATTTCAACCCTTCGTCTGTGCCCGCCGTTGAGTTTTTGAACCTTGGTGTCCAGCTTTTCATCCAGTTCAAGATCTGTCAGCTCATCTTTGATCGAGGCAATCGTCTCTTTAAAACTCAAACCTTTTAACGCACCGTAATAGTAAAGATTTTGTCGGACGGTCAAATCCAGATCGAGGGTGGGTTCTTGAAAAACGATACCGATATCTCTGAGGGCTTGGGAATAGTTTTGTATGGTGTATCCATTGATTTTTATCGAACCTGACTGAAGGTTTAAAAGTCGGGTCAACAACGAAAATATCGTCGATTTACCGGCGCCGTTCAGTCCTAGCAGGACAAAAAAGGAGGCTTCTTCGATCGAAAATGAGACATCGTTGAGTACTATATCTTTGTCATATTTGTGGGAGACGCCTTCAAGCTCTAAAATATATTTTTTCATCTTAGTTTGTCGGAACAACCGCTATTCCCCAGGGATAACGGCCTACTTTGATACTTTTAACAACTTTCAGTTCATTCACATCAATCACCGAAACGTCTCCGCTGATCCCATTGGTCGTATAGAGCTGATGTTCATTCTCCGCAAAGGCCATCTGCCATACACGTTTGCCGACTAAAAGATACGTAATGACTTTATAGGTTTTCGCATCAATGACAGCTACATGATTGGCAGGTCCGAGAGCAACAAACGCATATTTCCCATCACGCGTAAGACGGATACCGACGGGCTGAATCTGATCTTTAAAAATACCCGGAATAGCAAACTTGATTTTGGCAATACTTTTTTTCGTCGCAGTATCGACGACCATCACCGTACCGCCGATCTCGGAAGAAGCCCAAACTTTGTCACCGCTTTTACTGAACTCTATATAACGCGGTCTTTGATCCACCAAAGTCGTATGTACTATTTTTTTGGTTTTGGTATCTATCCAGTGTAAAAAATTAGAGGTCTCTGTTGTGGTGATCGCCAATTTGCCATCGGGGCTTACCGCCATCCCTTCCGGTTCTATTCCGACCTCAATCTGTGTCACAACACTTTTTTTTACTGTATTTACGACGGTTACCATCGCATCATTCTCATTCGCAATATACAGCTCTATCCCGTTCGGGTGAAGTGCGAATTGTTCCGGATCCTCACCTGATGGGAGGTTAGCGACTACTTTTTTGCTTTTAAGGTCTAGAATCTGTACGGTATCATCGTCGCTGGCACAGACAAAAAGTTTTGTTTTAGACTTATCGAGAACGATGCCGCGCGGTCTTTGCCCAACCTTTATCGTATCGGTCACTTTCTGGGTTTTAGAGTCTATGACCGAAACCGTATTGTCCTTCTCATTAGACACATAAACCGTGTCTGCCTGAACGCCGATACTAAGAAACAAAATTCCCAAAAGTGCTATTTTTTTCATACAAATCCCTAAACCGCTGAGTTGTAAAAATTATACAAAAGGAATATAGCTCGAAAATAGCTATATACACGCTATATACTTTTTCTATAATAAGCGCATATCATTATCACAGGAGAGAGCATGCCTACTGTACTGCGGTTACTGCTTTTTACACTTATATGGACCGTTTCATTGAGTGCTTCAGGGCTACGTGTCAACATCCTTTATTTGAACCAAAAAGTACAGCGTCCTCCTGTACTTTCAAACATCATCGAAAAACCGGATGATTTAGGATTGACTGGGGCGAAGATAGCGGTAGAAGACACTCAAAAAACGGCAAAGTTTCTGGATCAGCATTACTCTTTGACAACGGAAGTGTCGTATAAAGAGGAAGATCTGATAAAAGCTTTTGAGCGTTTTGTCGATGCCGGCGGACACTATGTGATTGTTAATGTCAAGCTTCCTCTCTTTCTTAAACTGATGAAACACCCGAAAATCAAAGAGGTTCTGATAATCAATGCGGGACTCAGCGATACCAGTCTTCGTATGTATTACTGCAACATTAACCTTTTACACACGATGCCAAGCGATGCCATGCTTTATGATGGATTAATGCAATTTCTCGTCAAAAGAAATTTCAAAAAAATATTTTTGCTCCAGGGAAAAACGGTTAAAGACAAACATATAGCCATCGCCATCAGAAGAGCCGCAAAAAAATTCAATGCCACGATTGTTAAAGAAAAAATCTGGAATAACGCCACGGATATTCGTCGAAAAGCCGAAGATGAATTACCGGTATTTACCCAAGGCGGAGACTATGATGTCATCGTCACGGCAGATTATTTCGGCGATTTCGGGGAGTTCGTCTATTTTAATTCATGGCTTCCCCGCCCTGTAGCCGGAACGCAAGGACTCACTCCCCTCATGTGGCATAAAAGCATCGAGCAATGGGGTGCGGCACAAATGCAGGAGCGTTTTAAAAAATTTGCAGCGCGTGATATGGAGTCCGAAGATTTCGCGGCCTGGGTAGCCGTCCGAACGATTGCAACCTCCCTAATGCATACGAATACGAGCGATGTCAAAACCAATATTGCCTATATCCGCTCCAATGAATTTGAACTGGCAGCGTACATGGGACGGCCACTCTCGTTTCGAAGCTATAACGGGCAGCTCAGAATGCCGATAGCTCTTGTTCAGCCGCTGGCGCTTATCTCTAGCTCACCGCAAGTAGGCTTTCTGGATCCCGTAACAGATTTGGATACGCTGGGAATCGCGAAATTCGAGATGAAATGCAAAAGATAATTTTGATTTTAGCCCTCTTCCTAAACGGAATGCTCTGTGCGGAGAGTCTCCGTAGTGAGACAGAAAACTCCATCTCCTACAGAGTCAGTGACACTTCTTTCGAAGAGGTGCAATTGCGGATCAACAATGAACTCCAGGTTAATGCCTTTAATATTGCCTACGAAATCAATATCGCCAAAGCTTTGTCAGGGGTATCCAAAAGTATGGAACACCAGCCCCTGATTGTGAAGGGAGTCGGAATAGGATTTTGTAAACCTTCGGCTACGTATAAAATGGTGGAGAAGAGCGTCGATGTACTGCTGTACTGTCCATTCAGGATACTGATTGTTGAAACACAAAAGAGTCCTGATATTACGGTCTCTTTTCTCAAAAATCCTCGCATCAGTGAGAAGATTGATCCGAAAGAGCTTGATGAGATGATTGAGAATATCATCTCGTCTGCCTTGAATTAGAACGTTTCGTAAATCTTATACGTCCCGTCGGCGTAGATAATATAGACTTTTTTGACCGCTTCTTCATTTTGGCTGGCGGGAAGACTCAGGCCGATAGCCCCTTCGGGTTTCTCTGCCATAAACTTTTTAATCACGGCAGGAGGGACATTTCCTTCAAATACATAATCGCCGAGAACGGAAGTATTGCAAGAATAGAGCTCTCTTGGAATACCGATACTGTGTTTTAGACTTTTAACGTCGGTAAGCGAGACTATTTCCGGTTTCGCTATCGTCATTTCCATCTCCGTCATCCACGATGCGGGGCATGAACCGGTTAACGGCTTGTAAATCTGTAGTTTAAGATCTTCTGCATCTGCTAATGAAAGCATCAAAAGAATCAGGGCTGTTTTTTTCATAATTTTCCTTCTAAGATATGGGGATGACGGGATAGGATATTCTCTTTTATCGATTGAACCTGCATGGGATCAAGAGTCTCAAATCCGTTTGTAGGATTGTGATGCGTCATGATTTCTTCGGTCACTTGACCGCCTAAAAAAAGTATTTTCTGCGAGAGTGCGATGGCTTCATCCAGATCGTGTGTGACCAAAATCACAGTCGGATTGAAACTTTTGCAAAAGAGCATAAGATCATTTTGGAGCGCTCGTGCCGTAGGTTTGTCCAGTGAGACAAACGGTTCATCCAATAAAATGAGTCTCGGTCTGTTGATAAATGCCCTCACAAGAGAGACACGTCTTGCCATACCGCCGGAGAGATTTTTAGGGTACATTTCCAGCGTATGCTTCAGCCCCACCATCTGTAAAAGATTCTCTATCTCTTCGGGATCACCGATTTTGTCTATCACGGAGATATTTTCTCTGACGGTAAGCCACGGCAATAGCCGGGGTTCTTGAAACATCATTCCGATGGAATCACTGTCCATCTCGATGGAACCTTCAAAATCATCATCTAACGATGCAATCAGCTTTAGCAGGCTCGTTTTTCCGCATCCGGAAGGGCCGACGATAGAGAGAAAAGTCCCCGGTTCAAGAGTGAAACATATATCTTGGAGAAGCTCTCTATCCGCGTATTTTTTACTATGAATATCGATATTCAGCATCTTATCTCCATTTCGCTATCCGGTCGTCAATCGGTCGGAAAATAAAATTTTCGATGAGTATGATGATAATGATAAATGAGAACGAATAGGCAAGAATCGATGTGATATCAAAAAACTGAAAAAACATGGAGAGCTGAAATCCGATACCGTCGCTTCTCCCCAAAAGTTCTACCACCAGAACAATTTTCCAGATCAAGGAAAGGCCGTTTCGGGCACTTGCAATGATATACGGATAAAGCTGCGGAATGTAAAAGGTTGAGAGCAATCGGTAGCGTGATACCTTGTAAACGCAGGCAACCTCCAGAAGTTTTTTGTCAATCGCCTTGACCCCTTCTCTGATATTGACGATTACCATCGGGACCTTATTGATAACAACGGCCAAAATCGCTGCAACATCGCTTAATCCCAGCCAAATATAGCAGAGCATGATAACGACCAATGCCGGCATATTCAGACCGAGGATCAAGAAGGTATCCAAAGCCGCATCGATTTTTTTAAAGTTCCCCATCAGCAGACCAAACGCGATACCGATAGGCATGGCAAAAAGAAAAATCATCGATACGCGATAAAGGGTAACACCCAGATGATGGAGCAGTTCTCCGCTTGAGATATGCTCTATCAGACTACTAAAAACATTCATCGGTGAGGGAAAAACAGGAGAATCGGCCAAAATTGCTGTTGCCTGCCATAACAGAACCAGCAAGACCATCGATCCGATACGCAGATACATAGAATTAGACATCTGTTTTACCGCGAAGCATCATAATCATAAGGCCAAAACATGGTTCTATCCAGACGTGTAGCATTGCCGACCAGCTCTTTGCCGCCGGTTTTTTCCAAAAGGGTATAGATTTTTTCAATCTCTTTCATTTCATCTTGGGTAAACTTTTTAGGAATTCCCGCACGGTACCCTTTTTTTAGGGCTTCAAACGTTGCATCATCGTTGACATGCATGGATGGCCGTAAATAATCCCATGCTTTGTCGTCTTGCTTAAGTATCGTATTGGCTTCCTGTGACGCTTTTAAAAAACGGTTGATCACGTTTTTATTTTCTACCGCATAGGAACGTTTAAATACCCATCCGATTAGCGGGACTTCTTGGTTGGAAATACCGAGGCTGCCTAAAATCTCCGGAACGGATAACACCGGGGTCATCCCCTGATCTTGCAAACGTGCATTATAGTGCCAATAATTGAGCACGGCATCCAAACTGCCGTCTTGTAATTTGGCATTTAAAATCGGAGGAGCGGCAAAGACGATCTCCGTGCTGTCTTGCAAATCGATTCCGAGTTTTTGTGCCGCATACGCCTTTAAGAATAACCAGCTTTTATCCATCGGACCTCCGGCAACACCCAATTTTTTACCTTTTAGGTCATTAAGGGTGCGGTAGCGGGGATTATTGGTGTAAATTCCGCCGGATACTTTGGAATAAGGGTAGAAAAATAAAGAGGGCTTAGGGAAATTTTGACGATTGACCCAGACCCAGTCATTCACGATGACATCAACACTGTCCGCTTGAAACGCAACGGCGACCCCATTTTTAGAAGCGAGTTCTTTAATTTCAAGATCAAATCCGTATTTCGTATCGAGTCCGCGTGATTTGATAATCATCAATTCCCAATTGACCGTTCCGTATGCGAGAACGCCCACTTTGAGCTGCTTGTTATTTCCGTATATTAATGTAAGTAAAAATAAGAGCGATAGAAAGATTTTCATAAATAGTTCTCCACATTTTAATTCGAAGTACCTGTATTCTAGTACAGAAATATAGCTTGAATATAGCGGTAAAAATTTCTTTTAAAGCGCTATTATCAGGCTATTTTCATATCCTATAATTTCCACATCAAAAGAAAAAAGGAGTTGAGTATGAAGAAATTGCATACACTTGGATTGATGGCATTGCTATCAACAACACTAGTATTTAGTCACGGAAACGTAACCCCTCAACCGGTAGACACTAAAGGTTTGGCGCCGATAGGAGAAAAATGGTTGGAAACGAATCCCTATGTCGGAAATGAAACGGCTATTGAAATCGGTAAACATGCCTATGCCGAAAACTGTGCCCGTTGTCATGGATTGGATGCTGTATCCGGCGGTGTTGCACCCGATCTTCGTTTTCTTGATCCGGGCTTAGAAGGGGACCAATGGTTTATGGAGAGAATCCGCGGCGGAGCTGTACGTAACGGTAACGTTTACATGCCTAAATTCGAAGGTATTATCAACCAAGAAGGTATGTGGGCAATCCGTTCTTACTTATTTTCAGTCAAAGTCGACCATTAATCCATGAAACTTCTAACGCTCATCATCGCGTTCCTGCTTCTTCCTCTTTGCTCCTATGCCAGGAGTATTGAGGATATTCAGGCGAGCGGAGAAATCATCATTGCTGTCTATAATGATTTTGCACCCTACTCTTACATGGAGAATGGTGAGGCCAAAGGGATTGATATTGAAATCGGCAAGGCTATTGCCGAGTCCCTCAATGTCAAGCCCAAATGGTACTTTACAAACTCAGATGAAAATCTCGATGATGATCTTAGAAATTTGATATGGAAAGGTAATATAATCCATAAGAACCGCGCAGATGTTATGCTCAGAGTTCCCTATGACTATGATTATATGCGAGAAACAGATGCCACAACCGGTGGACTCCGAACCGATATGGTGGTTATCAAATCACCCTATCATGCGGAAAAATGGGTTATCGTGACGCACAAAGAGACGATACCGTCGATTAATACGATGGGTATTTTTGCCTATCATACAATCGGTGTAGAGCTCGACACCCTTCCGGACAAACATCTCTCAATGCTCAACCGAGGTCTGCTGCGTAAAAATGTTAAACGCTACGCGAAATACGGCGATGCCGTCCAAGATTTTAAAGACGGTAAAATCGATGCTATTTCCGGACTGCAGTCACAGCTTGAGTTTTTACTTGATTACAAAAACAATCAAGACAAATATTATATGACCAAGGAAGTGCTGGGTATCAAATCCATATGGGATTTAGGTATCGCTGTTCGGACGGACTACCGTGAGTTAAGCAATCATATCGATGGCGTCATTACAAAACTATATCAAGCCAACACCCTGCAGACAATATTTGATCAATATCACGTAATGTATACCAAACCGGTCTCTTACGGACCTTAAAGGACAATAGATGCATTCTATCCTGTGCAAATGCGCACTCACTATTCTTCTGCTAGGGATCACCCTGGAAGCAAAAAATCCGATTTATTCCCCCACATTTGATGATCTTATCCACAATACACTTCATGGCGCAACCTATAGTTATGATGACACCAATATTACGATAAGCGTCCCAAAATTTGCGGACAATCCATCCCAGGTACCGGTATCGATCGATGCTTCGAAAATCAAAGAGGCAAAACGGATGATCGTCTTCGCCGATCTCAATTACATACCGGAAATTATGGATGTTAAATTATTAAAACTCGACCCCATTTTTTCTTTTAATATCCGTGTTGCACAGGAAACCCCTGTTCGAGTGCTCGTAGAAGATGCAAATGGACTATGGCACGTAGGGAGCGCCAATATCAAAAGTTCCGGAGGAGGATGCGCAACACCGAACACGCCGGAAGAGAGTAAAAAATTTGCACTTCTGCAGGGTAAGCATAAAAGCAGCGTGACACGGGTTAAGGATACTTATTTTATCAATTTTTCTATTTTTCACCCGATGGAAACCGGTTTGATGTTTGGAACCACCGCATTTTATATCAAGCATCTTGACCTTTACTACAAACAAGAGCTGATCGGCAGTATGGAACTGACCTCAGCCATCAGTCAAAACCCGACATTATTACTCCAAACCTCAGCCGGAGACGGCACCTACTCGATCGATCTGGAAGATACGGATGCCAATGAGTACCGCATATTAACGAAACTCCATGCGGAATAAGGGGCTGTTCGGGCACCCTTACTCAGATCCTTCCATATCGTCTTAGAAGTTATAATTTAAACGAACGAGAAACCGGTTATATCCGCCGTCATACTCGCTAATGCCGTCATTTCCCAGATTATTGTTTTGATCATTTACAATCACATAGTTTACTTCGGCATGAAGCGCTTCCGTTATCTTATACATAGCGATGAGATCAATCTCTTCCACCTTCATATTTCCCGGAGTACTCGTAAAGTGAGAATAACCGGCATTCAGGGTTACCCCTTGTATACCTGCATCTTCCAGATCCGCTTCCGCATTGAATTGATAAGCACTGACATCTTCAAAATCATCTAGATTCACCTCTTCCGTATCTACCACATACGGCCCGTTACCAAAGCCGCTTGTTATCTGCTTTCCCGCACTGCTGGATGCTTTGTTGTATGCTGCGCCGAATGTCAGCATACCGATACTCAGATTCGTACCGATGCCGTAAACATTCCCCTCTGCACCACTGCTGCTTTTTTCATTAAATCGGCTCAACTGACCAATGATCTCTAATCCGTCCTTTTCGTTGAACTCGATGGTATACGTTGCATCCGTGTAGAAAATATCAGAGAGCTTGTCTATGCCGTAATACCATCCTTGCAATGCAAGATTCTCAATACTTTCGTTCGTTATACCGGCAACGGCGGCACCGTTGCTTCCCGGAACCATTTTTTTGAATTTTGAAATATCGTTCCCGGAATCGTACCCCGCCCATCGCGTGATGTATCCTCCATGAATGGTTGTCTCATCTATCCCTTTATAGGTTGCCATCGCCGCTTCAAAACTGTTCGGATGCATACGGATGTCATCGGTATCGGCGAACGGAGTATCAATCAACTGACGGCCGATACGAAACTCCAAATCTTCGGTACCGTAATGGAGATATCCCTCTCCGATATAAGCATAGGAGCGAGTCTGTTCTCCGAAAAAATCCGGATTTGTTTTCTCATCACTGAAATTACCGGTTGCAAAATTGAGTTTCCGGGATATATATCCACCGACTCCGAGCTTGATGCCATTCCAGGTATCTGTTTCATACTTCACGATACCTCCGACTGCGCTTGCGTAGGTATCACTCTCTATTTCATTATTTTGGCTGATGTATGCGGTACGGATTTCACCGCTTATTTTCTCTTGTATAAATGCTTCATCAATACTGGATGCATTTAATACCGCTACCGCAGATAAACTCAACGCAACTGTTTTTTTCATGTAAATCTTCCAATCGTATCTTTGTTTGGGAATAAGTATATAGAATGTAAATAGCTCTAAAATAGCTCTTGCATGAAAAAAACAAAAGGGGGATTTGACTCTTGTTCTGGAGGTGATAGATGGTTATGAGGATTTTTTTTGTAGATTGAAGAGAGACGGTATACCCGAAAGAATTTGCATCCTCAGGTACATGTACGTCTTTCTCCCCTTCTTTTCATCATTACCTTATTGACGTCGACGAAACTTCACATAGGTTCAAAACTTTTTTAAAAAGGAGGGTTCATCCCCGAAGGGATGAGTCTTGCATATCGATTCTTAGAAATTAAGTGTCAAATATACTTGGATTGAATTGGATTGTGAACCGTTATTCTGGTCATCCGCGTCCGTAGATACGTATGCCAAAGTCGTGTCCAATGCTCCAAAAGACTTCGATGCTGACAATGCGATCTCTTGCATATCAACTCCGACGCGCGGCGTTGCAAGGGTATCGACGAATCCATTGTTTACATTAGTATAATAAGCGCCGAATTTAGCGATATCCATATTGTATTCAGCACTCACGTTTACAGTCTGTGCATTCGGTGCACCGACATAGCCATAATTCCAAAATGCTTCCGTATACAATTTTGATTGGGAAGCAACCGTATTGTTAGTAGCAAGGTTGGCAACTTTAAATACACTGTCTTTGTCTACATCAGAATAGGCAGCAGATACTTTGAGGTTTTCGATACCTTCATATCCGACTTTGAATGCATATCCTTTGGAATCATGAACACCTTCATATTCACCTTTTGGACTGATTTCAGTATATTGAGCACCCAATTTCAGACCTTTAAGCAATTCGCAATTCACGTCTCCCTGTAACCAGAAAGCATCTGCGGCATCAACAACATTGTAGTACCAGGCCTGTGCTGTCAACGGTTTGTACGAGTTGTTGATGATACCCGCTACATTCGCACCCTGCGCACCATGGGTACCGAATTTTCCTCCCGCACCTACAATACCGTCAAGTCCAAGACCCGAAGTGTTATCGGCAGCACCGCCAGGACCGTCAGTGTAGCCGACAGCATTGACACCGTTACTGTGTCCGGCATATACAGCGACCAAAGTCGTATCAGGAATATCCTGGTTGATAAGAACAAAAGCTTCATAGCTATTGGGTGCAACCGACCACGTTTCACTAAATGAAAGCGGTGAATCGAGCAGCATACGCCCTGCTTTAAACGTTGTATTGCCATACGTTGCGGCAATCCATAGTTCACCGATCCATGCTTCATCAGAAACATCATTACCGGCACCCGGGTTAGTAGCCGTGTGCGCACTTGACCAGGTATTGCTTACAAGATTGTTTTCAAGACCGAGCGTACTGATCGCATATCCAGTGATACCGAAAGAGAAATGTTTGGCAAGATCTCCGGTTACACCGAGACGAAGAGCAGTATCTGCTGAACTTGATGCTTGACTAAAAAGATCACTTGGATTTTTATCATCCGTATAATAATAAAGCTTAGCGTCACCGCTTACTTTTACATTATCGATTGCAAATGCACTTGTTCCTAGCAATACTGCCGCTGCAAGACTCATTACGACTGCTTTTTTCATATCATCTCCTTATGTTATCGATTTTGATTATAAAAACAATACTAATTTATATAGATATTATTTATATAATTTGAAATCTTCCGATAAGTATATATAATGTAAATAGCGGTGAAATAGCTTGAAAATAGCCTGAAAATAGCCATGTTGTGCAAAAATAAATCCATAGTGATTTAGCATGATTTTGAAACAGATATGGAAATTATCTGAAAAATGGTCTCGGCAATGAATGAGATCTATTTTTTACTAAGATCTACTGATCAAGGGTATGTTTTTATAAAAAAAGACCAAATTCACCCTCGAATACAAATCCTTTAGTATTATTTAAACGTATACGTCCTATGATGCTTTAAAGAGAACAACATATAAGGATTTTTAATGTCAGTAAATCCATTAGAGAGTATAAGCCTGCAAGAAATTCTAGATCATTCTCCTGATGGCATATTTACGATAGATACCAATCAGTTCATTCAGTATGTCAACCCTTCCTTCTGCCGACTGCTTGGATATTCTGCGGATGAACTCTATCGAACCTCAATTACCGATCATCTCGGAGATTTAAAGATTCTGGCTACCTGCATGAGAAGTGTCGAAGCCAATGGACACTGCAATGATCAGGAAACCATTTTCAAACGCAAAGACGGTTCCATCGTCCACATTTCCAAAAATGTTCAAGCTCTTTATGATGAAAACAATAACATTCGCAGTATTCTCATCAGTATCCGAGACATGACAGCGCTGCATCAGCTGAACAAAGAGCTGATGGAAGCCAAATACGATACACTCACCAATCTCCCGAACCGGACAAAGCTTCTGAGTGATATCAATGACATTCAATCCCACTTTACGATCATACTGCTCAATATTGACAGCTTTAAAGAGGTCAATACCTTTTACGGTCATGAAATCGGGGATCAGCTTCTCCTCTCACTGGGGAGACAGCTGGGCAATTATGCTCAATCGTTCGGGCAATCTATCATTTACAAACTCCCTTCCGATGAATATGCCATCCTGATCAAAGGTTCGCATACAAAAGATGAGATTGAAAGTTTTATTTTCGGATTGTCTCATTCCGTCAGCAATACGACATTTCAGATATTGGACCAGGAGATCAGCCTCAATATCACCGTCGGCATCGCAGGATCATCATCTAATCTAAACGTACCCAAAAAAGAGATCATACTCCATGCGGATATGGCGTTAAAGCTGGCAAAACAAACCCGAAAAAATTTTCTTTTTTATGATGAGTCTCTCCACATCAAAGAGGATTATGAAAACAATCTTTTGTGGATCAAACGGTTACGAAACGCTATCGATGACAACCGGATTGTCCCCTTTTTCCAGCCCATCGTCAATGCCAAAACGCTTAAAATCGAAAAATACGAAGCACTGGTGCGTATCATCGAAGAAGACGGAACCATCATCTCCCCGTTTCACTTTTTAGAAATCTCAAAAAAAGTAAAACTCTACCATCAGATTACGACCATTATGATTGATAAAGTATTTGATGAGATGCAGCATCATCAGAATCTTCAATGTTCGATCAACCTCTCGATTGAAGATATTCAGGACGGTTTTATGAATGCCTATATCCTCAACAAGATCAAATGTTGTCCATACGGAAACCGTATCATCTTTGAAATACTCGAATCAGAGGGTATTCGCAACTACGAAACGATCAATGCTTTTATTACCGAAGTCAAAAAATACGGTGCCAAGATTGCCATCGATGATTTCGGTGCCGGATATTCCAACTTTGCCTATATTACGAAACTCGACATTGATTTTATTAAAATTGACGGTTCCATTATCCGCGACATCAATACCAATACGACGTCCCAGATCATTACCAAGACCATTATTGATTTTGCATCGCAGCTGGGGATCGAAACGGTCGCGGAGTTCGTCCATAATGAAGATGTTCATAATTACCTCAAACACCTTCCTCTCAACCACTTGCAAGGATACTATTTCGGAGAGCCGAAGCCTTCTATACCATAAGGAGTGTCTCTCTGAAATCAGCTATGATCCTGCTCTTTTTTGTGAATGGGAATACGCCCGAAAAACTCTCGGCACACTCCTATGATCTTCTCCTGACGCTCTTTGCCGACAGGTTCGTTTTGTCGAATAGAATGTACATGATCGATCAGTCCTCCGATCCCCTGAGGGATCATCGATGTCAAATACTGACGCAGAGCCGAGCTCACGGCCGGTGCACGTCCTGAGGTATTGATCCCGACACAGAGATCCCCTTCCACGATCAAAGCCGGAAAAATAAAACTGCACAATGCGGGAGAATCGACACAATTGACGGGAATACGCTGTTCCATACAGATTGTATAGATTTTTTCCTGCTCCGATAAATCATCCAGCGCCCCGATCACCAGATAACGTCCTGCTAAATCTTCGATGACGTAAGGACGTTCGATAAGGGTAATAGTGTACTCCTGAGAGAGCAGACGAATCTCATCATGTATCTCTGGCGCTATCACCGTTAAGGACGGATTGAACTTGACCAGCTGTTCGATCTTTCTGAGGGCAACTTCCCCCGCTCCGACGACAAGACACTCTTTGTTTTTGAGATCAACGAACATTGGAAATAGTGCCATAGGCTGTCCTTTTTAGTTTAACCGTCAGATTGATTAAAAAATAATCATAAATTTGTTTTACTTATCGATATTTTACACTATTATTTTTGAAGACAAAAAAGTCCTAATAAAAGGAAACCCTATGAACGGCAAACTTTATTTGATCGGTTGCGGTCCAGGCGATGCCGACTTGCTAACGCTCAAAGCATTAAAAACCATCGAAAAACTTGATGTTGCTTTAATCGACCATCTCCTTACCGATGAGATCATTGCCCTTATTCCAGATACCACCAAAGTAGTATTTGTCGGAAAAGAGAAAGGGAAACACAGCTTTCCGCAAGAAACGATCAATGCAATGATTACCGAATACGCCCATCAAGGCTACACGGTAGGCCGACTCAAATGCGGCGACCCCTATATTTTCGGACGGGGAACAGAAGAAGCGATCTATGCCTCATCCAACGGGATTGAAACCGAAGTGATCCCCGGTATATCCTCGGCACTCTCAGGTCCGCTCTCTGTGGGAATCGCTCCGACGGCCCGCGGAGTCAGTACGGGAGTCTCGATCGTGTCGGCACACTTGTCCGGAGACCGCGTCAACCTCTCATGGATTCCGATGCTCGGAGTGAGTGATCATACGACAGTCGTACTGATGGGTCTCAGCCGTATACGCCAGATCGTCAAAGAAGCATTGGATCAGGGAATTGATCCCGCTCTTCCGGTCGCCATTGTCTCCAATGCCACCACAGCGATCCAAAGTTCCATCGTCACGACCCTCCGTGATCTCGCCGCTACCGCCAAAGGGGCACCCAAACCGGCGATCTTGGTCTTCGGGGAAGTGGTCAATCTCTCTCAGGTACTCCCGAAATACCGCTATGAGGAAAAGGAGGTTTCGTATGACATCGCTAATGCAGGCTAATGAAGCACGCTCTGCCAAGCGCCACAAAACCGAATCGATCAAAGATACCTTCGATGCCGCCGAAGCATGGGACCGCCTGATAGGGTATTCGAAAAACGGCTACGCTTCGATCAGCGATGACGATAAAGATTTTGTCCTCAAAAGTTTCGGGATTTTCGACCGACCTGCCACGCCGGAGCGCTTTATGCTCCGTGTCCGCATTGCAGGAGGCTCTTTAAGCGTCGAACAGGCTATGGCGGTTGCTTATACGGCAACGACATTCGGACAGGACTATATCGACCTCACGACCCGCCAGCAAATCGAACTCCGCTATCTGCGGATCGAAGATATGCCCGAAGTCTACAAGCGCCTGGAAGATGTCGGACTCACCGGCTATCAAACCGGGGTCGATAATTTCCGCAATATCCTCATCGATCCGCTCGATGGCTTGGCTATGGACAACATTATCTCCTGCCGAAACATTATGGAGGAGATCCAATCGATCTTTTTAAAAAATCCCGACTGGATCACCACCCTTCCCCGTAAATTCAACATCGGCATCAACGGCTCACTCTCCAACCGGTGTAATATTTTCGGTCAGGACTTTGCCCTCTCTCTTGCACAAAAAGACGGAATATACGGGTTTAATCTCTATCTGGGAGGCCGTGTCGGATCGTTGGCTCACAATGCAAATATGTTTGTTTTGCCCACTGAAGCGGTCAAAGTCTTCGAAGCGGTCGCAACCCTTTTTAAAACCTACGGCTTCCGGGACAACCGTAATAAAAACCGTCTCAAATTCCTCATCGAAGCGGTGGGAATGGATGAGTTCAGAAAAGCGATCGAAGAGCAGCTGGGGCAGACAATGGCGACGGCGGGAGAGTCTTTAACGGCATTGGAAGGGGGTGATCATTATGGAAAGATATCCCTCAACAACGGTTCATTCGCCCTTTATTCCGCAGTTCCTTCCGGTGTTTTCAGCGGAACCGATCTTCGCCACGCGGCAGAAATCGCCCAATCACAAAACGGAGAAATCCGTCTTACGATTGAGCAAAACCTGATCATTACCGGGGTTCATGATGAAGAGAGTGCACTGCGTTCACCGCTGTTTATCAAATATCCGAACCGTCCTTCCCCCTATATGGCCAATCTCATCGCCTGTGCAGGGAGCGAACATTGCCCTTTTGGAGTCATTCCCGGTAAACCCGATGCGATCAGTATGAGCGAATACCTTGCACAGACCGTTCCGATGGAAGATGGCAAAATACGCCTCTACTGGTCAGCCTGTGTCAAAGGATGCGGTGTTCACGGAGCCGGAGATCTGGGATTTGTCGGGTGCAAAGTCCCGAGAAACGGCAAGACGGTTCTGGGTGTCGATATTTTCATCGGCGGAACGCTCAGCGGCGAAGGGGGAGAAGCTCATCTCCTGCTCAAAGGGGTCGTCCTCGAAGAGGCAAAAGAATACGTTGCCGAATTGATGTGCGAATACCGTGATCTAAAACTTCCGAAAGAGAGTCTGGAAAATTTTATCCAACGCCTCCAGACCCGTTACAGCAACTATGCGATCGCTTTTTTGATGCGATGGAACCGTTTGATGAATCTGCAAGAGCTGGATACGCACCTGCATTTTAATCTCAAATCCCACGGAGGAAATCACAAAGAGTCCGATGAACTCTATACCTTTGGATTGATGATGGTGCATACGATCACCGGAACGCGCGCTTATGATGTCGACGAACCGTTGCTAGAAGGCAAAAAACCGTTTGGGTTTGAGTCCAAATCATTGGAAGGCCGTTATCTCCCCTATAAATCCATCATCGAAAAAATGGTCCATCCCAATCCGATGAATCGGTATCAGGTCTTTACGGAAATCGTCAGTGATATTGAGAAAATTCAAAATGATATTTAATAATATTACATCTACCGGATGCCCATTTTGCGGGACTGGATGCGCATTAAGTGTTGAACGCAGCGAAAACGGCTACAAAGTCAAAGGGGATAAAACCAATCCTTCCACCCGTGGAGATTTGTGTTTTAAACCGATTCAGATGGCAAAAGCTCTTGATACCAATCGTTTGAATGCCCCGCTGTACCGCCTAGATAAAACGAAACCTTTTCAGGAAATATCGTGGGATGAAGCGATCACGATTCTTGCTCAAAAAATTTCCGAACTTCCGAAAGAAGCCCTCTATTTCTACCTCTCCGGTCAGCTCCTGAGTGAAGAGAGCTACCTTTTTACGAAACTCATCAAAGGCTATCTCGGGACCAATAACGTCGATGCCAACTCCCGCCTATGCATGGCGAGTGCCGTCGTTGCCCACAAAATGGCGTTTGGCAGTGACGGTCCGGTATCCAGCTATAGCGATATCGACGATGCGGAGGTCATCATCATCAGCGGCTCCAATCCCGCGTGGGCACATCCGATCATCTTCCGCCGAATTCTCGCACGGAAAAAATCCCATCCGGATACGCAGATCATCGTAATTGATCCGATTTATACCGAAACGGCGGAAAAGAGCGATCGATGGATCGGGCTCTCCAGCGGAAGCGATACGATGCTTTACAATGCCCTCATGGGAGAGCTCTACCGCCGCGGGAAATGCGACCTCGCTTTTATCGATCGCGCTACTGAGGGTTTTGAATTGAGCCTCGCCGAGGCTCTCTCCGTCCCTTTTGCCGATGCACTCAAATCCTGCGGGATCACGCTGGAGGATGGCGAATATCTGATCGAACAGTTTGCGTCTTCCAAAAAAATTCTCGGATTATGGTGTCAGGGGCTTAATCAGGCTGTTGACGGTGTCATGCGCAATCTCGGATTTATCAACCTCTTTTTAGCGACGGGACGGCTGAATGCGGCTAAAGGATCACCCCTCTCACTTACCGGTCAACCCAATGCCATGGGCGGACGAGAGGCAGGATATCTCTCCAATGCCCTCCCCGGCTACCGTGATGTACGCAATCTCCCCGATAGAGAAATGTGTGAAAAGCAGTGGAACCTGGAAAAAGGCTCGATCGATTCTACCGTCGGAATGACTATCACCGACGCTATCGATGCCATCATGGATCAGCAAATTCAATTGTTATGGGTCGCGTGTACCAATCCGCTCCTCACCCTGCCCGATCTCCAAAAAACCGAACATGCCCTTAAACATCCGAGTCTTTTTATGGTTGTGCAAGATTGTACGATGAGTCAAACAGCCTCTTTGGCCAATCTCGTCCTTCCGACACTCTCCTGGGGAGAAAAAGAGGGGAGCATGACCAACTCCGAACGTTTTATCAAACGTGTCCGCCCTTTCAAATCCGGTCCGGAAGAAGCCAAATGCGACAGCGATATTATTTGCGGCGTAGCGCAGAAACTCGGATTTGAAGGTTTTGAGTACACCAATACGGAAGCAATCTATAATGAGTACAAAGCGCTCACAGAAGCTCGCTTGTGCGATCAAAGTACTCAGGAGTACGAATCGCTCTCCTATCAATGGGGAGGCGAACGCCTCTATGCGGATGAGCACTTTGCCACACACAGCGGCAAAGCACAATTCCACCCCATTGTCTCCGCAGCCGACACACCCGATTCAGATACATTTATTTTGATAACCGGCAGAACGAAAAAACAGTGGCACACGATGACCCGAACCGGATACGTCGCGGAACTGCTCAAAGAAGAAGAAATGCCCTATCTGCTGATGAATGCTTCGGAAGCATTTGCACTGGGAATACAGGAAAACGATGTGGCTGTGATCACCAATGCTCTGGGATCTTTAGAGTTCAGAGTACGATTCGGGCGGCTGGCAGATGGACATGTATTTGTCCCGTTCGGATACCCATCGGCCCCGGTCAATATCCTTGTCCCGGTCCGTAACGATCCGTTCTCTTTCCAAAGTGCACTCAAATCTTCACGGGTGACGGTAAAGGCAAAAGCATAAAATACTCATTTAAAAATCATTTTATACTTATTTGCCTTTTTCATTGACATAATAAAACTTACTTGTTATATTATGAGCATAAAGATATATGTAGATAAAAAACGTAACAACGTAATTTGGATTAGCATGAAAAAACATACATATGTCGGCATTGGTTCAAGCTCGGAGAGTCTGAAAGCATCGCAAAAACCTGCGGCGATCGAGCCTCTCAAAACCATACGGACGATCTTCCGGTCTCAGATTCATTATAATTTATGCAATTATAAAGATGAGACGATTGCCCGAAGACTTAAAAAAAGGATGGTGGCACTACACCTTGATACACCGCTGCAATATGCCGAATATCTTTTAGAACATCCGGAGGAAGCCCATCTGCTGCATCAAGAAATTTTGATTGGAGCCGGCGATTTTTACCGAGACAAAGAGGCATTAAACGCTCTCGAAGACATCCTGATCCAGTCATTGGAGAAAAACCCTGAGCAGAGCGAATTACGAATCTGGTGTTTAGCCTGTTCTACCGGAGAAGAAGCCTATTCTTTGGCTATTCTGGCCTCTGAAATGTGTAAACGGCTTAAAAAAAATATTGATATTTCTATTTATGCGACCGATACGGATGACGGTTCCCTGATCAAAGCACGTGCGGGTGTTTATTCCAAAGATTCTCTCCAAGAGCTGGATAATGCTTTAATAGAAGAATATTTCACCCTGGATAAAGACGGGTACCATGTCGTACCGTCTCTGCGTCAGCAGGTTCTCTTTTCTAGACATGATCTTCTCCAAGATCCCCCGCTCATGAATCAAGATCTCATCAACACTCGTAACCTGCTGAATTATCTTTTGCCTGTCGACCAAAAAGAGACATTCTCGCTTTATCACCAAGCACTGAATCCACACGGAATCCTCTTATTAAGTCACTTTGAATCAGCACACAAGAGCGTTGATTACTTTACGCCCCTGAATTACCTGTATAAAGTTTACGGAAAAATCATCTGATTTTGGGAATAAAAACATCAAAACCGTCTATAAGGGCTTTCAGCACGGCACGCTTTCCATGCGCTGTTTCCTGATAGAATTAGTTATCCGAATGCTATTCGCCGCTCATCAACTGAATACTCCAGAACACCAAGAATCCGGCGAATAACCAGAGGGTTGATGAGGGCTTTTCTTCGATCGTATGGGCTTCCACTAAAAGTTCATCGGTAACCAGATACAAAAGAGCCGCGACACCGAATGCCAAGATAGCACTGATAATACTGGTCGATGCCCCGGACAAAAGATAGTTCCCCAAGAGAGTACAGGTTAATACCACACCGGCCAAAGCAACCGTCATGATGACAACGCGCCATCCTTTGATCGTATTGGAGACCAGAGACAACCCGAGAAAGAGCAATTCAACCGACAGCCCCAGCGCTAATATCAGCCCGGTATTTCCCCCCGTGGCAAATCCGGCACCGATGATGAAACCATCCACCGCAACATCGATAAACGTCGCGGCGATTAATCCGTAGTTGAACGATTCACCCCCCGAATGACTCTGCTGTTCCTCAAGATGCATACTCCACAGTTTCATCAGATACATCAACACACCGCCGATCGTGAAAGAACCGATCAGTACCCATCCCGGGGCGTGTTCCCGTCCGAGTTCGGGCAATACTTCAACCGCTAATGCCGCCAATACAACTCCGGCAGCAAAATGCTGAATCAAACTGCGTGCCTGGTGCGAAGGGCTCCAGACAACGGCCAAAAGACCTCCGAGGGAGGCAACGATAGCGGGAATAAACATAGCGATAAAGGGTGTCATATCAATCTATCCTATAATAATTTTTTTACTCAGATTTTAATGTCAGTATTTTAATCCACGACGATCGTAAAACGGTGAAATCCATTCTCGTAGTCATACGTCAGGTAAAAACCGTGTTTCTCAACAATTTTTGTGACGATATTAAGTCCAAGCCCAAACCCCTGTGTCGTGCGGGAGCTCTCTTGGCGTGTAAAGGGGGTCAGGAAATGGGTATATTCTTTTTCCAACGGCTTTCCGTGATTGAGTACACTGATCCCGTGTGCATTGACTTCACATATGATCGGCAGTTGATCGGCGTATTTGAGTGCATTATCCAGAAGATTTTTCAATGCCAGAGAAAGATACTGCAAATCCCCTCGCAGCGGCAGATTGGTTTGTATATCGATGGTTATATCCGATTCATTCACGAGACAAAGTTTGCTGAGTGCTTCCAATACCAAGGTTTCGGCCGTAAAATTCTCGGATTGAATGACATCGGTTGCCTGAAGCTTTTCGATCTCCAACAGCTCGCGTGTCAGCCGGTCGAGTTCGTCATAGGAGTGTTTGAGCGTCTCTTTGGTTTTCGAATCTTCCATCTGTTCCAATGCAAACAGTCCCCGCGCTATAGGGGTACGCAGTTCATGCCCGATATCCCGCAGCAGTTCTTGACGCGAAAGGATCAGATTTTCTATCGTTTGCGCCATCTCATTGTAGGTATGTGCGACTTCCCCTATTTCATCGTGCGAATCTACATCACTGCGATTGCGGTACTCTCCGGTTGCGAATTGACGCATACTGGCCGTTATCGATTTCAGCGGCGACAGCATCCGTAAGATGATCATAAAGATAACCGCCAAAACAACCATATCCGCAATCACCAAAAGATTCAGTATCCACCCCTCTTTTTGTGAATCCTGCAAGGACGTATCGCGCAGATAGATATCGTCATCGATGTAGCGAACATGCATCACATACTCTCCGCTATCCGCTTCAAATATCTCGAAAACACCGAAGGTATGGGGTTGACGCATAATGATCCGTTTGGGGGAAGACGGCGCTATGGTCACAAGGTTTAATTTGGAAAGTTTATTCTGCAGTTCGTCGGCTGAGGAGGTTGCCATCCACGAAAAAATCTTTCGGCCGTCGACGACATATTTTTGGAGTATCAGCGATTCATATTTTTGGGTATTGATCGTATCGATTTGATACCCGATCCCGATCATAAGGGTCAGACTGATCGTAAATAAGAGGCTTATTTTAGTAAAAATAGACATCATTCCCCCACAAATTTATAGCCGATGCCCCACACCGATTTGATATAACGCTGCTCTTTGGCATCATCTCCGATTTTTAAACGGATATTACTGATATGCATATCGATCGTCCGGTGTTTGGTCTCCTCATCCAGCCCTAAAGAACCGATGATCTGGTCACGTGAAAGATTTTTGCCCCGGTTTTTGATCAAAAGGAGAAAGATATCGAATTCAATCCGTGTCAGATCGATCGGGTAGCCGTCCATCTGGACGGATTTATTTGCTTCGTCAATCGTAAAGTCGGAGACGATTATCTCATTCTTATGTCCATAACGGCGTAACACGGCTTCCAGACGTAGAACAAGCTCACGGGGTTCATACGGCTTGTCCAGATAGTCATCCGCCCCCAGATCGTACCCGTAGATCTTGTTTCCGAGATCGGTACGAGCCGAAGAGATGATAATCGGTATGTCCATTTGTCGTTTGATCATTTTAGCGACATCAAATCCGTCCATCCCCGGAAGCATCAGATCGAGGACCACGATATCAAAAGGCTCTTTTCTCACCAGCAGGGCATCCAACGCTTTTTGAGGATCGGCATATCCGACAGCCTCAAATCCGTACGGTTCCAAAAACGAGACGATCAATTCTTGAAGGGGAAGATCGTCTTCGATCAAAAGGACTTTTCTACTCAACTTCCCACTCCTTGATATGGCGGATAAACCGTCGCTTTTGTTCCGGGGTCAAGATCGTATGGAGGCGCTCAAACAGCCGTGTCCGGATTTCGATCGAAGTACGTTCCATCTCCAGATTCTTGGTACGGAATGTTTCCGTATCAAACGTCGGGCTGAGAAACAGACTGTTCAATTCATCCTGTGTCTTTTCACTTTGGCGGTGATGGCGGCGATAGGCATGCTGATACTCTTTCATCGCCGCTTCTACCGATTTATGCTGCTGGTGGGTCAAGCCCAGATCATGCAGGTCCATAGGAAAACTGCGGACATCGTCATCTGCATAGACGGGATTTGCCGTCGTGAGGCACAGTGACACTATGATAATTTGAATCCAGCTCATACTTCGCCCTTTCTCATATCGCTTTTATCGCGTTGTCTTCGATAATCCCCTGCTCTACATCGCTATGGCATGCTTTGCAATTGGCACGGCTTTTGATCGCATCACGTTTGAAGACCTCATCCGGGATATCCCTGTGGGTCCGTTTCCAAAACGGTGTTTGGGTAATTGCTATCATATCGCGATTTTCCAGAGATTGCATCATTTTTACCGACATTTCCTGTGATGAACTTTCTGCCGAGTGCGCAAGCAGATACGCTAAAATCGTAGTATGATCGGCAGGATCAAGCGAAGCATCGTCTCCGAAATGGTTCGATAGATCTCCCATCATTTTTGTCCACGATTCTCTCGGTAAAAGGGTCGGAGGATAGAGGGTATGGCATGAACCGCACTCGTTTACAAAAGCCGGATTGGCTTTTGCGTAATCGATCTTCTCATTGTGTCCGGCCGTGAGCGGGTTGCTCGGTACATAGAGCGTATAGATGAGCAGCGCTATCGTGCCGCCGATCCCTATGAGTGCAACCATTTTTTGCGTTCCTGTCAAAACAGCACTCTCGCCGTCAACATTTTTGTGCCCGTCGATCATCGAGTTGAGGGTACGATCCGATTTATGCAAGAGTCTGTCACTCAGGACTCCCATGACATGCGCCGCGATCAACACCCATAAAAGGTTGACAAAAAACTCGTGTATTTCGCCGAACCAATCCATCTCAGCAAAGAGCCCTGTATGCATAAATGCCAACAAGCCTCTATTTTCCTGAATACCGTAAGCCAGCACTCCCGTAATGATGGCAAGTGCCACGGTGGATAGCATCGCGATCATCACATAACTGGCGGCAGGATTATGACCGGCATAGTGACGGGAGGGATTAAAGAGAGTCAGAAGATACTCTTTCAATGCATCCAGCCGCAGATTGAAGTCACTGAAACGGGAATATTTCGGTCCCATGATTCCCCATATGACCCGAAATACCAGCAATACGCCAAGAGCACTGCCGATCGCCGCATGCAGTGAAAGCCAACGATCTTCCAAGGAGGCGATCCATGCACCGACTATCAGCGAAACAAACAGCCAGTGGAATAATCGTGTTGGAAGTGTCCAGACATATACCCGTTTCATTATGATCTCCTTTGGTTTTTACTCTTTATTCCCAACTGCCGTAATTTGGAATACGGATTTCACGCTCTCGATAGCTTCCGCTGGCGGCTTTCGTATGACATGCCGCACAGTTGGCAAAACTTTTGACTTCTGCCTGGGTTACCATTTTTTTAGGTATTTCACGGTGTTCACGTTTGAAATTGGGTGTTTCGGATATGCGCATTGCGATTTCTCCCCCCATTCCGGTCATACGGTCGTATTTGGCTGCGTGCGTTGACAAATAGCCTTGTATCGTTTTATGATCAGCTGGATCAAGTGTTGCGTTGGTACCGAAATGGTTCTCCAGCGTATTCATCGTCTTATCCCATGAACGTTTAGGCAAAAACTCAGGCTGATAGGCGAAATGGCACGATCCGCACTCTTTGGTATAAAGAGCGACGGTAGCTTTCTCTTGTTTACTCATCGGTTTTGCCACTACGGAAGAAGAGTGGTGTTCCCCCTCTTCAAAATCATCATCAGCATACAGATAGGCTCCTCCGGCCAGGATAAGAGCGGCTACGGATAGGTTCAATAGGGTTTTCATTGTGTGTCCTTAATGTTAATGTATAATCTATTCATCTTGCAGAGTAGACTAGTTTTTCATGATGTACGCGAGTACATCCCCTTTTTCCTGAGCGGTTCCCTCACGCGCGTAGACATCCATAAAGTTGCGTCGAAGCCATTTGGTAACCTCTTTAACACTGGTTAAACGCTGCGGATTGGCTCGCGGCGACAAGGGATCGATGACTTTTCCGGTCAAAGAATTTTTACCCGGATTAGACAAGTTCAGTGTATGACAGCTGGTACATGCCATCGGTTTGCCTTGTTTTCCCGTGTGCGTTGAAGTAAATATCTCTTTGCCCCGTGCCGCGTCAAATCCGGTGAAAGCGCGATTCTCTGCTTTTGCTGCCGTTGAGAGTTCGTTCATATATTGAACCACTTCGGTCGATGCCCCCATAAGCGACATCGAGAACATAAATACGATTGCGAGGTATTTCATAACCTGCCTCCTGTTTTTTGATAGTCAAAGTTTAGGAGAAAGGTGTCAATATGTTCCGTCTACTCTCTTGACACTTTATTGACAATTAGATCCGGTTTGACATATTTAATGATTGAGATACTACAATAGAGAAATCTAAAAAACGGGAGCCATACTCTATTATGGAAGAAGCCAAATCAAACGGATTATCCGGTTTAGAAGCGTCATCTTTATTAAAACAGCATGGTTCCAACGTATTGCCTGAAGCTCAACCCAAAACATTTCTCTCAATCTTGCTGAATGTCATAAAAGAACCGATGTTTTTGATGTTACTGGTTGCCGGCTCGGTATATCTGGCTTTGGGGGATCGTGCGGAGGCTCTTTTTTTACTGACATTTGTCTTCGTCGTCATCGCCATAACCTTGGTGCAGGAGCACAAAACCCAGCGTGCCTTAGAGTCATTACGGGATCTCTCTGCCCCCCGTGCATTGGTCAGACGTGATGGAGTAGAGATTCGTATCCCTGGACGAGAAGTCGTTCCGGGAGATCTGCTGATTTTGCATGAAGGAGACCGCATTGCAGCGGATGCGGTGATTGTGGAAGGACAGTTATCCGTCGATGAATCGCTCCTGAGCGGAGAATCCGTTCCGGTAAGCAAATTAGCGAATGGTTCTTCTATCCATCCGGGAGCAGATTCCTGTACGACATTATTTGCCAGTACGATTGTGACGAAAGGGGTGGCATCCGCCATCGTCTATGCAACCGGGATCAATACGGCGGTCGGACATATCGGCCAGTCGATCGCTGCAACCCGTGAAATCCCCTCAGGTCTGCAGCGTTCCTCCAGAACCCTTATTTACAATCTCAGTATCATCGCGATAGCTCTTGCTCTTGCATTGGTTTTTCTCAATTGGCTGTTGAATGATCTCTCTTTTTTAGAAAGTCTCCTCTCGGGTATTACACTGGCCATGGCGACCCTGCCCGAAGAAATTCCCGTCATTCTCACCGTATTTTTGGCACTGGGTGCCTGGCGTATTACGAAAAGAAAGGTACTGACCCGTCGCATAAGCGCCGTTGAGGCACTGGGTGCTATCAATATTCTTGCCGTGGACAAAACGGGGACACTGACACAAAACCGTATGCAGATTGCCGAACTCTCCGTAGGAGATACTTTCTTTACTGCCGGATATGACGAAGAGTTGCCCGAAGATTTTCACCTTTTGATGGAATTTGCAATGCTGGCAACCCCCGCTGACCCGTATGATCCGATGGAAAAAGCGATCCAAACCTTCGGGCATACCCGTCTGATCGGAACAGAGCACCTCCACGACGAATGCAGCCCGGAGTTTCAATATGACCTTTCGCCTGAAATCATGGCCATGACCCTGATTTTTTCCGATATTAATCCTGCACTGCGTTTACTGGCGACCAAAGGTTCTCCGGAAGCCGTCGTCGATCTATGTCATCTCCCTGAAATACAGAAACATGAAATCCTTAGCCGTGTCGAAGCGATGGCCGCACGGGGATTACGCGTACTCGGAGTTGCCAGAGGCGAATTTCAAGCTGAAAATGACACACCCGTTTGGCCGAAAACACAGCATGATTTTGATTTTACTTTTCTCGGTCTTCTAGGGTTTGTAGACCCGCCGCGCCCGGAAGTCTCCGATGCAATAGCCGAATGCCGAAGCGCCGGAATACGGGTACTGATGCTTACAGGCGATCATCCGGCTACGGCACAAGCCATTGCAAAGCAAGTGGGTCTTTCCGAATCTGCCGATGTGATTACAGGCGATGAAATCGCCGCTTTAGCTGATGAGGAGTTGCTTACACGCCTTGGTCAAGCAGATGTCTGCGCGCGTATGCAGCCGGAACAAAAACTTCGTCTCGTGCAGCTTCTGCAGCAAAGCGGTAACGTCGTGGCCATGACGGGTGACGGAGTCAATGACGCACCTGCGCTTAAAGCTGCCGATGTCGGTATCGCTATGGGAGAACGCGGCACCGACGTAGCCCGCGAAGCCGCTGCAATCGTCTTGCTGGATGACAGTTTTACCAGTATCGTCGCTGCCATTTTGCAGGGGAGAAACATCTATGACAATATTACCAAAGCTACCCGTTTTGTATTTGCCGTACACATTCCGATCATAGCCCTTACCCTCCTGCCTGCACTGCTGAACTGGCCGATAATACTGCAGCCGGTCCATATCGTGTTGCTCCAACTTTTCATCGATCCGGCCTGTGCGGTCGTATTTGAAGCCGAACCTGCCGCTGACAAAATTATGCACCGCCCTCCGCGTCAGCTTCATGCCAGCCCTTTTACGGCGAAAAATGTCGGATTTGCCGTGGTGCAAGGATCCGGTATCGCCCTCATCCTGCTCGTCGGATATACCGTATTGGAATCCATGGGATGGCCGATCGGCAGTATCCGTATCAGCCTCTTTTCGGCACTTGTTGCTGTTCTTTTTCTTTTGGTTCTTGCCAACAGCAATACGAACTATTATAGACGATCCGATATCCCAAAAACGAATCCTTGGCTGCTGTATATGTTTGCGGGGGTGAGCTTTTTGCTTGCGGCAGTTTTGTTGATTCCGTTTTTACGCAATCTGCTGGGTTTTGGTTCCCTGACTCTGATGCCCGTTATTGCGTCATCTATTCTACTTCTTTTCTCCGGACTATGGCTTCAGTTGCTCCGATGGAGACCTGCCCGGCACACAGACCTATAAGGTCGTGTTCTTCAGACGCAATGCATTGAGTATGACCGATACGGAACTAAAACTCATGGCGGCCGCGGCGATAACCGGCGATAGCAAAATGCCGAAAAACGGATAAAGCACTCCGGCGGCGATCGGGACTCCGGCACTGTTGTAGACAAACGCAAAAAAGAGATTTTGCCGGATATTCTTCATCGTTGCATGACTCAGCTTTCGCACCCGAACAATCCCGAGCAGATCCCCTTTGATCAAGGTAATTCCGGCACTCTCTATCGCGACATCGGTTCCGGTTCCCATCGCTATACCTACATCAGCCTGGGCCAATGCCGGTGCATCATTGATTCCGTCACCCGCCATCGCCACAACACTGCCGTTCTCTTGTAGTTTTTTGATGACGTTTGCTTTATCCTCCGGGAGTACATGGGCATAGACTTCATCTATCCCCAGTTTTTTAGCTACCGCATTCGCCGTTGTCTCATTATCGCCGCTGAGCATCACGACATGGACTCCTTCGTCTTTCAGAGCTTTGATCGCTTCTTTCGAGGTCGGTTTGACAGGGTCTTCAATCCCGAAGAGTGCACTTAGTTTCGAGTCAATCGCCATAAAAACAACACTATGCCCCTCGCTTCTCAGGATATTTGCTTCACTCTGAATCTCTTTCGTCTCAACCCCCAAGCTGCCCAGAAAAGTATCGCTGCCCAATACGACTTTATGATTTTCCATTTCCCCTACGATCCCTTTTCCGGTAACCGCTTGAAAGTCGTTGACATCGACTAAAGCGACCGAAGCGTCTTTGGCGCGCTCGATGAGGGCTTCCGCCAAGGGATGTTCACTGGCACGTTCCAAACTGGCGGCATATTTCAAAACGATGTTATCCTCGAAACCGCCGAGACTTATCAGACGTGTCACGGCAGGTTTTCCCTGGGTCAGGGTTCCTGTTTTATCGACGACCAATGTTGTTACTTTTTCCATCGTCTCGAGTGTTTGTGCATCTTTAATCAAAATTCCCGAAAGGGCCGCACGTCCGGTTCCTACCATAATCGATATCGGAGTCGCCAGACCCAAAGCGCACGGACAGGCAATAATCAACACAGACACTGCGGCTACAACGGCATACGCAAGGCGAGGTTCGGGACCGGCCAGCCACCATCCGACAAAAGCCAAAATCGCCGATATCACAACCGCCGGGACAAAATAGCCCGATACGGTATCCGCCAACCGCTGGATCGGAGCACGCGAACGCTGCGCGGTGGCAACCATCTGAACGATCTGAGAGAGCATCGTATCGCTTCCGACACGGTTTGCACGCATCACCAGGGTACCGTTTTTGTTGAGCGTCGCGCCGATCACGGCATCATTGATCGACTTGGAAATAACGACAGGCTCTCCGGTGATCATCGATTCGTCCACATTGCTCTGCCCCTCGATGACGACACCGTCGACCGGTATTTTTTCCCCCGGTTTGATCCGAAGGTGATCTCCGACGTGAACATGTTCCAGAGGAATATCCGTTTCGTTCCCCTGTGCATCGATATGATGGGCTTGTTTGGGTGCGAGGTTAAGAAGGGTTTTGATCGCCGTGTTGGTTTTGCTGCGTGCTTTGAGCTCCAGTACCTGACCCAATAGCACCAGGGTGATAATGACGGCTGCCGCTTCAAAATAGACATGAACCAATCCCCCCTCATTTTGCATAAGGGGAGGGAAAATATGAGGTGAAACAAGAGCGACGATACTGTATACCCACGCTGTTGCCACCCCTATCGAGATCAGGGTAAACATATTCAGGTTCCAGGTTCGTACCGACTGCCATCCACGTACGAAAAAAGGCCACCCTGCCCATACCACAACGGGGGTAGAGAAAACGAGTTCAAACCACTGGATAGTTTTCATCGTAATGGCTGCGGGTAAATATCCCGCCGCCATATCGCCCGCCATAGCAATGATGAACACCGGAAGCGTGAGTGCCAACGCAATCCAAAATCGCCGGCTCATATCCTCCAGTTCATCCGTATCTTCAGGAGCCTCTGCCATCATAGGTTCCAACGCCATGCCGCACTTAGGACACGTCCCCGGTACATCGCTGATAATTTCAGGATGCATGGGACAGGTATAGCGCGTACGGGAAGTGGTGAGTATGGGTGTTTCTTCCTCTAATGACATACCGCATTTCGGACAGGTTCCCGGATGCTCTTGATGAATTTCAGGATGCATAGGACAGGTGTAAAAAGGTTGTCTGCTATGGCAGGTATTCATTTGACAGTCTCTATGGTCTGGGATACTCACGCAACACCTCCGGTTATTGTTCTAGATCAGCCTTCTTTGTTTTATACTCTTTCTCATCAATCTCGCCCTTGGCATATCGCTTATCCAGTATATCTCTGGCCGAATCACCTTCTTTTTGATTCTCTTTGATGTAATAGACCACTATGACCATAAAAAGGAGCGGTATTAACCAGCCGATTCCCATTCCGAAACCCCATCCGTGCATTCCAAACTCTGTCATGATAAACTCCTTTTTAGCTAATCGGTTATCTTATTTTTCTTTTGTAAATAGATCGTATACAAAATCGGGATGATCAGCAGACTCAGCACGGCAGAAGTGACAACACCGCCGATCATCGGGGCCGCAATGCGCTGCATCACTTCACTCCCGACTCCATGCGAATACATGATCGGCAACAACCCGGCCAAAATAGCAAAAACCGTCATGAGTTTCGGACGGAGACGCTGTACCGCCCCCGTATAGATTGCCGTTCGCAGGCTCTCTTTACTCAAGCGCCCGTCTCTGCGAAGCGTTTCATCCACACTCTCCTGCAGATATACGATCATCACGATCGCCGTCTCCGCAGCAATCCCCATCAAGGCCAAAAAGCCTACGATAACCGCGACGCTCATGTTGAAATTGAGCCAGTCGATATAGAGCAACCCGCCCAAAAGGGCAAACGGAAGTGTAAAGAAAACGATTAATGTCGGGATCGTCTCTTTAAGGGCAAAGTAGATGAGAACCAAAATAACCATCAAAACGCTCGGAGCGATCCATTTGATTTTTTGCATGGCACTGTCCAGATATTCCGACTGTCCGGCCCATTCGATATAGTAGCCATCAGGCAATTTGATTTGATCCACCAGATCTTTGGCCCCTGTTTTGTACTCCGTAGCCCCTATGCCGCTCTTGGGAGTGATATAGATAAAAGTCACCGGTTTTGCCATCTCGGATTTGATGACCGAAGCGCTTTGTTGATAATCGACTTTGGCCAATTCACTCAGCGGTACAAACCCAAACGGCGTTTTGACTTGGATGTTACGGATAGCGCTGAGCGAATTACGGTCCTCTTCTTCGTAACGGAGTGCGATCGGATAGCGCTCCAGTCCATGGATTTGTGTCGTTACTTTCATACCGCCCAAGGCGCTTCGCGTGTAGGAAAGGACCTCATCTTTTCGTATCCCATAGCGGGCAAGTGCCGTTTCATCCATATCGATATTGATAAAATACCCCGCATCAGTTTGGTCGGCAAAAACCGAAAGAGTTTTATCATAGCTTTGCAATTTCATCTGGATTTGTTCTCCGATTTCCCGGAGCTTTTTAATATCTTTTCCGTAGAGTTTGATTCCCAGCGGCGTGCGGATACCGCTGAGGAGCATATCGATACGTCCACGGATCGGATAGGTCCATGAGTTCACCAGTCCCGGAACCTGTAAAGCATCTTCCATCTCCTGCTGAAGCTTCTCATACGTCATCCCATCACGCCACTGATCTTTCGGCTTAAAGGTGATGATCGTTTCAAGCATCCCCAAAGGAGCCGGATCGGTAGCGGTGTCCGCCCGTCCCCCTTTGCCGAAAACGGTATCGACTTCGGGAAAACTTTTGATAATTTTGTCGGTTTTTTCGGTAATTTGTTTGCTCAGGTCAACGCTGATCCCATAGGGGGTGACAGGCATATACATCAGCGTCTCTTCATTGAGCGGCGGAATAAACTCCCATTTGAGTCCCATATAGACCGGTACCATCAATCCCAGTAAAATAATCGCACCCGCAATAACGCCATAGCGTAATTTCAGACTCCAAATCAGAATCGGATGATACAGCCAGACAAAGAAACGGCTTAACGGATTTTTAGACTCTGACGGCACTTTCCCCCGTATAAACCATACCATCAGGACCGGGACCAGAGTAATGGCCAGCAAAGCCCCTGCTGTCATCGCAAACGTTTTGGTATAGGCCAAAGGGCTAAAGAGGAGCCCCTCCTGGCCCGAAAGGGCAAAGATCGGCAGAAAAGAGACGACGACGAGAGCCAATGCAAAAAAGATCGGACGGCCGACGATTTTGGCGGCATTGACGATCGCTTCTGAACGCTGCTCATTTGTAATGACTCCATTGTTCTGATCGAGAACTTTGTGTATCTCTTTATGGGCATTTTCAATCATAACGATCGAAGCATCGACCATTGCCCCGATCGCAATCGCAATCCCGCCGAGACTCATGATATTCGATCCGATTCCGAAAAGTTTCATCAATAAGAACGTCACCCCGATCGTCAACGGCAATACGATCAATACGATCAGAGAACTCCGAAGATGGAGCAAAAAGAGAGCGATGACGATGACGACGATCACGCTCTCCTCGATCAGTGTCTTTTTCAGGGTATCGAGCGATTTATCGATCAGACCCGATCGGTCATACACCGGAACGATCTCGACCCCTTCGGTTTTGAGTTCGCTGAGTTTTTTCTTGATGTTTTGAATCACACGATAGACATCTTCACCGTAGCGGACCATGACAATACCGCCGACGACTTCTCCCTCCCCGTTAAGGTCCGCCATTCCTCGTCTTGCCGCAGGGACACTTTCTATCCTGGCGATATCTCCCAACCTCAGCGGAATCCCTCCGCGTGAGTTGATCACGAGGTTTCTCAAATCATCCAGACCTTTGATATAGCCGTGCGCCTGCACCATCCATTCGAAGCCGTTATTGATAACGATACGGCCTCCCGTATCGTTATTGTTGGATTCTAGAACTTTCGTCACATCCGTAATAGAGAGGCCGTATCGCACCATCGTATCATTATGGATACTCACCTGCAATGTCGGCACAAAACCGCCGATGGTCGCGACATCACTGACTCCGTCTACGCCGCTTAGAGCATATCGGTAGGTATAGTCCTGCAGCGTTCGCAGTTCAGCAAGATTTTTTGTTTTGGAGCGAAGGGCATATTCATAGACCCATCCCACGCCCGAGGCGTCGGGGCCGAGAGCGACCTCTACGCCGGAAGGAAGCGTGCTTTGTATCGCGGCCAACTGCTCGAGGACACGGCTTCGCCCCCAGTAGAGATCGGTATTTTCTTTAAAAATAATATAAATCAGACCGTTTTCATAGGTGGAAAACCCGCGAACGGTTTCGATCCCCGCAATCGCCAAAAATTTTGCGATCAGAGGATAGGTCACCTGATCTTGGATAATCCCGGGGCTTTGTCCCTTCCATGTCACCTGCACGATCACCTGAGGAGGAGAGAGATCGGGAAGTGCATCCAGGGGAGTATTGCGAATCGACCAAATAGATCCCAAGATCAAAAACAACGTCGCCATCAGAACCAGAAAGCGGTTTTTGACACTGAAATCGATGATCTTCTCTATCATTGTCTCATCCTAAAAAAGCCCGTTGATCTGGGCATCGCTGTCGATCAGGAACAAAGCGCTTCGTATCACCGTGTCCCCCTCGGCAAGTCCCGATAAAACAGCGTAGCGATCTGCATCGATCGCTTTGACTTTAAGCGGCACAGGGGTATATTCTCCCGGAAACTCCCCGGCTTTAAAGGCATACCACTTTCCGTTTTTTCGGATAATCGAGGTTGCGGGAAGCGTCAGCAATGTTTTCGGAGTATTCGTAGCGTAAAGGGTTGCGAACATCCCCGGAACCAGCAAACGTTTCGGGTTGCTGATATCCAAACGCAGTGTTGCCAGTGCTTCGCTGTTGCTGATACTGGGATTCAGCCTCGGGTGGGTCGCATTGAACGTATTAATCAGCGCTCGCGGTTTGAGAGTGAAACGTTCCGCACTTAATACGCTTTGAATATCCTGCTCGGGGACTTTTGCCTCTACCCAGACATTGCGGAGATCGACGATTTCAAACAGGACGCTTTTCGGGGTAAACGATCCTCCCTGATTGACATTTTTTAAAAAGAGGTACCCATCCGCAGGGGATCGGATAATCGTATGGGCATCGGCATTGTTATCCGTTTCGATCGCTTTGATATCGCTTCCGCTGAGTCCGAGATAGATCAGTTTTTGCTTCGCACTGCTTAGCATTCGCGGGTCGTGGCGCTCTTGATCGTAACGAAGGGCAATCAGATACTCTTGCTTTGCCTGAAATACTTCAGGACTGTAGACCTTGGCGAGAGGTTCCCCCTTTTTAATCGGCTTGTAGACCGTATCGGCATACAATGAAACCACATACCCCTCAAAACGGGGGACGACATCGACAACCCGGCTCTGATCGGGGGTAATCAAACCATAAAACGTTTTGGAAAAAACGACCGTCTCTTTTTTGACTTTGGTTGTCTGCACATTAAAAAGCTGTTCTACGCTGGGTGTCTTGGCAAACAATAATAGCGGTGCCATTAACCATAGTATTCGTTTCATTTGATTTTTCCTGTAAGCCGATCGATTTCTGCCATTGTCATGTAAAAACTCCCCTGAGCACGGACCATCTCTTTTTCCAGCGCCAGTTTTTGCTCCAAAAGATCAATGTATTTACTCATATCTCCCCCTGAGGTCACATTCAGACGAACCAGATCGAACATATGCTCTATCTGCGGAAGACTCTCATCTTTGATGATGTGATAGATCCGCTGTTGGTTTTCCAATTTTGCATAAAGAGCTTTCAACTCAGCTTCCAGTTCTTCTCTTAGATTCACCGTATCACTTTGCGCCGCCAGCAATTCGGCACTTCTCTGTTCTACGATACTCTCTTGAGTTCCATAGATCGGCAGGGAAAACCCTATGCCGACAGAGACATAATCTTTGAATGCCTGACGCTGGGAATATTCCGCCTGCACGATCGGATCGATATTTTGATCGAGTTGTGCCGATGTGACCAATCTCGCCTGTTTGCGCTTGATATTCTCCAACATTTCAAGCCGATAGTTGTGCACGAGGTTTTCATGCAGTTCTTCAAAAGAAGGTATTTTCGGCTCTTGCATCGAAACATCGACCTCCTCCACCTCCATACCGCTGAGATATGAGAGTTGTGCGAGCGCGGTTTGTTTATCCGATTCGAGCTGGGAGTGTTCCGTTTTAAGACGCGAGAGGACTAAGCGGCTGGCGAGAATAGAAGCATGCTGATTATTTTTCAGGGTATTGTACGCTTCGGAGAGTTCGATATTCTGCCGGGCCAACGATGATGTTTTATCCACGATCGTTACGAGTTTGTTGATCATCCATACCTGTGCACTGTTTTTTTTGATCCGCTCCGCCAAAGTGGCCTGTGCCTCTTTCAAAGATGCGAATACCACCTCTTTTTGGGCACGCTCACTCTCTTTCAGTGCTTCACGCTTACCGAACCACGGGAGTTTTTGGGTAATGCTCACCGAATTGGTCTGCATCGGTTCAATCGAACGGTTGCTGATATCCTGAAACTGGATGTCATTTATCCGAAAATTCAAAGAGGGGTCACTCAGGTTATCGGCACGATCAACCGCTGATTGCGCCGCATTGACACGAGACTCGATTGCCTTTATCGTAGGATGCGTATCCATCGCGCGGCTGATCAGTGTTTCCACATTGTGGGCTTGCAGCAAACAGCTGCAGCCAAATAACCATGCCAGATATCGCATTACTATCCTTTAAAGATTGAGCGAGGTTTTTAGAAGGTATTTCTGATTGCTTTTGGTCGTTACAAATATTTGGACTTGCCACGTCCCTTCCATATCTGCATTAATCACCGCTTCGTACATTCCTTTACCCTTAGGTATCGCAGTAACTTTCGATTCCATTCTAGGCATACCCGGCATTGCCGGCATAAAAATGTTCAGTGCTACCTTTGCATCTGAAATCGGACTTTTCCCCTGTATGACTTTGAGCATCAGCATGTTGCTGCCGGAGCTCAAGGGCTTGTCGGAAATCAGGGTAACCGTCATATCATTACGCTTCACCTGTTTTTCAAATGCCGCCGCATTGACACACGTGAGTGCCAAAAACACTAAAATGATGGAAAGCAGGAGCTTTTTCATTAATAATCCTTATCATCTAAATTTACAACAATTCTAGCACATAAATAACTAATAATTATAGTCATTAATTTAGTATTAATACGGCGATTCCTATGATAAAGAATACCCGTTAGGATTTCAGCAACACAAAAGCGTTACAATACCCATAAAAACGGAGACATATAATGAACAAAAAACAGATCAGCAGTATCCTTTATTGGGTAGTATTGGCATCTATTCTCAGCTATTTGGCCTATTCAAAAGGGTGGATATTCACTAATTTTGAAACGATCTCTCCCAACCAAGCCTACTCTCTGTTGCAAAAGGATGAAAATGTCACCCTCCTCGATGTCCGGACCCCGGAAGAATATGCGCAAGAGCACATCCAAGGTGCGACTCTGATCCCCGTACAAATCCTGAATACCAACCTTCCCCAGCTTCAGAATGTAAAAAATAAAAAGATTATCGTCTATTGCCATAGCGGCAATCGCAGTGTGGAAGCATCCCGCATACTGGCTAAAAACGGATTCGTTCCCCTGAATATCAAAGGCGGCATCAGCCAATGGAAAAGCGACGGGTTTAACGTCGTACACTAAAGAATTTTATTTTAACAGATTGAATTTCTGCCGATATAGATTTAACTCCAAAAAGGAGAGACATAATGGATTCAATCAATTCGAATGCGGACATGGGCGCTCAAATCTACGCAATGAAAAAAGCGATGGAGATTCAAGGGCAGGGAATGATGAAAGTCTTAGAGAGTGCTTCGGTACCATCTGTTGGCGCATCTGACTCCTCTTTGGGCTCAGCATTGACCGGTCTTGGACAAACGCTCGATATCCGCGCTTAAGAGAATGCCTTTGGTATTCTCTTCTTCCTTTTACTTTTCCCCCTATGCTATACTTTCTGTATGAACGATTTATCTGCCGAAATCCCTTATTATGTCTATATCCTCCGATGCAGTGATCAGACACTCTATACCGGAATCACCCGTGATCTGGAAAAACGGCTCACCGAACACAACAGTTCGCCGAAGGGGGCCAAATATACCCGATCCCGCCGTCCGCTTACGTTGGTACACTCACAGCACTGTCACAATAAAAGCGAAGCCTTAAAGCGCGAAATCGCGATCAAAAAGCTCTCCAAATTGCAAAAAGAGGCCCTGCTATGAAAACACTCATTCTCATCCGTCATGCCAAATCCGACTGGAGCAATCCCCTCTTGCGCGATTTTGATCGCCCTTTAAACGGACGGGGGATGCGCGATGCCCCTTTTATGGGGGAACACTTAGCGCTCCAACATATCAAACCCGATTGCATCCTCTGCAGCCCTGCCCTGCGGACACAAACCACGGCATCCGTCATAGCCGAAAAAACCGGTATGGAACATTCTGGGATTATGAGCGAGGAGAAGCTCTATCTTGCCGATGCCGATACACTTATCGAGGTTTTACGCGAACAAGATTCTTCCCTTCAGACGCTGGCATTGGTAGGACACAATCCGGGAATCACCGATGTGGTAAATCGTCTGGGAGGTGTTGATATCGATAACGTTCCCACCTGCGGCATTGTGATCTTTCGTCTCAACAGCGAAACGTGGAAAACTCTGGGTCAGAGTCCCATGGAGCTCCTATCCTTCGACTATCCCAAAAAATTCTCTCATTCCTAATTCTTTCACCGTGCCATAATTCGGCGGCATTCTTTCCAATCATCGTATCATCGCGTCTATGTTTATCCATTTAGATTTAGATTGTTTTTTTGCTTCCTGCGAACGCTTTCGCAACCCCTCGCTTATCGGTAAGCGGGTCGTCGTCGGAGGACGGGGCGATCCGTTCATCTTTGACCCCAAACCGGCACAGGCCAAAAAACTCGTCACCCTCAATTCCGGGGCATTCGTCCCCTCTCTTTTTCATGCCGACCATGATGCGGGCAATTATTTCAAAGACGGCAATACCATACGCGGTATTGTCACTACCGCCAGCTATGAGGCTAGAGCCTATGGCGTCAAGACGGGAATGAGCATCCATCAGGCATTGAAACTCTGTCCGGATCTGATCCTCATCCCCCCTGACCATCTACTCTACCATACCCTCAGCCATCAATTGATGGAGTATTTAGCGACGGTCGTTCCGGTAATGGAGCAATACAGCATTGATGAGATGTTCGGAGATCTCCGAGGATGGGTAGAAGAAGAAGATACCGAGAGCTTTATCAAAAATCTCCAGCAACAGATTACGAAAGAGTTCAAACTTCCCGTATCCATCGGAGCCAGCAGTTCCAAATGGATCGCCAAACTCGCCACGTCCGCCGCGAAACCCTACGGAACGCGGGTAGTGCATCAACATCAGATCGAATCGTTCGTCAACCCCATCCCTATCGATGACTTCCCCGGAGTAGGGAAAGCTTTTTCCGCCAAGATGAATCGCTACGGAATCAAAACCATCGGAGATGCCTGGAAATCCGACATCCTGTTCCACTCTTGGGGACATGCCGGCAAAGAGCTTTATGCGAGACTTACCGGCACGGATAATGAGAGTATCCATCCCAGCCGAAGCCGCAAAGGGATAGGGATGTCAAGGTCCATGGATCATCCGGTCAAAGAACGCTCCGAGCTCTTCCGTCGTATCCATGTCATGGTACGCCATTGGAGCCACACGATCATGAAACTGGGGGTTAATCCGACGACATACTCGTTTTCTCTCGGATATGAGCGGTGGGAAAGCTCCAAAAAACAGTACACGGTGTATCGCCTTTTCAATGAATCCTTTCTGCAAAACTTTGCGATAGAAAAATTCAAAGAGCTTGATCTCTACCCCCATCTGCCGGTCTGTTTCATCGCCATGAGCGCAACCAAGTTTATCCATCATGATCCGAAAACATTTAATATTCTAGAATATGAGAATGATAGCAAGATGCGTAGCCTCACCGATGCGGTGACCAAGATGCGGGAAAAATACGGGCTGGATATTATGCGCGGCGGCGGAGAACTATAGATCGGATTAAAAGAGCGTATATCCGATCTTCGCCAAATTGCGAAGGTTGCTGTCATCCCCCATTTTTTTACGAATTCTTAGGATCAAATTTTTTAAAGCCCCATCGGACATCTCTTCATCCAAGACTTGAGAAAAAGTTTCATAGCGGATGATCTGTCCGCGATGAGACAAGAGAAGTTCCAGTGCATGTATTTCATTTTTTGTCAGAGATATTTTTGTGCCGTCTGAGTGCAAAAAAACTTTAGCAAAATAATCATACGATACCGAGTCGTTAATTTTGGCGAGCAGGAGACCATGTGTTTTAAGTCGGTCGACGGCGAGATACAGCACCTTGATCAACGCATTGAATTCAATCGGTTTGTGTATATAATCAATCAGGTTGAGTTTACAGGCAGCCAGCAAATCTTCCGTTGCGATTGAACCTGATACAATCACGATTGGAACTTTATCATTATCCTCACGAATTTTTTTGGCAACATCAATGCCGCTGATACTTCCCATATGAATATCAAGAAGCACAATATCGATGGAATTGTTCTTATATATATGGAGAGCCTCAATCCCATCCGAAACCGAGTGGACTGTCCCGACAACAAGCTGTAACGTTTTTTCAGTTATATCACGCAGTGTCATATCGTCTTCGGCATATAAGACGGATAGATTTTTAAATTCGCTAAATTTAGACATCGAGATTCTTTCCTAATCTTTATATTTTGAGGCGATTTCGGTAAAACGGTCTAGGTTATTGATGAACATATCTACCAATACCGGATCAAAATGCCGTCCGCGTTCACTGACAACAAAGTCGATAATTTTCTCCATAGGCCATGCTTTTTTATAAACACGTTCACAGCTTAATGCGTCAAATACATCCGCTAGAGCGGTAATCCTCCCATAAATGTGGATATCTTCTCCTTTTCTGGCATTAGGGTAGCCTGTGCCGTCCCATTTTTCATGATGTTCATTCGCAATAATAGCGGCTGCTTGAAGTAATGGACGATTAGAATGCTTTAAAATATCATAACCGATAGCGCTATGAGTTTTCATCACCTGGAACTCTTCCGTATCCAGTTTGCCGGGCTTTAATAAAATGGAGTCTGGAATACCGATTTTTCCGATATCGTGCATCGGAGATGCACTGTAAAGGAGTCGGATATTCTCTTCTTCTAATCCATACAGTTCTCCTAGCATCTTTGCATATTTTGCCACACGGCGTACATGGTTCCCAGTTTCCTGAGAACGGCTCTCTCCTACTTCCCCAAGAAGCGATAGCATTTCATGCTGTGTCTGCCATATCTCATCGTTCAGATCATACAGTTCTGATACATCATGACTGATACTGATAAACTCGATGGTATTTCCAAATTCATCCACGATCGGTTTTATGGTCGTATCGGTTATATAATATTCACCATTTTTTTTAAGATTTTTGATAATGCCATTCCAAGTTTCCTGATTGAGAATTGTTTCCCAAAGATTTTGATAAAACTCATCGCTCATCTCCGGATGACGAAGAATATTATGTCCTTTAGATACGATTTCAGTATAGCTGTAGCCGCTCGTTTCACAAAATAGATGATTGGCATAGAGAATATTTCCCTTGAGATCCGTTTTTGTCACAATGGTCGAGAGATCGACAACCTCTTTGTATTGTTCCAGCAGAGTTGTTTGGTGGAGAAGATCTTGTTTTAAATTGAGATTAAATTCATCTACTTTACGTTGGTTGGAGATATTGGTTACCACTGCATTGATGATAGTGATCATTTGCTCCGTCTGAATCGGTTTGAGGAGAAATTGCGCGACTCCAAGATTAATGAGTTCTAGTAAATAGCCGCTCTCTTCGCAAGCCGATGTAATAATAATCGACTGATTCGGATTCAGCTCTTTTATTTTTTTGACCATTATGACACCGTTCATCTCTGGCATTAAAATATCGGTGATGACAATATCAAATACCTTCTTTTGATAGAGTTCCAATCCTGTATATCCGTTAGAAGCTGTTTCAACTTGCCCAAAAAAACTCTCAAAAAGCAACTTCGTATTCTCACGTATCAATTCCTCGTCTTCAACATAAAGGATAGACATCCCCTTTGCAAGTGATGAGAGATTATGGAATGTCTCTTTAAAGGTCATTGCGCTTCCTTGTCGTATGGCAATTTGATTGTAAATATTGTTTCAAGTCCTTGACTAAAAACATCTATATTCCCATGACAATGTTCATGAACAATAAGTCTGCTCATATAAAGCCCCAATCCGGTTCCGACACTTTTATCTTTGGTTGTAAAGTAAGGAACGAAGAGTTTCTCCATTACCTCTTTAGGTATCCCTCCGGAATTATCATAAACACTGATGAGACAATACTTGTCGTCACGGTTAACACTGACAATAATTTTGCCCTGCGTTGTAGTATTTTCCATAAACATATCAAGAGCGTTTTTCAATAAAACGATCAATACTTGCAACAGTTCATTGCGATAGGTATAAAGGAGCGTATCCAAAACCGTTTTATTCAATATTTCGATAGAATGATTTTTGAGTGTATGATCGATAAGACTGAGAGCATTTTGAAGCAATGAGGATGCATTGAAGTGTTCTTTAGGTTTATCCGGTCTGAAGAAATCTCTATAATCGGAAATCGTTTGGGAGAGGTGGAGACTTTGTTCCTCAACTTTAATCAGATTTTTAACGTGTTCAGACGTTTCATCCTCTCCCCCAAGCATTGCTTTGAGACGCATTTGAGATATGATCGCATTAATAATCGCTAAAGGCTGTCGCCACTGATGTGCGATCAAAGAGATCATTTCCCCCATCTGAGCTTGACGTGTATTCATCTTAAATAATTTATCTTCTTCAATCTGTTTCGTGATGTCACGCGCGATCAGAATAAGTTTCTTTTCCTCTTTCTTACCAAATCTTGAAAAGGTAAACTCAACAATCTTGGATTCATTTATATCAGGATGGAGACGTACTGAACATTCAGCCACATTGTATTGCCCCTGATATGAGGAATTGAGATATTGGACAAATGTATGTTCTTGACATTCAACATCATGTAAAACCTCCAGTATATTGGACATTAGCAATGCATTCTTCTCGATTTCAAATAGTATAAGTGCCGAGTCATTACAATCAACCACAATATTGTCTTGCAATACAATAACCGCTTCACTGAGTGATGTAAACATCGTTTGGTAAAATTCCTTACCTTCTTTGAGCTTCAGTTGTACATCGCGAATATCGGTAATATCTTCGCCTGAACTTAAAATTCCGGCAAAGTGGTTTTCATTATCTAAAAGGACTTGATTTTTCCAAGCAATCAGCCGTTCCTCCCCTGTTTTGGTGACAATCAAATTTTCGTAATAACCAGGGCCGTCTGAAGCGAAGAGACTATCGGCTACATTTATCAACTGAGTTCGGAACCGTTCAGGTACGAAAAGTTCCGCAAAATTTTTTCCGATCACTTCATCAACTTGATATCCTATAATCTCGCATCCCCGCCGATTCATAATCTGAATATTGTAATCTTTATCGAGAACTACGATCATCACAGCAACGATATCCAGATAGTTTTGTGCTTTCTCTTTTTCATTTTCAATGGCTTTTTCGGCCCTTTTTCTTTCCGTCAAATCGGTACAGATCTGAAGTGATCCCATCAGTGCTTTTTCAATCTGTATTGGGCTGATGGTAAAAAGTTTATGTCGCTCACCTACGTCGGCTTCAATATTTGCGTTATCCCCTCTTTTAATCGCTTGACACATTTGACATTCTGCCATAGTAACATCATTAGGGTGCATGAGGTCATGATTGTATTGTCCTATCATATCTTCAACCGGCTTCATCGCGCATGCTGCAGCTGCCGTATTGACCTGACGAATGACACCATCGCTATCTGAGACGACGACAGGCAGAGGGATCGCATCATACGTATACGAGGATTTCGCCATAATTGAAAAGGGTTCTTTCAATGCCATAATAGCCACACCCTGAAAAATAACCCAGTACGACAGGAATTTAAAAATATGCCCTACAAAATTAGAAAATCCATAGAAATCGGTATAGAAAGTAAAACAGCCCTCGGCAGCTATCCCCAATAAAAGTGATAGTTGTATCATCCGGTACATCATCGGATTAAAATTATTTCGTTTGTAACGATAAATCAACATTCCAAACAGATTAAGGATAATGATGCCGTATTCAATAGCGATTTTTATCGGTGTCAGCCCCGTTTCAGCTACATACATCACTGGAAACAGACTCATAAATGTTCCTGTGTATATCCCTACAGCCACACTGCCTATAATAATAAAAAAAGCTGTAGGCGATATTTTTTTAAAACGGACAAAAGGAGCGGCTAAAATCGTTACTGTCTCTAAAATTCTCGTAAATACCCACAATGATGTTGGCGTATTAAAAGATGAAGTCTCCGAATAAAGATTCATCCCATGATAGCTGAGCATGTGAAAAAGATCTAATGACGCCACCCAAAAAAAACCGATGCCCAAAAATAAAAGAAAATTGTTTCGGGTAAAAGGATACATATAATAAGCGATTACAGCGATCAGGATTCCTTCAATAACAGCAAACAGTTCAACAACGGAATGGAAAAGCAAATATCCCTCACCTAGCCGCATGGCTACAAGCATCAGTATCAATAATGCAGGCAATAAGAAAGTGACTAAACTATTCTGTTCTTGTTTTTGAATCACACTACGCACCATAATAACTCCCAAGGTTCATCACATAAATGGATAAATAAAATCATTATCACCCTCTTTTTCTTCACAGCCGATCGGATGAATCATCGTAGTCTTTTGCTGAAGACTCAGAGAACAGCGAAATGGGTTTGTACATCTTTAATCATAGCCAAACCACTTTTGATAACTGAGTTTAAAATGATAGCCCACACAAATCATAAAACAATCTCAGTTAATTAAAGCGACCCCAAAATCCCCTGAGCAATTTTCGACAAAGGTAGCTGCTTTTCAACTCCACCCAATTCATAGGCGACTTTCGGCATACCGTACACAACACAGCTCGCTTCATCCTGTCCGATGGTTTTGGCACCTGCGTTACGCATGGAGAGCAACCCTCTCGCTCCGTCTCCCCCCATACCTGTCAGTATGACACCTATGGCATTGGCTCCGGCAATTTTGGCAACGGAGTTTAACAATACATCGGCTGAGGGACGATGACCGGAAACTTTTTCACCGCTTCCGATCTCGACATAATAGCGTGAGCCTGAGCGACGTACTACCATATGATAATCCCCCGGAGCAATGAGGACTAATCCAGGAGTGATAGAATCACCGTTACGAGCTTCACGCACTTCCATCGCACATAGTGCATTCAGCCTCTCTGCAAATGGTCCGGTAAAATTTGCTGGCATATGTTGTACGACTATGGTACCGGGAGCATTTCGAGGAAGTCCCATCAGGACATCTTTCAGTGCTTCCGTTCCTCCGGTCGATGCACCGATGGCCAGAATTTTATTTGTAGTTTCTGCCAATGAAGTGGTATTGGCTTGCTGTGCAGTGCTAATAATGCGTTTTTGTACTCGGACTTTTGACGCAATTTTTATTTTGGCCAACAGCTCATCACGCATCTCATCTTTACCGTCATAAATGTGCGAATGGGGTTTTGGAACAAAATCAACTGCACCGGCTTCGAGGGCTTCGAGGGTCGTCTTTGCCCCGTTTTGGGTTAGGGATGAGACCATGATGACCGGTACAGGCATATAATGCATCATCTTCTTTAAAAATGTGATCCCGTCCATGCGCGGCATCTCAACATCCAAACAGACGACATCCGGTTTGAGTTCAACAATTTTATCCCGTGCCACATAAGCATCGGATGCAGTTGCAACAACTTCAATCGTAGGATCAGATTCTAATATCTCACGAAGAACTGCCCTCGCCGTTGCACTGTCATCGACGATTAATACTCGAATCGGCATCATTTATCCTCCATTCATCATCTCGCTGCGCTGAGCATATTTTAAAAGCACTTTTCCACGTTCCAAATCAAACTGGATTTTACGACCGTTTTGGCCGCCGACATCTTCGGCAACAATAGATATTTTATACTCTTTCAAAATTTCTTTGGCAACTAATATATTTTTCTGACCGATCATCATGGCTTCTGTTCCCATGGAGTTCATTGAAGCACCACCGAATATTTTTGCTTGAATCGTTTTAGAATTTGATCCTCTTGCCATCATGGCTTCGATCAGTTTTGGAATCGCAATATTCCCAAATTTTGGTGATTGTAAACCATTTCCATTCCAAAATGGGAGTAAATAGTGGTTCATACCGCCAATCCCAAGATTGCTGTCATACAAACAGACCGATACACATGATCCCAACACTGTCGATATTGCATGCGGAGCATCATCCACATGTATTTGTCCGACATGGATAAAGGTGGAATGACCGCGTATCATTTACAGTTCAATCGCATCATCAAACGGTTCAAATAAAAATTCATTTGATCCGCATGCTTCAGAATTCGGTGCTGTTTCCGGTAACGGCAAGGTTATGACAAAGGTCACATAACTTTCATGAATATGATAATCTATTCCGCCATCCATCCATTCACTTAACTCTCGAGCAACACTCAATCCCAGACCAAGACCGTGCTCCCCTTCTAATCCACACGCAAATCGGGTAAAGACTTGAGGCTTAAACTCTACTTTCGGGCCTTCACCCTGATTGGTAATTGCTATGGTTAAGACGGATCCCTTCATTCGGATATCAACATTTACAGTTGCACCGGCGGATCCATAATCACACGCATTAGCCAAAATATTTTTGATGATGAGATAAAGCTTTTTCGGATCAGAAACTATTTTTTCATATAAAGAATTTGTCACTGATACCGTGATATTTTTTGATTTTAAGCGATATTTGAATCCTTCAATCGCTTCTTCGACAAGTACTTTCGGACTCACCAATGCATAAGAAATATCCATTTGACCATTTTCTATCTCAGATGCAGCCACTAAATTTTGAATACGGGAATCCAATAAAAGCGCCTCTTCATGCGCCAAGGCAAATACCCCTTCACGTGTATCACCGATTTCAGGAGCCAAATGGGGAATTATCCCCAATAGTGCGGTCATCGGATTATTAAGCTCACTCGCTATTAATGATAAGAAACGTGATTTCGCTTTTTCACTTTCAATGAGCTGCTTATTAAGCTCTAAAATTTTACGACTTAAAAAAGATATCTCATCATTTTCTATTTTTCCCATTCACGACTCTTCCATATTCTTGATTGTAAACATTTCTTCTTTTAAATGGTTCATGAGGGCATCGATAACTTTCGAGTTTTCCGTCATATGCCGGTTCTCACTAGAAAAATTTTCACCTACTTTTTGCATTATCCCAATCTCATTTCTCGTCTCTTCTACCAAACTTTTAAGCTGTGAGAAAATAACCCCGAATCGTATTGATTCATCATAACTTCCTGCTGCTTCGATGATCCCATATACTTGAATATATCCTAAATACATCATTTGCTGTTCCAATTGGTCCAGATTTTTTAATACCGTTTGGATATATTGGGCAAGTTCACCCTGAAGCTGGCGCAAATAAATCGAATATTGCGTAATCAAGCCAACCAAATCAAAAATTTTATCAATTAAACCCGGAATTTGAAGATCACTGTTTTTGCATGAAACTTCATGAATAAAATAGCTCACCATTTCAATTTGCAAACGCATCCCAGCAACCGTAAAGACAATATTATTCAAAGCAAGCGAAAAGTGATGGGCAACCGTATCGATATCAGCGATCAAGGTGTCATTTTCTTTTGCATTTAAACGAATATCGCTCGCCAAAACACCGAATGTCTCTCCACCGCTGGCAACTTTATAAGACGACACGGAAGCGTTTAACGATAAGAAAACAATGTCACGAGCTAATTCACGTAATTTCAAACCCTTCTCTTCAAACATCGATTTGACTTTCAGAAAGAAATCGATTTTTTCAAACCATATATCGTATTGATTCATCAAATCTAGACTGTATCCATGAACAACTTTTAGTTTTTTAAGAGAAGGGGATACTATATTGTTATCTTCGTTAGGAGTAATATTAGAAACATATTTTTGTCTCTCTCCTAACTCTTGCAATAAAGCATCATTCATAAAATGGTCATAATCTTCATAACCATTAAGATTTAAAAGCTCAGACAAAATTTTGCCGCTCTCATCCATGCCGCCCATTTCTTCAGCTGCTAATAATTTAGCGTAAATCTCTTTTACCGCTGCGAAAATTTTGCTAGTCGGTTTGATACGAATCGAAATATATCGATCGTTTATTGGGAATACGGCGGCAAGTACCCAATAAAAACCCCCTTCTTTAGTTTTGTTTTTTACATATGCGACAATCGGCTTGTCTGCTTGTAAATAATCCCATAATGTTTTAAAAATAATGCGTGGCATGTCGGGATGTCGTATGACATTATGAAATTTCCCGATTAGTTCTTCTTCTCTATATCCGCTAATACTCACGAATACTTCATTACCGCAAAGGATCGTGCTTGCATGATCCGTGATCGAAAAAAAGAGTTCATTAATATCAAATTTTGCCTCTTTAGGTGGCAAGGCATGTTCGGTGTTCTCCACTGGAGTATTTCCTTTATAGTCGTTGATAAATAGAAGATCCCAAAAGTTTCAGGCTCTCTCGATGCGTTGTTAATGATTCGGAACTCCCTAAAAAAAGAGGAGCTCCTTTAGGGAGTATGGTGGTAAAACGTCCTATTAAATCATGGCGGGTTTTGTCATCAAAATAGATCATTACATTACGGCAAAAAATCATGTCAAAACGATTTTTGAAAAAGAACGGATCGGTGACCAGGTTATACAAACGAAACAGCACTTTACTGCGAAGGTGTGGCTTAATCTGATAGCGGACACTGTTATCGAAACGTATTTTTTCAAATGACCGCAGTACAATCTCTTTCGGCAAGGGTTCGACACCTTTCGCATCGTAGGTTCCTGCCATGGCGTGAGACAATACTTTCGGCGAAATATCGGTCGCTAATATCTTGATATCCCATTGATCGAAATCACTCAGGTGATGTTGTAAAAACATCAAGATCGTATAGGGCTCTTCTCCGCTGGAACATCCAGCCGACCAGATACGAATCTTTTTCTCCCGCTTTGAGGCGATCAATTCGTCCAGATATCCCTCCAGCCATTTCCATTGCGCCCCTTCTCGGAAAAAGGAGGTAACATTGGTTGAAATGGCACTGACGAACAGTGCGAGTTCATCACCGCTCGTATCACTGATTAAGTAATCATAATAGGCCTGGAAGGATGTTAGGTTTAATTGGTTCAGCCGTTTATTGAGCCGCCCTTTGACCAAAGTACTTTTTTGATCGGAAAGAGCAATCCCTACTTTTTCGTAAATATATTTTCGAAAAAGGGAAAACTCTTCCGGTTTAAGCTCAATTTCCGCCACTTTGCACCTCGATCAGTGGGCGCAGTTCATCGACGTTGAGGATCAAAGCGATATCGCCGCTTCCGAGAATCGCACCTCCGCTGATCTCTTTGAGTTTTGCCAATGATTTTCCGAGCGGTTTGATAACGACTTGCTGACGGCCTACGAGCTCATCTACCATAATCGCTATTCGTCCCGCTTCGGTTTCGACACAGACGAGTATTCCATCCCACGGTTCGATATGTTCGGTTGGAAGATCAAATACATCGCTGAGACGAATGACCGGAATGTGTTGTCCTCGAAGAGAGACGAATTCCCCTTTTTCTTTCATTGCATGAACAATTTCCCGATCCGGTCGGAAAGATTCAACGACACTGAGTGTTGGGATAATATAAATCTCACCCGCTGTTTGTACCAGCATTCCGTCGATAATCGCTAACGTCAGAGGAAGAACCATAGAGAAGGTTGTCCCCTCCCCTTCACGCGATTCGATTTCAATCTTGCCGCGCAGTTTTTCGATCGAGGTTTTGACGACATCCAATCCGACACCGCGTCCGGAAAGGTCACTGATCGTATCGGCTGTCGAGAAACCGGGCTGCATGATAAGACCGAAAATTTGGCTATCGGTGAGATTTTCATCTCCGGTGATAATACCTCTCTCGATCGCTTTGCGGAATACTTTCTCTTTGTTGATTCCGCGTCCGTCATCGCTGACACTGATGACGATACTGCCGCTTTTATGATATGCACGCAGCGTGATCGTCCCCTCCACTTTTTTACCGACACTGAGGCGCTCTTCGGCATCGGCTTCGAGACCGTGATCGATCGCGTTACGGATGATATGGATCAGCGGATCGGAGAGACTGTCGATCATTGTTTTATCAATCTCCGTCTCTTCTCCCAAGACATTGAGGTTAAGTGCTTTACCCGTCTTTTTTGAGGTATCTCGAACAACACGCTTCATCTTGTCAAACGTATCGCGTATGGCAACCATCCGCAGGCTCATCACCCGATCCTGAATCCGCTTCGTGATCTTGGAAAGGGTTTCGATCGCACGACTGATCGATTCGTCTTCGATGGATCGAATCTGCTCATTCTGAGCAATAAAGTTTTGGGCAATCACCAGTTCCCCGACAGAATCGAACAATTCATCAAGCTTGAAGGTGTCGATGCGTATTGTTGATTTAGCTGAACTGGTGCTCGATGCCGCAGCCGTAGCAGCACTTTTTGCAACAGGTTGACTTTTTTCCTCAACAGCAATAGGTTTTATTTCCTCAATTTCAGGAGTAGCTGCAGCATCGATTTTACTGACAGTATATTCATGATCGAATAAAAACTCAAAATTCTCAACTACCTCTTCAAGACTCTGTGGAGTCAACACGATTACACATACGTTTTTGACAACGTTTTCATCACATGTAAACTGCTCAAGCGGCTGAACATTTTCCATATTGAAAAAACTTTCCATCAGAATAGCTTTTTCCCCTAAAAGCCCTAAAAACAGTATATGATCAAATCCACGTGTATACGCATCACGATCCAAGGTCAAATCAATACGATAAAGATTTTCTCCTTCTCCTTGAGACATCTGATATATCTGAATACTTTGCGCTACATTAGTCTCAAACTGATCACTGCATTTAAATCCGAATTCCGAAGCCAGATCTGTCATATATATTTCTTGAATCGGCTCTGCTACAACATTAATACCTCCATTGCGCTTGGACGCGATAAGGTTTTTAATTTTGGACAAACACTCTCCATAGTCTCCCGGTAAATCAGGAAGGGCATCCAGCTCACAGGTCATTACCTCTTTGATAATATCCACACTTCCGACGAAGAGTTCGAGATGGTGTTCTTCTACATCTTCTTTGGTACTGCGGTAGTGATCGAGAACATCTTCGAAATGATGAACGAATTCACCTAAACGGGTAAATCCGAAAGCATTCGCATTCCCTTTTAGAGTATGAACCCCTCGGAATATTTCGTTTAATAGGTCAAAATTGGCAGAATTTTCTTCAAAACGGAGGATATCGACATCGAGCTTTTCGATAATCTCACCCGCCTCTTCGATAAAAATTGCTTTGACTTGTTCTTGTTTAGTCATGACACATCCAATGCAGTGTTCCATACCCGTTCAAAGCAATCAATCCCTTTTCTAAAAAAGGAATTTTTAACTCTGGACGAGTTCGTTTGAGGCTTACTAAAAGAGCCAAAAGTGCGCTACCTTTGAGAAATCCACCTTCTTCAACTTCAATGGACTCAATATACTCGATTCGAGGACGAACAAATTGTTCAAATTCACGTACCTCTTCCATCGTCATATCAAGTGTAATCGTTAAAGCATCTCCATCGAATTGCATCTTAGAACTCTTTCAAATCGTCCTCATGGAGAGGGAAAATCTCGTCGGCTTTAGACGGAATTGATTTACGCTGAGGCTGTGCAGGTTTGCGGTGTGCGATAACTGGATTCGAATCTAAATGATGCAAATTCACTTTACGTGGAGCACGCACTGGATCATCAGACTCCATCCCGACCATTTTTGCCAAAATACGAACGGTTTCCATCATTGATGTTGCTTGTGCATTAAGTTCTTCTGCAGCGGCAGCAGCCTCTTCCGAGTTAGCGGCAACTTGTTGTGTCACTTGGTCGACTTGACCCATAGCCTGATTGATCTGAGTCATACCTTCGGATTGTTCTTTACCGGCAGTCGCGATCTCACCGATCAAATCGGATACTTTTTTCGATTGCTCGACGATATCTTGGAATGCGGTATGAGTCGCATGGGCAATTTCATTCCCCTCTTTGATCTGTCCGACGACTTCTTCGATGATATCTGATGTCTCTTTTGCCGCAGAGGCTGCACGTTGTGCAAGATTACGGACTTCGTCCGCTACAACCGCAAACCCAAGACCATGTTCACCTGCACGTGCCGCTTCAACCGCTGCATTAAGGGCAAGAAGGTTCGTTTGGAATGCGATTTGATCAATGGTTTTAATAATTCCTGAAATTTTAGCCGCCGATTCGGTGATCGCATGCATAGAGTGGGAAAGCTGTTCTCCCTTTTGATATCCGGCTTTGGCCGAATCATTCGAGTTTTTTGCCAAGATATCGGCTTGGCGTGCATTATCGACGTTTTGTGTATTGATTGCGGTAGACTCTTCAAGTGTTGCACTGACCTCTTCGACGCTCGATGCCTGCTCGCTTGCACCTTGTGCCAATGAAGATGATGATGAAGCCACCTGGTCACTAGCAGAAGTAATTTGCATTGCACCGTCACGAATGGATGTCACACTTGATGTGATCGCACGGGTAATTGAACGGATTAGTGCCCATGCTAAAATAATTGCAAAAAGAATTGAAAGAATAGCAACAATCATGAACATCTGTTTGTATGAGGTTGACTCTTCTTTTGCTGTAGTATTAGTTTTATCAATAATATCTTTATTGATATCATAGACATTTTGAAGCGATTCTGTCATCGTAATACGACTTGTACGAATTGTTTCTATTCTTACAGTCATATCATTAAAAAGTGCATCGATTTGAACTGGGTCATTAGCTTTTGCCAAAACATCAACAACTTCTTTTTGAAACTTTTCACTCTCTTTACGCCAAACATCATAACTGGCTTTAAAGTTTTTCCATTCAACCGCTTCTTCAGGTGATTGAGGAAGTGGTTCATAGATTTTCATACCTTTATCGATACGATCAAACCCTTTTTGTATTTCCTCTGAAGCATCAGCCATTTTACTCTGTAATGCTGCATTACCTTTGAGTCCCCGTACACGGTTCATCTGAATGGCAATTAATTGTGTTCCGTTTCTCATAGTCCCTACACTTACTAGTGATGGAACACGGACATCGCCGATCTCAACAATATCGGATTGCCATCCGTCCGTTGCCTTAAATCCCATGACCCCTAAAAGGATCATCGCCGCGACCATGATACCTGTGAGAAGCATTAACTTACTCTGTAATGCCATATTTTCCAACCAATTCATATTATTCTCCTTCACTTGTCTGTGTTTGTTGTAACTGTTCTAAGCTCACCAGTTCATCAGCTTCGAAAAGCTTCAAAACATCCAATATCATTACGACGTTCTCTTCAATCTGTGCCATCGAGCAGATAAAGTCAGTATCGACATTGCTGCCGAATTTCGGTGCAGCCCCAAGATTGGAGCTGTCGATACTGGCAACTTCTTCGACACGGTCAACGATAAATCCGATATTCACTTTATCCACTTCAACGATGATGATCGCCGTGTGCATGTCAGGCTCACGGGTCTCCATACCGAAACGCAGTCGCGTATCGACGACAGGAATGATTGAACCCCGTAGATTGATTACCCCCTTCATATATGAGGGAGTTTTCGGGACATAAGTCACCTTCATAATCGCGATTATCTCTTTGATCCGATCAATCGCGATCCCGTATTGTTCTGCACCCAAAAAGAAAGTGAGATACCGTTCTCGTCTATTTTGAACATTGTTTTGTTCCATAACGTTATACTCCTAATACCATTTTCAGGGACTTGACTAACTTATCATCGCTAAACGGTTTAACCATCCAACCGGTTACCCCGATCTCTTTGCCCATCATTTTCAATTGTTCTGAACTCTCGGTTGTGAGAATAATGATTGGTTTGGTTTTATACCGGTCATCCGTTTTGATTGCACGGGCTAAATCCAGGCCATTCATCTGAGGCATATTGACGTCACTGATCAACAAATCAAAGTTTTCACTTCCACCTTGCAATGCACTCAAAAGTTCTGCTGGGTTTAAATACGATTTAAAATCGATTGCACCGCTGCTGATCATTTGATCCAATGCTAACTCCGCAGTTGCTATAACCGCTCTGGAATCATCCACAATAATCACTCTCTTCGCCATTTTTTTACTCCTTGGTTGTGTTTAAAAAAATTCCATATCATTGTCATCATCCGTCGCTAACTCCTTATCGCCTACAATTCCTTCTATTTGCATGCACGAACTAAAAAATGAACTGTCCAAATAATGGATATCTGCCGTATCTTGCAGCGAAAATATATGTTCCCTCCAAGATACGAGATCCATTCCCAAATGCTCTAACAGCATTGAAAGTGTTTTGACTTTACCGGCATCTTGTGTTACCGATTCTGCATGCTCCTTTAAAAAAGTCCCCAGTGATGATAGGGCATAAGCCAATGCCGTAAACTCAAAAAGATTATTGATTCCACGCACATAGATTCCCAAAACACCATCCGCAAAATCTCGAAGATTTTCGGCTGTCGGCTCAGATTCAAAATCGCGGAGCTTTTCTCCCCACTCTTCATCCAAACTTTCCAAATCTCGTATTTCATCGAGAACATCTCCACCGATATCCCGGACATAGTCAATAGCTGCCGTTTTTTGAACAAAACTTTGTCTTAATAGATCTTTCTCATTGCTATTAAAAATTCGTACATCTTTGGCTGTTTCAGGTTCATTCACAATATATACCGGTTCTTTCACAATTATTTCAGCCCTTTTAACAATGGCTTCAGGTTCTTTAACTTCCTCTTCCTCCCTTTTAACGACAGGTTGATGAGTACTAGGAGCTATTATCGATTTTAGAACTTTCGGCTCGTCAATAACAACAATTCGAATGCAGACAACATTATCTTGAATGATGCAGTCATTTCTCATCTCATCCATCAAGGCCGTTATTTTTTTATTCACTTGAACCATCTCATCAAATTTCATCGTGACAAAAATCTCTTCAAAACTTTCTTCGACAATAATGCTTATCGAATGAGTTTCTTGTTTACCATAACGCATCAATTCATACAAAAGTTCTATCGTAGAATCAATCTTATTGAACACTTTTAGTTTTCGATGTTCACATTGGGCAAGAACCCATAAACCAAAATCCATCATCGTTTCTGTATCCCTGATATCAAATATCGTTTTAAAATTCCGGATATCAGTAGAAAATGGATTTAAAGCTTCTTTAGGTAGAGATGGATTAAATCCCCCCCCTTTGGAACGGATTAGATTTGCACGGTCATCTTCAAGATCTTCGACGATTAAAAGCTTTAAATCATTCATGCATTCACCATATAAAGGGTTAATTCATCGAAGCTATCATTGAGAATTTTCGCTTCGATTTTTTAAAAGTGGGGAATTCTATTGCTAAAAAGTCACAAAAAAGTCACAACAAAAAATATTTTTACTTTTATACTGTCAAATATTTCAGAATGATTACAAAAGAAATTAAAGTTGAGTATTCAGCATGGATTATTGATAAAATGAACAAATATCCTTAAAAATAATTCCTACATTCTTATCAGATATAACTCTTAATCCGATGAGTGCTACAACTTACAGTGAAAATTCAGCGAAGGAGAATTTTCATGAAACGGATTATCAGCATCTACACGGAACATAAAAACAGTGTCCAATTTTATCTGCGTACAACAATCGAAAATTTCAATCCTATCAGTATTGACGCAAAAGATATGCGCCGATTTTTTGAATCTGAAAAGGCAGCAGAAGTCATTTATGCCGTCAATGCCACATTTACCCAGTCTACCCCCAGTTTTGGCAGGAACTATATTGATGAAGATCGTCAGGGGACCGATAAATCTTTTTATTTCAAATGGGTCAGCTTTGTCAATGAACCTATCCATATCAGCAATCCTTATCTCCATCATGTCACGGGTTTACCGACCCTCACCGCTGTAAAGCAAGTCAATAATCAATATTTGGTTGCCGATTTCGATATGCTCAAACTCCTCGAAGAGCTTCGTCTTATCGAGCATAACAGTGCATTTGAAAAGATCAACACATTCGTCATGGGAATCGGCGGATTATTACTCGGTATCGTCTCGGTCTTTTTAATCTTTTATGGTGCCTATATCTTTTTTACGATGCTCGTTTCACCCAATACGGGCGAGGTCGTGATGCATGAAATCTTCACCTCAATCATCTCCATAACCATTGGTCTGGCCATCTATGATTTGGCCAAAACCCTTCTCGAAAATGAGGTTCTCTTTAAAACCTTTAATTACGGCAACGACCTGCAAAGCAAAACCCTCAGTAAGTTTCTCACCTCCATCATCATCGCCCTCTCAATAGAGTCACTGATGGCTGTATTTAAAATTGTTTTGGATGATTACAGCAAACTCATCAATGCCTTTTATCTGATCATCGGGGTGACACTTCTTATTGTCGGAACGGGAATATATAATCAACTTTCACGCCATAATAAAGTCTGAAATGATGGGGATTAAAAATCAGAATTGTTCACTTCTACGTAAAGTATTCTGAACAGTTACTGAACTAATTATCGAATCTGTCACTTTTTTGTATTTATTTATTATATTAAGTTACCATGACTCTATAGATTTTATAAATGGAGGATTAAGATGACCCATGTACTTATGGAATTGCCCTATGCACAATCCGCATTACAGCCTTATATTTCTGCTGAAACTGTTTCTTATCATTATGGAAAACACCATGCAGGATATGTCAATAAACTCAATATACTGGTCGAAGGAACCGAATTTTCGGATAAAACCTTAGAACATATCATTATGTATGCGAAAAATGCGATCTACAATAATGCAGCCCAAGTCTATAATCATGATTTCTACTGGAAAGGGCTTATCAATACGCCAACAAGTCCATCCGTAGAACTTTTAGGACTGATCGAGCGTGATTTCGGCTCCTTGAATGCATTTGAGGAAGCTTTTTTAGCTGCCGCTGCAGGATTCTTCGGCTCTGGATGGGTTTGGCTGACCATCAACAGCGAAAATAAGCTTGAAATTAAAATGACAGCGAATGCCGATACCCCGATACGCCATGGAGACACCCCATTATTGACATGCGATGTGTGGGAACATGCGTATTACATCGATTATCGCAATGCACGCCCAAGTTACCTTTCCAATTGGTGGAAACTCGTCAATTGGAATTTTGTATCGGATAATCTTGCTGCATTTGAGAATAACCCCATAGCCGGATACAATCAGTCGTGCAATGAACTTACCGCGATATGTGACTATGTCGATTATATGCAAAAAAATGAGCGAACACCATCCTAGCAGCCATTAGCGAGATTGATGTTACAATATATTTATGAACTATATTTTGATCTTCTTGCTTTTGGTAAATATTACCGTTCTGATCCTCTTTGCACTTGACAAATATCTGGCAATGACCGACCGATACCGGATCAGCGAAAAAACCCTCATCCTGATGACCTTGGCGGGAGGGAGTATCGGAGCCATCACGGCGCAACGACTGTTTCGACACAAAACACAAAAATTTAAATATCGGCTATGGATAATTTTATTCATACATCTCACTGCTGGATGGTATGTATGGATAACTTTATACGCATGATATACAGACGCTATTAACTGCAGGTAGACGATGGAAATTGGCATAAAAATAACAGCAGTCATAATCATCACGATCCTCGTCTATCGCGAAATCATAAAATCAGCATCCAAACAATCCGCGTATACTGATCATCCCAAATCCAAAGCCAGTTTTATCAGTTTAATGATGGTAGGTATGAGTGTAGGAGCTTTTGTATATGCAGGAATGTCCATCAGTTTTATTGAAACACGAGATCTACGCCCTTATCGCCAAAATACCTCACCTGAAATGGTGAGCATGTTTGATAAAGGGGTCATAGAACTCAACGGAATGTTTATCAAGACCAATCTGGCTAAAACCGGCGAATTAAAAAGTCTCTCAGAACGATTGACACAAGGTTGTAATGGGGATGATGGGTGCGAAGTCCAGGAGTTATTGGATTACGTAACCCATATCCCGTATAAAACGGATTATACAAGTCGTAATGCCAAAGCTGTGATCAAAACAAATTGGGGAGATTGTGATGATAAATCCAATCTGCTTGCCTCATTACTCAATGAAAAAGGTCTTGACTATAAATTTGTCTATGTTCCCCATCATGTATTTGTCGTTGTCCATCTCGATGACACTTCAGTTCTCCCTTTTTTAAATGCAAAACTAATCATTGACGGAAAAAACTACTATTACGCTGAAACAACCGCTTCAGGCTCTCGCATCGGTGAATTCAACGGGCAATTTCCATCGAGTTTTGAAGGGATTTATGATATTAGGAAGAATGAAAGTATCGATTTGAATCGCGTAAAATTTAGACTGATATGATTTGAGATTTAAATGATGAAAAGGGATTTTAAAAGAAGGAAGAGTAATAAATCTGAGGCCAGGCGGCGACCTACGTTTCCACACCTGAAAGATGCAGTATTATGAGCGATGAGGGTCTTAGCTTCCGGGTTCGGAATGGGACCGGGCGTTTCCCCCTCTCTATAGCCACC
>NZ_JBASYM010000028.1:0-24769 GCF_049277495.1 Sulfuricurvum sp. | reverse complement strand
GTGTAGAAGGGTGGGCGATGGTGGTGCCGTGGGTCGGTTTCAGTCTCTCATCGCTGTTGAAACAAGCGGGACTCACATCAAAAAGCAAATATGTAGAGTTTGAGACACTCTTTGATCCTGCCCAATTTCCGGCGCAACGGCAAACTTTTGGTAATATTTCGTTTCCATATCGCGAAGGGCTTCGGATCGATGAAGCGATGCATCCGCTCACCATTTTAGCGGTCGGATTGTACGGGAAAGAACTATTGCCCCAAAACGGTGCTCCGATCCGTCTGGTTGTGCCGTGGAAATACGGATTCAAAAGTATTAAAAGTATCGTCAGTATCACTCTGAAAGAGCACCAAACACGTTCGACGTGGAATCAGATAGCTTCCAACGAGTATGGATTTTATGCCAATGTGAATCCTGCCGTCGATCATCCGAGATGGTCGCAAGCACGCGAACGGGTATTAGGAAAGTTTTTTAAACAAGATACCTTGGCCTTTAATGGGTACGGTAAAGAGGTGGCACACTTGTATAAAAATATGGATTTAAAAAAGTTTTACTAAAAAGAGGTTGAATGAGAATATTAATATGGATCGGGGCACTGCTTCCGATTGTCTATGCACTGCTTCGTTTCAGTGTGGAGTTTCATCCGCAATGGATGAGGGATTTCTTGCTTTTATTGGAACCGTACCTTCATATGACACTGACAAAAATGCCGACGGATCCATTGAAATTTCTCACGGATTTATCGGGTAAGAGCGCATTTTGGCTTTTGGCCCTTACTCTCATATATACTCCTGTTCGTGTATTTTTAAAACTCAATCTGATACGATACCGCCGGTTGAGCGGTCTTTTTTCTTTTTTCTATGCGTTGATCCATGCGCTGCTTTTCATCGGGATCGATCAAGAATTTCATATCAGCGGTGCGGTACATGAAGTACTGACGAAGCCTTTTATCGCCTTTGGGATGGGGGCATTTGTCATATTGCTATTGATGGCCCTCACGTCGAGTAAAAAAATGTTCGGATTATTTCATTCATGGCATAAGCTGGTTTATATCGCTGCCGTGTTGATTGTCGTCCATTATTTGATGAGTCATAAAACGATCACGTGGGATAATATCGCAATGGCAGGAGTCCTTATTTCTCTTCTGGTACTGCGGCTGATTAAACGATGAAGCATTACGATGTCATTATTTTAGGAGGCGGTGCGAGCGGGCTCATGTGCGCCGCGCAGCTACGAGAACATACTTCATTGAGTATTGCCGTTATCGAGGGAAATTCACGTCCGGCACTCAAGCTTAAAGCTTCCGGAGGAGGGAAGTGCAATCTCACCAATGTGGAAGTGGATGCAAGCCATTTTTTGGGTGATGAATCGCTGGTTTCTCATGCTTTGAGTGTTTTTTCGAAAGAGGCTCTGCTGGAGTATTTTCATAAGGGCGGCTTGCGTCCCGTTATCCGGAAAGAGCGGTATTATTTTTGCCCCAAAAGCAGTGATGAGGTCATTTCGATTTTGCTCGGACGTGCTCGGGGCACCGATATGCTTTTGAACCACAAGCTCCTCTCGATTGAGGGAGAAAACCCCTTTACGGTAGTGACCGATAAAGGGAAGTTTCAAGCGGAACGTGTGGTTATCGCAACAGGCGGTGCAAGTTATAAAGAACTCGGTGCAAGTGATATCGGTCTTAAAATCGCCCAAAATTACGCCCTTAAAACGGTTCCGTTTACTCCGGCTTTGGTAGGGCTGACGCTGCAGCCGAAAGAATTTTGGATGAAAGAGCTCAGCGGGGTCAGTTTTCCTGCCCGTATCCATGTCGCGGGTAAAACATTGGATGAAGATTTTCTTTTTGCCCATAAAGGGATCAGCGGACTGGTCGTTCTTTCGGCTTCGCTCTATTGGCATCGCGGTGAAATAGAGATCGACTTTTTGCCTGATTTTGATTTAGGAAAGATCAACAATGAGAAGAAACTCCTCAGCACGGCATTGCCGTTGCCGAAACGTTTTATCAAAGCATTTCTGGATGCCGTTGGGGTGGAAGACAAGCCCTGCAACCGTCTTACCGAGCAAGAACACAGTAAGCTCGCATTGATCCGTAAATACGCGATGGCTCCATCGGGAACGTTCGGTTTCAGCAAAGCCGAAGCGTGCCGCGGCGGAATAGCGTGCGAAGAGATTGACCCGCAAAGCATGCAAGCGAAAAAAGTCAAAGGGCTGTATTGTATCGGCGAGGCGGTTGATGTGACCGGAGAATTGGGGGGATACAATTTTCAGTGGGCTTTTAGTTCCGCAGTCGTTTGTGCCAATGCCATCATGAAACAGTGATATAATCGGTTCTAACGCTTATACAGTGAGGGACACTATGAAACGTCATCGTGTTATTATCGTGGGTGGAGGGTACGCTGGAGTTAAAGCGCTTAATCTCCTGGCAGCGTCAGGCCTATGCGATATCGTATTGATCGATCAGCATCCATATCACTATCTTCAGACCGATGCCTATGAACTGATTGCCAATGAATGTTCGATGACGATGGTCTCGATCGATTTGGTAGCCTTATGTTTGAGTTACGGAGATCAGGTAGCGTATGTCAAAGATACCGTTCGCGAAATTGATTTTCAAAACAAGCATGTTCTCGGCGAAATTTCGGGTCATTCGTATGATTATCTGCTACTGTGTTCCGGAAGCCGTACCGCATATCACGCCTCAATTCCCGGACTGAGAGAACATTCTCACGGGGTAAAAACACTTTTCGGTGCCTTGTCTTTCAAACAGCAGTTTGAACAGCGCTTGTACGAAAAAATGGAGAGTGAGGGGGGATGGCGTACCAAACCTTTTAACATCGTGATCGGCGGCGGAGGTCTCAGCGGTGTTGAGATCGCAGCTGAGATGGCATTTTATATTCGTCAATTTCATCAAGACAATACACTTACGTGTGACAATATCCACATTTGTCTGATTATCCCCCATGAAAACGTTCTGGACGGAATGGAAGACTATTTAGTTCATCAGGCTACGAAACGGCTTCTGCAGCTCGGGGTGAAAATTATCAACCATTCCCGTATCACATCCGTCGATGAACATTCCCTTATCCTCAATGATAAAGAGTCTCTTTATTTTGACTTTATGATTTTTGCCGGGGGGATCGTCGCATCCACTCTGACTGCGGAGATGGACCTTCCGAAAAACAAAAAATCGCAGCTGATTTTAGATGAGTATCTGAGAGTCCCTTCGTTTGAAACGGTATTCGCAGCAGGTGATATTGCTGAGTTGCGAGACCGGGGAGGAAAGGTGATTCCTCCGGCAGCGCAAAGTGCGGAGCTCAGTGCAGAACATGCGGCCAAAAATATTCTGGCGCTCATTAAAAATGAGAAAATGGCTCCTGCTGATTTGAGAATGAAAGGGACTCTTGTCGCATTGGGCGGCAAATATGCCAGTGTCTCAATATTCGGGTGGATTCGATGCACCGGTTTAGTGGGATATTGGATGAAAACGATTGCCATGCGTGCCTACCGATACCGTATACATTTGCAGTGCGCCAAAGGGGTTCAGCTGTTGCAAAAAAAGAAACCTGCATGCCGAAAGGGATTTTAATTTTTTCACAGTACAATATCACTATTAACTCATAGGAGTATGGATGATACTTTTAGCCGGACCGTGTGTCATTGAAAGCGAAGAGTCGATTTTTAAAATTGCCAAGTCGCTTGAACGCTATCAAAATGATCCTCGCTTTGATTTTTATTTTAAATCGAGTTTTGATAAAGCCAATCGTACTTCACTCGACAGCTATCGCGGCCCCGGGATCGAAGAGGGATTGCGGATCTTGCAAAAAGTGAAAGACGATTTCGGGTATAAAATCGTTACCGATGTCCATGAAAGCTATCAAGTTCCGATCGCCGCCGAGGTTGTCGATATGCTTCAAATCCCGGCATTTTTATGCCGCCAAACCGACCTTCTGGTAGCAGCGGCAAAAACCGACAAAATCGTCAATATCAAAAAAGGGCAGTTTATGACGCCGGGCGATATGCAGTACTCGGTGATGAAAGTGCTTAAAACCCGCGGATGCGATGAACTGAGCTACGAAGCGGCGCAAAAAAACGGAGTCTTTTTGTGTGAGCGGGGATCCTCTTTCGGGTACGGAAATTTGGTTGTCGATATGCGATCACTTGTTATTATGCGCCAATTTGCTCCGGTCATTTTCGATGCGACCCATTCGGTACAGATGCCCGGCAACGGCACCGGAAAAACGGGAGGGGACAGCTCAATGGTTCCCCACCTCGCACGGGCGGCGGCTGCGGTCGGCGTAGACGGATTCTTCTTCGAAACCCATTTTGACCCTACATGCGCTTTGAGCGACGGTCCGAATATGCTAAAATTAGAACAACTTGAAGCGTTGAGTGAAACGCTGTTACAAATCAATTCAGTCAAAGGAAATTAATTCATGAAAATTATCGAAGGACAACTGAGTGTTCGTAAAGATAAAAGAGTGGCAATCGTCAGTACGCGATGGAACCATTTTATCGTTGATAGATTAGTCGAAGGTGCTAAAGACGCTTATGCACGTCACGGGGGAAACAGTGATGATTTGACCCATGTCTTGGCTCCGGGCGCATTTGAGCTTCCGATGGTGATCGAACAGCTTCTCAGCAGCGGCAAATTTGATGCCGTTTGTGCATTGGGCGCGGTCATCCGCGGATCAACTCCCCATTTCGACTATGTTTCGGCAGAAGCGACAAAAGGGATTGCCACGGTCAGTTTAAAACATAAAAAACCGGTATCTTTTGGATTATTGACGACCGATACGATTGAACAAGCGATCGAGCGTGCAGGGACAAAAGCAGGAAACAAAGGGTTTGAAGCGATGACCGTTGTGATCGAAATGCTTGATCTTTACGAAGAGATTGGTAACTAATGGCAACACGACATCAAGCCCGCATGGCGGTAGTCAGCCTTTTGTACGCGTATGATTTGGGAAACCAGACTATTGCCGATTTTAGTGATGAGATTCTCGAAGAGAAAAAGATTCGAAATAAGCAGCGTGATTTTGCCCTTGATCTTTTCAAAGGGGTGATTGAGCATTTGTCGCAGGTAGACGAGGCGATTGACAAACATCTTAAAGATTGGGATTTCGACCGTCTCGGTTCCATCGAACGGGCGACACTCCGCCTCGGAGCATATGAGATTATGTACGGGGAACTTGATTCGGCTGTCATTATCAATGAAGCGATCGAAGTGATGAAAGCATTCGGAAGCGAGCAGTCTCCGAAGTTTATTAACGGCGTTTTGGACGCTATCTCCAAAGACAAATAGGTTATTATGCGTCTTACTAAAGAACAAGCTCTCGATTTGCTTCGCAACGGAGATCTCAAAGAACTCGGGAAAATGGCAACTGCGCGCAAGCGTGAACTCCATCCCGAAGGAATTACGACATTTGTGGTGGACCGTAACATCAACTACACCAACGTGTGCTGGGTCGACTGCAAATTTTGTGCTTTTTACCGCCATAGCAAAAATGAAGATGCCTATGTGTTAACCTTTGAAGAGATTGATCAAAAAATTGATGAATTGCTTGAAATCGGCGGAACACAGATTTTGTTCCAAGGCGGCGTTCACCCGAAACTCAAAATCGAGTGGTACGAAGATTTGGTAGAACATATCCATACGAAATACCCTGATGTCACGATTCACGGTTTTTCGTCGATTGAGCTTGACTATATCGCCAAAGTTTCCCATATCTCGATCCAAGAGTGTCTTTCGCGCCTCCACGCAAAAGGGCTTGCCTCGATTCCCGGTGCCGGTGCCGAGATTTTGAGCGACCGTGTGCGCGATATCATTGCACCGAAAAAAATCGACAGTGAAGTATGGCTCCATGTTCATCGTGAAGCGCACAAGCTAGGGATTAAATCGACGGCAACCATGATGTACGGCACGGTAGAGACCGATGAAGAGATTGTTGAACATTGGAACCTTATTCGTGACTTACAGGATGAGACAGGCGGTTTTCGCGCTTTTATCATGTGGTCATTCCAGGGAATGAATACGCAATTGATGGAGGAATATCCGGAAATCGAGAAACAATCGTCGAACCGTTATTTACGTCTTTTGGCAGTTTCGCGTCTCTTTTTGGATAATTTTCCGAATATTCAAAGTTCATGGGTCACTCAGGGACCGTATATCGGTCAGATGGCGTTGCTCTATGGCGCCAACGACCTTGGTTCGACGATGATGGAAGAGAACGTTGTCCGCAGTGCGGGTGCGGGATTTAGGATGGCAAAAGACGAAATGGTCCGTTTGATCCGGGATATCGGTGAGACGCCGGCAATTCGCAATACCGCCTACGATATTTTGGAAAAATTTGAGTGAAAAGATTTTTCGTAGCGATTTTATTATTAGGGCAAGCACTTATGGCAAGCACATTGGATTTTATCGAAGTCAAAGGGGCAAAAATCCCTTTTATATATGAAGAGGATAAACGGCTCCCGATCGTTTCAATGCAGGTTGTTTTTACCCATAGCGGCAGCATTGATGAGGGAAAACATTTCGGTTTGGCACGCATGAGTGCCAAAATGCTGAACGAAGGTTCTCTCAAACGGGGTTCCGTCGGTTTTGCCGATGCTTTGGATGCCCGTGCGATTCAGCTTAGCAGTAATGCCGGTAATGAGACCTTTGTGATTGAACTCGGAAGTCTCAAAGAAGAATTTGATACAGGACTTTCCCTTTTTAACGAGCAATTGCGCGAACCCAACTTCACCGCCAAATCACTCGAAAAAGTGAAAACGATGGCTCTGAGCGATATTGCCCGCAAAGAGGCCGATTTCGATACGGTTGCTTCCGATGGGCTCAAAGCGGTACTGTTTGAGGGGACTCCGATGGCCGTTCCCAATATCGGAACGAAAGAGAGCATCAAGGCGATCAAACTGAGCGATATTAAAAAATTCACACAGGATCATCTTGTCCTCTCCAATGCTTTGGTCGTTATCGGCGGTGACCTTTCATTAAATGAAGCCAAGACAAAAGTAGAATCGCTGCTAAGTGTTTTGGATGTCGGAAAAGTCGGAAAAGAACGTCATTACGAACCGCGTACGGCTCCGAAAGAATCTATTTTGAAACGTCCACAAACCGAGCAGGCCTATCTCTATTTCGGGTCCCCTTTTTCGATGGGCGAAGGTGATCCTGAGTTTTACAAAGCGCGTGTCGCAATGTTTGTCCTCGGTTCCAGCGGGTTCGGAAGCCGTTTGATGGAGGAGATTCGGGTAAAGCGCGGATTGGCCTACTCGGCTTATTCCCGCCTTTCAGTGGCGAAAACAAACACCTATTTCAGCGGGTATCTTCAAACCAAGCTCGAGTCGCAGGATGAAGCGAAAAAAACAGTGGTTGAAGTGATCGACACCTTTGTGCGTGAGGGAGTGACCGAAGGGGAACTGAGTCAGGCTAAAAAGTTTCTTCTAGGTTCCGAACCGCTTCGTGTTGAAACCCTCTCTCAGCGTTTGGGACGGACTTTTACAGAATATTACTCAGGAAAGCCGCTCGGATGGAGCGTTCAGGAACTTGAACTTATCCGAAATCTCACTCTTGATGATCTGAATGATTTTATCAAGCGTCACGGCGAAATCCGTAGCCTATCCTATGCTATCGTTACCAAGTGAGGATGCTGATAAATTCCATCGTCTAGGAGTCGGCAGTATTGCCGCCCTCGCTCTTATTGCCCCGACCTCTTTCGAAGACCGCCGTTTAAGTACGGAGTTGTCTTCCAATGCTTCGTGTGTTATCGATGCAACGGTAGAACATACCCTGCGAACTCCAAAGACACTCAAAATCACTTTTTTCGCCCATAATCTCGATGAAGTTGTCGAGGGGATCATCTTCCATCCGAAACCCTATATGATCCACCAGTTTCATTCCGGAGAGAGAGGTTTTTTTAGCGGAAAAGCGGTATTGGAACAAGGACGATGGCAAATAATCCATCCCCTTAAGATCACCGCCGTCGGGCTTCTGGTACCGATCTATAAAACACCGCTTCGTGCCGATGTAATGCGCCGTTTGGTCGAGAAATATATTACGGTTGAGCTTTTGATGAATGACGGCCTCCCCGAAAAGATTGCCCGGGAACTCTACCTAATACATTTTCCTGAATTTCCAAGACCCCTCGATTCCGCACAAATCAATGCCCTTAAGTTCACGGAGCTGTATGAGTATATGCGCCGTCTGCGGCTCAAACGCCGCTATCATAAAACCTCCTACCGTGCAACCGGAGACATTCGCCAATGGGTGAAAACGCTTCCGTTTAAACTGACGGAAGATCAACAAAAAGCGATTAGCGAGATACAAAAGGATCTCACAGGGGGAAACGCCGCACGCCGTATGATTGTCGGGGATGTGGGATGCGGCAAAACGATGGTGATTTTGGCATCCGTCGTCCTGATGCACCCGTATCGCTCGATACTGATGGCACCGACGACGATACTCGCCGCACAACTTTATGAGGAAGCCCAAAAGTTCCTTCCTGATTTGCAGATCGCCCTTGTGACTAACGCCACGAAAAAAGGTCCGTTAGAGAAATATGATTTTATCATCGGCACCCATGCCCTCCTTCATCGCGCTTTGCCAGAAGCAGGGTTGGTAATGGTTGATGAACAGCACCGTTTCGGTACAGCACAGCGACATTCACTGAGCAAACTCACCGATAACGATACGTCTCCTCACTATCTCCAATTTTCCGCCACACCTATCCCCCGTACACAGGCGATGATCGATTCGGCCCATATCGATGTGAGTTTGATCGTCCAAACACCCTTCACGAAAAACATTGCCACCCGCATTATCGGTAAAAATGATTTCCCAAAATTATTAGAACATATCCGTTCGGAAATAGCTCAAGATCACCAAGTCCTTATCGTCTACCCGTTGGTAGAACAGAGCGAGAGTATCAATTACCAAAGTATTGATGAAGCACGCGGGTATTGGGAAAAGAACTTTGAAAACGTATATGTTACCCACGGAAAAGACAAGGAAAAAGAAGCGGTATTGATGGAGTTTCGTGAAAAGGGAAATATTCTTCTTGCGACTACGGTAGTCGAAGTCGGAATCTCTCTGCCACGGCTCTCTACCGTCGTTATCGTCGGAGCTGAACGGCTGGGACTATCGACGCTCCATCAGCTGCGAGGACGGGTAAGCCGCACCGGACTGGAGGGATATTGCTATCTTTACTCCAATAAAAGCGGTAAAAATGAGCGGCTTGAAGCATTCAGCTCCTGTACCAGCGGCTTTGAGATCGCGGCACTCGATCTGAAGTTTCGTTCAAGCGGTGATTTGTTAGAGGGAAGTATCCAAAGCGGTAAAAAGTTTCGATGGGCGGATATCGCCGAAGATGAGGAAATCGTCCGAGAGGTAAAAAAGTGGTTAGATCAAAATCATACTGCCCTCAAACCACACCAAGAGCAAGGTCGCGTGCAGTAGTGCACAAGCGTACCGCAAGCGTTCTAGTGTGAGGGCGATTTTCTTTTGATACTTTTCTTATTAAAAAGAAAAGTATGAATAGCTATTAATAGAGCCCGAATCTTCCGTCATTACGTTTGTAAAGAACCCGCATCTTCCCGTCATTATCGTAAAATACTTCAAATACTTTTCCGCTCTCTTTGAGTTTTTCCAACACTTCAGCCACTTCTTGCGGTTTGAAGAGTACCGGTTCGGCAGGGACGATCTCATCCTCCATCGCTTCACCCACTTCATGCAGATCGACGGTAGCAGCCGCAGCCAGTTTGGCTTCGTTCAGCCCTTCGTTTTTATGATCACTGATCCGGTCATGCAAACGGCGGAGCGCTTTTTGGGCACGGTCGATGGCGATATCGATGGCAGCATAAAGATCGTCATCGCGTTGAGTGATAACGACGGTGTTTTTCCCCGCGATATTGATCGTAAATTCGATCGTCACCCCTTTTTTACGCTCATTAGCGCTTGCGACCGCACTCACACTGATGAGATCGAGATGATATTTGCTGAGAGTATCGATAGAGTGCATCAGATGATCTTTAATGGCATCGCTGAGCTCGATGTGGCGTCCGACGAGAGAGATATTCATAGTTTAATCCACCTTGTAGTGATATAGGTAACGGTTTGATTATAACACACAAAAATGAAAGGTAAAGTGTTTTAGGCAATTAGAAAATGGATAATATAAAAATAATTATTAACGTATTTTAATCCCTCTTTAATCTACATAGCACTACAATCAAATCATAGCGTCTCTTCTTATAATGTTAAAGGAAAGAGGGACAATGGCCGATAATAACAGATTGGTAAAAATGGTTTGTATTGATAGCTGCTACTGAGCCCTGTTTATGTGTGCCTTAAAAATCCCGAGGAGGATAAGATGAAAATGAGTAAATTTTTTGTGCGTATCGTATCAGTTTTTGGACTTTCACTAGTATTTAGTATATCAAGTTGGGCTGATGCTGATCTATCAATTACAAAAACAGTCAATAATACTACTCCAAATGTAGGTGATACGATTAGTTTTACAATTGTGGGAAGAAATAATGGTCCTGATTCTAGCCGTATAACAATAATCGATGCATTGCCATCGTCTTTACAATATTCATCGGCCAGTGATAATAGAAACAATTTTGCTTGTTCCCAATCTAATGGTACAGTGACATGTACAGGAAACAGTTCCTTTTCAAATGGAAGTAATGTCACCGTTACGATTAATGCAAAAGTTGTGAGTGCTGAGAGTGTTACTAATACTGCATATATTAGTTCCGCGAACTCAGTTGCTGATAATGATACAAGTAATAATAGTGCTTCTGCATCGCTGATATCTTCCTATCCTCCAGGTTTGAGAGAATTTTCGAAACGTTCGATTGGGGGACAAAGCTCCACTAATATTCGTGGTAATATTTTGATGGTTGGTAATCAGTTATTATGTCAAAATAGTGCTAATGGAGAAACATGTACCGAACCGACGGTCGGTGCGACTAACAATAGTATTAATCAGCATTTTGCTAATGTTGATACGACAACGACATCATCAGGCATTACAAATTCTTCGATGGCACGTCTTGATATGCAAGCGGGTGATACTATAATATGGGCTAGATTATATTGGTCGGCACGGATGATTAATCCGACCACTACGGAAAAAGAAGATGCACATATTATCAAGTTTAGAACTCCTGCATCAACGGCTTATCAAACAATTACCGCTGAAAATTTTGATTATTTTCCTTTAGAAGATCCCTTTGATTATGGTGCGTCTGCTGATGTAACCTCATTGGTGCAGTCTGCAGGTGCAGGTCAATATTATGGAGCTAATATTCAAGCAGATACTGGTACAAATAAGTTCGCATCCTGGATGCTATTGGTAGTTGTGCAAAATAATAATCGACCGTTTAACAATCTTTCGGTATATGATGGTTTTCAGGTTGTTTTTGACGGTGATAGCAATTATCCCTCAGAAGTCAGTGCAACAGCATCAGGTTTCTTAACACCAAAAAGTGGAACTGTTACCTCAAATTTGTTTGTTTATACAGGAGAAAGTGAATCAGGTATTTATGACGGTGCGACGATAACGAATAAGTCTGGAATCGCGACTAGTCTTGTAGATGCGTATAATACGCCTACGGATCTTTTTAACGGATCAGCAAGTATTAGTGGAGTACATCGATCAACATATCGAGCCAGTGACCCTGGATTGGCGAGTCCTAATTTCCAAAATTTGATTGGAACTGATTTGGACAAACTGACAGTAACCAATCTAAATAATGAACAAACAACAACGACGGTCACCATAAAATCGACGGGAGGGAATAATTCTGACCGCTATAGCTTGAATATGTTTGCGCTGGAAACGAAGCTATATGAACCCCGCTTCTGTTACGATTATGGTTATGAACAAAATGGGCTTCCCTTTACTGAAGAAAATAACGGAACAAAAATGCCATATATCGTCGGAAACTTACCGAACACATCTGATATAAATGTCACTATCTATATCCGCAATATGGAAAACTCGGATGTGAATGCTTCAAATATGGCGTTAAGTATTACAGATATCAATACTTCTCAAGCTATATATACACGAAATAGCGTTTCGATAACTTATCCTAATGAGTTTACACCAACATATAAAACAGATGCTGCATGGCCGTTGAGCGTGAGTGATTCACATGTTAGCAATATACCGATAGGGGATATGGCAGGAGATAAATATGCGTATGTTTACTATGGCCTTACTCCTTTATCGACTGGCTCAATAAATTTGCCGATTTCAGGAACTTTTTCATATGATTTACAGCTCACTTTACCGGATGGCACGATTTTGACATTACCTTATTCTTCTACGCTTGGAGGACCGGGACTCTCAATGTGTTCATCCGATAACTTTAGTTATACACCTGCATGGGGAATTTTTAGTGTAGTTAATGCAGGACTCTATGATTCGGCTACTGCTAACCGATATTATGATTTAACGACACAGGTAGCAAAACGTCCGGGTAATTTTAGAGTGGCTTCGTTTGAAAAAACTGCTCTGGATACACCGAAGTCGGTTAGTACGGCAGTCGCTGTTGAATTGATTGATGTAAGTCAGTTTCATGATACGGATGCGGCATGCCAGGAACCTTCAAGTGCGGTAAGCCCTAGAATATGGGTGACTTTTGATAATAATGTCTCCCAAATTAATTTTAATAAAGATACGATTGCTTATGCAATTACCAACGGAATGGTTTCGGATGCGATTACCGGGAATCCGGTTACACTTGCAAATGCGGAAGACTTTTATAAGACAGCTACTCCGAATGCGGCTTTCAGAGTTTCATACAATGCAACCAACGACGGTAATCAATCATTAATTCAAACTGCTCCGGGAACACCTTCAACTAATACGCAAATTTTGAACTTTACTCAATTGGTTCAAGATATTCAGCATTGTGCCCAGCCGGTTGAGATACCGTCTAATCCGGGAAATACAACTACATTGGTATCAGTAGCATGCGGTAATGCCGGAAATCAGGGAATCGATAAACACAATTTTGCTATCTGTATGGAGTGTCTGTACGGATACAATACAACGGTTCTGTGTTCTCGGGATAATTTTGCCATTCGTCCTGAAAGTTATACGGTTACACTTAAAGATATAAATCAGGCTAATCATACGGTCACTCAGACATTTGCATCTGGTCATACGGGTGTTGATACACCAAATTTAGCTCAAGTCGATGTGGCTGGCGGTTATGATTATCGTTTTGATATTAATGCGACCAACCATATAGACAATGCAAATACACCTGGCTATACCCGTTATTTTGGTACTGCTAATAGCGATTATAACGTTACTTTTGTTTGGGAGCCTACTACGCCTAAGAGCGGATGTAACGATACTTTAGACAAACCTCAAAATTTGATTATGCTTAATGGTACGGTAGCGGCAGAACAAAATTTATCTCAAGTTGGCGAGTACCGTTTAGATATTATTGATAAACGGTGGACGGCTGTAGATTGGGACAGTGCATTGCAAACTCATCAAATCGGAAGTCATTTTCTTTCAGATACGGAATGTACGCCAAGCAGTGCGGATGTTCCTCCACAAGCAACAGCTATTGGGTTGAGCGGGACAACAATTACCAATAAAGTAGGGTGTGATACAAGCAGCATACACGATAATGTTGACAATCATTTAAAATATAGAGATTATTCTTTAATATTTCATCCCTATAAATTTGATATGAGCTCTATAAATTTTGGCGTGGGTACTTTACCAAAAGGGATCATTGCAGGCGGAAAAGATTTTGCTTACATGTCAGATATGAGTAGAGATGACAGTATGAATATGTCGGTAAGAGCAACGGGGAATATTAATGCTTCAGGATATAACGGTACTGTATTAACTAATTTTGTAACAGACTGTTATGCCAGAGATTTAGATTTTTTCCTGACAAGCGACAATAATTTAACACTTACCAACACATCATATCAAATACGCTTTATGGATTTTAATAGTACAAACGAGTTGATTTATGATAGCAATGCAACCAATATCAATACATCGAAGTTAACGATGCCATTGCTGCAGATAGGTAATGGAAATTATAAGAAAGATACAGCTGGTTCCCTCTCAACTATCAGTCGCTTTAATTATGATCGGAATGTTACGCAAACACTCAATCCGATCACGGCACGTTTCGCTCAGTTAGATATCAACTGTACAGCTCCAGCAGAGTGTACGATGCAAGCAGATCTTACCGCAGCACATAAAGCGATAGGTAATAGAGCCATGGATTTTAATGTAACTTATGCATACGGCCGCATCATTCCTCGTGATGTTCGGGTCTTTGGAACGACCGTCGATGCGATAGCAAGTGCATGGTACGAAGTCTATAATACACCGGTATTGGCCGAAACTGCCTTGCCTCCAAGCCGCAATACACCTCAGTGGTATATCAATACCTTACAGGATGATTTGATATATGGGGACGGGATTGTAACACAGATGCAAACCGCCGGTGCTGCTTCAGTAGCATTGGTCCCGTCAGTGAGCGGAGGTTCTGTAGCGGGAGTGGAAACGTATAATTTCGGTCCGCATGCTATCGGCAGTTATAAAGCCCATATCGATACTGATCCATGGTTGTGGTACGGCGTGAATGCATTAGACTATGTCGATCCGGTGACCGGCAACACGGCAACAGCATGTTTGACTCACCCCTGTTTTAACATCAATGTCGTTCCGAATATCGGAAGAGCCGGAAGTTCAACAGGAGTCAATCTTCAAAGCGATAAAGCGAATAAAGGGACTACTCCCTCCGGAACCAAGGTAATTTATGATTATACTCCGGCTACACGATGAGAAAGGGAATTAAAATGCGTTTAGGAATAGCGATGATTGAGCTGATTTTTGCAATTGTCATTATTGCTATAAGTGTCCTCACTATCCCTTCGATGATGGCAGTAGCGGATAATGCGACAAAAGGGATCATGATCGACGAGGATATATTAAAGCGGATGATGGGGGAAATCACAAAAGTTTCTCAGGCTCGTTGGGACCAGAATTTAAGTGCCCCGGAGTTTAGACCTTTATGGATAGGCGGTGATTTAGGCTGTACAAGGGCTGATCCTCTCGGTGGATCTGCGTGGTACCGTATCAATCCAGATTCGAGTATGCCCTGCGATGCGGCCGGCAATGGACCATTGATGGCGGTGGCCCCTGCTAACGGTGATTTAAATCTTAGTAAAGGGATTGAACAGCTTCATAATGCAACCTACAATCTCGATATTAATGCAACGGGCGGAAATATTTATAGTATCCCGATCAGTTATGATGTTCATTACGTGGTTTCGACCATCTCAGCAATTAACGCCGGAGTCGCGACGGCAACATGGCAGGTGGGCTCGTCAACAGCACCCAACCCCAATTCTGCAGCTGCAAAAACGCACCTCAAACGGGTTGTTGTACGATGCAATTCGAATAACCCCGATATCGATATGAGTCTTACGTTTTTTAAATCCAATGTAGGTAAGTTTTCCGAATGAAAAATTTAAATAATCGCAGTGCATTTACATTGATCGAACTTCTTTTTGTTATCGTAATCATGGGAATCGTCGGTGGATTGGCACTCGAAGCGATACGCCAGTATTATGACGGGATTTACCGAACGGGAGAGTATACTAAGCGTGCTGCCCAGGCGGATCATATCCTCGAACAGATATCCAAGTATTTTGAAAATGGAATCTCGTCATCTATCATCCGTTTGGATGCCAATAACACTGCGTTTGGTACACAGTGTGTCGGTATTCCGACAGATGGTGATACCAGTACGGATTATACGATTGCTTTTGTAGCTGTGGATGATGATGGGTTAAAAGGGTATTGGAACGGCACGAGATGGCGACCGGGATGGAGCAGTGATGTATTGAGTATAGGAACAGCTATTATAGCTCCTGATGCAAATTATACGGCACTGCATAATAGTAATTCGTTGCTTAATGTCAATAACCCTACGGCAGTGTTTCGAAGTGACGGATTAGGGGAAGGGGTTGATGAATGTCATCGTTTTGGATGGGCTAATGCGGCAAATACGTATGATGTTTATCGTGTCATTACAGGTCCGATCGCTGATACTAATCTTACATTAAATGGTATGCTCAGCATTATGGGGCAATCTAGTCGAGCTTATATTCTGCGTAACGCTTTTGCGTTTCGGGCAAAAAATGGCGAATTTAACATGTATTCCAATTTTCAGCCGTGGAACAATGAACGCTATAACAGTGCTAATGCCCGTTTGATAGCAAACAAAGTGACCCATTTTGCCATTTTATATGACAATGCAAATACCATGATAAATTCCAATATTGGAAACATTTATACGCTGAAAATATGTATGCAGGGGCTTGATGAAAATTTAAGTGACACCAACAGCAGTTTAATGCAAATATGCAGAGAAAGGATGGTACATGTCCGGTATTAACCGTAAAGGGTTCGCGATGATCCTGGCGATTTTCATTATTGTTATGATTGCTGCCGGAGGAACAATATTGCTAAAAAATGCCTCAGTCGGCAGTAAGTCAATCGGTGACAATTATCTGCACGCACAAGCGGAACTCTTGGGCCAGAGTGCAACGGAATTTGCCCTTATGAGAGCTCAGGGAGTCAACACAGCTGCCGGAACTTGTCTTAATCAGCTCAATATTACTGTTTACAATGCGAATGGTACGGCAGCGGGGGATAAAATGTTTGATATCAATGTGTCATTGGCTTATACCTTTAGAGGGGCAGCTCCGGCTGCATGTACTACACTCGCCTCTAATACGGGTAAAGACACCATGGTTTTGATTGATACTATGGTAACAGATCATAATATAGGTACAGAAGAAGTTCGTGTTCAAAAGCGGTCGTGGCAAAAACTGTAGAGGTTAAGCAGGGAGGGGCTTCGGATTGAATCCGAAACCCTGAAAAAGTAGTAATATTTTTCTATTGATTGACGGTTAAAGCGCCAGTTGGGAAATTTTCGCAAGGACATCTTTTTCGCGGACCGGTTTCATCAGAAAACCGTTAGCTCCGCATTCCAATGCTTCCCCTTTTTTCGTTTCATCAGTCGTCAATACGATAACCGGAAGCTGACGAAGAGACTCGTCTGCGCGGATGACTTTGAGCATTTCGATACCACCCATAACCGGCATGATAATATCGAGCAGGATAATGTCGATGTCATCTTGTGTTTTAAGAATCCCTATCGCATCAGCACCGTTTTTAGCCTCTACAACCTGAGAGACATTCGGGGTCTTCATTAGCATGGTTTTGAGCAACTTGAGGTTAATCATATCATCATCAACCGCAAGTACTTTTAGTTTTTTCTCACCCATTTAGATTTTCCCCATTCTTTAAATAAATTTTTCAAAAACAAGACGGAGTAAGTCTTTGTTAACGACATTTTTGATGATCTCATGGACATACATCGCATCTTCGCTATCTTCGCTAGCATTCGGATCGATAAGCATGACTAGAGACATATCACTATTGTTTGCACGGATTATATCATACAGATTCTTGAGATTAAGTTCACTCAGTGTTTTATCAAACAACGCCAATTTATAACGATGTTCTCTCATTTCTTCCATCAATTGTGCCGAGGTATTGACACTTTTATAGGTGTAGCCCAAATCATCTAAAATACGGGTGAAGAGTTTCATCTCTAATGTATTTTGTTTAGCGATCAAGATGTCGGCATCATAGGATGAACGGCGTTCTTCATTGAGTGTTTCAGGTGCAATATCTTCTTTTGGTTCAGTTATCTCAAGCAGTTCTTCAGTCGAGACTTCTTGCATTGCAGTATCCTCGCTAGGAGTCGTTTCAGGCAAAACTACATCGTCTAAAGAAAAGGGTGCAATGTCTACAAAATCATTTTCGGATGTTATTGCCGATTCCTCTAATGCGGAGGATTCTTCATTTACGCTCAGCGCATTATAGAGTTCCTCATCCGCTTTTGTATCGGCAATCACTTCTTCTACACTATTTTCAGCTATACCGGGTTCGGCAGTATCTGCAACAATATCGTGAGCCGATTTCGGAACAGCTTTGATTTCGATGATTTTATGCGACAGGAAATTGTTGAGCAAAGAGATGATCTCAGAGCGTACAAGAGGTTTTGTCGTATATTCATCCATCCCCGCTGCCAAGAAACGTTCACGGTCACCTTTGAGTGCATTAGCGGTGAGAGCAATGATCGGGATATGGTGCTGACCGTAATCTTCTTCGAAATCCAATATCTCCTGAGTCGCTTCGATACCGTCAAGTACCGGCATTTGGATGTCCATAAAGATAATGTCGAAACTGCCGTTTTTACGTTTTTCAAAGGCTTCAAGTCCGTTGCTGGCAATAGTGATCTCTAACCCGAGATCTTCAAGTGTTCGACGAATCAATTTTTGGTTAATAATATTGTCTTCGGCAACCAGAGCCGTCGCAGCAAATCGGGAGTTTTTCTCATCGAATTTTTTGCGTCGAGTCGCTTTTTGTTTGCGGTTGCTAAAGGCCTCTGCGTCATAAGCATCAAGGGTTGAGCGTATTTTACTGCTGTTAAGCGGTTCATACAGGACTTTGAAAATATCGATTCCCATTGAATCGATTTTTTTCATATAGTATGATTTAGTGATCAGAACGAGCTGTTCTTGTGCCGAAGCATATGCAAGGATATCTTCATCACTGGTGTAGTCGTTATCGATAAACAAAAGATCGTAGTTAACCTGACGTTCCAACATTTTTAGCTCTTCGAGCTCATGGAAAGTTGTGTAACTGACACCAAAATAATCCAAATACTCTTTCAAATAGGTATTTTGGAGTTTTTTCTTACTATGGCTTTCCAGGATTACGGCATTGATATTAGAGAACGATCCTTTCAGGGGCTCATTCAGTGTCTCAATCTCTTCAAACTCGAGGGTAAAGAAGAAAGTCGTTCCGCTGCCCGGCTCACTTTCAAGATCGAGCTGTGATCCCATCAGTTCTACGAAACGGCTCGAGATGGTAAGACCAAGTCCAGTACCGCCGTATTTTCGGGTAATAGAGGTATCTGCCTGTGAAAACGCTTCAAAAATTCGAGAGCGCTGTTCACTGGTAACACCGATACCGTTGTCTTTTACTTCGAAACGGACGCGTGCACGATTAAGGGTATCGGATTCTACACGGCGGATATCAACGCTGATGGCACCCCCGCTGTTGGTAAATTTAACGGCATTGCTAAGGAGGTTGATAATAACCTCTTTAATTTTGGTAGGATCCCCTTTAAGTGGACGTTCAAGGCTTGGATCGACATAACATGCAAGGTCGATGTGTTTTTCAGAAGCGCGGACTCCGTATACTTCAACAGCACTTTCAAACTCATCCAATGGATTAAAGACGATCTCTTCAATTTCAAGTTTATTGCTTTCAATTTTAGAAAGGTCAAGAATGTTATTGATAATTTCGAGGAGGTTTTCCGAACTTTTTTCGATAATATCGATAAATTCACGCTGCTCATCATGTAACTCTGTATCTTTGAGCAACTCTGTAAATCCGACGATACCGTTGAGCGGTGTACGGATTTCGTGAGACATATTGGCCAAAAACATCGATTTTGCTTCGGATGCTTCCATCGCGTATTGTTTATCGTTGAGGGTTTGCTCGATAATTCTCTCAAGCAATGCATACGCTTGTGCCGTACCTGCGGTCGTATCAAGGTTAATCGTATGGCTTAGGGCTTCAGCTTCGTTGTCATGGGTATCTTCGGCAACCCGTTTTAAAACGGATTCGAGATTTTTGATATTGGTGGTGATCTCTGCGGAGAATAGATAACCCAATGCTGCAATAACTACACCCAATATCCAAACACCGATAGCGATAACAAGAACCTGAACGGCTTGATTTTTAACGATAACCGCACGGCTGTCCATCGCTTCGATCAAAATTCTTTCAGCTTTATTAATGGCATCGATTTTCTCGGATATCATCGCAAACCAAATACCCGATTGGGTTTCATAATTACCGGTTGTGGTAGCTAATAAGATATTGGTTCGTTCGGTAGTAATATCGAGGTAAAGCTCAGTATTATCTTCATTATACAAAGATTCCTGAAGTTGTGTTTGAATCGTTTTATTGTTGATGCCTTCAAGATTGAAGGTATCGGCTTTGGCGATCAGAGAAACCCATTTGTTAAGCTCATCTTCGGCTAGAGGAGTGGCACGAGAGAGAACATAGGTGATGTAGTCGCGCTCAATACTGCTGTATTCATTCGCACGCACCAAAGAAAGGTAGCTGGAAGAGAGGGAATTAACCTCTTCATCAAAATGAAGCGTTGCAAGATCGGCAAGTTCATTGATTAATTGTTCTTCGGATTTTCCATAAAGGTCTGTGAAAACCTTATCGAAATCAGCAATACCGTTGTCAACAAGCGGACGAGATTGCATAACCCCTTTTTGCAGGTTGGCAATCAATTTGGATAAACTATCCGCTTTTGAGGCTTCTTCTGCATTGGTCCGGCCCAGTACGGAAAGGTGCTTTTGGTAATCGGTGACTTTTTGATCAACGATAGCCCGTTGCGCATGAAGGGATTTGAGGGTGGCTGCCGAAGCATTACCCATATACATTACCGTCATACCCCGTTCGCGCGACAGGTTGTTGATCAGGTCATTAAGCTGTTTATTTCCCTCAAGTCTTACTTGAAGCTGTTCGGCACCTTTATAACTGATGTACGCATTGTAAACGTAATAACTGGCGAGTGTAAAAAGTATCAGAATGGGTAAGAGACTGATGAGGCGAAGTCGATTTCTAAGTCCTAGTTGCATGGGATCTCCTCTATATCCTTATTTCTCATAGTTGTTCTAGAAAGCTATTGAGTCGTTTAGAAGCTTTATTAGCCTCTTGGGCATCGTTTGTCTGGGACAAGATTGCCAATTCATCTGAAATTTCACTTAAGCGCAAGTTATCGCTGATCCCTTTGAGTTGGCTTGCTGTTCTTTTCCATGCATGTGTGTCAAACGCACTGATCGAAGATGCAATCTCTTTTCCGGCGACAAGAGCATCATTTTTATATTCTTGGATGAGTTCGTCAAAAAAGTCTTCTTCGATTCCTAGCTGCCCCGCAATCAGGACTTTGTTGTAATGAAGACTTTGGAGAGGGATATCAGTGGCGATTTCTTTTTCGGGAGTCATATCGACGTTTGAATCAAACTCTTCCTCGAATGACTCAGTAGGAAGAGGCTTAAGAAAGTCCTCTTCATCCAGATGAAATGTTTCTTCCTCTTTTTCTTCTTTGATGGCGGATGGTACATCTTCTTTTAGGGCAAAAGTATAGATATCATCTTCTTCCGGTGCCGTTGCTGCGATCGTTGCAGTAGTCTCAGTCACTTCAGGTTTCAAGAATGTTTGTTCTTCTTCCGCTACTGCAGATTCTTTCCCTTCCAATTTGGTGATAATCGAATAAAAGTATTTGAGGTTGGCTTCAATTTCAATCGGATCACTGGCAGTATTAATGATACTGAGTGTTTCAAAAGCATCTTCGATACGCAGATTCGCGGCAACCCCTTTAAGTTTGTGGGAAAGAATCTTAATATTATTGGTATCACCTTTGAGAACGGCTTCGAATAATTCATCTTTAAACTCGTACGCTTGCTGAATAAAATCTCCGATAAACTCTTCAATCAAATCGACAGGAAGTCCGAGCTCATGAGCGGCGACATTCGGGTCAAAGCGGTAGGACTTATCAACTTTTAAATTTCCTAAAAACTCTTTTTCGGCTTTGCTGTAGCGGGTATCTCCGAGCATTGGCTGTTCAACAGGAGCTTTAGGCTCAGGGGGTAATTCGGGGGCTTCTTCTTGAGGTTTCTCTTCTTGAAGCTTTTCTTCCTGAAGTTCTTCTTCCGTAAGCGGTAAAGAAAGCTTGGCATAGAAATCTTCTACCGGTTCATCCAGTGGTTCAAAATCGATATCATTATAGGCGGGGACGTCTAAAGTCCCAGGTTCACTGAGTGCGGTAGGCGTTATATGCGCATAATCAGGGAGGATATCGCTAAGAGGCTCTGGCTTGGCGGGGACGGTTTCTGCTACCGTTTTGATTTCTGGCTGAGCCTTTGGGGTGATGACATGCGGGGTTATTGTATCGCCGCTGATGGATTGTATATGGGTCATATCGACCATGTAGCCGTTTTGTCCGGGCTCAGCGCACAAATAGAGATTGTGAACGGTTAAGGTACAGGAAAACGTTCGGCCGTTAGCATGCACGATGGCCATTCTAGCATCGGAGTCGGCATGGAGTAAAAAGTCGATCCACTCAAAACTTTTGAAATTATGGATGTACCCGGGTTCTTTTGCAAAAAGGTCTGCTACATCTTCGCATACCTCTAACAAATCGTTTAACGAAGCGTAATTTAAGAGTTTGAGACCATCTTCATCGATACCTATAAACTCGTGTTTATGATTATAAAATATCACTCATTTCCCCTTATTGTTCTTGTTCAAGCATTTTTTTGTACAGTGCTGCCGTCTCTTCGATATTCTTACGGGCCGCCGGTTTGCGTGCTGCCATATAGCCTTTGAGTTGTCCATTCTCATCAAAAGTAGGCGATACTTCAGTATCAACCCAATAATAACGCCCGTCTTTACGGAGATTTTTGACCAAACCGTGCCACAGCGTACCGGACTGAATCGTTTTCCACATTTGTCCGAATGCCGCTTTGGGCATATCCGGATGGCGGATGATATTATGAGGCTGGCCAATGAGTTCTTCTACGGTGTAACCGGAGATCTCACAAAATTTTCTGTTGGCAAATGTGATGATCCCGTGAAGATCTGTTTCACTGACAATAGCGCGTCCCTCGAAAAAATATTCTTCATCGACTGGCATAGGTTGTTTCATCATTCGACCCCTTAGCTAAAAAACTGCTGAAAACATAATATGTGGAATATGGCATAAACTCCATAAAAGATTACTTAGACGCAGTTTCTCTGTAGTGATTTTGAATACTTTTGGCATCTTTTGCCCCGATTAGTTCACAAAGTGTCTCAAAATCGCTTTTTGCTATCGCCTCAAATGTGCCGAAATAGTCAATTAATTTATGGATTTTTGCTTGGGAAATTCCATGTACTAAAAGTAGTTTAGATTGCTGATCATGTTTCAGTTTGGTTCTTTTATGAAATGTTATGGCACTTCGGTGTGCCTCATCCCGAAGCAGTTGGATCAAGTGGAGCCGCTTGTCAGAGCTCTCCAAACGCAGAGTTGCTTCGGCTGTGTGCAGAAGATCATGTGCGGAACCTTTGGCTCTATGAGACGCTCCGTCAATTTTTTCTTTGCTGATGGCCAGAACATCCAGATGAATTCCATGGGAACTCAGCAGATCGATGGCTAAAGCTCTTAAGGTTGTTCCGCCGTCGACTACCCATAAATCGGGAGGAGGGTTATCCCCGAATCCTTCGATTCGGCGTGCCAGCATTTCTCTCATTTGTCCATATTCATCACGCGCCTGCAGATGAAAGGTGCGATACCCTTTTTTATCAAAATGGCCGTTTTCATAGACGATCATGGCTCCGACGGGTGCGGAACCTCCGTGGTGGGAGTTATCAAAAACTTCGATCCGGCGGGGAAAGGTATCTAAAGAACACAGTTCTTGCAATTGAGATAAAAGAGATTCGTTGGTAGGCAGGGGTGTTCTCAGCAGTTCATGGGCATTTGTAAGTGCCAGATCGATAAGTTCTTTTTTTGCCCCGCGCTGTGGCGTTTCTATATGGGCTTTTTTCCCGAAAAGGGTCGAGAGGTGTTCTCTGACCCAATCTGCAGATTCAAAGGAGTGTGCGGTTAAAATGGAACCGATAATGGGCGGTTTCTCCGTGCCATAGAATCCTACCAAGGTTCTTTCATATGCTTCGTCGAGAGAAAAATAGGGGCTGAGCGGAATAAAGTCGTGACTGCTGGAAGCCACTTTTCCTTCTCGAATGAAAAGACGTAGAATGCATGCGCGTGTTTCGCTGGTTGCAATAGCGAATACGTCGTAGTTTTCAGTAGAAGCGAGATCGATTTGAGAAGTTAGCTCACTTTTGCGGATCCGTTCGATCCTATCACGCAAGGTAAGGGCTTCTTCAAAACGGAGCGATTCGGAATAAAATTCCATTTTTACTTCGAGCTGTTTGATGAGTTTGCGTTTGTTTTGTATCCATTCGATCCCTTGCATCACCATCGGCAGATACGTTTCTCTGGGAACAATAAACTCACAAGGAGCCAGGCACTGGTCCATTTGGTAAAAGAGGCACCCCTTTTTTCCCTTAAGACAGCTTTTTTTCTGAACCAGTTTTAACAGTTCATAGAGGGAATCGAGAATATCCCGTGCGCCGACAGAAAAAGGGCCGAAGTAGCGCACCGATTTTCCTTTAATGATTTTACGGGTGAGCTCAAAACGAGGATAGGGCTCTTCGAGATCGACATAAAGATAGGGGTAGGTTTTGTCATCGCGAAGAAGAATGTTGTATTTAGGCTTGAGTTGTTTGATGAGTGAGTTTTCCAGAATGAGGGCGTCGTGTTCGTTTTCAACAATAATATAGTGGAGTCCTGCCGTTTCCGAGAGCATTTTCTGGATTCGAAGTGAGAGGGTTGTTTTGGGGGAAAGTTTCGGTGTGAGATTAAAATAGCTTTTGACCCGTTTGGAGAGGTTTTTTGCTTTGCCGATATAGAGGATTCTTCCCTTTTCATCCAGATACTGGTAAATCCCTGCCTGGGGCGGGAGGAGGCGAATCTGATCGATCATCGGCAATCTCTTAATGAATAATTTATTGAAGCTATTATA
>NZ_JBASYM010000027.1:0-25894 GCF_049277495.1 Sulfuricurvum sp. | reverse complement strand
CGTACAAATTGTCTCACTATGTCAACCCGACAACCGGTGAGTATAAATAATCGATGATTAGAATTGCAATTGATGCAATGGGCGGGGACTTCGGTCCCGAACCGATTGTTAAAGGGACACTTGAAGCACTTAAAGAAAAGAGTTTTCAACCGATTCTAGTTGGTAAAAAAGATGAGATTTTATCTCTATTACCCAAGGGCTATAAAGATAAAATTTTAATAATTGAAGCAAATGATGTCATCGATATGGGTGACGCAGCTACTGATGCTCTTAAACGGCAAGACAGCTCTATCTATAAAGCTGTCGAACTTGTCAGAAACGGAGAAGCCGATGGGGTGGTAAGTGCCGGACATAGCGGTGCTACCATGACATTAGCGACATTACGTCTGGGACGGCTTAAAAATGTACTGCGCCCGGCATTGGTAACATCTATGCCTACAAAAAGCGGAAAACGCAGTATATTGATGGATGCCGGTGCAAATGTCGACTGTAAAGCCGAACACCTTTTCCAATTTGGGATCATGGGATACTACTACGCGCAGGATATGTTCAAACTGAGTGCTCCGCGTGTTGGTTTGCTTGCCAACGGCGAAGAAGATTCCAAAGGAAATGAAGTCACGAAAGAGGCATTTAAAATGCTCGAAGGACAAAAAGGATTTATCGGCAACGTTGAAGGAAACAATATCTTCGACGGCAGCTGCGATGTCATTATCTGTGACGGTTTTATCGGAAATCTCGTCCTTAAAGCTTCTGAAGGGGTAGCTTCCACTATCAGTTTCTTTATCAAACAATATATCCGAAAATCTCCTATTGCGATTACCGGTGCTCTTTTGATGCGCAAAGTATTCAAACTTTTGAAAAAAGAGATTGATTATGCTGAGATCGGCGGAGCTCCTTTGGTCGGTATCAAAGGGTGTGCTATCGTCAGTCATGGCAAAAGCAATCCGAAAGCCATCAAAAATGCAATATTTCAAGCGATCCGTTATGTGGATAACGGGGTAAACGAGCATATTGAAAAACGGCTCGAAGAGCTTAAACAATAAACTTCGATCCCTTATAAAGGCTAATTATGTACGCTGCATTTCGTTCCATCGGGGCTTACGTTCCTTCTAAAATTCTCACCAATGCCGAACTCGAAACACTTGTCGATACAAGTGATGAGTGGATTACAAAACGTACCGGAATCAAAGAACGCCATATTGCCGCCGAAAATGAAACAACGAGCGATATGGGTGTAAAAGCGGCAGAGCTTGCCATTGAACGTTCCGGCCTCGCAAAAAATGAAATCGATATGCTCATCTGTGCAACCATATCACCTGATTATTTTTGTATGCCTTCGACGGCCACTATCATTGCCACAAAACTGGGACTTGAGAAAATCACTGCATTCGACATATCTGCTGCCTGTACCGGTTTTGTTTATGCCCTAAACATTGCAAAAGCTTTTATTGAGTCGGGTATGAAAAAAAATATCCTTATCGTAGGAGCCGAGAGACTCAGTACCATTACCGATTACACGGACCGCGGAACCTGTATCTTGTTCGGTGACGGAGCCGGAGCGGCGATTATCAGTGCATCCACCGAAAAAAATGAGTCCATCATCGATGTCCATACCGGATCTGACGGTTCGTATGCTGATTTATTGATGACACCAAACGGCGGAAGCGGATCGGTTCATGATGAACTGGATCGCGAAGCTGCAGGATGTTTTATGCGGATGAAGGGGAATGAAACGTTTAAAGTCGCAGTACGTACCCTCACCAATGACGTTATCGATATTTTGGAGCAAAATAATATTGCGTCATCTTCTATTGCCCATTTTATTCCTCATCAGGCGAACTACCGTATTATCAAAGCGGTAGGAGATGCATTGAACCTCTCCGACGAGCAGGTCGTATTAACGGTAGAGAAATACGGCAATACTTCCGGAGCATCGATTCCAATGGCTATTAATGATATTTATGAGTCAGGTCGCCTGCAGCAAGGCGATTTGATGCTCCTTGATGCATTTGGCGGCGGATTAACCTGGGGAAGTGCCCTTGTTCCCTTCGCAGGTAAAGGTATCCGCTAAAAAAGTCTCGCTACAATATTAGATCTCATTAAAGGTCTAATATGATTTATTCCAACCCTCTTATCTACATTGAAATTCACGAAAGTGAAATCCCCTGGCTTAAAATTTTTACCCATACCCCACATAAAGAATTTTCCGAATGCAGCAGTGAAGAAAAAAAAGCTATTTGGTTATGTCTGGATATCATCGAAAAAGAGATGTTAGCCTATTTTAAACCCGATAAAATCAATATTGCATCATTTGGCAATATGCTGCCGAGAGTCCATTGGCATATTATGGGAAGATTTGAAAATGACAGTTACTTTCCGGAACCGATGTGGGGAGTTAAACAAAGAGAAGGTAGTTTGAAAACAGCTCCGATGGAGCCGTTTATAGAGAGTTTAAAAGGTGAATTAGCTTCTAGGCTTGCTGCTGCTTGAACGATTCCCGCCGCCGCTAAAGCTGCGTGAACGATCTCCGCGATCATTTCCACCACGTTCGCCACCGCCGCTTCTTTCACCGCTACCGCTGCGTTCACCGCCTGCAGCATTACGGTCATTGTTACCGCGATATCCGCCGCCGCTTGAGTTACGGTCGTTATTACCACGGTATCCACCGCCGCCGCCACTGCGGTTACGATTGAATCCGCCGCTGCGTTGTCCACCACGGTCACCACGGCTTGCTAGATTACTTAGAATTTTTTCTAAACGTTCCGCTGCAATACCGATATTATTCGGTCCTTGTACCGTATTACGCTCCATTAAAACAGAGATCAACTTATAAGCGATTTGCTCTTGGTCATAATCTTGTTTTAACAAATCAAGCACTTTGTGCGCTTCATCATAGACATGCTGTTTTTCAATTTCACGAACAAGACGGGTAACTTGCGCCTCTTTGACATCCAATTTGCTTGGAATATATGCGTGCTCCATTGTCGTTCCTACTTTTGAACGGATACGCTGAAGCTCTTTAAATTCCATTGGCGTTACAAGAGTAATTGCAACCCCTTTTTTACCCGCACGTCCTGTACGACCGATACGGTGGACATAACTCTCAGGGTCAAACGGAATATGGTAGTTGAAAACGTGAGTAACATCATCAATGTGCAATCCGCGCGCCGCAACGTCGGTCGCGATCAATACGTCAACCGCATCGGTTTTAAGCCCTTTGATAACGCTTTCACGTTGACGCTGCTCCATGTCACCATGTAAACCTTTTGCCATATATCCAGCAGCTGAAAGAACATTCGAAAGGCGGTCTACCTCTTTTTTGGTTCGGCAGAATACGACTGTTTTTTTCGCATCTTCAGAATCCATCAAACGGATGATTGCATCGTCACGCTCAGACTCTTCAATTACGTAATATTGCTGTGTGATATCGGTATTGGTCGTTTCTGATTTAGTAATCGATGCAAAAAACGGATTGACTAGAATACGCTCAGCCAATTGTTTGATCGGAGCCGGCATGGTTGCAGAAAAGAGCAATGTTTGGCGCTCAGTCGGCAAATATGAGAAAATTTCGTTGATATCATCCAAAAAGCCCATATCGAGCATTTCGTCAGCTTCATCCAAAATAACGGTTGAAGGAGTAAATCCTTTCAACATATTACGGCTCAACATGTCCAATAGACGACCCGGAGTTGCAATGATCACTTGTGCGCCGCGCTCGATCAAATCCATTTGACGGTTGTATGATGATCCGCCGTAAATCGTTACGGTACGTGCACCCAAGTGCTTGCCGTATTTAAAAATTTCATCACTGACTTGGTTTGCCAATTCACGTGTCGGAGTGATGATGAGGGTTTCGATTCCCCCTTTCAAATGCATTTTATTCAATGCAGGAAGACCGAAAGCAGCTGTTTTACCGGTACCGGTATGGGCTTGTCCTACAACGTCACGCCCTTCCATAATAACCGGAATAACCATTTGCTGGATTGGACTTGGTGTTTTGAATCCGGCATGGCGGATACTTTGCATAATCTCATCGCGGAGACCGAAATCTTCAAATGTCGCGAGATTTTCTTCTGTGATTGGTGTTTCTATTACGTTCATGATTTACCTTTATATATACGCCACCGGAAAACCTATTTCCGGCCAGTTACGCTTGCCCACTCATGGGGGAGAGAAATTTAGTGAGGATAAGTTGGATTCTCATCCGCGAGGGCACCTTTGAAAAATATGCTCGCATATCTTTAGAAGGTACCCAAATTCAAATGGAATTATAGCTGAATAATTCATAAATAAGACTGATAACTATACTTTAGCAAAAGATAAAGACAACCTTTAGTTTCAAATCGTCTCTATTTTGTTTAAAATATTTAATCTTTTAAAACTATACTTCCGAAAATAACACTTAAAATTTAGGAGTCAAAATGTTCAATGTGAAAATGGAAAAAGAGTGCGGCTGTTTTAAACGAAGCGGAATGGAAAGTATTAAAACGTTTGAGAACAAAGATGATGCGATGATCGAAGCTAAAGAATGGACGGAAGAGATGAATGAAACATTTTGTCAAAAACACAACTTCACTGTTGTCGAAGAAGGCAATGATCTTATCATCAAAGTCGAGATGAACTAGTTTGTTTTGAACGCCAAAGGGATTTTATTCCTTTGGCTATGCTAAGCGCTATGGCACTAAAGCTTGCCTACTCGGGCAGAAATCTTCTCTACTTACAGTTTTAGACTAATCTTTTTAATCAGCATCTTCTTCGACCAAATGGGATCTTTAAGATCTAACAATCCCCGAACTTCATCATTTACCAATCGATACGAAACTGTAATAATGACTTTATTCGCACCTGTAATCAGAGGTATTGAAAACGTTTTAGTACCCTGAGCAGGAATAGAGATACTCTCTACCGTTTTTTCTGCCAAATGGGGGATTGTCGGTTTCCCACGCTTACTGAGATAATGTGATGTTAGCGACAAGACCTCTGTTTTGATAATCTTTGTTCCGTTCAAATACTGCGCTTCCACCAAAATTTCTCGCGATCCGAATCCGCTGGGCAATGCATGAGGCTGCGGATTATTCAAAGTAACTTCGAGTAAGCGTCCATTTTTTCTCGCACTCACCCCTAATGCTCCTTGCCACATACTCTCAACATGTCCGCCTTGAAACTTATGCTCACGAATCATCCGCTTATGCACTTTTCCATTCACATCTCGCAATGTCGCTGCAACTCCCTCTTTCCGTGTGCCCATATGACAGTCGACACATTGTTTTCCATCGCTTTTAAATTCGGATTGCATATCGGTAAAGCGGTGTCCCTCTTCCGAAGTGTCATTGGCATGGCAAACGAAACAAAGCTGGTTCGGGTTCGTATCCATAAAATCACGTTGCTGTACTTTGTGGTACGGTGATGAGGCATCCGCAAAAGGGCCGCTCATTAATCCGGATTTGTTCCAACTGACGCGATGGATTCCCCGCTCAGAATCAGGAAGGCTATCATGGATCTGATCGACATTGTGACAAACGACACAATTGATCCCTTCGGCAATGCCATCACTGTTAAGTGCTTTCGTTGCGGCAGAATCTTTATCCAGGTGGAGTGACGCAATCGCTTCATAATCGCTGTTGGTAGAGGTGACGGAGATTCGTGGATTATGGCATGCGGCACACTCGATCTTAATCGAGTTGAGTGATTTGCGATTATTCTTACGAGCAACATAGTCCGTCGTTTTTCGGAAATATTCATCATTGTCATAATGGGACTTTGCATGCCATGAGCCTTCCCATTGTTTCACAATATGGCTATGACAGGCTTTACATTTGCCTGAATTTTTGAACTTGTCTCCGACCTTCACGACATCTGCGGCGTAAAGGTTCAAACCTATAATTGTCAATAGCCATATTAAACGCATTGGTACTCCTTAACGATGTTTATCCAACCAAACCATTAGCCCTTTTTGCGCATGCAAACGGTTTTCTGCCTCTTCGAAAATCAAACTCTGTGAGCCTTCCAAGACCGCTTCGCTTACTTCAACTCCGCGATATGCCGGAAGACAATGTAAGAATACAGCATCCTCTGCTGCAAGCGCCATCAGCCCTTCGTCTACAATATAGCCTTCAAAGGCCCGTATACGCTGTGCTTTTTCTTCTTCTTGCCCCATAGAGATCCAGGTGTCCGTCGTCACGACAGTCGAACCGCTGACCGCAATTTTCGGGTCATTCGTTATCGTGATTTTCGCCCCGCTTTGTTCCGCGAGAGAGAGCGCATCGGCAATGACAGCCGGATCGCACTCGTACCCTTTAGGCGTTGCAATACGCAATTCAAATCCAAGTTTAGCGGCAAGCATTAGCCATGAGTGCGTCATATTGTTACCGTCACCGACATAGGCGACGATCGGATTTTTATCTTTGCCGCATTCCATCATCGTCATGAAATCAGCCAAAAGCTGCACCGGATGATAGCTGTCGCTCAATCCGTTAATGACGGGGACTTTGGAATGCAGAGCGAACTCTTCAAGCATTGACTGCTCATAAGTTCGGATCATCACCATATCACACATGGAAGAGATAACACGTGCCGTATCTTTGACCGGTTCGCCCCGTCCCAAGTGAATATCACGATTGGAGAGAAAAAGCGCATGACCGCCGAGCTGATACATGCCCACTTCAAAACTGACACGGGTACGCGTAGAACTTTTTTCAAAGATCATGGCCAAGGTTTGTCCCGCTAAACGGGGCTTCAGTTCTTTGGCTTTAACCTCTTTTTTAATCTCTAAGCCCAATTCCAAAATCTCTAAGATCTCTTCTTTGGTATAATCTTTTAACGTTAAAAAATGTCTCACGTCTTTCCTTCGATACAAAAAACAATCATATCATAAAAATATTTCATTAACAATTTCAGCTCAGCTTAGGCAAGTTTCACTGCCTGATGGCAAGCATATTCAAAAGGCTGCAATCGCCTTTCTCCTTCAAATTAAGAAAGCAGCTTAGCCACTTCTTTAGCATGATAACTGATAATAATATCGGCACCTGCACGTTTAAACCCTACCATTGTTTCCATCATTACACGGTTATAATCGATAAGCCCGGCAGCTCCCGCGTGTTTTAACATCGCATATTCGCCGCTGACGTTGTACACGGCAAGAGGAAGCAAAGAGGCTTCTCGGATGTCGCGGATAATGTCCAGATAAGCCAATGCCGGTTTTACCATTAAAATATCGGCACCCTGCGCTTCATCTGCCAAACTTTCGCGAATCGCTTCGCGGCGATTGGCCGGATCCATCTGATAGGTCGAACGGTCGCCAAAACTCGGAACCGACTCGGCTACGTCTCTGAACGGTCCGTAATAGCCGCTGGCAAACTTCGTCGAATAGCTCATGATCGGCAGGTTCACGTATCCGCCGCTGTCCAAAGCATCCCGAAGAGTCGTAATGATTCCGTCCATCATTCCTGATGGGGCAATCAAGTCAGCACCTGCACGGGCATGTACCAGGGCCTGCTGTGCTGAAATCCCGAGGGTCAAATCATTATCTACCGTCTCATGCACATGATCCAAAATACCGCAATGCCCATGATCGGTATATTCACAAAAACAAAGATCGGTCACTACAAACATTTTAGGATAAGCATGTTTGATTGCGCGTACCGCTGTTGCAATAATTCCATGGTCACTCAGTGCATCCGAGCCGACGGAATCTTTGACTTCGGGAATACCGAATAAAATAATGGAATAAATCCCCATTGACTGTAAAAGTTCACACTCTTTGAGGATTTCATCCAAACTCATCTGATAAACACCCGGCATCGAAGAGACTTCCGTTTTAATTCCCTCGCCCGGGCGGACAAACAACGGATAGATAAAATCATTAATACTCACATGCGTTTCTCGAACCAATGAACGAAGATGTGAATGTAGACGGGTACGGCGAAAACGCTCCATAAAAGTGACTCCAATAGAAAAGTTAAGGGTAGATTGTATCGCCAGTTAGTTTAATAAACCTTTTTTTAGAAACACCGATTATAATGGCAAGCATGAAAACGACAACACCAACTTTTGAAAAATCATCTATTGCGAATCTCCCGAGTAAATACGGCCATTTTAAAATCCGTGTTTACAAAGAGGGAATTCAAGAACATTTGGCCATTTTTACGGAGAATTTTGAAACTCAAGACTCCCCGCTTGTGCGGATCCATTCCGAGTGCCTCACCGGCGATACTTTCGGAAGTATCAAATGCGACTGTAACAATCAGCTCCACAAGGCGCTAAAATTAATTGCTCAAGAAGGCGGACTGGTAATTTACCATCGTCAAGAAGGACGCAATATCGGTCTGCTCAATAAAATCAACGCCTATTGTCTTCAAGATCAGGGGCGCAATACCATCGAAGCCAATATCGAGCTTGGATTCGCTCCGGATCAGCGAACGTATGACGTTGTCGGTGAGATTTTTAACGATTTTGGTCTTACAAAAATCCGGCTCCTTACCAATAACCCGGCTAAAGTGATCGTCGTAGAGGGATTACATGTCGAAATCACCGAACGGGTCCCCGTTATTATCGATTCGAATCCGCATAACGAGGGATATTTAAAAGTTAAAAAAGAGCAGATGGGGCACATTATCTAATAACGCTCCTGATAGCTCAACGCCTAAAATCCCTCGCTTAATATCGCTCAAGTTACGGTAAAATTATGCTTCGCCTTTAATACAGCATATTATTATTGAATGGATAGCCTTTTTGAAATCCCTGAAAACTTTAGTCAATACCCGCAATATATCCGTACCCGAAGACTTTTTTGCGAAAGTCGAACAGTACAAAACCCTGCTCGAAAAATGGAACAAGATCCATAATCTTACGGGGGCAAAAACACTCCATCAAATCGATGAGTTTATCGTCGATGCAATCACTCCGCTCACTTTCTTGCCCGACATTAAAAAAGCGATGGATATCGGAACCGGTGCCGGATTTCCGGGGATGATCTTGGCAATAGCCATGCCGAAAACCCATTTCACCCTCGTTGAGCCCCTCAGCAAACGGGCCAGCTTTTTGCAGTTTGTCAAAGCTGATCTGGGATTGGACAATGTTGATGTCAAGGCCTTAAGAGTCGAACAGCTCGTGAGCGAACCCTATGATCTCATCACTTCCCGTGCCGTTACCGATACACAGATGCTTCTGAAACTATCGGAACCGTTTTGTATTGAAGGAACCCTTTTGCTCTTTTATAAAGGGGAAAAAGTGTATGATGAAATTGATGAAACACTCGATTACACGATTATTGAAGCAGAGAATCGTCACTATCTGCTCATAAAGAGATAAACATGTTAAAACTATTACTATTGGCCGGGGTATTGGTCAGTGTCTATTTTTTATTTTTTAAGAAAAAAAGCCTCACCCCTCCCTCTTCCGACAATGCGCAGGATGAGGCAATGATTCCGTGTTCTGCATGCGGAACCTATGTACAGGTCAAAGAAACATTGATACGTGACGGCAAATACTATTGCTCGCGTGAATGTCTGGAGGCATAACCATGTTACTGTTTGGTCATCCCTATATCTCATCCCAACCGTTTTACCATATCGAATCCGTTGAAGCATTGCGGCATACTCCGTCCAATTCGGTAGTCACCCTCTTTTTTACCCCGGAAAATCTCGATATTATCGAACATCTCCGCCTAAACAGTATCCGATATGCACTTCATATCGAAACAATCACAGATGCGGTCATCGGTGAAAATTTAGGAGCGTCGTACTTGATTGTTCTTCCTAAACACGGCGAGGCTATACAAAAAGTAGCCGAACACTATCTTTTTGATGCCAAAGTGTTAGGGTATATTGATACGATGGAAGATTTAGAAGATCTGATCGATATGCGGTTGGATGGTGCCGTTTTTGCCGATGCCATTATCAAAATAACATCGTAAGCATCAAAAGGAATAAAATTTCTTTTTGACTGCGTTTGTCAAATTCAATCTGCCCATTCTCGTTTTAAATCTTTATCCAAACATGCCAAAATTTCGTATCCGATCGTCCCGACTGCACGCGCATAGTTATTAGCATTATCAAAAATCATCAACTGATCCGTATCGCAGGCAAAACTCGCACTGTCCATCGAAATCCGACCGCGAAGAGCCGCGCCTGAAGGGGTTACATAGCGGTTAGAAGCGAGTCTGTCCAAGCCGTTGGCATATCCAAGATCGTATGTGCTGACCACCTCATCGACATCTGCTTCATAAATACCGTTATAGCCGATACGCTCTCCGGCCCTCAACACTCTCGTCGCAATTTTATCGCCCCACAAAGACAGCACGCTTTTAAACTCGGGCTGTATTAAACTAACATCCATCTCTAAACATCCATACAACGCGATTCCTACCCGGACCATATCTTCATGACATACTGACGAACGGAATGTTCCGGCTGAATTGGAGATGTGAAAACGCAATGTCCATCCATACTTTTTCGCCAAAGCAGCTGCTGAAACTTTTACCTCATGGAATACGCTGCGTTGCCAAAACCATTCGGAACTAAGGGCATCGGCACTTCGGAAATGGCTCATAACACCGACACAGACCAATCCGCATTTTGCTATCTGTTCAAATGCCTTTGCAATCTCTTTCGGATCAATGCCGTTTCGGTGCATCCCCGTATCGATTTTCAGCTCGACGCGTGCGCCGCTCGGGTACGCCGATATCTCTTCCAGTGAATTGATCGCATAGCTGATTTTTGGGTGTGCCTGCGTCGCAATTTGCCCTAAAATCAGGACATTGTCAAAAAAATCCATAATCTCTACAGCTTCGCGCTCCAGCCGTACGACCGCCTGCTTTACACCATATTCCGAAACGGCCCGCGCTATCATCAGTGCGCCGTGCCCGTAAGCGTTATCTTTTAAAACTACCGCTATTTTATCTTTTCCACCGACTTGGTGTGCGATAATGTCAAGATTATGAATAAGTGCCTCACGGCTAAGTTTAATCGATGCCATAGTTATTTTCCTGTTTGAATGCTAAAGAAATATATCCCTTTGGCTACGCTAGCCGCTCAGGCTTGCTCCGTTCGGAGCAGAATGTTAAAATTATAGTACAAGGTAAGTTAATGCGTTATTTCCCCGCCGAATTTGAACCCCAAAGTTTTGTCCAGCTCATTTTTCCCCACCCGCAAAGCGATTGGGCACCCTATCTCGAAGAGGCGCGCAGCTGTTTTGTCAACATTGCAAATGCCGTTGCCCGTTATCAGCCCTGCCTCGTTATTTGCGATGATATCGATACTGTAAAAAGCTATTTTACCGATAATGAAAATCTTATTTTTGTCCATTACCAAAGCAACGACACATGGGCTCGCGACTGCAGTGTTTTGAGTGTCATCGATGAAGATGAGGATGAACCCCTCCTCCTCGACTTTACCTTCACCGGATGGGGCGGAAAATTTGATGCGACCCGTGATAATGCAATGAGTGCGGCACTCGCTTCTTACTACGGCGCACCGATGGAAAAAATCAATTTGATTTTAGAGGGGGGAGGAATCGAGACCAATGCCAACGGTTCTCTTCTCACCACGGCAGAATGTCTTCTCAATCCTAACCGCAATCCCCATTTGAATAAAAAAGAGATGGAAAAAGAGCTCAAAAAGCTCTTTGGCATAGAGCAGATATTATGGCTGAACCACGGTTATTTAGCCGGTGATGACACCGACAGTCACATCGATACCTTAGCCCGTTTTATCGATACCGATACCATCATGTATGTCCAATGCCATGATCAAAACGATGAACACTACGATGCATTAAAAAAGATGGAAGATGAGCTCAAAGCGCTTCGTGATATCGACGGAGAACCCTTCAAACTGATCGCCCTTCCTATGTGTCAACCGCACTATTATGACGATGAGCGGATCCCCGCCACCTATGCAAATTTTTTGATTATTAACGATGCGGTTTTACTCCCGGTATACAATGACCCGCACGATAATGAGGCAATCGAGATTTGTAAAAAAGCATTTAGAGGGCGCGATATCATTCCTATCGATTGCTCCGTACTCATCCGACAACACGGCTCTCTCCACTGTGTAACGATGCAGTTTCCGGAAGAGGTGTCCCTACGAATGGAATAAAAGGGTAAATCCGCTGTAGAGAAGATAGCCCGATGCCGCTAAAAGAGTGAGCGTTAAAAGTATTTGTTTTGTATTCATTTTCATAAATAGAAGTGTAACATAAAAACATATACCCCTTTATAGGTGCATCATCCTCTCAATTTAACACTAATGTAACACTTCTTATTTACAATCCATTTACATTTCCTTAAGGATTACAGCGTATGAAAAAAATAACTCTACTCTCTTTAGCAGCCATTGCTGCGCTTGCTACAGAACCTGTCACGATTCAAAAAATCACTGTTGAAGCAACAGCACCTAAAACAGATAGTAAAAATGTAGCTGCTGATGAAATGGTTAAATTCTCTCGTCAGTCTGATCTGGGAGAAATGCTTTCCAATACTTTGCCGGAAATCACCCATGTTCGTAACAGCGGTGTCGGCAATGATATCATTCTTCGCGGTTTTCGAAAAGACAATATTAATGTAACGATCGATGATGCAAAAGTATGCGGTGCTTGCCCAAATCGTATGGATCCTCCGGCTATGCACGTCTCTTCCAGTCAAATAGAAACTGTTGAAGTGCAAGAAGGGCCATTTGATGTCACACAATTCGGAAGCCTCGGCGGTAAAATCAACGTAGTCACGAAAGATCCGGCAAAAGGGATTCATGGTGAAATATCCGGTACGGCCGGCAGTTATGATTACCGCAAACTTTCCACGGTACTTGAGGGAGGAAATGACTCTGTTCAGGCACTTGTGGGATTCAGCCGTGAAACATCGGGTCAATACAAAGACGGTAACGGCCACACCCTAACAGAGCAAACCGATCTTTTGGCAACCATGGCTGGGCAAAAATACGCTGATGCCTATAAAAATATGGATGCGTATGATCGAAACAACTTTTGGACTAAAATTGTAGGCAATATCGGAAGCAACCAAAAACTCACCCTAAGCTATTTTGGCGACCGTGCCGATGATGTTCTGTATCCTCGATATAAAATGGACGCGCAAAAAGACGATACCGATATGTTCAACGTTAAATACCAGCTGTTTAATCTATCCGATTTTTCAGACGAGCTGAAAATCGAAGGGTACCATTCAAAAGTTGAACATATCATGGGCACCGATTTCAGAAAAAGTGCTACAACGCCTGCAATGACAATGGTAGCTCCTGTTGATGCTACGATCAAAGGAGCTTCGATTGAAAATACGCTGACATTAGCCGGAACAACGGTATCGGTAGGATTAGACGGCAGTGTGCGTAATTGGGACGGAACGAAAGGGACAAAAGTAAACCCTTCAAGATTCATCCTCATTCCGGATGTTGACACGAAAAACATCGCACTATACGCCAAAGCATCGAAATCAATCGGTAAATACGATTTGAGCGCGGGGGCACGCTATGATGACACAACCATCGACCCTAAACAGTCTCTAGCTTTAAACGATGCCGTCAATGCCGCTTATCTTAACGGGATTAAAGACCGCGACTACAATAATTTCAGTGCAAATATTTTGGCAAAATACCACTACACAGACAATACCAATGTTTTTATGGGTCTTGGCCAATCCATACGGGTTCCTGATGCCAAAGAGCTTTATTGGGTTACGGTCAATACTGCTGGAACGGCAAATACCAACTCTGCCACCAACGGAGGAAATGACAATCTCAAAGCTACCAAAAACCGTGAAATTGATCTCGGAGCAGAACATACTGCCGGAAATTTCCATATCAAAGGGACCGCATTTTACAGCGATTTAAAAGATTTCATCTATCAATATAAAACAGGGGCATCTACCAACACATGGGCGAACATTGATGCGCGTATTGTCGGATTGGATCTGCAAGCTGATTACATGCTGAACAATGAATGGCGAATCGAATCAGGTGCCGCCTATCAAAAAGGGACCAAAAAAGATCCTCATGCATTAGGACAAAATGATAAAGATTTGGCTGAGATTCCTCCGATGAAAGGGCGTGTAGCTCTTGTATTCGACAACTCTGCGGACTACGCAATGGCTGAATTCTTAGCCGCACGTTTTCAAACCATCGATAGCGACAATGGAGAACAGGAAGTTGCGGGATATGGAATCCTAAACCTCAAATACGGGCACGATTTCCAAAACGGATTCTCGTTGATGGCAGGGGTAAATAACTTTTTTAACCGTACCTATGCCGTTAATAACGGATACATCGGTAACGAACTCATCACCGGAGACGGTATTGACCCTCTCGTTCTCAATGAACCGGGACGTAATTTCTACACAACTCTAAGCTACAAATTCTAATCCTAAACGGTCTCGTCACTTCCCGCAATATGCGGGAACTACCGTTGATCTTCCAAAAACCATCCGAAACCGAACATCAATCCCGGTGTTTTAGCTTTGGTCTCATCCAACACAAACTCTTTAGCTTTACTCACCGGAATCTCAATGACTTCGATTGATTCATGATCAATACCACCCCCGTCACTGACTCTCATAGACTCGTTTACTCGGGCAAAATAAAGGGTCTGCACCGCACCTGCAAAGCCCACGGCGGTATAAAAGGACGTTACCCGCTGGATCTGGTCCAATGCAATAAAATACCCGCACTCTTCGAGTATCTCTTCGTGGGCTATTTCTGCCAGTGTTTTGTCTTTATCAACGATTCCGGCACATAGCTCGTATGTATAGCCATCGCCGTTTTTAAGATAGACCGGAGGGCGGAACTGCCGTACCGCGATCAAAGTATCATGTTCTTCATGATAAAGAAGGATCGAGACACTGTCATGAACCTCAACCATATCCCATGTTTTTAAAACATTGTTTTGACGGTACTGCATCCGTTTCGGTTTGATAAAATCAGAATGTTCACAGGAGAGTATTTCAACGTTCTGAATCATGACGTCTCTTTAAAAAGGTTTTGGTTTAAAAGTTTCACTGTCGACATAATATGTTTCGTGAAAATTCAAATAAGGTTTCCGAATCGGCTTGCTTTGGAGTGCTTTTTTAAATATACGATCCATTTTGTTACGAATGGCGATAAAGGCTTTCCGCTCTTTGCCGCTAAACCCTTCGGTCGTTTTTTTCATAACACTCAGCGGATTAATCGCCGTGCTTCCATCATACATTCCGAAATGCAAGTGCGGTCCCGAAGAGAGACCGGATGAACCTACATAACCGATAATGTCTCCTTGTTTAATCTTCGAGCCGTTATGAATTCCTTTTTTAAACGATTTTTGATGAGCATAAAGACTGGTCAAACCGTTGGAATGGCGAATTTTAATCGTATTGCCGTATCCATGGGAAGATCCTGCAAAACTGACACGTCCATCGCCCGTTGCCAAAATCGGCGTTCCCGGACGGGCACCGAAATCAACACCTAAATGGGCACGGTAACGATGCAGTACCGGGTGATAACGGCTTTTCGTAAACTTAGAAGTGATACGGGGATTACGGATCGGAATTTTAAATAAAAACTTCTCATATTGCCCGCCCTTCGCGTCGTAAAAACGGCCGTCCGTATGACGATATACCGTAACTTGCTTTCCGTTGATTTCCACCATTGCCCCGTGGACTTCCGGCATGGAAAAGGGTTTTCCTAAACGGTATTTTTGGGTATATACCAAAATAATCGGGTCACCTTTTTGGAAACCTTTTCGAAAATTGACCTTCCCTTTAAACATTTTGACAAATTCCGAAGCAAGATTCTTGGATCCGGTCGCCTTTAAAATATCATCATACGGTAAAGTTTGAATCGGCACATAGAGGGTTTCCGTATATTGTTCACTCACAATCGGAACAACCTGCATCGCATAACGCTTTTTCGGTGTACGATAAATTTGCAGCTGCAACTCATCATTCACCGGAATCAAAATTTGACGAATCAGGTTTTTATTGTCCAATACCATTTGACAGTTGGCACTGTAGGGAATATCTTCGGTCAGCTTTTGATCGTCTTTATCAAGGTTGTAATAGATCGATAACGGAAGTTTTTTTCGCTCTAAAAAAGTAAGCAAACTTTCACCGTTATTCCATTTAAAAGGTTTAACGGAACCGCCAAAAAGAAGAAGGGGCAACAACAATAATGCAAAAATACGACCCATTCTCGTCCTTGAACAAAATACGCTTTGAGAGCGAAAAAGAATTAAATAATAGCAAAAATTTCATTTACAAAGACGTGTTTGGCTATAATCATCCCTACTTACTTTACAAAAAGGTTACCATGATGCGCATCTGGCTTATTACTCTTATCGCTTATAGCGTTTTAAACGCTTCACCTATTACTGCACCCCTGCTTGATATCGACAAGGCACGGGCAACCATTGTCGCTGAAAACCTCAAAGAGGGTATGAGCGGCTTTATTATCCGAAAATTCGATGCAACACACAGTACGATCATTGCCAATGCCCGTGTTGAACAAGCCAATCCTGCCAATAACCATGCCATCTTAACCATCAGTGCTTATGACGGCCTTCGTCAAAATACACTTCCAAGCGGCAACTGGGAACCGAAGGTATCCGATATCGCCGTTTTGGCTTACGACTATGAACGTGCCCTCTTGATTGCGCCAAATGAAGAGGCTTACGATGCCATTACCAAAAGCATCCCGGGAGTCGAATGGGTTCATCCGGACAACTATGCTACCTATCTCTCTTATGAAGGGCACCCGACTCCCCTCGTTGAAGATTTTAAAGACTATTGTACCGCCAACTCGGTAGGGCTTCTTTATATCCAAAGTGCCCAAAACCTTTTTACCCTCGACTGTAAAAATTTTGCACTCCTCCAAAGTGCTCCGTCTTTAATCGCATCCGACAAAGGGCAAACCCCTTTCTTTACCCGTATCCCGACAATCCGCGCGGCATGGTGGGGAGCGGGAAGTTCACGATTAGACAGCTATGAGCCTTATTATCTGGAACAAATCGCTTTAAACAATTCCAAGAACCGTGGGCTATATGAGTTATACAAAGCTAAATTTAGCGATAAAAGCGCACTATTACGCAATTTTGATCTAAAGGAATAACGATGCTCGCAGCTAGTGCCATCGATTTTTTTACAAGCCTGTTAGGGCAAGAGAATGTCTACAGTGACAAAGCTCACCTCATTGCCTACTCTTATGATGCAACACGAGAACGATTCGAGCCCGACATGGTTTTGTTCCCGCGACATGAACAAGACGTCAGTGATATTCTCAAATACTGCAATGAACACCGTATCGTCATTGTTCCTCGCGGAGCCGGAAGCGGATTTACCGGAGGAGCACTTCCCTCATCCGGAGGCATTGTCTTAGCTTTTGAAAAACATATGAATAAAATTTTAGAAATTGACATGCAAAACATGGTCGCGATAGTGCAGCCGGGTGTTGTCAATATGGAACTTCAAAAAGCGGTCGAAGAGGTCGGACTATTCTATCCGCCGGATCCGGCAAGCCAAGAATATTCAACAATCGGCGGCAATGTCAATGAAAATGCCGGCGGCATGCGTGCAGCTAAATACGGCATTACCAAAGACTATGTCATGGCAATGCGGGCGGTACTCCCCAACGGTGATATTATCAAAGCGGGAAAACGGACGATCAAAGATGTCGCCGGTTACAATATCACCGGTATTTTGATCGCTTCGGAAGGGACTCTTGCCGTTACGACCGAAGTGACTCTCAAACTCCTTTCCAAACCGAAAATGACCAAAACGGCCATGGGAATTTTCCCTACCGTGCATGAGGCAATGGAAGCCGTCTATAAAACAATGGCAAGCGGTGTCACCCCGGTTGCCATGGAATTTTTGGATAACCTCACCATCCGTTCGGTGGAGCAGGTTTACCATAAAGGGCTTCCTATAGAAGCCGGAGCCATTCTTGTCACCGATGTGGACGGAAATCTCGAACAAGACCTCGACTTCCAGCTCGCTCTTGTCGAAAAAGTATTCCGTGAAAACGGATGCAGCGAGTTTAAAATCGCCCAAAATAAACAAGAAGCAAGCGATTTGTGGTTTGCCCGCCGTAATGCGAGCCAATCGCTCTCGGTATACGGTTCTAAAAAGATCAATGAAGACGTTACCGTACCACGATCCGCGCTTCCTGAATTGCTCGAACGGTTTTATACCATTGCCAAAAAATATAACATTAACATCCCCTGCTTCGGACATACAGGCGATGGCAATGTCCATACCAATGTCATGGTCGACGGAAAAGATCCCGAGCAGGTCAAAATCGGCTACGAAGCGATCCGTGAAGTCTTTCAGGCGACCATCGATTTAGGCGGAACCCTCAGCGGCGAACATGGGATCGGCTTGGCCAAAGCCCCTTATATGTCAATGGCATTTACCCCTGAAGAGATGGCACTGTTCCAATCGATCAAACGGGCTTTTGATCCGAATAACATTCTCAACCCATCCAAAATGGGTCTTGAGTAATCAATGACTATTAAAGCGGCATTTAGACATATTCGACTTTTTTTCCTGATGCTTTTTGATCGGGAGATTACCGTATATGCTTCCAGCCTCAGCTTTTATACCATTTTTACCGTTGTCCCCCTGCTGATTATTTCACTCAGTCTTATTGCGAACGTTCCCGTATTTAATGAGCAATATGCCAAGATTCAAATCTTTATCTTTGACAATATGATGCCGGTCCAAACTGCCGCAGTCGCCGAATACCTCGAATCCTTTTTCCAAAACTCGGTACAACTGGGAGTCATCGGTTTTGCAACAATGATCGTCTCTTCCCTGCTGTTTTTCCAAAATTTCGAACACATCGTCAGTAAAATTTTTAAAACACCTAAAAGACAACTTTGGGATGCCATTACCACCTATTGGACACTCATTACCCTTACGCCGATTGTCCTCATTGCTTCGATGAGTTTAAAAGCTTATTTGGTTTCCCATATGAGTGGTTTAGCACTCCATGCTCTCTCCATTTTCCCTTTCTTACTGCTATGGGGAATTTTTTTCGTCATCTACCATATCGCGGTCAATGCCGATGTTTCTCCGAAAGCTGCCGCTATCAGCTCGTTTATCGTCGCCGTTGTGTGGGGAATAGCCAAAAACAGTTTTATCCAATACGTTTTTTATAACAAAACTTATGCGACGATGTACGGATCATTTTCCTCCCTCATCTTTTTCTTTTTATGGATCTATGTTTCCTGGATTATTGTCATCTACGGAATGAAACTATGCTATCTGATAAACCGCGCTGCTCAGCGTAGTGAGGCCCAAAATACCTAACGCCCAAAATGCACTTTTCCAACGCATGGCACCAAAAGCCAAAAGAATACTTCCTATCCCCATCCACATCGGTATTATGATCGTATGCAAATCTCCCGCTTGAAAAAGTTTTAACAGATACGGGTCAAACAAATCACCCCACGGTGTCAGATGCAATGCTAAAACAGCAGGATAATAGAGATTGAAGGCCAAAGCAAGGGGAATCGAACCCATATGCCACCATCCGAATGTTCCGAAAATGGAAAGTGATATCGGCAATAGGACAAGATAGCACCAAAAGTGTAAAGCAAGAAATATTTGCCAAGGCTTCCAATGTTCATAATAGCGGACAAAAATAAAAATAGATAACACCCCAAACGACGAAAACCAAAAACCCAGCGAAAAAAAGAGTTTCGGAAAAAAAGCCAACAATATTCCAACCGCGATCATAAGCGTCTGAACCGAAATGATTTTAACCCCCCGATCATAAAGCCAGTATCCCACAGCGATCATCCCGAATGCCCTTACCATCGGCGGAATAAATTCCAATGCCCAAAGATACAAAAATAAAATACCGATAACGATGAAAAAAAGGTCCCGATTGCCGTGGCGATAGGGAAAATAGCGATTGTGAAACCAGCGATACGGCTGACGGAGAAAAAAATAGGCAATCAGTGAAATTATCCCGTAATGGTACCCGCTGATCGATAGGATATGACTCAGCCCCATCGCTCCCACAAGGGCTTGAAATTCCTGCGACATCGGTGTTGCGACGAACAATGCACCGTAAAGTTCACGCATCGTTTGATCCTCATGTATTGAGGCAATATGACGATACCACCGTTCTTTTAGACTGAGCTCCGGATAAACCTCATAGATGACCCCGCGTGTATGAAATCCCTTCATATAATCTAAAAAAGTAACCTTTGCGACTTGGAGTTCGACCAATACCTCCCGTCCGCGCAAATCGCGGAGATATGGGCTCATGGCACAGCGAACGTTGGAACCGTTTTCCAGACGGAGCTTCATCGATGTTTTTGGCTTATTACCAATCAGCCGCACTTCCTGATCAATGACCTCAGCACGCACCAAGGGATCATCAAAGTGTTTCAATTTGGTAAATTGGAAGTATTCCCATGAAAGGGAGAGAGAAGCGATCAAAAGGAGGAAGAGGAAAAAAAGAGCGCCGCTTTTACGGTCAAAAAGGTCAACACGTTCAAGCTTGCTCATTTATATCCTTTTATGCTTTCTTTTCTTTACCGAAAGAAAAGAAACAAAAGAATCTCATCTCTTTGGCAAATCGCTCATGCAACTCTCGGCACTTCTGCCTTCGTGCATGGCTTCCAAGGATGCCAAAGAGATAAATAATTTTTTATATGATCGGCATTGAAACATTCCCGACACTCTCATCATCCAAATTCATCGTCGCACTTTTCATATCGATACTCTCATAGACGATCTGTGCCGCGCCAAAAGTCGGACGATCGACGAAACGGGTGAATTTTTTCTGGAACATCAGCTTCACATGCCCCGTCGGACCGTTACGCTGTTTACCGATGATAATTTCGGCTTCCTCTTCCTCTTTTTCGACGTATTTGGAGATAAACTCTTTTCCGGCAGAAATCGCCTCTTTTTCCCGCTCTTTTTCCTCTTTATAGAGATAAACATCATTGCGGTAAACGAAGAGAATGATATCGGCATCCTGCTCAATCGATCCCGATTCACGGATATCGCTCAGCATCGGACGCTTGTCGGCACGCGATTCAAGACCACGATTGAGCTGCGAGAGGGCTACGATCGGAATGCCGAGTTCACGGGCAAGCATCTTCAGCCCCCGCGAGATTTCACTGACTTCGAGGTGACGATCTTTCCCCCCCGTACCGTTCATAATTTGAAGATAGTCGATCACCGCTACTTCGATCTCGGGATGGCGGCTTTTGAGTTTACGCAATTTGGAGCGCAGCTGATGAATGTTGATTGAACCGTGATCATCAACGAAAAGTTTGGAGTGTCGCATCTTCTCGACCGCATCATTGAGCTGTTTGTACTCCTGCGGGTTCATATCCCCGACACGAAGACGCTGAAGCTGGATAGAGGTTTGGACGCTGAGCAATCTCAGCATCAGCTGCTCCGCTGGCATCTCCAGAGAGAAAAAAGCAACCCCTTTTCCTTTGTCCAAAAGATTTTGAACCATATTGAGGGCAAATGAGGTTTTCCCCATTGCCGGACGGGCAGCGATGATAACAAGATCCCCTTTCCCGAATCCCGTCGTCATTTTATTGAGTTCCGCATAGCCGGTATCCACGCCGACGAGAATTGAATCTCCCCGTGCCTTCATCTCTTCGATATACGCCAATGTTTCATCCGCTATGGAAGGGGCGTCTTTAAAATCGGTCGCTTGAGAGCTTTGCGTTATCTCATAGAGCTTTTTCTCAACGAGATCAACAACATCCGTCCCGCTAAGTTCCTCTTCGAGAGTCACCCGCTTGATTTCCGTCGTGAGGGTCAGCAGATGACGTTTAATCGCTTTATCTTTAATCTCTTGAACATAGGCTTTGGTATTGGCGATCGGGTTGGCAGTTAGGATGTCAACCATCACCCGTTCATCGAATTTTTGCTTGGCCGTAAGCTCTTTGCGGAGAAACTCTTCATCGATCGGAAGATCACGATGCGCCAGAGACATCATCGCACGATAGATCTCCTGATGCGCCGAGAGATAAAAGTCTTCAGGCGTTAATGCCGCATCAAACTCATCAAACTGGGCAGGATCAAAAACAATAGAACTGAGAACCGAACGTTCAAAAGCTAAGTTATATAACGATTCTTCCATTAATCCTCTTCCTTAGCCATTTTTTCGACCTCTTCGACAAAACGATCGACGAGTTTATCTTCATCAAGCCGTGCAACGACTTCGCCGCGTACCATGACCAGACCTGATCCTTTGCCGTAAGCGATCGCGACGTCGGCATGTTTTGCTTCACCGATCGCATTGACCACACACCCCATCACGGAGAGATCGAGCGGTTTCTTGATATGCTTCGTACGCTCTTCGATCACCGCAACCGCACTCACCAAATCGGCCTCAATCCGCCCGCACGTCGGGCAGGAGATAATATTCGGCCCCTCTTTCGCGACACCGCTGTCTTTGAGGATCGCGCGCCCTACTTTAATCTCTTCTTCGAGTTCTCCCGTAATGGAGACGCGCATCGTATCGCCGATCCCCTCCAGGAGCAGTGTTCCCAATCCGATAGCACTTTTGATCGTTGCATGAAATATCGTTCCCGCTTCGGTTACCCCGAGATGAAACGGATAATTATTTTTGGGGCGCAGCATCCGGTAGGCTTCGACCGTGCGCTGTACATCACTCGCTTTGAGCGAGACTTTGATATCGGTAAACCCCAAATCTTCGAGATATTTGATGTTGTACTCTGCCGAAGCGACCATCCCTTCTGCACTCTGCCCGTAACGCTGTTCAAACTCTTTTTCCAGACTCCCCGCATTGACCCCGATACGGATAGGGATATGGCGTTCCTGACATGCTTTGACAATCTCTCGGATCCGCGATTTTTCGCCGATGTTCCCGGGATTAAACCGGATGCAATCGACCACTTCGGCAGCAATCAGAGCGAGTTTATAGTTAAAATGGATATCGGCGACAAGCGGGAGAGAAATCTGCTCTTTGATCGCTTTGAGTGCGCGGGCATCTTCTTCATCCGGCACCGCAACGCGAACGATATCGCATCCGGCGAAATGGAGACGGTTGATCTGCTCGACCGTAGCGCTCACATCGGCAGTACGGGAATAGGTCATCGACTGCACGGAAATCGGGGCATCGCCTCCGATGGCGACATTTCCGACAAAAATTTGTTTAGTAGGGTATCGTGTTATCATAAAATGATTGTAGCTTTTCAGATGTTAAAGTTACGTAAACTCTATCGGGTCCATATCGATCTCGCAAAGCGGTGATTTGATATGTTTGACCGCACGGATAAGATCGGTACTTTTATCACTGCGCAGTAAAATTTGGAATCGGTATTTATCGGCGATCTTCTCGATAGGGGATGCTCCGAATCCTACGATCTGAATATTCCCCATCCGTTCTATTTCTCCCACGGCCTCTTCCATTGCCGACTTGGCTTTGATTCCATTTTTATGGGCATACAGCAAACGGGCAAGTTTTTTCGTAGGGGGGTAGCGACCTTGGCGAATTTTGAGTTCATCCATTAAAAATTTCTCATAATCATCCAAATATGCGCGAAAAAACGACTCGTTAAAACTCTGTACGATGACCGTCGCATTTTGTTTCCGTCCGCTTCGCCCGGCGATCTGAACCAAAAGCGATAATGCCTTTTCCCGTGCACGGTAATCGCTTTGCGAGAGGAGATTATCGATCCCCATGACGATAGCCAGGGTAATATCATGATAATCATGCCCTTTGGAGAGCATCTGCGTTCCCACCAACAAATCGATCTCACGGTTATTAAATGCCCCGAGAACTTTGATCAGTTTGTTTTGAGTCGTGATAATATCGCGGTCAAACTGCTGGACTCTCAACTGCTCCGAAAGTGCACTGAAATGCTCCACTGCCTCTGCCGTCCCTAACCGAGACGTACGCAGCGCACCGCTTTGGCATTTCGGACACACTTTGGGTACGATTTCCGTGTAATTGCAGTAATGGCATTTCAATGCACGGGAATTTTTATGCTGAGACATCCCCACACTGCAAAAAGGGCACTCGATATGATAACCGCAGGCATCGCAGACGGTATATTTGAAGTTTGCTCGCGTCGGGATGAAAACGATCCCCTGATGCCCTTTTTTATAATTTTCCATCACTGCGCGATCGATACTCGGGGTCAGTGCTTCAAGCGAGGGTTCGAATACAAAAGTACGCTTCGATTCGAAATACCCGCCTCTCAGACGAAAAAACGGATATTTGGCATAGCTTCCCAAACTCGGAGTCGCACTTCCCAATACAACGGGTATTTTGAGTAATCTCCCCGTGTAAACAGCCATGTCCCGGGCATTATAACGAGGTCGGGAAGAGGATTTATAACTCTCATCATGTTCCTCATCCACCACAATCAGTCCCAAATCACGAATCGGCAAAAACAGCGCCGAACGGGGACCGACGACAATATGCGCCGATCCGTTATAGATTTTTTCCAATGTCCCTTTTTTCTGTTTCGGGGTCATTTTCGAATGCCACAGCACCACGGCATCGCCGAAATGTGCCTTAAATCGTGATTCCATCTGCGGTGTGAGGGATATTTCAGGAAGCAGCAGCAACGCACGTTTCCCCTCCATTAAAATCTCATCCATCCGCCGCATATAGATTTCACTCTTTCCTGCCCCCGTATCACCGAAAAGAAGCGATACGGGATGCGATCGAATAAAATCGAGAGCTTTGTGTTGAGTTTCGGAGAGCGTGATGTTAATAGAGGGATACGCAGAAACAACCTTCAAAGGTTCGCTTTCTGTAGAAAAAGGGACATACAGGTTGAGGGCTTCTCCCAACGAGCATCCGTAGTACTCCGCCATAAACTTCGCACTCTGGATTTGCGTATCGCTATACATAAAAGAAGATACTGCACTAATCATATGGGTTGCAAAACCGGGTTTTTCAACAGATTCGATCACCACACCGCTTATCATACGGCGAGAGAGCGCTACCTCCACTTCTGAACCGATAATAAGTACACTTTGAGAATGGTAGGTAAGCAGTTCGAGAGGGGAGCCCAAAAGGGCGATTTGATAAAAAAACATACAATCCTCTCGTTAGCTAATATAACATTATAGCTAACCGAGGTATTTTAGCGAATCAATTGGTCAATAAACGGCACTCAGCCACATCTGCATCTGCAGTACAATCAAAACGTCCGCTCGTTGCATTGTAATCAAAAGTGACATCCGTCCCCATGATTTTGTAGTTATAAGACGTAGCACCGACTTTCATCCAATGCCCGTTTCGATTAGCCGATTTTATCCCGTACATCAATAAACCGTTGTTATCAAATAAATCTTGATCTGGTGTATTTTGTGCAGCATTATCAAGTGTAGCGATAAAGGAACTGTCACCTTGTAAAAGGCGCCCCTGCCGTTCACTGACAATCGCAGAGCGAATCGCCGAAACATCACTCCGCCCTTTTGCAACTTCAGCATCATCACGAGTAGCCGCAAGACGGGGAATAGCAATAGCTGCCAAAATTCCCAGCACGACAATGACAAAAACAAGTTCAATCATTGTAAATCCTCTATGTTTGTTAACGAACAACACTTTCACCCCTTATTTGCATTGGATATTGATTCCAATTGACTGTTGACTGCAATGCATCGCATAGCGAACTCACACCGTTATTATTAGGTCTAACGTTCAATATTTCCATTGTTTCTGTTGTATTTACATCGATTGTAATACAATCTGCCACGCCGTCCATATGAACTTCGGCACTTTTAACACCGGTAGTCGCGGCATCTCCTCTGGAAATAAGTGTTCCTATACTGTTGGACATAACCGTTAGATCATCTTCTGTCCGCCCATTTGCTATTGCATAAGAACCTATTTCGCTGATACCGACCATTACCATGTGCGAAACAGCTGAAATCCGTGCATCATCCCGTGTCGCATTGAGT
>NZ_JBASYM010000026.1:0-24367 GCF_049277495.1 Sulfuricurvum sp. | reverse complement strand
AGATGTCACAAGTTCGAGTCTTGTAATTCCCACCATAATTTTTGGCTGCAGCGGTAGTTCAGTTGGTTAGAATGCCTGCCTGTCACGCAGGAGGTCGCGGGTTCGAGTCCCGTCCGCTGCGCCACCTTTACTTCTCATATCTTTCATCATCCAATCAAAAATATCATACTATTTTAATGAGTTTCAATCGTCCCGCGCGGATAAGATTTCTTTTTTATCGATGCTTCCTTGAAAACATTCCCTTTCTTTTCTATCTCTTTTTCTTCTTGTTTTATACTTTCTCGCTCTTTATGTTCGGCGGCTTTATATTTTTTTTCTTCTTTCATTGCTTTCGATACCGGATCGGCCGTGAAAAGAACTACCGAACCTATTACTATTAAATTTATAATCCTATTCATCCAGTCCCTTTTTAACTATTCTGATAGACACTTTGCGCCTGCACTTTTGTATTGACGGCATTAAACGTATCCGCCGCCGCTTTCCCTTCAGTACCTGAAAATGCCGTAAGACTGATCGAACTTTTATTTGAAAGAGCCGGATTAGCTTTCGTTTCTTGCGGTACAGATGCTTTCTCTTTTACCGCATTTTGCGGTGTATCCGACGTAACTTCTTCTTTTGCTAACGGATCTTTCCGCCCTATTTGGACAGGGCTGGAATAGGGAGATTGAAAAAGATACGATGCAACAGTCATAGCCTTCTCCTTTTATCACTGATAAAAAACTATAATCCTTCTCGATGAAAATTCCCCTTAAAAATTTATTTTACGTCAATCAACCGCGACTTTAGTCACATACTAATCCTCTCTTCAGACAATTTCACCTAAAATAGTCCATCTAAATATTGCAGGAGTCTTAAATGACCACGCTACTCATTATTGTCGGTATACTTACTTTGATCGGCATATTGATTTACAATTCCCTTATAGGCAAAAAAAATCAAGTCGAAAATATCTTTGCGGGAGTCGATACCGTTCTGAAAAAACGATATGACCTCATCCCAAACCTTGTTGCCTCCGTCGAACGCTATATGGAGCATGAGAAGTCAACCCTTGAAAAAGTAACCGAGCTTCGTGCCCAAGCGATGAAACCGGGGATCAGTGATGAGCAAAAAATCGCCCTTGATGCCAAATTTACCGCTGCACTGGGAGCCATCAATGTTGCGATGGAGGCATATCCCGACCTCAAAGCAAATGAGAATGTCATGCATCTTCAACGCTCATTAAATGAAATCGAAGAACAGATTTCTGCCGCCCGCCGTGCGTACAATCAGGCGGTCACCGACCTCAACAATGCCATTGAGATGTTTCCCACCAACATTGTAGCCGGATGGATGAATCTGCAGCGACGAGCCGTTTTCGAAATCACGGTCACTGAACGGCAGAATGTCGATGTCGGGGCACTTTTCAATCAATGAAATCCCTCTCGGAACTCACTGATTTTTATTATAAAGAGCTTTATCCATCTCTCACTGAACTTGAAGAAACCCGCCAAGGGATTATTTCACAGATACAGTGGTACGGAGGGATGGGGATAGTCGTTTTTCTCCTTGTTGCACTTTGGAGCGGACAAAATTTTGGATTTTTCCATCCGTTGATGCTGGCAATTCTTATCGGATTTTTAGGAATTTCCGCTATTGTCTACCGATGGATGACCGCAGGTTATGCCAAAGATTTTAAAACCAAAATCATCACTCCTCTGATCGGTGCAATCGATCAGCATCTCCTGTATAATCCTGAGTTTATGGTTTCTCAGCATCTCTTTGAACGTTCCAATCTGTTTCAGCACTCGATTGACCGCTATAGCGGAAACGACTATGTCAAAGGTTCTATCGACGGGGTCCCCATCGAATTTTCCGATATTAAGGCTGAGTATCAAACCCGTGATTCGAAAGGGCGTACCCAATGGCATACCCTTTTTCGGGGACTCTTCCTCGTTGCCGAATTTAATAAAGAGTTTAAAAGCTGCACCGTCATCCTTCCCGATGTTGCCGAAAAAATGTTTGGAAATTTAATTGGAGGATGGCTCCAATCCAAAAATCTCTCGCGTGAAAACGTTATCCAACTGGATGATCCCGAATTTGAGAAACAGTTTGTCGTCTACGGCAGCGACCCTATCGAAGCGCGCTATATTCTCAGCCATTCAATGATGAAACGTCTTATAGACTTTAAACGCAAACTTTCCCATCCTGTCTCCATCTCATTTGTCCATAACCACATTCATATAGGGATCGAAACGGATAAAGATTTGTTTGAACCTGCAATATTTAAATCTCTTTTGGATTATACTCAGGCGATGGAATATATTCTCATGCTGCGTAATACCATCGGAATTATCGAAGAATTAAAACTCAATGAGAAGTTATGGAGTAAAAGCTAAACTTCCATCCGTATCAAAGAGATTTTCAACTATTTTTAGTATTTTTCTTGTATTATCTTCTATTAATATTATAAATTTTTATATTACAAACTGTTTTTTTAATTTTTCCGTATTTCAAATAATGAATATTTTTAAGGCTTTTCATGTTGATCCGAATCTGTTTTCTACTCTTTTTATATCTCCCCTATTCTTTTGCATCGCTCATACTGACAGATACCCTAAAAACGACTTCGGATTTTTCGCTCTCTTACTTCTACGATGAAAAGTCCCAACTGAGTATTAAAGAGGTCGCTGATACTCACTTTACGCAGACGGTTCCCTCACAATTCGCACTCGGATATAAAGAAGGGACCGCGTGGTTTAAACTAACAATTGAAAACAAAAGTAAAAACAGTAATTTCGTCCTTTACTTCACCGAACCGTTTTGGGCTGACTTTGACCTCTTTGAACTTACCTCGAACGGTTGGGTCTCACAGTACAATGGCCTTTCGGTACCACTCCAGGAACGTCAAATAGAAGACACATGCCCGGCGTTTTTACTTCATATAGATACCGGTGAATCAAAAACTTTCTATATTAGGGGGCGTACGGTCAATTCGCAAATCGGTGCCTTTAAACTTTATACCGAAAAAGAGTTTTTTAGACCAAGCCGATTAAAACTCAATACTTTCTATCTCTTCTATTCAGGGGTACTCTTTATCATCACCATTCTCAATATTTTTCTTCTGATTGAGATGAAAGAACGTATCTATGCTTACTATATTGGATATGTATCCTCATTTATTGTCTTTGTCTGTATGTTTAGCGGTTCGTATCTTACTTTTGGTTTTAGCGGTTGGAACGAAGGACTCCATACGGTCGGTACTATCGTCTTGGCTTTTATGGCACTTTTCTCCGCAACTTTTCTGGAACTCAAAAAATATTTTCCAAAAATAAATCAGATATTCAAGATATTTACGATGATTTTTATTATCTTTGGCATACTGATAAGTCAAAATACTCCCTACGCTACGCTTTTTTTTAATATTGTCTCCTCTATTTTCCTCATTTTGCTGCTAGTGGTTGCCGTCAAGACATGGTTATTAGGCAATATCCAAACACGATGCTATCTTTTTGCGCTTATCATCTATATGTCGACCATGGGGCTGATGGTATTAACCTTTAACGCTCTTGTGAACAACACTGATTTTTTCCGCTATGCTTTTTTATTCGGAGCCTTTATTGAAATCATCTTTTTCTCTCTTATCCTTGCCAACAGATTTCATGCCGTAAAAGATGATGAGATTCGTCTTCAAAAAGAGTTGCTGGCGGAAAAGCAAAAGAATCAAGAGTGTCTGGAGGATGAAATCAATACCCAGCGCCGGGAAATTCAAAAGCAAAATGCTATCTTATTCCACCAATCCCGATATGCTGCTATGGGGGAGATGATCTCTACGATAGCCCACCAATGGCGTCAGCCCCTGAATACCTTGGCACTCATCAATCAAAATCTCTATATCAACTTTAAATTGGGAAAATGCACGGATGAAAGTTTTGAGGATTCCCACCATCAGTTCAACGAACATCTGCAGTATATGTCCAAAACCATCGACGATTTCCGTAATTATTATAAAGATGACAAAGAAAAACAACCTGAGGACATCGGGCAAATCGCGGAATTGGCATTGCACTTAAGCGATGTTTTTTTAAACTATGCCAAGATTAAAACCGAGTTGATTGTGACCACAGAAAAAAAAGTCAATTTAACGAAAAATGAGATACTCCATGTACTGATGAATCTGATTAAAAATTCCCAGGATGCGATTATTGAACGAAATATTCCTTCAGGGAAAATCACGATTACCGTAGAAGAAGAAGGAGAATCTATAAACATTCATGTCTGCGATAATGCAGGAGGGATCCCAGATGAGATTCGACCAAAAATTTTTGAATCCTATTTTTCCACTAAATCTGAAAATGGAACGGGGTTAGGGCTATATATGTCTAAATCCATTATCGAAAATCAGTATAAAGGGACGCTGTCGTTCCATAATACAGATGCGGGCGTATGTTTTACGATAACACTTCCATCGAATGATACTATCCGTTGAAAATATCTAACTTTTTGTAATCTGAAATTCCAGGGTATCTAACGGTATCTCTTTTTTGGCTACCATATCAAAAACCGCGTCAATTTCTCGTTCCTCTACATTATTATATTGCCCTATGTATCCGGCGGAGAAAGTTGTCTCAGCAAAATAGTATTTCTTTCCATTGAGTACCAAATAAGAGGAAGGATGTTTTAAAGATATATCGTTCGGCACATGAACGGCAATAAATCCATGATCTTTTGTCGTTACCAATACACATTCATATTGGTTTTGTAAAAGTAACGTCGCCAATAAAAATGATTTTTCATCACAATCACCTCCATTTTGATTGATGACATCCGATGGGTTGCGATTAGCTGCACTCTTTTTATACGGAATTTTCAGAACATATTGATAGGCATGGTCAATCTCGCAATATGCATTTCCATTACACTCTTTTGTGAGCATATCCACGATCGGTTTCATCTCTCCGTGCTCATAGACATCATACTTAAAAAATCTGTCATGGATTTTGACCATTCCACGTCTTTGACAATATTCTTCATCCGTTTCAGGCTGAACATTTGCCCGGGTATATAAAGAAAATGCAATGATTCCGGCTGCACCGTACAGTCCGATACGATATATAATCCGTTTCTTGTTGATTGCCATGTCCAATGCCTTTAACCATTTTTCTTCACAATAGCTCTTCCCAATGTATCATAAAACTCTTTTAGTTTCTCTGCCGTCGCTTCGATTGTAAACTCTGCCCCTTTTGCTCCAAATACTTTTGCAACACAGACAATCGTTTTCTGGGTTAATTCATATTCAACGATCGAAACACTCGAATAATCACACTCAAAGCTCTCGCGATAAAGTTTTTCATAGGGTAGCAATACCGCAGATCCAAAGGCCGCGTTTGCCGCTTCGGCATATGCTCGTACCAATCCGCCGGGTCCCAGTTTTGTCCCGCCGAAATAGCGAACGGTAATAATTGCGGCATTGATCAGATCATGCCCCTGCAGAACTGCCAGCGTCGGTTTGCCCGATGTCCCTTTAGGTTCACCGTCATCTCCGCTGTACTCGAGTATTTGATCATATTCATTAAGACTGCGATAAGCGCTGACAAAATGGACTGCCTTAGGATGAGCCGATCGTAAACGTTTCATCTCTTCTTCATACATAGATGAGGGCATTAGAAATGCAATAAATTTGGATTGTTTGATTTCGATCATACTGCTGAATATTTTCTCTAGGGTCTTCATATTTCTTCTTTATAATACTTCTTTATCTTTAATTTGCCATTGTATCGTGTTCAGTGATCATTTTTTCATCACCTATAAGTAATAATGATATGATATAGTTGTGATACAACTGTAATCAGGAATAGATAAACTTTGCTCATGAAAAATTTTTGGATACTTTTTTTAATCGGTTTTTTTCTTTATGCCAGTGAGCCGCAAGAGCGGCCAAAACTGCCATTGAGCCAAAGCCTTCCCTACCTTCAAACCATTGAGCATAATGCCATGGTTATCGGGGAAGGAGCGACGAAAGTCTATGTTTTCATCGACCCCTATTGTCCAAATTCACGAAACTTTATCTCACTGATCGATGAAAACAGCAAAATGCGTTCTAAATATACCTATTATTTTTTTCTGTATGAGCTCAAACGCTTCAACTCCGCTGAGATGATCGCGAAAATTTACAGTTCTCCGAATCCCATCGATGCTTTGAAACGGGTAATGATCCATGACCAAAATCTCAGTGAAAGTATAAACCCCTCAGTTTTAGGTAAAATTTCCCAAATTTCAAATGTTGCCCAAACACTCGATATTTACAAACGTCCCTATATCATCATGGTTAAAAGAGAGAAATAATGTACTACGATACCCCGAATGTGACCAAATATGTACGGTTTATCAAACGTTATCGTCCCTACATTTTAGTTGCCTACGGACTCCTTGGGCTTATAGCCCTTATTTTTTTCAAACCGGTATTCATCTCTTCGGATAGCCTTTTATGGCTAGAAGAGTCCAAAGAATATCAAAAAATACTCTCCCAAGACCTCAGTGCCGGATATGTCAGCCGATTGGATGTGGATATCAGTTCGTTTGATCAGCAAAGCAAGCTGGAACTTGAACAGCTACATACTCGTCTTAGTTCTATACCTACTGTCTCGCGAGTCGATTCGTTATTCAGTACATACTATATCCACAACAACACGAACGGAGAAGATTCATCGCTTGTCGAAGCGCTCAATATTACCGATCTTAATATTAGCGAACTCAAACATTTAATACGTGTTTTCCATACCCCATATTCTCAATACGTTGATCAGGATTTTAAAAATTTTCATTTTTACATCTACTCCTCTTCCCCTATTTCCATCGATAACATTCCGATTTCCTTTCACCATAAGTTTTTTTCTACAGAAGATACACCTATGAAGTGGACGACACTGCTCAGTTATACTCTCCTTACCATCGCAATACTGATTCTGATATTTCGCCTTATTTTCAGAAACTATATTTCCATTCTTGCTTCTTTGGCGGTTGTACTCTTTACGTTAATCGGTACATTTACCTTGATATGGCTCCTGACAGGCATCTCTAAAGTCTATATTGCGCTGACGCTCATGGTCTCAGGGATAGCGCTGGTAGACAGTCTATATTTTTATTACCGATGGCATGTCTCTCACTATAAAGTAGACGGTGAGCGTTCACTTTTAAAAGCGATCAACCGTAATATTACGCCGGCCTTATGGACATCCATTATCACGTTGCTCGGACTGGGTTCGCTTCTTTGGGTTGATTCTGCCATTATTCGGCTCCTCTCCCTGAGTATCATCTTTGCGTCGCTGATTTCCTATCTTCTCAATATTACCCTGCTTCCCGCCCTATTGAGCTATTTCAGCGTTCTTCATCCCAAAGTCGAGTTTGGTCGCTACGGTTATCTATTTGCCAAAAATGAAGTCCATTACAATCGTAATTATCTTCTTCTGTTTTTAAGTGCAACCAGTATCGTTGCTATCTTAGGCGGCTATTTTATACTAATGAAACCCGAACGCCTGTTTGCCCAAAGTGTCAACGAACATATTTTAATCGCGAAAGTCCCCTATACCCAGATTGATTTGAAAACGGTCACCGCTCTCAAACAATTCGAGCAAGACCTTAAAAAGTCCAATAAAGGGGTGGGAGAAGTCACATCTGTCGCCACCGTACTCTCCTTGCTGAATCTTGCCAATACCGGAACAACCGCATGCGATGAACAAAATCTAATGCAGGCGCTTTTCTTTCTCGAGCTCTATGATTTGGAACAAAACTATTTTGAAAACGGAGCACTGACGATCACTATCCATCTGGATCATGCCGATAAGATTGCCATTATGCAATGGCTTCAGTCCTATGACAAACTCAACATCTACTTTGCCGACTATGACAGCCTTATCACCAGTGCCAAGATTGATAAAATCGTACTTCTAGGGATCTCATTATTAAGTGTTCTCGTCATTATCGGTCTTATTATGGGGAGAATATTCCGAAAATATAATTTAATCTGGGTTGGATTTATTGCCAATGCCATTCCCATTGTGTGGTTCAGCCTCTTTATCGAACTGATGCATATTCCTCTCAGCCTTGAAGTACTCATCGCTATGACCCTAAGTGTCGGTCTCTCATCGGATGCTACCGTCCATTTTGCCTTCAAATATTTCCGAAGCCGCTATTTTGGCCGAACGCAGCGCCATTCTTTGGAAGTGATGTTCTTTTATGCAGGGATTCCTGTCGTAATCGGTTCTTTGATGCTTGCGGCCATTTTTACCTTTTTGGCATTTACGCCGATACACTCGCTTCAGCTGATCGGGGGATTTGGAGCCGTATTGGTTCTCCTTTCCCTGTTAACCGATCTCTTTATTCTCCCGGTTTTGCTGCTGGCAATCGATCCGTTCAGAAGTGAGCGCTAAGTACTCCTTCAGTACAATTGCCGAATGAATACGCCTCTGCATACCGCCTTGTTAAAATGGTACGAAACCAATGGACGGCATGACCTTCCATGGCGTACAAATCCTGATCCCTACGCGATCTATATCAGTGAAATCATGCTCCAGCAGACACAGGTCAAAACCGTCTTGGAACGGTTTTATTTCCCTTTTCTTGAAGCTTTCCCTACCCTGCAAGATTTAGCCGATGCGGACCAAAGTGATGTCCTCAAGAAGTGGGAAGGATTGGGCTACTACACAAGGGCCAGAAATCTCCATAAAGCAGCACGTCAAGCTCAAGGAGTTTTGCCCAAAACAGCGGACGAACTGCTCCGCTTGCCCGGTATCGGCCGTTCTACAGCCCATGCTATCGCCGCATTTGCCTATCGAGAACCGCTCCCTATTTTAGATGCGAATGTCAAACGGATACTGCATCGCTATTATGCCCTGAGCGAGCGAAACGAAAAAAAGTTATGGGAATATGCCTACACCCTGTTTGATACGGCCCATCCGTTCGAATACAATCAAGCCATGATGGATATTGGCTCTAGCATCTGCCTCCCCAAAAAACCTCTCTGCAGCGTCTGCCCTTTTGAGCCTTCCTGCAAAGGCAAAACCTCTCCCCTGACCTATCCCGAAGCGAAAAAAAAGACGATCAAGCCTATTCGGAAACCTAACATTGTCCTCTACCGCCGTTCAAAACGTTACGCCCTAAAAGAACGGACAAGCCGTTTCCTACATGGCCTTTGGGGGTTTTCCGAAAGCGAAGAGAACGTTACTGCAGGTATGCACTATTTGGGGCATATTACGCAGCATTATTCCCATTTTACCTTAGATGCCGAAGTCTATCTGAGTGATGAGATGTTTAACGATGAAGGATTTGAATGGTTTGAACTCCATGAAATCAGTGCATTATCTCTCAGCCGTGCCGACCATAAAGCTATGGCATTATTACGCTATAATTTGAAAAAATAGGGGTGTTGGTATGTTCAAAAGAATCAAAAACTATTTCTTTAGCGCATTCCGAGAAGTTTTTGTCTATCATCATTCTTCATTAGAATTTCGAGCCAAAACCTACGCCGTTTTGATCGCAGGATCCAATGAACCCCTAAGTCACTATCTAAAAACACTTGAAGCAATCGCTTTCGAAATTTATCCCGAGCCTGACCGTGCCGAAACATTGATGATGACGGTCAAAGAATACCTAAGCTCAAGTTACAGTAAAAAAAATAAGGAAGAGGCATTACTGATCGATGTGATTCAAGAGCTTCGTCTCGTTCCCCGCTATGCACTTAAAATTGAACCGAATCACTTAGAACAGCTGCGGGAGTGTACACATGACCATGACTCCAAAATTTATCAGGAGCGCTTGGTCGATTTTTTAAAACAAAAGCGGATTGACTACGAAGAACTTAAACGTTAAAACGTGTCGGATCAAAAAAAGTATCGTCACTGATGTGACCGAATGCAGAATTGATGGAAACAAAAAGATCAGGATATTTTTCTTCCATGTCGTGAAGCATCGCTTTCATTGAAGCGCGGGCATGAGGCATCTTAACATCGAATCGCATGGATGGGCATGCTTCATCTCCGATAGTCGGCATTTCATTTTCTAGCGCACATGCGGCAAGCTGGCGTTCACGCAGCTGTATCAGAGGACGGATAACGATCAAGCCGTTCCCTGCCTTGTATTTGGGAGCAAGCGCCCGCATATGGCCATTATAAATCAGATTCATAAAAAAACTCTCTGCGGTATCATCGAGATGATGCCCGAGTGCAACTTTATTGCATCCGTATTCATTTGCCGCACTGTACAGTGCACCGCGCCGCATGCGGGAAAAGAAACTGCAAAATGATGAGTTTTGACGTATTTTCTCACCCGCAATCTCATAGGTATTCGTTTCATAGATTTTGTGGGGTATACCATAAGCCGCACAATGTTCGATCAGTGCACGTAAATCTTCCCCCATCCCGTAAGTTACCGTTACCGCAAGGATTTCAAACTTGAAGGGAGCCCGACGCTGCTGTTCCATCATGGCATGGACCATCGTCAGAGAATCTTTGCCGCCGCTCAATCCGACAAGGATTTTATCCCCTTCTTCGATCAGGCCGAATGCAGCATTGGTACGCCCGATTTGGCGCATTATTTTTTTGCTGAGTTTAATGTTCAAGACGTTTTACCATCTCTAAAATAAATGTAGCGCTGATCTTTGCAGAACTTTGCAAAAAGGCATCAAAATCCATTCCAGCTTCCCCGTCTGCACTGTCACTGATCGCACGTAAAACAAAGAACGGGACATTGAAGTTATGGCACACACACGCTACACTTGCCCCTTCCATCTCCAATGCATCTGCTTGAAAAGTTTTTTCTATCCACTCTTTACGCTCCGAACTGGCGACAAACTGATCCCCCGTGGCAATGATCCCCTCATACAGATCGATCCCCATATCAATGGCGACTTCTGCTGCAAGCGACCGCAGATCAGTATCACTTTCAATCATGACGGATCCTTCGGGGATAAAGCCATATGGATGCCCAAAAGCGGTAATATCGACATCATGCTGGCATAAGGCACTTGCCATTACCAAATCACCGATTTTCAACTCTTTCGAAATTCCTCCGGCTACTCCGCTGAAAAGAAGTTTCTCTGCACCGAATCGCTCACATAAGACCGAAGCGGTAATCGCCGAAAAAACTTTCCCGATTTTTGAATATGCGATCACCAATTCGTGAGAGCCATACGTACATTCATAAAAAATATTTCCGGCATGTTCATGGGTAACATATTCCCCGACTGCTTCCAAAATCGGATCGATTTCTTCTCGCATCGCACCCATAATCGCTATTTTCATGATAATCCTTAAATATTTTTTGCTAAATAACGACCGAGTTTTTTCAGCCGTGCATCCAGAGAGCAGATTTGTATTTCTCTCTCAAAAAGGGAAAGTCTGCATTCATTGTTCCCCATAGGAGTCACGATACGGCTTCCACCCCAAAAACCAAGCCCGTCTTCAAATCCGACACGATTGACAAAAACAACATAATTATGGCTCAATAATGCAGTGGATTTTAACAAAGCATCCCATTGGGATTCAATCATCACACCTGCATCCGTGAAATCACGGGCTGGAGAGGCAGCCAATACGTAAACGACCTCGGCCTCCGATGCCGCGATAGCAGCAATCGTCTCCGCTCGCCACAGATCTTCACACACGACCATGATTGCAGGGCCTTGCGGCGTTTGAAAAGCTTCGATGCTCTTGCCTTCGGCAAAATAGCGCCCCTCTTCAAACATCCCGTAAGTTGGAAGATGATTTTTATGATGAATATGGAGTAATGAACCTTTTGAGAAGTACAAAGCGCTGTTATAGACTTTACCGTTATCCCAGAGTGCGGCACCGATCACGATATCGCAAGCTTGACTCACGTGCGCCAAATCATCCAACTCTTCAATATTCCATGCATCTTCATAAAGCTTATCTTGCAATAAATACCCGCTGAGTGCCAATTCCGGAAAGACAATAACATCCGCATCTTTATTAGCCTCAACCAATTCCAGAACATCGGAGAGGTTAGAACGGCTGAGTTTCGGTGCGGATTGTATCAGAGCGACTTTCATTACAGTGCTTCACAGACCTTGGCAAGGGATTCCATATCACTAATTCCCATCGTCTCAACATCAGGAGCATTGCGCTTATTCAGCCCTTTAAGAACGGCACCGTTTCCGAATTCGATCATCAAGTCGATTTCGCCGGCAATAGATTCAATCGATTGTTTGTATTTCACGGGTTGAATAAGCTGTATTTTAAGAAGCTTCAATGCTTCTTCTTTGGTTGAATATTTTTCTGTCGTAACATTCGATATGATCGGAGCAGCAAATGTATCTTTTACCATTGCTTCCATTGCTTCGCCTAAGGGCTCCATCGCACTTTCGAGAAGCGGGCAGTGGCTGGCAATAGACATATTAAGCAAAAGGGCGCGTTTAGCACCTGCTTCTTTAAATACGCTCTCCATTGCCTGAAGATCCTCTTTTATCCCGGCGACTACGAGTTGTCCGTTTTGGTTAAAGTTTGCAGGCCAGACACGCTTGCCTTCATCATTCGCTTTAGCACAGAGCGATTCTACGACTTCATCATCAAGTCCAAGTATCGCCATCATTCCCGCATTGATCTCTTCGCAAGCTTTTGTCATAAGCAAACCGCGTTTATGGACCAATTCGACCGCATCCACATAATCAATAGCACCGGACGCACTCAATGCACTAAATTCACCCAACGAGTGTCCGAGGAACATCACAGCATCCGTCGGGTGGGCATCTTGAAACAATTTATACGCTATCATCGATACCAATAAAATAGCCGGTTGTGTATACGCAGTTTGATCGAGCTGATCATTCGGTTCAAATAAAAGTTTCGCAAAATCAACTCCGATACGCTCACCCGCTTTTTCAAACATTTCACGTGCAACGGCACTGTTCTCATAAAACGATTTACCCATACCGATACTTTGACTCCCCTGTCCGGGAAAAATCATTGCGATCTTTTTTGACATTAACTCTCCTTGGTTTCTAATTGATACTCTGCATGGTCTGCAATTTTTTTCCGTAACGTATTTCGATTCAATCCTAACCTCTCGGCTAATTGAAGCTGTGACTTAAAACGTTTGATCCCGGCACGGATCAGAGGCACTTCATAAAGGTGCAAAAAAGCCCGGTAGTCATTATTGCTTCCAAGTTTTTCTTCCAAATAATGTTCCATGATCTCCATCAAATCGTTCTCATTGATACTGTCAAACAAATAATGCAGATAAACCTGACGTCGAAGTGAAATTGCATTTTCACTCAAATCGGGGATAAATCCATTGAGATCAAATGGCTCAGACTTTCCTAAAGTATGCCGTGCTTCTTTTACAAAAGCATCGATCAATACAGCAACATCTTCACTCCGTTCACTGAGCGGAGGCAAAGCAAGACGAATCGTAAAAATCTCATCCAGTTGATCTTGGGAATATCGAAAACCGCCTGTGGCAATAACACGAGTCCGTGTTTTTTGGATCGTTTCGATAAGACGTTTGAGATTAGCAACATTATCAAGACGATGAATAATCACATCACTGTGTGATTCAATTGCATCCAACAGTTCATCAAAATGACTGGCATCAATAATAGGTGCATGGGGAAGGATATAACGAGCCAGGGTAAGCTTACCCGTACCTCGTTCTCCGAATATAATGGCATTTACTCCGAGACCCTTGAGTAAATTAGCCGTTTTAAACGCTTCGATTGAAGCGTTTGATGCGGTTAAAAAATTAGTGACATCCACAGCCGTGATTACCGCCGCTTCCACAACATCCGCTGTCATCGACAGCATTTTCAGCAGGAATACCTGTCATCGCTTCTTCAGCAGATGCATCACGTACATTAGAAATAGTAACGCTGAACATCAAATCTTTTCCTGCGAGAGGGTGATTAAAATCGATAACAACCATATCGTCTTTAACCTCTTTTACCATAACTTGAACGGTTCCGCCGTCTTCGCCTTGACCGTACAATGTCATACCGACATTCAAATCAATCCCTGCAAATTGTTCACGCGGAAGTTCTTGTTGTGCTGTTTCATTATAGTCGCCGTATGCATCAGCTGCTTTAACAAGAACGTCACCTTTGTCACCCATATTCATATGAGCGATTCCAGCTTCAAGCCCTGGAATGATTTGTCCTTTACCGAACATAAACGTTAATGGGTGTCCACCGACGTTGCTATCTACGACTGTTCCGCCGTCACGTACTTCATACTCGATTGATACGATTTGATTATTTTCAATTGCCATTTGATTAGCCTTCTTTTAAGATTTTGCGATTGTAGCACATTTACCTATGGGTATGCTGAAAACGCTCAGTTAGAGCGACACTACTTATTTCAACTTAGCTAGCCGTTCTTGAGCTTCTTTAGCTGCTCCCGTTCCGCCGAATTTGGAAATCGTTGCTTGGTAAAAAGATTTTGCCGTCGCAGCGTCTCCCGTTTTTTCCATGGAAATTCCGGCATGCAGCAAAAGAGTAGGCATATATCCCGCTTTTTCATTACCTGATGCACTCAGTTTGTAGTAACTCACTGCTTCCTTATAAGACTGTCGCTCAAAAAAAGTTTCCCCGATCATATAATGTGCTTCAGGTACTTTATACTTTTTTTGAACCATTTGCTCAAAATAATTTTGGGCATCACTGTATTTTTTTTGAGCAAAGAGTTTATTAGCCGCTTTTTCTAGAGAGGCATTCCCCATCTTTGCCGGAGCCGCTGCCGGGGTGTTCGGAACACTTACTTTCAGCTGTTTAATCAAGGCAGCAAATTGTTCTTTTGTGACATAATTGCTATTGATTTCATCCACGACTACCGAAAGTTCTTCGAGAAGTGTCTTGAATTGGGCAATGTTTTCAGTATTTGCTGCAACTTGCTTGCCCACTTCTTCTAAGCTCGCTGTCGAATTACTTTCACCCGCCAGCTTTTCATTCAAAGCTTGAAGAGATAAAGTATGTTCATTAGAACGCTGACTTAGCCCTTCAAGTATTCCCTGCATACCATCAAGTCGTTCGGTGACCGTTTCGACTTTGGCATTTTGCGCATTGTTTTTTTGAATAACGGTCTGAATCTCTTTTTTATTATCAAGAATCAGCTTTTCTTCATTGGTAAGACCGTACGGATTGGGATGGTTAAGATCGCCCGCTCCGAAAACCGAAGGTTCCGAAGCAGATACGACGATAGCCGAAAGCAGCAATAATGAAGCTATCGAACGCATTTATGGAAGTTTGAAGTCTACGCGACGATTTTTAGCCCAGCACTCTTGAGTTTTTTCTAAACAAACCGGGTTGCCTTCACCAAAGCTTACCATCGTGATAGAATCAGCGTTTGCACCGGCGTTAACCAATTCCGATTTAACCGCGTTGGCACGTTTAAGACCAAGCGCATAGTTATACTCGTCACTACCGAACTCATCACAGTTACCTTCGAGTTTAACCGCTTTATCTTTGACCAATAATGCATTTTTAGCCATTGATGCTTGCATATCTTCACGAATGTTAAATTTGTCATAATCAAATAAAATACTCGCAAGTTGGCTGTCTGAAGCGCTAGCCTCTGAGCCTGCAGCATCGTTTGCATTTGCGTTGGTAATCGGAGCGATTACGGCATTACTGTCAGTACCTGATGTTCCGTTTGCGTTTGCGTTAGTCCCGATTGACGTTCCGTTTCCATTTGCCGTTGCATCGATTGCAGGCTCTTTAGAGCTACATCCGCTCAAAATCAACATTGCCACCGTTGCACTTAAAAAAGCGACATTTTTCATCATGATATCTCCTCAGGAATTAATTATATTGCTATGATACCGAAAATATTGTTAACCCTACCAGTCTATCGACTGAATTCGTCCTGATTTCAGGGGAAAAGCAAAGCTTTTATTGAGACCGAAACGAATCACACCGATGGAGCTGCGTGAACCATCTTGTTTAATATATAAAATTGCTTCCCCATCCGGAGAGAATCTAGGATAATCATTCTCGCCGCTTGCCGTCAAACGTTTTATATTCCCCGACTTAAGAGATAAAAGATGAAGATTAAATGTATTCCCGGAAAATGTCGCACTGTTTTCACGCGCTTTATAGACCAAAAAATTCTTATAAGAACTCAATGATGAATTATTTTTTCCTTGGTACACCAGCGGTGTTACGGCAGTACTTCCCGGCCGTGTCGAAAAGATATTCGGATAACCCAGACGATTGGAAACAAAGGCGATCGAACCGTCTCCCATAAACTGTCCGTTAACATCTATCCCTGAATAATCGGTGATTCGGGTTTTATTTCTTGAGGATAAATCATACATATAAATGTCAGGCTGACCGTTGGGAGCCAAAGTGAGCAAAAGACGCTGTCCATCTTCACTGACATCCGAGCATACCGCCATACCGTCAGAACTGATCAATTTCTCTTTTTTTCCGCTAAGAAGATTCATTTTATAAATCGTAGGTTTAAAATCCGAAAGCGATGTGTAGTATAAATCCGTTTGCTCTTTATTGCCCCATTTAGCAAATCCATACATTCCACCGGTTAGAATCACTTTTTGATAGGAAAGGGTATAGTCTGAAGCAACGATTTCAGAGTGCCTTGGACTCGTCAATCGGATAAAAAGGACTTTTCGCTTGATCCAATCGATTGGTGATCCCCCCATTTTTCCGTTAATGTCAAAAGCAATTGCATGTGAGAGAAATACGAGCATTTCACTTTGTTTCAATAAATAGGTTTTGAAAAACAGTTCATTGCCGTTTTGCAGCAGTTTGATATCTGCTTTGACGCCCCCGCTTCCGTCATCACTCAAACGATAACGCAATAGGTACTGCGCATCTTTATGTACAGGTGATGGGCTAAGGGAATCCAATGGTGCCATAGCATAGCTCTCATCAACGGTAAACAAAGAAACAACATTCATGTCCGCAGCCAGCATCTTGGTAAACTTTCGTCCCATATCATTACTTTGGGCAGATGCGTCTTCAATGGCTAACGGGGATAATCCTGCTACCCCTTTAACTACTTCAATGGTCGCATCTGCACCCCACGTTAGTTGTATCAAGGTAAGAAAAAAAAGAATGATTTTCAAATGTCTACTCCTTAGCAGTTAATATAAAATCTAATACCGTATCTTTTCCATCAGGATGTTCAGGAAAACGGATGGAGTTCAACCGGTCTTTCAACCAATCAACTTCATTATTGAACGGACCGTTCCCTGAGTAACTGATGACCTTATATCCGATGAGTTTGCCTGAAGCACTGATATTCATACGGACACGTGCAACTTCTCCCGCACTTCCGGCAGGAGGACGAAAATAGGTATAAACCAGAGCCTGAATCTTAGCATGGTATTCGTTAACCAGCGGACCGGTTGAGCCACCTTGAGGAATCATTTTGATAGAAGGTTTCACCAAATCGACTTTATTGACTTTATCCGTGAAACGAGGCGTATTCTTATTGGCCAAAAGTTCTTTTTCCAAAGTATTGAGCTGCTCGCTGCGTTTGGTATCTTCGCGCGGCTTCTTGAGTATTTTTTCAGGCTTCACCTGAGAAAAAAGGTCTGAAATCTCAGGAACAGGCTCTGATTGAACCGGCGGTTCTTCTATAGCGGGTTCAGAGATTGGTTTTGAAGGAGAAACTTGCGGTTCAGGCTCACTTTTTTCCGTCGATTTTTTATCATTTATTTCAATTGAAACGGAGATAAACTCACTTTTACTCAGTGCGAACTGTTCGATTTTAGGAGATATAATCAAACTGAACCCTACCAAAAAAAGCAGGAGAACGAAAAAAGTGATAGAGATTAACCCGCTTAAGAAAAAATAGCGTTCTTGATTAAAATCCATTTTACAGCATCCGATTCAGAGACTCTAAAATAGTTTTAACCGGCAGTTGCAAGAGAAACTTCACGGAATCCTGCCCGTTTGACAGTCGCCAAAACGGCCATAACCTCACCATAGCCAAGGCTCTGATCAGCACTGATCATAACGGTTGCTTCATGATCAAGAGTTTGTGCAAAGAGTGAAAAATTATCCGCGAATGTATCGGTTTTAAATACCTCTTTATTCACTTTTATTGTTCCGTCTTTACTGATTGTGATATTAACAGGAGCGAGTTTCGTGAGCTCTTTTTGTGCAGAACCTTTCGGCAGACGGATCAGTTCTTCGTATACAATATTGGGTGAAATCACCATTAAAATAGCGAGCAGAACTAACATTACATCTACAAGAGGGGTAATGTTAAGTTCCGGTTTTTCATCCCAATCAAACATGCCTATACCTCTTTGGAGAGGAGTGCATCACCTTGCATACGAATAAGACCCGAAAGTTCATAGGCTTTTCGTTTCAATATCTGGTGATAAGTATAGGCGAAAATAGCGACAAATATACCGGATGCCGTCGCAACCAAAGCATCCGAAACACCCGTCGCTATGATACTCATTGTCCCGCTTGCTCCGCCAATGTGCTTGAAAGTATCCAAGATCGATACGACGGTTCCGAATAGTCCGATAAACGGGGTTGTTGAAGCAACGACCGAAAGCATCATCAATCCTTTTGTCGATTCTTTCGTTGCCGCATACGATGCCATATCAAACAAAGCCGCAGAAAGATGTGACGATGATGCAGTAAAATGTCTCAAATAAGCATAATCGGGTATTTGGCGTGAACCTAACAAAAGGGATTCGAGCGATTGGTTTTCAGTATTAATCCATTGGTTTAGAGAAAAAAGACGATAGAAAAATACCCAGTTGACGGCGATGAAGTAGAGAGAAAGAACCAGTAACACAAAAAGTGTTACCGGATTGCTTTTGTCATAAAAAGCGGTAAATGTCTGAAACATTGATTTAGACTAAGTTATGTGCCGCGGATTCGATACGTGCCGAAACAGTTGCGAACATAACGCTTGAATCAGTAATACTGTTGATCAGTGATTTGGCTTCATCAAGTGCCTTAGCGATATCACTTTCGCTATCTCCGCGAATTGCGACAGCTCCGTCTACCAAAACGACTACTTTGTTGTTGGTAATTTGGACGACACCCCAGTTTACAACAATCGATTCAGTTTTACCGTTCTCTTTTTGAATATCGACAACTCCCGCTTGAAGCAGTGTTGTTAAAGAGACGTGTTCAGGGAGAACACCGAATTCTCCCTCTTCACCCGGAAGGGTGACGCTTTTAGCAGGTCCGTTATAAATCGGTCCGCTTGGCGTTAGCACTTCTAATTGGAGTGTTTCCATAGTGTTTCCTTATAAGGCGAGAAGCAATTACTTGCTTTTCATTTTAGCAGCTTTTTCAATCGCCTCATTCATATCACCGACCATATAGAACGCACTTTCCGGTAGGTGGTCGAATTCACCTTCAAGAATTCCTTTGAATCCTTTAATGGTGTTTTCAAGTGAAACGTATTTCCCTGGAGAACCGGTAAATACTTCCGCAACGAAAAACGGTTGAGAAAGGAATTTCTCAATTTTACGTGCACGCTCAACTGTCGATTTATCATCTTCAGAAAGCTCATCCATACCAAGAATCGCAATAATATCTTGCAAATCTTTGTATTTTTGCAATGTTTTTTGAACACCGCGTGCAACTCCGTAATGCTCTTCACCGATAATTTGCGGATCAAGCAAACGTGATGTTGAATCGAGTGGGTCAACCGCAGGATAGATCCCTTTTTCAGCGATTTTACGGTTAAGAACCGTTGTCGCGTCCAAGTGAGCAAATACTGAAGCAGGCGCCGGGTCAGTCAAGTCATCCGCAGGTACGTATACCGCTTGAACTGAAGTGATTGAACCTTTTTTGGTTGATGTAATACGGTCTTGAAGAGCACCCATTTCACGAGCCAAAGTCGGTTGGTAACCAACAGCTGACGGGATACGTCCAAGAAGTGCTGACATCTCAGAACCAGATTGTGCAAAACGGAAGATGTTATCGATAAACATCAATACGTCCAGCCCTTTCTCATCACGGAAATATTCCGCCATCGTAAGTCCTGTCAATGCGATACGGTTACGTGCTCCAGGAGGCTCAGACATTTGACCATAGCACAGTGCTACTTTGTCCAAAACGCTTGATTCTTTCATCTCGTGGTAAAGGTCATTCCCCTCACGAGTACGCTCACCGACACCGGCGAAAACAGAAAGACCGTCGTGTCCGTGTGCAACGTTGTGAATCAATTCCATGATAATAACGGTTTTACCGACACCGGCTCCACCGAATAGACCGACTTTACCACCTTTAGCATATGGAGCCAAAAGGTCAACAACTTTGATACCCGTTTCGAACATCTCAGTTTTTGTACTTTGGTCAACCAATGGTGGAGGATCACGGTGGATAGACCATGTTTCACAATCCGTTACTTGATCTCCGCCATCGATAGTTTCACCGATAACGTTGAAGATACGTCCAAGAACTTTTTCTCCGACTGGTACTTTGATCGGAGCACCGGTTGCGCGAGCATCCATACCACGAACAAGACCTTCAGACATATCCATAGCGATCGTACGGACACGACCGTTTCCGAGGTGAGACGCTACTTCAAGAATAAGACGAGTCGTATTCCCTTCAACACTTACATTTACTTCGATCGCTTCATTGATTGCAGGCAAGTGCCCTTCAAAATCAACGTCAACGACCGGACCAATTACTTGAGCAATTTTACCAATCATTCTTTCCTCCATAATTATTTCATCGACTCGACGCCGCTGATAATCTCGATAAGTTCGGTTGTAATCGATTCTTGTCTTGCTTTGTTAAACTTGACTTTCAACGAGTTAACCATCTCTTTAGCGTTATTTGTTGCAGCATCCATTGCCTGCATACGCGCACTGTGTTCTGCCGCAACAGAATCGATAAGGGCATAATACATATTGTACTCAGCATATTTGGTTACCAATGAATCGAGCATTTTCTCTTCATCTTGTGCTTCAAGCTCCAACATTGAGTTTTTAGCTTCTTCACAATCGTAACTGTCTACATTGACCGGCAATACACGGTTAACATGCAACTCTTGGGTAATGACGTTTTTATAACCGTTATAAACGATATAAACGGCATCAATCTTACCCTCTTTGAAATCATTGATTGACCGTGTCATAAATTCACTTGAACGCTGCATATCCGGAGCAGAACTAAGATTTTTAACCTGATCAAGCATCTCTACTTCATTATAGTTAAAAAATTCAATTCCTTTTTTCCCGATACCGCGAAGACGAATTTTGACTTTTTTATTTTTGTATTCACTCATCAAGCGTTTAACCGCTTTGATAGTTTGCATATTGAAGCCTCCGCAAAGGCCTTTGTCTGCAGTTACAAAAATAATATCGATCATTTCAGGTGCATCATTCTCAATAAAACAACGGTTTTCGATACCGCCGACTTTATTGCATTTGATTCGACCTGCGATTTCAGCTATGACTTGATTCGTTTTTTGTGCAAACAGTCGTGAACGTTTCGCAAGCTCTTCCGCACGGCGAAGTTTCGCCGTTGACACGAGCTTCATAGCACGTGTGGTTTTCTGCGTGTTCGAAACACTCTTGATCTGTCTTTGAATCTCTTTCAAGTTAGCCATAAAGATTCCTTATTCAGCAACGAAAGTAGATTTAAACTCTTCGAGTGCTTTTTTCATCATTGCCATCGTATCATCATCAATTTTTGATGTGCTGCGAATGTTCTCAAGAATTTGCGGATATGACGCTTCTACGAACGGATAAAGGTCCGCTTCGAATTTAACGACAGAATCTGCAGAGATATCATCAAGATATCCTTCATTCCCGGCAAAAATGATCAATGCTTGTTTTTCAGCACCGAGTGGAGAATATGGAGGCTGTTTCAACACTTCAACCATACGCTGACCACGCTCAAGCTGATTGCGGCTTACTTCATCCAAATCAGAAGCAAACTGTGCAAACGCTTGAAGTTCACGGTATTGTGCCAAATCAAGACGCAATGTTCCCGCAACTTGTTTCGTTGCTTTGATTTGTGCCGCACCACCGACACGAGAAACCGAAAGACCGACGTTGATCGCAGGACGGATACCTGAGTTGAACAAATCAGTTTCCAAGAAAATTTGGCCGTCAGTGATCGAAATAACGTTGGTTGGGATATACGCCGCAACGTCACCCGCTTGAGTTTCGATGATTGGAAGAGCAGTCAATGAACCTGCACCCATTTCGTCATTCAATTTTGCTGCACGCTCTAAAAGACGAGAGTGTAGATAGAAAACGTCACCAGGGTATGCTTCACGGCCCGGAGGACGGCGAAGAATCAATGACATTTCACGGTATGCTACCGCGTGTTTGGAAAGATCATCATATACGATCAAACCATGACGAGCATTGTCACGGAAGTATTCACCCATAGTTACACCGGTATAAGGAGCAAGGAATTGGAGTGCTGCCGCTTCTGAAGCTGGTGCAGAAACAATAATAGTGTATTCAAGCGCACCGTGTTCTTCAAGACGACGAACAACTTGAGCAACCGTTGATTCTTTTTGACCGATAGCTACATAGATACAAACAACACCGTTACCTTTTTGATTGATAATTGTGTCAAGTGCAACAGTAGTTTTACCGGTTTGACGGTCACCGATGATAAGTTCGCGTTGTCCGCGTCCGATCGGAACGAGGGCATCAATTGCTTTAATACCGGTTGCCATCGGTTCATGAACCGATTTACGTGCCATGATTCCAGGAGCTTTTTCTTCAACGAAACGAACTTCCGTTGTTTCGATCGGACCTTTTCCGTCAATCGGCTCACCAAGGGCATTAACAACACGACCAAGAAGTGCATCGCCGACAGGAACACGTAAAAGACGTCCAAGACGCTTAGCGCTCATACCTTCACGAAGATCTTTTCCTTTTCCAAGGATAACAATCCCGACACTGCTCTCTTCGAGATTCATTGCAAGACCGCGTGTACCGTCTTCAAATTCAACCATCTCACCGGCCATAACATTGTTCAAGCCATAAACTTGAGCGATTCCATCTCCGTATGAGACGATTTTTCCGGTTTCATTAATATCTACATTAAGTTCGAAATTCTCAATTCGTTCTTTAATGATTGAACTGATTTCGTCTGCTTGTACTTTTGCTACCACTATTTCTCCTTTCCCGAGGGTTAAATTGCTTTTAAAATGTGCTCAACCATTTGAGCATTGAGGCGGCTTTTTGAAAAATTGATTTCGACATTCAAATCATCAACTTCGACACGGACTCCGTCAAAATCAGAAGCAACATAGCTCAATGAGATAGTTGCCCCCATTTTTGTACCCAAATCACGTGCAATCGTCTCAACTGAAGCTTGATCGACAACATTATTGCTGTAGATACGTCCCGTGAAGGTACGCTTAGTTCTGGCAATCTCACGGATTAAAAGACTTGAAAGAGTAGGAATCAATGAAAGACGCCCGTTCTCAGCAAGTAATTTAATAAGATTGTTGACTGCAGAGCTGTTCGCCGAAGCGACCATATCCAAGACAAGTTGACATTTAGCACTGTCACTAACCTCATTACTGTTCATAATAAGGTTGAATTTTTCATCTTCATAAGCTTTGGCTACAACTCCGAGGAGTGTTGCCAAATTTTCCAATGAAGCGCCATCAAAACTGTCCATGACAGGTTTGATGTAACGTTTAGCAATTAGTTCATGCTGCATTTATGCCACCTTCTTTTTCAAGATTTCGGTCATAGCTTCTTTACCAAGTGCTTCATTACTGCTGTTCATAACATCATTCATTACTTCAGCAACAACTTCACGAACCATTTTACGTTTATCAAGCTCGATCAATGCAGCATTTTGCTTTGAGATAATCTCAAGATCCTGTTCGCATTGCGCCAAAATTTTATCGCTCAAAACTTTGTTCTCTTTCTTACTTGACTCAGCCAATTCACTCGCAAATCGTTCCGCTTCTTCGATTTTATGTTCAGCTGCCTCTTTTAGACGTTTTGATTCACGGAGACGCTCTTGAACTTTTTCAAGCTCATCGGCAATTCCCGCACTTCTTCCGCTAAAATAGCTTTTAACCGGTTCAGCCAAAATATAAAACAAAATTCCGGCAAAAATCAGGAAGTTGACCGTTCGTTGTACTATGTCTGTAGAGCCTTCTGCACCAGCATCTGATCCAAATAGATACGCGCTGAGCATTAACACTGTAACGATTATTTTACCCATTGCGTACCTTATATCTGACTTAGTTTTGCTGATACAGCAGATTGGAATGCAGGCACTTCATTTTGAAGTGATGCAATCAACCGAGTTCTCTCTTGCGACAATTCGCCTTCGAACGTTGCGTACTCAAGTGCTAATTCAGCACGTTTTGTCTCTATTTTGCTATTTGCCAGCGCTTTGGTCTCAGCAATAACTTTTTCTCTTAATGCCGCTGCTTCCAGTTTAGCGTCA
>NZ_JBASYM010000025.1:0-25509 GCF_049277495.1 Sulfuricurvum sp. | reverse complement strand
CTCCAGAGCACCCAGATATGTGCCATGATCGATTATCGGGACAAGAATGCGAAATGCCAGTCCTTCCCGCCCTTCTTCAAATCCGTAAACGGTTTTATGATATTGGTGGATATGGGCAACCATCGCGCGCTGTGACGCGATATTATCCCCATACACATTGGGGCGGTGCATACGCAGCAAAGAGGTTCCGTCCGCATTGTGAAACTGCATAACGCTTAGCGCGGGGTTTTCTTTACGCATCACTTCCCATCGCGGGGATATCAGTGTATAGAGCTTGTCATGGTCATGCGAGCGGACCACTTCCAGTACCCCTACCGTATTGATATTGGCATACGTCCGTGCGATATAAAAATCTACGATGTCCTTGATGGTCTCCTCATAATGCAAACTGACACTTTGGTATGCATCCTCCATCCGCAGTTCATCTTGCCGTTTATCATGAACGACATTATAAAGGGTAACGATCGATGCCACCCCCAAAATAACCGCCGTCAGGATGAACAGAATTTTTGTTTTTAAATTATTGGTTCTCATGATTCACCTGCCGTTTCAGGACTATGGATACGTTGACAAAGCGCTTCGAACTCTGTTAACGGAACAGGCCGGCTAAACCAATAACCCTGATAGGCACGGCAGCCCAAATCCAAAAGCAGGTTGCGCTGTTCTTGGGTCTCAACCCCTTCGGCAATGACGGAAAGTCCCATGCTTTCCGAAAGGGCAATCGTCGATTTACAGATGATTGCATCATTCTCATTGTTCATAATGTCGCGGACAAAACTTTGGTCGATTTTCAGCTGATCGAGAGGAAGACGTTTCAAATAGGAAAGAGAAGAATATCCCGTACCAAAATCATCCAGTGAAAAAGAGACTCCCGCAACTTTCAATGCCGCCATTTTACGGATCACTTCCTCAATATTCTGCAGCAATAAACTTTCGGTGAGTTCAAGCTTCAACCGATTAGGATTAGCACCGGTCTCTTGGATAACCGATAATACTTCTGCAACAAAATTACTTTGACTGAATTGGCGGGCGCTGACATTCACGGCCATCGTAACCGCTTCCATCTCAGGGATTCGGGCCCATCGTGCCAATTGTTCACATGCCGTTTTTAAAATCCAATGCCCCAAGGGAAGGATAAGTCCGGTCTCTTCCGCCACAGGGATAAACTCTATAGGGGAAACTATTCCGCGTTTAGGATGCTGCCAGCGTACGAGCACTTCCGTACCGGAGACACTTCCGTCTTCTCTTACTTGCGCCTGATAATAAAGGACAAACTGCCTTTCATCTATCCCTTTGCGCAAATCTTCTTCCAATGCCGAGCGTGTTTTGAGTGCAGACTCCATATTCGGGTCAAAGAAACTCAGACCGTCACGGCCTGCTTCTTTGGATTTATACATTGCCAAATCTGCCTGTTTCATCAAATTATCGATGGAAGAGCTGTCTCCTTTGAACAAGGTCACCCCGATACTTGCACTGCTGCGATGATTTATTCCGTTCAGAAAATAAGGCTCATTCAAAGAAGCAAGAATTTTTTCCGCGATCATTTCGCTTGCAGTAGCCGCATCGGTTTCATGGGTACTCAGTCCCGATAAAATGACTACGAACTCATCTCCGCCAAATCGAGACACCGTGTCACCTTCACGCACACATCCGGTGAGACGCTGCGCGACCTGCTTTAACAGCATATCTCCCGTATCATGCCCCAACGTATCATTCAGCGTTTTAAAATTATCCAAATCGATAAATAACAATGCCCCGTAATTGCCGCTTCTGGAAGTGACGGCCATGACCTGTTTCAATCTATCAAGCAACAGGGTCCGGTTTGGCAGATTGGTCAGCTGATCAAAAAATGCCAAGGAGTTTATTGCTTTTCGGTTTTCCAGTAAATTCGTTTGTTGAAGACGGATATTCGCATCCGTCCGCCGTAAAAACAAAAAGATAAGGAATAAAATCAGCCCGATAACCACACTTGAACCGAGTGCGAGAACCGAAATAAAGTGGACAAATTCAGATTTTTCAAGAGTGTTGTCACTCATCACGATTAAATCGCCGATCTCTTTGCCCGATGCATCTTTCATGTGTATCATCGATACACGCCAATCTTTTCCCTGATCGGTTATTTCCTGACCTTTCTTTCCATAGGAATCATGAAGAGAAGTGTCTTGATCTCCCAATTTGGCTAAAGAATCCGGCAGCTTCTCCTGAGATGCATAAACAACAACATCTTCCGGAAATTGCTTCCAATTCGCCTTTCGGCCCAGCATTTGCATCCCCTCTTCCCAGGCAGAACGTTCTAAATACTGTTTTCGGATCAATACGACTATCTCATCTGTCGGTTGGGTATGCAGTTTTTGGAGAATGTCTTCGACCTCTTTTCCCAGCTCGATGTATCCGATAAGGCTCTCCCCCTCATATACCGGCTGTATAACACGAAGCGTCAAAGTCCCCATCGGTCCGAGTTCGAGACCGGATGCGCGTTTGTGTGTCCACTCCGCTTCAAGTGCCGTAAAACGGTTGATGACATCGCCCTTTCTTGAGGGATTATGCATTCGGAGCAAACAGACCCTCTTATGGTCCAAAAAATAAAAATGGGTAAGGCGGTTTTCACGTTTCATTGTCTCAAAGATGTCATGCCAATCGGATTCAAGCCGTTGAGTGTCACCTTCTTGAAGAGCTTTTTTGACCGCATTGTTCGCAACGATTGGCTGTAATGCCATACGCAGACCGGAAGCTTGCTGATTCAGCAGTCTTTGATAGTCATACGATACTTCCGCCATTCGTGTATCAAAAGTATCTTGCAAAAAGTGCCGTTGCTGCAGTAATAAAAGTATCCCTATACCAACGGTTACCAATACCGAAATAATCGATAAAGCGATCATTAAACGACGAAGTATCGGTTTGGGGGACGAATCAACACTATCCTCCCCTTTTTTAATTGTGTTTTCTGCCGATGCCAGAGGTTGCGCAAGCCGTTGTAAAATTTTTGTAAATTCCACCCATTGTCCTAAATAATTATTATTTGTTTTTATTAATTTCAAGAACTAATCTATATATTTAAATTCTACTCTAGTTTTACTAGAAATCGATATAAAAAATTTGCTATGCAATCAATCATTCCTCCGATCACCCATTTTAGGGCTAAATTCCGGTTCTTAAATCACCCGGAACAAAGTTTCCAAAAAATTTACCCGAGAAGAAACCTAAGTATAAAGAGACTCGTAACATTTTTACGATAGAGTAATTATTAGAAATACAAAAGAAGAAATCATGATTTATAATCTCAATCTGCGTGAAGTTTCTTATGCGCTCTCCGAAGCTCTCGATTATGTCGGAATCGATGATACGATGCACGGGAAGCGGGTCGCTTTTATGTCTGCCGAAATCGGTAAGAAATTGGGATGGAGCCAATCCAGGATTGATGATATTATCATGATGGGTATGCTCCATGACTGCGGTGTCTCTTCTACCGATGTCCATAGCCATCTGGTCAATGAACTCGATTGGGATAATTCCCAAGTCCACTGTACCCGAGGCTCTATGCTTTTGGAAAAAGTCCGTATTTACCATCAATACGCGCCAGTGATCCGCTATCATCATACCCATTGGGATCATTTTGACGAATCCGTCGGTGAAGAAACGAAAGAGTATGCAAACCTCATTTATATGACCGACCGGATTGATGCCCTGCGGGTACAGATCGGCGATGAAAGCAACCATAAACGCCGCGAAATCGAAGCTGTCATCCAAAAGTACAGCGGTACTATGTTTTCTCCTGCCTTTGCAGATATGTTTATCAAAACTTCCGCATCGGATTCTTTTTGGTTTTATATGGAGCCCGAAGCCCTCAATGAGTATTTCAGTGAATGGATTGAACGAGGGAACAGTGAAGCGCTAAACTTTGAAACCCTTAAAAACATTGCCATGATGTTTGCCGATGTCGTCGATGCCAAAAGCGCTTTTACCTCTGAACACACCTATGGAGTGGCATCTCTTGCACGGCATCTTGCCCAGTTGCACCATCTCCCGAATAAGACACAAGAAAAAATAGAACTTTCCGCATTTTTTCATGATTTGGGGAAACTCCGCATTGCGGATGAGATACTCCAAAAAGCAGGTCCTTTAAATGATGATGAACGTTCTCAAATGAATCGTCACGGCTTTGACTCGCACATGATTCTCCGAAAAATCAAAGGTTTTCAAGAGATTGCCAAGATCGCTTCTATGCACCATGAGACACTCGATGCAAAAGGGTATCCTTATCATCTCTATGCCGACCAAATACCGATAGAAGCACGTATCCTGACCATCGCAGATGTCTTTCAGGCATTAGTCCAAGATCGCCCTTACCGTACGGGATTAAGCGCCAAGGAAGCGTATGCCATTATTCAGACCATGGGAGATGAACATAAACTCGATCAGGAGATCATCGATCTATTGTCTGCTAATTTGGACCACTGCTATGAGTATGCCCGCCATCCGGTCATTGATCTCGACTAGCATTTTTGTAACTGCATAGCGCCTGAGCGTCTTCAGTGGATGCGGGTTTACTTTCACTACAAGAAGTCACTTATGTCTCTTCCCATCGTACAAACAGAAACCTATATCCTCGTTATCCATCATCAGGGACGTTATTCCCTAAGAGCGTCTGCTGCAAAACAGGGGTGATGTCCTTGTTTATCGGCCATAAAAAATAATTTTGTGTTATTATTTTCTCTATGATAAACCTAACTCCCGATGCGCGGCTCAGTATCATCCTCACCAATACGAACAAAGCCCTCTCCGAGGCGATTAAAAATGCCACGCCCGCGCAGCTCGAACAGCTCAAAGAGGGAAAAGATATCAAATCCCTCCTCACCTCCGTTTTTCAGGATAAAATCACCTCTTCCAAATCCGACCAGATACTTCTGGATTTGCTCAAAAACTCTTCTGCCTTTAAAACGATGGGAAGCTTCACCGATGCGCTTAAATCTCTCCTCAAGGAGCTGAAATCATCCCCTGATCTTGCTCCGAAAACGGCAGCGCTCGAAACCTTTGTCAAAAATGCCGCAACACTCGACCCCCAGAGCCTCAAACAACAAATCGCCAACAGCGGCGTTTTTATGGAATCCAAATTTGCCGCAGCATTGCATAAAATCCCCGATCTGACCCAAACCCTCGAACAGCTCCGTACCCTCCTCACGAAAAATCCCTCCGCTGAGAGTAAAACGGTACGAGCAGAGATCACAACCCTCTTGGAGGGCGGAGTATTAACCAAAGCCGCAACACATCCGCCGAGTGCCGTTGTCCTCACCGATACCTTGAAACAACTGAGCAATTCCCTCCAGCAGATTCTCTCTAAAAGCGATGTCCTCTATTCCAAAGAGGTCTCCCAGCTCGTCCAAAAACTCGATCAGCTCAGCGCCGTACAAGAGATCAAAAGTACCCTGTCCCAGATTTACGGTGCACTTTTGCCCAGCAGTGCGCCCGAGACAAACGACCTTCTCGATTCCATTGAAAAACTCCTCAAAAATTTGAACACGGCTTCGCCCAATGAGGTCAAAGAGTTTTCCCAACAGCTTCGCAGCGCCATAACCGAGGGAAACATTACCCAAGAGCTCTCGGCCAAAATCGTTAAACTGGGTGAATTTCTCAATCCGAAAGAGCTGGTAAGTGAAACATTCTTACGCAATAACCTCTCAGAAGATATGAAATCCAATCTCCTCTCCCTGAGTGATGAACTGAAGCAATCCAACGATCCCAATGCGCCGAAGCTGCTCGAACACGTCGACAAACTCCTCACGCAAATCGACTATCACCAGCTCGTTTCGCATCTGAGTTCCTCCAATTCGATCTATTTGCCTTTCGCATGGGATCAGCTTCAGGAGGGGTCATTAGCATTTAAAAAAACGGCGGATAAAAAATTCTACTGTGAGATCCATCTGAAACTCAAAGAGTACGGTGAGCTGAATCTGATGATGGCACTGTATGAGGGAAATCAGCTCGATATCCAAGCCCACTCCGAAAAACCCGAACTGAAAACCTTGCTTCAAGAGCATATCGGGGAACTGCGGGGATTGCTGATCGATGCCGGTCTGACACTGCGCTCCATACGGGTTTTTGTGATGCGGGAAAATGTTTCATCCAAAAGTGAAAATTATGAGGCTGAGAACGATGGATTTGATTTGGGATTTGAGGTAAAAGTATGAAAAAAGCGGTCGCCATGCGCTACGATCGAGAAAAAGAGAACGCCCCTCGTGTCATAGCCAAAGGAAAAGGCGCAAGTGCCGAAAATATCATCAAAATCGCCGAGCTTCACAATCTGCCGATCCACAAAGACGAAGATCTGGTAGAGCTGCTCTCGAAAGTCGAGATCGACAAAGAGATCCCCGAAAAGCTCTATCTCGCCGTCGTCGAAGTATTCAGTTTTATCTATAAAGTCACAAATCGTCGATAAACTCGTCCACGATATAATCTTCTAAATCGATATTGTCATTCTCCAATATCGGATTAAGCGCATGCATACCATACGGACGTACCGTAGTGCGGTCTTTTGTAATCAGAGGATGCCAGTCCGGAAGCTTTTTCCCCTCGTGGCGAAGGCGATAGGCGCAGGTTTCAGGAAGCCACGTATATTCTCCTGCCCGCTCCGGGGTAAGCCGCATACACCCCTCAACCTTCTCAAACCGGTTCGCATAATCGCTGCATTGTCCCGCATTGATATCATAGCAATGGCAGGCAACCCGGGTCAGATAGATCGGAGCCGTATCATCATCCTCGTCCTGAAGGCGGTTAAGACAGCACAGTCCGCATCCGTCACACAGTGCTTCCCACTCAGCAGGAGTCAATTCTTTGAGCGTTTTCGTTTCCCAAAAAGGGGCAGTTTCATCTTGTTTCATAACGGAAAAATAGCATATTTGGTGTTAAAAGCTCCCATCCGACTCATCCGGAGGTGAAATTTGGATATCATAAGCAAAAGATATTGAGGAATAAATTATGGATACAACACCAACCGAAATGACGAGTACAGAGCAAACTTTAGGGGAACTTTTACGTGAATGTGCCGACTCTGTCGGAGGCAAAAACTTTTTCCTCACCCTCGCCGAAACGATCCGAACTACCCGAGAGGGTATTATCGTCGGTGAAAAAAAACAAATCAACTATTCAAACGGGATTATGACCTGGAACAAAACGCTCCATGCCGATAACTGGCGGCTTTTGGTCGAGTCGGCCAAAGTACGGACAAAAGATGGGAATATCCTCCTCAGTGCCGAAGACAAACGCCATAAAAATATTCTCAATATGATCCGTACCCTCAAACCGCTCACTTTTACGGTTACCCCGACCAATTCTGCCGACGGCGAAGGATTCAGCTTTAGTGCATTGGAAGTGATCGATGATAAAACGACACGGATATCTCCGCTGTTTAAAGCGCTGTTTGTAATGCCGATCGATGTGTTGCGAAAAACGATGGTGTGATTAAAAAAAGAGAGTGATTATAAAAGAAAAAAGAGAGTGGAGCGGGAAACGAGACTCGAACTCGCGACATTCAGCTTGGAAGGCTGACGCTCTAGCCAACTGAGCTATTCCCGCATCACGGCGCGAATTCTATCATCCGTTGGCTTAAGTATTCATTTATTACACGATAAACCTAAGGAACAGGAATATATGCATACCCCCGGTTCTGCCACTTCACTAATCCGGTCATCGACGATTTGATCGGCGTGACAAACGGATAGATATCTTCGCTCAAAATCCCTTTTTTATTCATACCGACCTGACAAATTTCGAGTACGACGTTGTACTTCTTCTGAAATTCGAGGAGCTTTTGGTAGAGCACCTCTTGGTTGGCAACCAGAGACTGATCGACTCCGTATTGGGTACGTTCGAGGTTTTCTACAAAAAACTTGTACGCTTCCCCGTGAATCACGACCGCAATGGAAACCGTATCCCCCTGAGCGATAAAATAATCCGCCGTCGAAGATACTCCGCCGATAAAGCGGGTGGTAAACGAGTCCATATCTCCGGTTTTCAAATCAATCATGATTTTTTGGGTATCAGCAAAAACAAGTGCTGAGAGTAAATAGAAAAGTATAAAGAGATAACGCATGAAAATCCTTCCCGATAAAATATTTGTCACGGTATCATGACCAAGAAGTGTAAAAATGGTGTAAAGAAATCCGCTTATCGTACCCGTTTGCCGATAATATCCCCGAATAACAGTACATCCGCAAGGACCGCTTTGTCACACAATCCGTCTTTGCCGAGATTGATCAGCAGTTCTCCGTTGGAACTGGCAAATATTCGATCGTTCAGAATCACTTTCAGAAAATCACCCTCATTCATTTCCAATGTTTTTTTCATCCCCTGCAAAACCTCGTTTTTAGGGAAAACAACATTGATACGGCCGTCTTTTCCGCTCCCGCCGATGGCATAAAATATCTGATCCTGTCGCGACTGCGTGTAGGTGTTAAGATTAAAGAACAGGGTCAGGATATCTTCGGCGGCATAGAAATCGTGTTCTACTTTATCCCACTCATCGCTATGGATATTCTCTTTCCACACTTTTTGCTTAGAGTGGTCAAACGTATAGATTTTAATGGTTTTTTTGGAATCGGTCTGCCGGACTTTGACATATTTCAAAGGGACCAACCGTCCGTTGATAACGTTTCCGTAGCTTTCGTAACTCTCGATACGGTTATTGGAGAGAAATTTCGCGATTCCTGTTGTTTTTGCTTCGATCCGAATACTGTAGGTTTGATCGTCTTTGATCTCGAACCGGGCATCGGCGGTTCCCATGGTTTGAAAAATCCCGTACGAGACTTCATACGACGCACTGAGGATTTTGCCACTGAGCATTTGTGACAGCAAGAGTATCAGTAAAACGATTCTTTTCATGTAACCATCCTTTTCAATGCCAGCATATCGTCCAATCGTGAAGGATTTGCAAAGTTAAATGATAGCCTTAATCGTTTAAAAGCGAACTAATACCCGCAATCTCTTCGCTGCTTAATTCAAAGGTGAAAATATCCAGATCCTCTTTGATATGCTGCAGGGATGTCGACCCGATCAGAGGGGTAATTCCGATGTGGTTTAGATATCGGTAGAGTATCTGTGCTTCGGTTTTATCATACTTTTGGGTCAACGCGAAAAATTCCCTGCTCTCTAAGATATGGGGATTGGCCGTCAATGACCAGAAACTCTGATAGAGGATCCCTTCCCCGTCGCACCATTTCCGCAGCTCTTTGTCGTACCCGCTTTCGGCATAGAAACGGTTCTGCACCACGGAGGGTTTCACCTCGGCATCTCGGCAGAGTTTCTGCAGCAGTTCCAGGTCATAACAGTTGCTTATCCCCAGTTGGCGTGCCCCGCCGCTTTTATGGATGTGTTCCATAGCCCCCCATACTTTTTGCAAATGGGCATAAGGAAAAAGCGGTGAGTGAAGCACCAAGGAATCGACATACTCGCTTTTGAGATTATGCTGTGAGCCTTTAAACGATTGTGCTACCTGAACGTCCAAAGGAGCATTTGGGTCGTACGGGATTTTCCGGGGGTCTTGTCCTGCGAGAGGGGTAAATTTGCTCTGGAGAAATATCATCTCCCGCGTTATCCCCTGAGCGTTTAAACGCTCCAGTGCTTCCCCTACCCCTGCTTCATGGTAATGTTTGGGCTGAGCGGCCGTATCGATCCCTCTGAATCCGTTCAGTACCGCCATCTCCACCAGATCAGCGGTACGCTCACCTTTCCATGCCGTCCCGTAGATAAGAGGTGGTATTTGGATATTTTGCATCGTATCATCCTTCTTTCTAACTCACTAGTCTCATTATAGCAAACTGTATACATTCGCCATTCCAGCTGACGGCCCATTATCGTATAATGGATATTCTAATGCTTTAGCTTATTCTAGGGCACTGAACTGAATTTTTGTTATCACTGTATTAGAGATGTTGCTCACCTCTCTTTAACCTGTTATCAGGTTATTCCACTCTCCAAGAAATAGTAGATGTAACTATTTTATCAATATATTTGTAAGATACTACAAATATTAAGGCATTAGCAGATGAGTATCCATAAAACGGCAATCATTACCAAAAGCTATTGAGCCACATAACCAAAGGAAATGGCATTATGCTTTCTTTACAACAAACACTCTATCATAATACTCGTACGTTACATCAGCGTATTGAAAACAACCCATTCATGCATGCAATTGCCAAAAATGAATCTTTGGATGGACCATACCGATGGCTTCTTGGCAAACTTGCACTTTTCAGCCATTCAGGTGAAAAAAAACTTTTAGCAATACTCAATGATTCGTATGGGTTTGAAGTGTCACAACGATGCCGTGTCCATTTGCTCCTAGACGATTTAATGGATTTAGGTATCACTCAGGATCCGCTCGATACGGAATACTTTAAAGATTTTGACACACCAGGCCAAGCAATCGGACTTCTCTATGTATTGGAAGGTTCCCGAAAAGGAGGAGCGTTTTTATCTGCTCTTCTTGAAAAAAAGGCACCTCATCTACCGATGCGATATTTAAAGGGCTATGGTGAAATGACCGAGGTGCAATGGGTTATATTTGTCGATCTGCTTGAGCGATATAACAATGAACCGATACGTCAAGAAATTCTAACAGGTGTCATACGTTCATTTGAGATACTGGAGGAAATTTTTCATGACACTAAATGACCAAGATTTAAACGAATGTGATAAAGAACCCATCCACATTCCATCAGCAATTCAGCCACATGGCTTTTTTCTGGCAGTTGACGCAAATACAATGACCGTTATCGCTGCAAGCAGCAATATTCATCTTTTTTTGACTTTTTCCGCTCAGCAGATTCTCTCACAGCCGCTGTACATTTTTTTTCCTTTTCTACATCAATGGGTGCAAGAAGAGAACAATGCCGCTAAATCCTTACCAAAAATTTTCACCATCGAATCGTCTCAATATATTTTTTATATACATCGCAATCATATGACTCTAATTCTGGAAGGCGAGCCCGTATTAAATGCCGACCTCTTTCCTGACACACTGGCCCAATCCCTTGTCCATGAAACTATTGGCTTGACAAAAGCTTCTTCAATCGATGAGTTATGCCTTCTTGGAGCACAGGCCTTACAGCACCTCAGTGGTTTTGGGCGTGTAATGTCATACCGATTTGATGAAGATTTCAATGGATGGGTAAACGCTGAAGCCAATACCGCCCCAATGGAATCGTATCTCAATCACCATTTTCCGGCCGGTGATATTCCCGCACAGGCACGAGAACTCTATCGAACCAATCTAATCCGTTATATCCCTAATGCCACGTACATTCCGGTTCCGCTCCAAAGCATCGTAAGTGAACCGATCGATATGAGTCAAAGCACTCTGCGCAGTGTATCTCCTATCCATCTCGAATATCTCCGAAATATGGATGTTGCATCTTCCATGAGTCTTTCAATCATCGTTGATGGAAAGCTATGGGGCCTTTTTGCGTGTCATCACCCCTCTCCTTTACCTCTTGCATATACCATACGGTACTATTGCGAAATGTTTATAGGACTTTTTAATGCTCTCATTCAGGAAAGGCTTTCCAATGAGTCCCTGCAGCTGTTTTTTCGTCTTAAAAACCGATATTCAGTCCTAAAAGAAGCTTTCCAAACACTCTTAGATCGGTCTGATCTCCATACAGCTTTTACAGCATTAGGTTCATCTTGGCTTGAAGCAATGGACAGTGACGGTGTGTGTTTACTCCAAAACAGCGAGTGTTCGGTATTTGGAACAGTACCTCCAACTTCCTATATCAGAGAACTCTCAAGCATCATCGAGCCTTTACATGAAAAAGATCTTTTTGTTTCTCACTCTTTGGGTGATATCTTACTTACTGATTCGATCAGTGGTGTTTTAAGCCTCATTATTTCTCATAATCCTCGCACTGAAATTATCTGGTTCCGTCGTGAGTGGGTGAAAATTTTAAAATGGGCAGGCAATCCTGATAAAGCAACAATTATCGATCAATCACAGCGCATCAGTCCGAGAAAATCGTTTGAAACGTTCACGATTGAGCAAAGAGGGAAAAGTATCCCTTGGAATCCCTCTCATCTTCTCGCAGTGCAACTTTACAAAGAGTTAGGCTCCATAGTAGAACTCGACAATGTAAATCGTACTTTAAAACACCAAAACCAGATTCTGATACAACAAGGAAAAATGGCCATGATGGGTGAGATGATCAGTGCCATTTCGCATCAGTGGAAACAACCGCTCAATGCCTTATCAATCCTCATCGACAGCCTAACCGTATTGGTCGATGAATGTGATAGAAACCCAAAAATGATTGCCGATATTAAACAAAAAAGTATGAAAAAAATAGCTTTCATGTCAGAGAGCATGGATGTTTTTAGTAATTTTTTCAAACCCGATGCAGAACAAACCTCTTTTTCAATTCATCAAATAATTCATGAAGTGTATAATGAGCTCATACCTCAGTTACACGCTCATAATATTGAATTTAGAATTGATGGTGATACTGCACTGATTTACGGCTCCAAAAATGCATTCATACAAGTTATTCTCAATCTGCTGGTCAATGCCGATGATGCCTTGATGGAAAAAAATGTTAAGTCTCCCTTCATACATTGTACACTTGAGCAAAAAGACACAGAGATATATCTGTATATATGCGACAACGGCGGTGGTATCCCTCCTGAGTATCTCGAAACAATATTTATCCCCTATTTTTCAACGAAGATGTACGGGACAGGACGAGGCCTAGGCTTATATCTTTCCAAATTAATTATAGAGGAACATTTCGGTGGTAAGATAAATGCTATTAACACCTCTAATGGGATATGTTTTATCTTAACCTTTTTAGCCGCGCATAATTTATAAATGTCACTAGGTCTGTATCTCATTGCTGTATATAAACTTAATTGACTATAATTTTTCTTACTAAACAGCTATTAGGATGTAATCTCAAGTGATAAAAACAATATTGATCGCGGAAGATGATCAAGAAAGCAATGATTATCTCTCTTTATTTCTGGATAAGAAATGCCAACAAGTACTTAGTGCCTACGATGGACAAGAAGCTTGGCGTTTATATGAAGAGTATATGCCTGATTTGATTTTTACTGACATCGAGATGCCTAAATTGGACGGATTAAAATTGATTGAGAAAATTCGGCAACATGATCAGACGACACCGATCGTGATCTTAAGCGCATATTCCGATATTCAATATTTACTTCAAGCCATTCCTTTGCAGTTGGAAGAATACATACTCAAGCCGATTACATTTGATAAAATTGACTCTTTTTTAAAGAAAATGAATACTAAAGAGATTAAAAAACATTCTACAAAAGTCGTCATCAATAAAGCCAAAAAAACTTTCTATGATTATGCCAGTAAAACAGCTCGTATGGGAGAGCACAATATTCCGTTGACTAACTTGGAGATAACACTGTTAGAATTATTACTCGACAATCAAAGAGAGATAGTATCCTATAGCGAGATTGAAGAAATACTCTACGGAACTGCTTTAAACAACCGTAACCCTATCAAATGTTTGGTGAAAAATCTCCGTGCTAAAATTCCGACAATGACTATTCGATCTATCCCAAAAATCGGATATTCTTTATCATAAATCCTAATTACAAGTACTTATAAGTATCAATTAAGATTCGCCACACTTCTTTTACACTCCCGCAGATAAAATAATATTTACTTATTCAATAACTGAAATCTTTTATTTTATGCTTTGCATATCTTTCAGTGATAAACTTAGGAGAACAAGATGGAACACACTCTTCAAGATACCGATTTTTTGGTATCTCAGACCGATTCGAAAGGGAAAATTCTTTTTGCCAATGAAGACTTTTGCAAAATTGCCGGATACACTCTCGAAGAACTGATGGGACAGCCTCACAGCATTGTCCGCCATAGCGATATGCCCAAAGCAGCTTTCAGAGATTTATGGGACACCGTAAAAAGCGGAAAAGTGTGGAAAGGGTATGTAAAAAATGCCACAAAAAACGGCGGATTTTACTGGGTCTTCGCAACCGTTTATCCTAACATCGCTTGCGGTGAAAACGATCACGGCTATATGTCTTGTCGACGGAAAGCGTCACCTGCTGAAATTCAAAAAGCCGAAGCGCTTTATAAAACAATGCGATAGTCCAAGGATAATAAATGAAAAATAGTATAAAAATAGCGGTTTTATTGACCTTGGGGGCTATAGGATTAGGTTTGTCGGTTGCCGTTAATGCCATATGGATGAGTACCACTGCCATTCTTGTCCTTACGGGGGCTGGAATTTGGATTAGTACCGTTTCTTCGTCAAAATCTGAAATATTAGAACATCAAGCAAACGAACTTGAAGAACTGATGCAGTTTAAACGTAATCAAATGGAAGCATATCCGGCTGAACCCGGTACTATGGAAGCAAAACTGAATCATTTAGCTGAAATGCATGAAAAAGTATTGGAGCAGGACACCAAAGTTGCCGGTGAAATGGTATTGCTTGCCGATAAAGTTCGACGAGGGCATTATATGTGTCGTGTAGCTAGTGATTCTAAAACTCCGCACGTCCATCTCCTCCGAAAAACGATGAATGCTATGTTGGATGCAGCGGAAAAAAACTTGGATCAGGCGATTTCAGTACTGGAATCATTAAGTGAAGGAAAGTTCTCTACTCGCGCCAAGGTTGATGTTGAAGGAAAAATGGCTGAAATGCTGAAAAAAATCAATGCGTTGGGTACTGCATTGGAATCTATGGAACAGCAAAATATTGAAGCTAAAGAGATATTGAATAACAATACCCAGCAGCTCAAAAACACTATTGAATCTCTACGTGCCAAAGAGTTTGTTGAACTTAATGGAATGATCAATACGACCGTGGAACGAATCCATAGAGTCGCTAATAAAGAACATGAGCTCTCTGGAAATCTTCAATCATTAGCCGGAAATGCACAGGAGACAAAACAAATCTTGACGACGATCGGAGACATTGCCGATCAAACCAATCTCCTTGCCCTTAATGCCGCGATTGAAGCGGCACGTGCCGGAGAACACGGACGAGGGTTTGCAGTCGTTGCAGATGAAGTACGAAAACTCGCCGAGCGTACCCAAAAAAGTTTGGCTGAAACCTCAGCCACCATTAATATTTTGATTCAAGCAATCACGGACAACAGTGAGTCCCTCAACAAAAATATGGATGAGATGATGGACCTCACTACGTATGTAGGAAGTGTCGATAACAAAATGGAAGAACTTCTGCACACAATGGATCAATTGAGCTAATAAAGTCTGTAAATAACTGTAATAGATTGGATAAATATGATGCTAAGTGCCAAAAATAAAACATTTTTATTGGTTAGTATCTTATTTGCAATCTTTGCTCTGATTTTAGTGGGTACCATCTACATCAATCAAAAAGATAAACTCGAAAATGCGCAAAACTCTTTCCATGAAAATATGCACGAATCGTATAAAAAAATATTAGCAAAACATAAGGAGTTCTATTACAACCGAACGATCGCCAATATCAATTCAAGCGGAGTCAGAGAAACGTTCGCAGCACACAATAGAGTAAAATTATATAATTTAACACTAGGGAAATGGAAAACACTCCAAAAAGAAAATCCTTATCTTAAAATAATGCATTTTCACCTATCTGATGGCACATCTTTTCTTCGGATGCATCAACCTGATCATTTCGGTGATCGCATAGCTGATGTTCGGCCGATGATTGCAAAAGTGCATCATAGCAAAAGTGTAGTGAGCGGATTCGAAATAGGTCAAGCCGGCTTAGCCTTTCGACTTGTAATCCCCATTTTTGACCATGAAAATTATATTGGGGCATTGGAATTTGGCTCAAATCCTGAGCAGATTTTACGCGAAATGCAATATTTTTATGAACTCAAAGGTGCTTTATTTATAAAAAATGCCCAATCTACTTGTTACAAAAATAATTTATCAATGCAGGACTACCATCTTCAATCTAATACTCTAAGAGACACATCTATTCTGAAGTATTTAAAAAAAATCAATTATGATTTTACAATCACAAAAACCATCAACTACAATCACAAAATATACAATGTATACGCTTTTGATTTATATGATTTTTCAGGCAACGTTTCCGGCAAAGCCATCTTTCTTCAGGATATTACTGCTTTACATAAGGAATTTCAACAAACGATATTAGAATTATGTCTTTTAGTCTTAGCATTGTTCGTTTTGATTTTGCTGGTGATTCATTACGGATTTCAAAAAATCGTTTCCGCATTGGACAAATCGAATGCGGAGCTGGAAACGATTTTCGCTACATCCAAAGACGGAATTGCCATAACGGATTTAGAAACCAATTTTTTATATACCAATAATGCTTATATGGCGATGACAGGATTTACTGCTAAAGAACTTTATGGTACAAGCTGTGTATCTCTTAGTATTCCGGAAGATCTCCCTCGGGCTATAAAAATGATTGGAGAAGTAGTCGGAAAAGGATATGTTGAGAATTTTGAAAAAACATGTATAGTCAAAGACGGGAAAAGGATTATAGTAAATATGGCAGTAGCATTAATGCCGGACAAAAAACGATTTTTAATTACCACAAAAAATATAACCGAAGCTAAAAAGCTGGAGAATGAAACCAAAAAATATATCAAACTCATCGATGAAAACATCATAACCTCCAGCACCGATTTAAAAGGAAACATTACGCACGCTTCTGAAGCATTTTGTGCCATATCCGGCTATTCAAAAGAAGAGTTAAGTGGGCAGAATCATCGTATTGTAAAACATCCGGATACCCCTAAAGAGATCTATACGGAAATATGGAAAAAACTGATTAACGATCAAGTATGGGAGGGTGAGCTTAAAAATAAAAAGAAAGATGGAAGCTATTACTGGGTTTATTCAAAAATATACCCTCTCTATACCGAAGAAGGGACTAAATACGGCTATACGGCCATTCGAACCGATCTCACCGATAAAAAGAAAATAGAAGAAATTTCAATTACCGATGGATTAACCTCAATTTATAATCGACGATATTTTAATGAGGTTTTTCCTAAATTTATTAAAAGCTCAAAACGAAACAACGATATTGCCTGTTTCATTCTAATTGATATAGATTATTTTAAACTATACAATGACACATACGGGCATCAAATGGGGGATAATGCTCTCATTAAAGTTGCTGAGTCGATTAAATACTCTTTACGTCGGGCAGATGATTATTGCTTCAGATTAGGTGGAGAAGAATTCGGTATCTTATTCAAAACACAATTACATGACCATGCAATCAAGTTTGCCGAAACAATACGAAGCAATATTGAAAATTTAAAAATATCACATGAAAACAATAGGGCAAGCCCTTATATCACGGTTTCTCTAGGGTTAGTTATTTCTGGAGATGATCCTGTATTGTCATGCGATTTTATCTATAAACAAACGGATGATTTACTCTATAAGGCAAAGCAATTAGGTAGAAATAGAGTTTGTTCTTCTTTACAGTGTGAGACTCTATAAAAAAGCAAGCAAAAATACTCTTAAAGAGAATTCCATTTAATTGCTCGATATACTGTCAAAAAAATTTGAGAGTTTGCGGATGAATGTTGAAACCCCTGTGGCGAGAGAAAAATGCTATACCTGCTATCGCCCGATGTGCTCATGTATGTGTTCGCATATCAAACCCCTCATCACCCAAACCAAATTTGTCATCTTGATGCACCCCAAAGAGTTCAAAAAGACCAAAAACGGCACCGGGCGGCTCACCCATCTCTCCCTTCCCAATTCCGAGTTGCACATTGATGTCGACTTTACCGGCCATGCCGCTATCAACAGCCTCATCAACGATCCCGGAAACCTTTGCTACGTCCTCTATCCCGGCAAAGAGAGTCTGCACCTGAATGCCCAGAAAATCGACCTCCAGGGAAAACAGCTCGTCATCTTTATCATCGATGCGACATGGCCCTGTTCACTCAAGATACTCCGTCTGAGCCACAATCTTCAGCGTCTCCCAAAGCTCAGTTTTACCCATTCGAAAAGCTCGCAATTCCAGATCAAAGAACAGCCTGCCGATTTTTGTCTCTCTACCATCGAATCGACACTGACCATCCTCGAACTGCTCAATTTCCATGGAATAGAGACGATAGAGGATGAGGCCTTCGAACATTTTCTGGACCCCTTTTTATCGATGGTCGACTATCAGCTTCAATGTATCTCCAAAAGTGATGAGAATGCCCTTCGTTTTAGGACGTATGGCTAAAATTCTCTAATCTCTAAGAAAATGTGAGCGTCATGAGAACACAGCGAGTACCGTTCGGACAAACCAACCCCGACAAAAAAAATGCGGTTTTTTTAGCCATCTACGTCGAATCGATTTCTCCGTGGAAATATTTTAAAGACGATATGCAGCATCTTAAATGTCCCGCCCTGATCATGATCGACCGCTGGGACGGACGGATGGGCTTTCCGGGGGGTACGGTGAATGAGGGAGAAGCGCTCGTAGAAGCCCTTATGCGTGAGATCAAAGAAGAAGTCGGGATCACGATCAAACCCTCGCAGGTTCGTCCGATCGTCTCGCATGAAAACCGAATCGTCACCCATCTCTACGGATTAAAAGTACTGGAAATAGAATTTTTGCACATCTACTACCATATCCTCAACAACTTCTCCCGCTCCATTCTCCTCCATGCGTATGAAGAGGGGGATGCCTCCCATTTTATGTCCGAAATCACAGGGATTAAGATCGTCCCGCTACTGAAACACGAGAACAAAGGGATTAATAAATTTCTCGAAAATTCTTTCGCCGGAGCAACCCGGGAAGATCTCGAAGTCCTCCTCACCGAAGTCTTCCTCATCGACTTCTAAATCTTATCTTCGCCTGTATACGAATCAATCCCAATATATTAATGCGTATTCATTGCCGCCGTACGCAGGGCAATTGCTTTAAACTCTTCTTTGATAGTAATAAACGTATCGACAAGTTCGGGATCAAAATGGGTTCCTCGCCCCTGAAGAATGATTTGTTCCGATTCTTCAAAACTGAAAGCGAGTTTGTAACGCCGACGGCTGATCAGCGCATCATACACGTCCGCCAATGCCATCATCCTCGCTTCGAGAGGAATATTCTCCCCGCTCAATCCGTCAGGGTATCCTGACCCGTCCCACTTTTCATGGTGATAATGGGCGATATTGTGGGCAATACTCAGCATCATGTTGTTTTGATAGTGTGCCATTGCATTGCCGATGACCTCTTTTCCGAGAGTCGTATGTGTTTTCATCTCCTCGAACTCTTCCACCGTCAGTGACGCATTTTTTTTCAATATATCATCAGGGATTCCCACTTTTCCGACATCATGCAAAGGGGCGGCATGATAGAGATCCACGATAAATTCGGGAGTTAAAATATCCCTATGCAAGCCCTGAGCGACAAGAGTATGCGCCAAAAGACGAATGTATTCTTTGGTTCGGATGATATGCGCTCCCGTTTCGGTATCCCGTGTTTCCGCTACCAGTGCCATACTGTCGATCATCGCCTCATTGGCTTTGCTCATCTTCTCATAAAACCGTTTTTGGTCACGATAACCGATCACGAACAGCACTATCGCCAAACCAAACAGGTAGACTCCCAAAGGGGCCAAGAAATAGCCGACCGAGACATATACGTTATGCTGCAGCATACCATACGATACTCCCAGCGCAAGGATCGTCATACTTGAAAAAAGGGCAAGGACATAAAGATACTTTCGTATCCGTATCAATACCATCAGAAATACCGCAGTTATCAGTGAAAGGAAAAGGGCAATGATCTTATAGAGCGAAGGCTGGGAGATCAGAGCATTATCCAGCAGATTCTCGATCAAGGTGGCATGAACAAAAATCCCCGGTACAATTGTCCCGTTACTCAGCGTATAGTGATCGTGCAATCCCATTGCACTGGCACCGATCAAAACAAATTTTCCCTCCAAAAGGGTGGGGTCAACGTGAGCATTCAGAATATCCAGTGCCGAAACGCTGCGATACCATTTCCGGGGATAAAAACGGAGAAGTACCTGTGATTGAGGGTCCATTTTGACCGTATGACCCAAAACATCCGCCGTAATCTCCCCCTGCCGCGATCCGAATGTAAGCTTCATATCGGGGTCGAGCGTCGAAGCCATCGCCACTCCCAATGCCGGAACCAATGAATCGTGATAGCGGATAAACAGCGGAAGCCGTCTGAAAATCCCGTCATTATCCGCAGAGGCTTGAATATGTCCCGAACCGCGAGCCGCATGCTGCAAGATCGGAAGATTGCACAAGAGATAAGGGCTGTGAAAAAGCTCCTCGCTGTTTTGTTTCGGATCAACCGGCAAAACCGAGGGGAGAAAACACTCCTTGCGCGCCGATGCACTCGGATCAAAATAAAGCGGAAGAGTGACATTCATCCTCTCGATTGCATCGGCTAATACTTTATCATTGTCCGCCAAAGGTTCCGGTACCCCGGATACACGGGTATCCAGATGGAAAAAATCACTGTAAAATTTTCCTATCGCTACGGGAGAGGTGCGGTCAGGTTCGGGAAAAATCATATCGACGGCCACAGCTGAAGGGTTCTGTAAACCGATTTTTTTCAGAAGCTGCGCCATTATGACCCTTGGCCATGGCCACTGACCTAACGCTTCGAGACTTTTCTCATCGATCTCGACGATAACTGTTGCCTGCGAGGTTGGAAGTTCCGACTCCGATGCGGCCAGAACATCGTAAACCTTGTTATCCAAATCACCCAGCAGCGTGCTGTTCCACCACAGCGCGTAATAAAGCGCCGTCGCGGCCAACAAGATGACAAAAAAGGCTTTGTTTTTCATCGTCTAGCGGACGGTCACTTCAACCCGCCGATTGCGTGGCTCCGCGACTTCATCTCCCGTCGGGATCAGCGGATCACTCTCTCCGTAAGAGAGAACGGAGACCTCTTTCATCTCGATTTTTTGATCCTCCAGAAACGATTTGACCATCTGTGCACGTTTTAAGGCCAGATTGTAATTGGAGTCTGATGATCCTTCGGTATCGGTATGCCCGATAATATCGACGATGCACGGTTCGCGTGTTTTGATCAGATCGACGAGTACCGCCGCCTGTCCCTTCGACTCTGAGGTCAACTCTACAGAGCCCTCTTCGAAATAAAACAGAAGGGTCACGGGAAGCGCGGGAAGCGCATCGAGCGTTTGGGCATATTTTTGGCGGATTTCGGTTTCATCCACACTCTTCGCCGCTTCAGGCTTGGCGTCGGGTGTCGTGAGGGTTGTCTGGGTATAGGGGGTATCAAGGCTCGTCGACCCGGCTTGCGTGGTGACGAGAACTCCGTTCTGGCTTTGATTGTTGTCCAACAGCGTAACGGTTGTTTTAGGATGAGAAAAAATAAACGGCAAGGCAAGCAGAATCCCCGCATAGATGATAAAAGGGGTCATGTTCTACTCCTCTACCTCAATGATAAATTTGGTGCCGCGGATACCGACTGACCCCTGAGGGACTTTAAACGAGACATTTTGCGGTGCGAGTTTTCCGATTTTTCCCGTCTCTACGGCGACTGTCCCTTTCGAGAGAGTCATGTCGAAATCGTATTCGTTCGCGGAGGGTTTAAAACGGTATCGGTTGACAACGAAGAGGCTTTTTGGTCCGAGAGAGATTACCGTTCCGTCGTTAAAAACCACACCGACACTGCTGTTATCGGCAGTCTGAAGAATATCGCCGGCTTGAAGATAGGTACCTTTTTCAAGACTCTTATAGACACCTTCTTGTTTGATGAGGACATTTCCTTTGAGGTTTTTGACGATCGCAATACCCTGTGCACCCCACAATGACGCTGCCAATACAATGGCAGATAATCCAACCCTAATTTTCATACGACACCTCACCACGATAAGATTTGTACTGTAATGACTTTAGCACACTGAACTTAAAGGATCGTAAAGTTTAATTCTCTTTATGGATTAAAATAAATTTTTAAATAATGGATAGCGTTAAAATATTGTTGCTAATATACTGGACAATGCATCTGAATAATCGGTTTCGGCAAGCCAAGCTTCTTCATTATTATCCGTTTACTTACTTTTTACTCGGCAAAGTGCTCTTCATAAAAATCGTTTGACCAATTATAACTTTCCGTTGCCATGGCATTCAGTTTATCTTCATCGACCCCCAGTTTTGTCATATGTTTATGGATATTAGAAAAATTTTCTTCCTCTATGGATATGACTAAAGTGAGCATTTCACTAAGCACCCCCTCTTTATCAATCAAAGCGGATAAAATTAAATCATTCAGATTCACATCAGCGAGTACTTCTTTCATGGGTGAACCGAACATCACATCAAATAAAGAGATCAAACCCGTTAAAAATGCCTCATCCTGCAAAGATGATACGGTACAGGAGGCTAAAGAACTCATCATTTTTCCGCGAAAGAGAGCTGATAAAAGTATAGGTTCCGCGAACATCGGCCCAGTTGCATCTGCATAGAGAAATAACAATATCCACTGTTTTAATGATTGTCTGCCGAGCAATGCCATCGCGTGCCGCAAAGAGGAGATCGGTTCTCTGATTCCTATTGCAACGGAATTGATGTATTTCAAAAGATTCATGATCAGATGCGGACAATTTAAAAGTTTCCCCTCTAACTCTTTTATGTCGGCATTTGCATCGATCAAAGCAATAACTTCCAAAAGAACTCGGTGTGAAGGATCAAATTTTTTTTGGCTAAATACCGTCGGTTTTTCAAAGAAATATCCTTGAAAATAGGTAAATCCAAGTTTCTTATAGTATTCGTAATCCTCGATTGTTTCAACTTTTTCAGCTAGAAGTTTTACATTCCTGTAAGGTGTGAACAAATCGATTTTTTCAATAATTTTCTCTTTGGACGCCGAAAATAAATCAATTTTTACGTAAGACAAATATTCAAAGATCGGTTCAAATCTCCCAATCATCTCTTCACTTAGATCCATATCATCCAAAGCAAATAAGTACCCTTCCTCTTTTAAATCTTTGACTTTTGCGATAAAAGTATCATCGACAAAAGTATTTTCCAAAATTTCCAAAACAAATTTATCCGAGGGGATAGCATTAAAAAGCGGAGTATTAAAAAAGGTATGGTCGATATTTATAAAACCGTAATGCTTCCCGAGAAGTTTTCGTGAACCGAAATTATTAAGGGCATTGACCAAAACACGGCAAGTAGCCTGTGTGTTACAAGAAATAGGGGCCGCATAGTTATCGAAACTCTGGCGGAATAATAACTCATACCCGTGAATATGTCCGTTTAGATCAATAATGGGCTGTCTTCCGATAAAAATATTTTGCATTAAGTGCCTAGGATTTGAAATAAAATGTAGCATATCAAATGAAACAATTATTTTTACTTAATTAATTAGCTAATTGACTAATAATATTGAAATAAGTTACTTTTTTGGAAAAATTGTTATTTTTTGCGAGTTGCAGAGTTACGTAGAAAACTTATCATCAGTCTTGAACTGAATTTTGGCTCAACTTTTTTTCTTCATAAGAGATGATCGAACTGCTGAACATTTCATACAGTTTTTTACATTTTTCGATATCCACATCGACGTATATTTTTTTGCCATCTCTGAAACTTTTAATCAATCCGGCTTTTCTGAGAATATCAACATGCGCCGAAATAGTCGGCATTGAATAACTAAACAACGATGCGATTTCAGTGATGCACATCATCCCGTTTTTATGGACACTTTTATCACCGTTTGATAATATTTGTTCAAAAATTTCGAGTCTTGTTTTGTTCCCGAGAGCTTTATAGATATCTACTTTTTCATCAAACGTCATTTTTCTTTTATCGACAAAAGACATACCCCTCCTTTTACCCTTACGCATTATAAATTTATATGATTGTATATTAGATTTATAGTAGATGCATAGGTAAAGTTGAGTGAGTATGAATCTTTAAGCTCTTTTAAAAAATCATTTATAGCAGTACATACAGCAATATGTTGATCCATCAATTTGAAAATAGATTATTTAGGAGGTTGAAGGTGGTGGGTCAAGCAGGATTTGAACCTGCGACAACCCTGTTATGAAGCGTTATTGCCATATTTTAGGCCATTATGGAATCATTGATGGTTGCAATAACTTTCATAGTAACTCCTTCTATCGGTGAATAAATTATCAAGCGCTCGAAATGAAAAACCTTGCTATTTTATTGGAGACAAAATACAGCCTGCCTCAATCTCTTTTCGTGAGGATTTTAGCAGGGACTCTATTTTAGGATCATCACTCACAACCTTATTCAGCAGTTTTACTGCTTCATCACCTCTTCCGGTACGGCACAAAAACAGCGCAAGATTGTTAAGGGCAAGAGGATGTGACGGCTTAAGGGCTAAGAGTTTGCGGTATGTCACTTCGGCTTCAGACAGATTAGAGACATTAACGTAAGCATTGGCCAGGGCAAAAAGAATATCCGTATCCTCCGGCCATCGTTTCAATGCACTTTTATAGGCACTTACAGCGCCTTCCCCCTCCCCTGTTTTCTCAAATTCATACGCGGCACGCAGAAATGTTTTGGATGAAACCGATGCAGGCAGCTCTCCCGGAGGGAGAAGGACAATGCCCCAGTTACCGCTTCGTTTCCACAGTGCGGCAAAGGTAGCGAGCGGTACTGATTCGTTCGGCTGATCCGAGAAATGGACGATTATGCTCCGTTTTTGCTCATCATATCCGATCACCGGTGCATAATGCCAAAGCGGATGCCATGAAAAACTGCGGTTTACCAATACGATTACGGGATGATGTGCTGAGAGCTCTGCAAAGAGGGCTTCAAAGGTTGGCTCCATCGGATAAGCGATCAGACCGTTAGCTCTTGCAGCGGTTGCCATCTCTATCTGTAAGGTGCCCCCTTTTGCCGGAATCAAGGTCAGGCCGTCCAGTTCTTGCGTGGAGAGTTTTGGGATATAGGAAGTTGTCGATTGCCAATACGATGAAACCATCTCGATGGAGGTTGAGCCGCATAGTTCGGAACGCGGAGGGATAAAAGGGACATTGATAGAAGATGATGTGTAATGTTGTTCTGAAGGAAACGGCTCTTTAGGGACGCATCCCGTTGCCATTAGAATGACAACGATTGCGTAGAGTCCTAGACGGTAGTAATGCACCATTGGATTAACGTGCTGAACGAGTAAATCCAAATACTTTTGTGAATCCGAGGATATCGGTAATCAATAAAACGATAAATACAAAAACAACTGCCCCTACGATACCTCCGAAATCACCGCCGGCCGGCAATGTATCGATTTGAGAAGAGATTTTGGATACCTCTTCATCGCTCATCATCGCAATTCTTTGTTCAACCATTTTAGGATCAACGCCCATCGTTGCAAATGTTTTTGCAACATCTTCACGCTCAACAAATTGACTCACTTTTACGTGGGACGAAACCGCAACAGGCTGGACTAAAACAGCCTCTGTTGAAGCCATTTGTGCCCATGAAACCTGGGCAAACAGGGTAATACTTAATGCTACCGATAAGATAACTTTTGA
>NZ_JBASYM010000024.1:0-71064 GCF_049277495.1 Sulfuricurvum sp. | reverse complement strand
TCTCACGGGAAAGTGCCGCACACAGATCACGTGCGATACCATGAATGCTCAGACAATCTCCGCGGTTGGCGGTCAATTCAATCTCAATCACATCATCGTTAAATACACTGTATTCATTCAGGTTTTTTCCCAGAACCAATTCACCGATACTGGAATCAAGGATCATAATCCCCTCACCCATGGAAGGAAGCCCGAGCTCTTTAGCCGAACAGATCATTCCGTGCGAATCGACACCGCGAAGTTTTGCTTCTTTGATTTTAAGGCCGCCCGGAAGCTCTGCGCCGACCGTAGCCAATGCAATGTGAATCCCTGCACGCACATTCGAAGCACCGCAAACAATCTGGCGTACACTGTTGCCGACATTGACTTGACAGACATTGAGTTTATCGGCATCCGGATGCTTTTCGCACGCTTCGACGTATCCGATGACAACACCCTCAGCCACATTAATGACTTCATGGCGATCCACTTCCAAGCCGATAGAGTTCAAGGTTTTAAGCAGCTGATCCGTGCTTATTTCACTGAGATCGATCCATTCGTTTAACCAATTTTTTGTAACGATCATCTAAACTGCTCCAATAATCTCGTATCTCCCTCAAATAAAGAGCGTAAGTCTCCGATTCGGTGGATCAGCATTGCAAACCGCTCAACCCCTAAACCAAACGCATATCCGCTGACATTTTCATATCCGACTGCTTTAAAGACGTTCGGATCGACGATACCGCATCCGAGAACTTCAAGCCAACCGGTTTTGGAACAGACACGGCACCCTTTTCCGCCGCAGAAAATACAGCTGATATCGACTTCTGCAGAAGGTTCCGTAAACGGGAAGAAACTTGGACGGAAACGGACTTCGACATCTCCGAACATCGTTTTGAGAAAATCTTCAAGGATAAATTTGAGATTCGCGAACGATACTTTCCCGGCTTCTTCAACCACCAGACCTTCAACCTGATGGAACATCGGGGTATGGGTGATATCATAATCGCGACGGAAAACGGCACCCGGTGCGATCATACGGATCGGCGGCTGCGTACTTAACATCGTACGAATCTGCACCGGCGAAGTGTGGGTGCGAAGCAGCATCGAGTCTTTAAAATAAAAAGTGTCCTGCATATCGCGCGCAGGATGATATTTAGGAAGGTTTAAAGCTTCGAAATTGTGGAAATCATCTTCGACCATCGGGCCCGTTTGTACCGAAAAATTCATAGCGATAAAATATTCCACGATACGGTCCATGGTTTCCATGACCGGATGAAGCGATCCGCGCTCGCTGGTCGCAGAGTAGAGGCTTACATCGATCGCTTCGGATTTCATTGTCTCTTGTAAATGTTCCATTGCCAGGAAAAGTTTTCGATCGACCAAAAGAGCATTCAATCCCTCTTTGTGGATGTTCAGTTCTTTGGCAAATGCCCCTTTTTCCGCATCGGGAATATCTTTCATACGGGCGAACTCTGCGTTCATTATCCCTTTTTTTCCGAAAACGGCGATTCGGATCTCTTCGATTTTATCAATCGAGTCCGCCGATTTTATAGCGTCATACCACTCTTGCAAAATAGAGTCTCCATTGATGGTTTTCTGAAAGCTTTAAAACACATTCTCATTATTTCTGAAAGCGCTTTCAATTTGGAAGATATTGTAGTCAAATCTCTTTTATAAATAGCTTCAAGGGACGAACCATGTGCTACAATAGCATAAAAAAAGAGGTTAACTATGTGCATTTTCTGCAAAATCATAAACAAAGAAATTCCCTCCAATACTGTAGCTGAAAATGAAGAGTTCTATGCTTTTCATGACATTAATCCAAAAGCTCCCGTCCATGTTTTAGTCATTCCAAAAACTCATTACAATAGTTTCAATGACATTCCGGGGGAAATGATGGGTAAAATGGGAACATTTATGCAAGAAGTGGCCAAAACACTGGGGATTGATCAAAGCGGTTACCGTATCATCAGCAACATCGGTGAAAACGGTGGTCAAGAGGTGGGTCATCTTCACTTCCACGTTGTCGGCGGAGCAAAACTTCATTGGGGCCATTTCGCAGATGCCGATCCGAAAGACTTTTTTTAATCAACCTCTGACGTTAAACTTTCAAGAGCCTTCATAATTTGGCTCTGAATCTCAGGATTGGTAATACATCCTGATGCAAGATCAAAATTTTCGTTAAAACTCGGGATAGAAAGACTGGCTTTCACCCGGCCTCCAAAATGCGGGGCAGAGGATACAGCCGTTGAAAGTACCGACGAACCGCCTCTGGCACCGGGTGATGTAGACAATAAGATCATCGGCTTGTTTTGAAAAACTTTCGAATCGATGCGTGAACACCAATCAAAAAGATTTTTATAGGCGGCTGTATACGAAGCATTGTGCTCGGCAAAAGAGATGATCAAAAAATCGCTTTGTCCGATTTTGTCAAAAAAAGCTTTTGCCCGTTCAGGGTGCCCTATTTGTGCTTCTCGATCGACACTGAAAAGGGGAAGTTCATAGTCGTTCAGATCCAGTACTTCAACGTCAACATTCTCCAGCAGCCCTACCGTATAGATTATCAATTTTTTATTGATCGAATTTTTGCTGCTGCTGGCTGCGAATGCAACAACTTTCATCTCTTTCCCCTTATGGAAAAATTACGCATTACACCCTTGAAGTGATCCGAAATCAACACTGCTTCCGCCGCCGCTGATCATAGACTCATTGTCGCGAATCGTCTGGCCGTTGTGTTTAATCGTATAGGTGATAACGACACTGTCGCGGATCGTATTGATCGTCGAGCAGTAGGTCTCAAGACTCGCCATGACCCAGCGTGCCGCAAGCGTATCGTCGGCATTGGAGTCAAAACGGTATTCAAGGTGGAGCGAATTGAATTTACGCGGTGCCGTCTCATTACGGACCACTTCACCGTCGACTTCAAGATTTTTAACTTCATATCCCTGTTTTTGCGGAAGCATCACGACATCGGTCGCACTGCAGGCGATAATTCCGCTCAGAAAATATTCGATCGGAGAGATTTGCGGGCAATCAATGATAAAACTGCTTTTTTCGGTTTTTGCCTCAAAACGCATAGCATCCTGGTGAGAAACGGTGATTTTCATAAACTTTTTCCTTCTTTTAATTTTTAATCATGAGTCTGCGATCGAATCGTATCCGTGCGCATTAAGATAATGATCAAAATAGAGTATTTGCTCCAACGTTCGCAGTTCTGCCGTTCCCCCTTGGGAGGTTCGGGCATTCATCGAATGTTCGATCGCCAAATAGGCAATAACATCCTCTTTGATTCGGCTGTCGATGGCATGAAGCTCTTTATACTCAATATCACTCAAATCGATCCCTAAAACTTCGGCACGCGCCACCGCACGTCCGGTAATGTGGTGGGCTTCACGAAACGGTACATCACAGTGTTCGACGAGATAATCGGCCAAGTCGGTTGCACTCAAATGTCCGAGCTTGCAGGCCCGTTCCATATTGTGCGGCTTGACCGTCATTGTTTTAAGGGCTTCGCGGAGAATTTCCAGGGAGATTTCTGCCGTTTCTACGCTGTCAAACACCCCCTCTTTGTCTTCTTGGGTATCTTTATTGTAGGCGAGAGGCAACCCTTTCATGACCGTCAGCAAGCCCATCAGGTTTCCGAAGACCCGACCTGTCTTTCCGCGCAGCAGTTCAGGAACATCGGGATTTTTCTTTTGAGGCATGATGGAGCTTCCGGTCGAATAGGCATCGGAAAGTTCGACGAATCGGAACTCATAGCTCGACCAAAGGATAATTTCTTCGGCAAGTCGTGATATGTGCATCATCAGCGTCGAAATATTAAATAAAATTTCCAATGCGAAATCGCGATCGCTCACCGTATCGAGGCAGTTGACACTGACGGCATCAAATCCGAGGATCTTTGCCGTCATTTCACGATCGATATTGTGAGGTGTTCCCGCAAGAGCCGCACATCCGATCGGAGAAATATTATTGCGTTCCGCAGAGCTTTCAAATCGTTCGCAGTCACGTTTAAACATCGAAGCATAGGCTAAGAGATGGAACCCGAAATTTATCGGTTGTGCATGCTGCAAATGGGTCATCCCCGGCAACAAAGTGGATGTATGATCACGGGCAATATCAACAATCGCCCCCATAAGCGATTTGATCTGTCCAACGATCTCGCGGTTTTTTCGCAGTACGTAGCGGCGAAAATCGAGGGCAACCTGATCATTGCGGCTGCGGGCGGTATGGAGTTTTTTCCCCGCTTCGCCGATAATCGCCGTTAATCTTTTTTCGATGGCCATATGGAGATCTTCATCGCCGATCTTCCATTCAAAAGCACCCGATTCGATCTCACTCAACACTTGAGCCATACCCGCTTCGATCGAAACCAGTTCTTCTTGGCTCAAAATCCCCTGATGTGTGAGCATCTTCGCATGCGCCACTGAACCTTCTATATCTTCGCGATACAGTTTTTGATCAAACATGATGGATGCATTAAATTTTTCTAAAAGGGTTGACGCATCTTGCGTAAAACGTCCGGACCACATTTTTTCCATGATATCTCCGAGTAAGTATGAATTAGGGGATTTTAGCGAAGTTTGGTTTAGAGAAAACCATCATGACAAATATGATGGTTTAATTAGGGGTTAATTACAAGCCGGAACGTTTCCGCTGTCAGCAGCATATTCAACTAAGAAGTCTTCCAGATGTCTGGCATCTTTGGCATAAGCGCGGCTGTTGAAATATTCCCAAGAAGGCTGCGCTTTTTTCGAAGCAGTATGGATATCGGCAAGTTTTTCGCCTTTGTTACCCATTAATTTTTCCCAGATTCGCTGCTTTTTGGATCCGGCAAGGGCTTGACCTCCTCCGTGACACTCTTTGCACGACTCTATATAAGCTTTTTGCCCTTTATATGTGGCTGCGTTAAGCATTGTCGAACCTGAAATGAGAACAATTGCTACTGTAGCATAAATCTTGTGCATCGGAATGGGTCTTCCTCGTTAAATAAAATCATTATCAATGTTACATTACTAATTATAATAAAATGCTTAATAAACTTTCCCTAAAAAAGGGGAATTAAAACGTCAAAGACGGTACTTTTGTTCCAGTTTAGGATCCAGATCCCATAAAGAAAGTTCTTTAAGATGTTTCACGACAGAAGGAGTACACTCGACATCCCCCGGCCATTCTCTCTCGAAACCGTCCACTTCCGTTTTGGTTGTGCCATCAAGGGCAACGATCAAATCAGAATGGTACAGGTCTCGGGACGCGTCAATATTATTCGTGACCCTCCATACCAGCATGTAAGGATTGTGGATGTCATTCTTTGCCTCATCGACGAAAATCACGATACGCAAATAGGCATTTAGACTTTCCAAAGCGCTGAAACACTCTTTGAGCGAACGATTTTTCTGGACACTGATAATGGTGATCGGGTTAGCCGTATGACGCATATACTGTGTCAATCCGGTCACTTCCGGAAGAAGGACACGCAGCTGTTCGAGCAATACCGAACTGTCAACGGACTCAGGGGCTATCGGTGAATGCGATGACGTAAAATCGATCCCCAATTTCCCCCCCACCAGCGATTCGGGACTGGAGTGATCAAGAGCATCCGTAATCCCCTCGGAGACAAAAAGACATTTGGGAATAAAACGGTTCAGCGCATACGTTATCAACGCTTCATAGTTCGTGAGTTTCGGGGCATCTTCTCCAAAAAAGAGGGCATGTTTCACAAAACTCATCTGTCCTGAGCCCCAAAAAATATGCATGAACTGCTTCGCATGTCCTTTGTAAAGCGGTTTCATCTTTGCCAAAATCAGATTATGAAACACTCCGTTTTCCGGCATATGGTAATCGATCAAATCCGCGGCATTGGTTTTTAGAAGCGGTAAGAATACACGCTCCGTCGCCCAACCCATATACTTGTCTTCCAACGGCGGTTTACCGACGACCGTAGCCAGATAGTAAGGGTTTTTACGGTGCGTTATCGCGCTTACTTCCATTTCAGGATAGTGCTCTTCGAGCGTATAATAGCCGGTATGATCCCCAAAAGGGCCCTCTATTCGGAGCTTTTCGGTATCAACCCACCCTTCGATGACGAAATCGACATCTTCCGGAATGAAAAGAGGCGTTGTGATCGACTCGACAAGCTTCGGAGATTCTTTTTTGATTAGACCGTATAAGAGCAGTTCATTGACTCCGTACGGCAGCGGTGCTGTTGCACACCATGTATACAGGGGATCGCCGCCGATAGCAATCGAAACAGGCATTTTTTTGCCGGCACGCTGGTACTGATCAAAGAAATGCGAGGAATCCTTGTGAATCTGCCAGTGCATACCGAGGTGATTTTTATCATATACCTGCAAACGGTACATCCCGAGATTGACGAGTGCTCCATCCAAACTTTGAGTATATACCTGACCCATCGTAATAAACGGCCCCCCGTCTTCTTCCCATGTGGTCAGAATAGGCAAATCATACAGATTGACATCATCGCCTTGTTGAATACTCTCTTGACAGCTTCCGCGGGTTTTGAGTTTTTTAGGAAAGATATCTTTCATAGCAAACAAATCGCCGAGCATGCCGATTTTTTCTTTAAATCCTTGAGGCGGTTTCATGTGCAGGAGTTTTTCGATCTCGCTCGCGACACCTTCGACCTCCCGGCCGAATAAAAGCTCGGTGCGGCGAAAAGAGCCAAAGAGGTTCATAACCACCGGAGTCTCAAAGCTTTTCCCTGTAGCTTTATCGATAGGATGGGTAAAAAGAAGGGCTTTTCCTCCATCCGCTTTTTTGACTTCGGCATACGCCAAATGGGGAATTTCCAACGCAATGTCCAATGGGGTATCGATAATGCGCAATTCGCCTTTGGATTGTAATAAATCGATCGTTTTTTGTAATGTCACTGCTTATGCCTCATTTGCCATGGCTTCAGCACGCTGGAGAAGCTCCATAGCACCCTGAGCGATCAACCGTTCCGCCATTGATTCACCGACACGCTGCGTTTGATCTTTCGGAACAACAACTTCGTCCCCCATCACTTCGGAGCCATCGGGCATACCCAGCGTTGAACGGACGATCACGTCACCGTTTGCCTGAACCCGTGCACTCACACCGATCGGGACCTGACAACCCCCCTGCAACGTGTCGACGAAACCGCGTTCAATCGTCGTCTCTATTCGACTGTTCTCATCTTCCAAAAATGCAGCGATTTCCAGTACCCACGGCTCATTGACCGTTTCGATCCCTAATGCCCCCTGCCCCATAGCCGGAAGCATTTCATCGAGGGAAATCGGATAGAAATGTTCTACCAAATCCGAAAAGCCCAAGCGGTTGATCCCTGCAGCCGCCAAGATAATAGCGTCGAATTCTCCCTCTTTCAGCTTACGGATACGGGTGTCGACATTACCGCGTAAATCTTTGATCACCAAGTCAGGACGCTGTTTGACCAGCTGCATACGGCGGCGCAGTGAAGAAGTACCGACCGTCGCCCCTAAAGGAAGGGCATTGATATCAGCATATTTGTCACTCAGCATCGCGTCTCTAACATCCTCGCGCACTGTAATCGCCGAAAGCAATAGCCCCTCAGGCATCATCGTCGGAACGTCTTTCAATGAATGAACCGCCATCTGAGCCTCACCGCGAAGCATCGATTCTTCGATCTCTTTGAGAAACAACCCTTTGCCCCCGATTTTCGCCAAGGGAACATCCAAAATTTTATCTCCGGAGGTGATAATAATCTTGAGTTCCACTTCGACATCACTAAAGTGTGATTCGATAACCGATTTAATGTGGTGAGATTGCCATAGGGCAAGTTTGCTTCCCCGTGTCGCGATGGTAAGTTTTTTCATTGTCGTCCTAACTTTTGAGTGTGATTATTTTACTTTGACATCTTTGTATTTGTTTTTGGATGGATCTTTCTGACCGTTAAAAAAGACTGTCGGTGTCCCGGCCACCATCGCCGACTGAGCCGCTTTTTGGTCGAATTCGAACTGCTTCGTAACGGAAGCGCTTCGGATGTCATTCAGGTCAATCTTGGTTCCGAATGTTTTATTAAAGGCGTTAAGAATCTTCTGGTCATCTTTTTCATTCGGATTGATGTCTACTTTATAGAGACCCAAAACCGTATTCTCCGTTCCCTTTTGCTCAGCCGCAATAGCCGCTTTGGTTAGAGTTGATGCTGCCGGATGAAGCGCGGTAAGGGGAAAATGGTAATAATAGACGGCAAACGTTTTAGGGTATTTTGCCATATACGTCAAGGCCTCCGGAACATATCGGCGGCAAAACGGGCAAAGGGGATCAGAAAAGATTACCACCTTATTGGCGGCATTGGCATCTCCGCTGATGCGGTTGAACTTCGTGTAAAATGCATCATCAAAATCCGGAGCTACCGTGTCGTTATAGCGTTCACCGGTTTTAAGATTGACCAGTTCCGGCGCCAACGTATTTCCGCTCACGAAATAGGTTCCGTTTTGATTGATATGCCGGGAATCATTCCCTTGTTTGACATCTGCCTCGATGGTGACAAAATAGGCTTGCCATCCGCTCACAGAGGGGAGATTTTTTTTCCCGTTGACTTCAATCTTCAAATTGCTGATATTAGGATTGGCTCCAATCCCTTTTTTTAAAAATGAGACTACTTCGGCATCACTCGCCGCCATTAGGCTAGCGGAGAGTAGGAGTATGCTCGATAATTTCGGCATCAATGACATGGTCGTCCTTTGGTTGAGTTGGTGTATGGTATTTTCGCGAAAAACGGTTAATGATAAGCGAACTTAACAGGGAAAACTGCATTAAAATTCCGATCATATCGCTTAAAAATCCGGGAATGATCAAAAGGATAGCCCCGAACAGCCCCATAAGATTGCGCTGAGAGAAACTTTCCATATCGATTTGGCGCGTCCGCAGGGCATAAACATTTTCAGCCAAAGTATGACGGAAATTCATCAGGATAAATATCCCTAAAAATGCACTCCCTATAATCTCCAAAAAGGTTGCCAATCCGCCGATAACCGAAGCTATCTCCGTGGTGACCATCACTTCCAGAAAAAGATAGATCAGGAAATAGATCATTGGCACAATTCCTGAATCTTATTCATGACATCGCCCGAGTCAACGGTAATCATCTCGCGGGTTTTGCGGATCATAATCTGTACTTGGCCGTTTTCCAGCTCTTTTCCGACAATGACCGTAAACGGAAATCCGATCAATTCGGCATCCGACATCTTGAAGCCGAACCGCTCTTTACGATCATCAAAGATGGTCTCGATGCCGCTTTTTTGCAATGAGGCGTACAGTTCTTCGGCGTATGCCATATGGGATTCTTCTTTGATGTTCGAAACCATAACATTCACAAGATACGGGGCGGTTGCATGCGTCCAGATACACCCTTTTTCATCATGATGCTGTTCGATCACCGCGGCAACAAGACGGCTGACACCCATTCCGTAGGTTCCCATGATAAAAGGCTGAGAACGGCCGTTTTCATCCAAATACTCCGCTTTGAGCGGTGCCGAATAAACGGTACCGAGTTTAAAGATATGCCCTACTTCGATCCCTTTGGTATGGAGAAGTTTACCGCCGCAGTGAGGGCATCCGTCACCTTCTTGGACAGCGCTCAGATCGGCGAAATGTGCCTCATTCATGACACTCAAGTCAACGCCGACAAAATGGTAGTCCGCTTCGTTGGCACCGCAGATCATCCCTGTCGCGCTGCGAGTATCGTTATCCATGACGATTCGGATTTTATCCTGATCGAGCGGCCCGATAAATCCAGGAACCAAACCGATCTCACTCAGTTCCGCTTCGCTCGCATCGACCAAATCGATCGCGCCGACACTGTTGCGCGCTTTGACCTCTTGAAGTTCATCGCATCCGCGGAGGAAGAAACAGACCAATTCGCTCCCCTCGGTATAAACCGCGCGCTGTACCACCGCTTTGAGGGTGTAGTAGGGATCAACATGGAAAAAAGCGCTCAGATCATCGATCGATTTGACGTTCGGCGTTTTAAACCGGGCGAAATCGGCACTCGGTGCTTCTGGAATCACGGTACGAGGTGAACGGCGCGCCGCTTCGACATTGGCCCCGTATTCACAGGTATCGCACACGGCCAAGGTATCTTCACCGCTGGAGGCGAGAACCATCAGTTCTTTAGAACCCGTCCCGCCGATAGCACCGCTGTCCGCCTCGACAATCCGGAAGTTCAGTCCCAAACGCTCTAAAATCCGTTTATACGCCGCTTCCATCGCATCAAATTCACGGTCCAGATCTTCGGTGGAAGAGTGGAAGCTGTATCCGTCTTTCATCACGAATTCACGGGCACGCATCAATCCGAATCTCGGACGCGCTTCGTCACGGAATTTGGTTTTGATCTGATAGACATTCAGAGGAAGCTGTTTATAGCTCGTAATGCGGTTACGGACGATACTGACCATCATCTCTTCATGGGTCGGCCCGAGAACAAACAGGTTGTCTTTACGGTCACGAAAACGGAGGAGTTCTTTACCGAATTTTTCAATCCGTCCGCTTTCTTGCCACAACTCGGCCGGGGTGACAAAACTGAGATCCACTTCAAGTGCATCGCATGCCGCCATCTCTTCGTTAATAATGGTTTCGATTTTACGAAGTACCCGTTTGCCCAACGGTAAAAAATTATACAATCCGCTCGCTACCTGAGCGACAAACCCTGCACGGGAAAGATAGATGTGACTCGGAAGCTGGGCATCTTTGGGAGATTCTTTGGTTGTAGGGATATAGGCTTTGCTAAAACGCATTATTTTCCTTTAGGGTAATAGGTACAGGAGTTTTGGGAGAGTTCGTCACCCTCTTCTTGATTCATTAAAAAGCTCATCGATTCGATCAGTGTATCCACCCGCATCGGATCAGAACCGTCACGCATCCGCTCGGCGAACGGGTGAAGAAAACGCTTTAACGCCTGAAGAGTAGCTTTTTGGAGCGCTTGCTCATACTCTTTGGGGATAAAGCCGTTTTCGATGACGCGGGTTGATTCTTGGTTCGCGGCATCCGAAGCACGAAGATACATGTTTTTAATCAGCGGCTCGACAGAGAGTGTTTTAAGCCATTCAAAAAATCCGCTGACATGCCGACGGACGATAACGTAGGAGAGTTTTGCTTCATCTTCGCGCAGAGCGATATTTTCACTGACGATCTCTTTGAGGTCATCCACATAAAAAAGACGGATCGACCAGATTCCCGGATCGCATTCGATATCGCGGGGAACCGCCATGTCAAACCAAAAACGGTCAAACGAACACGGTTTGATCATCTCATCGGTAATAATAGGGGTGATCGATCCGGTTGCGGTGAACAGCAGCTCGTTCTCATTGATCGCGTATTCAAGTTCATCGAAAGATCGGACACGGGCATTGCACTCACGGGCAATCTCTTCGGCTTTCTCAAACGTGCGGTTCATCACCGTCACATCGACGCCCTGAGCACTCAGATGCTTGCAGGTGATAACCGACATCTCTCCCGAACCGATCACCAGCGCTTTTTTACCGTTCACATCTCCGACGCTCTCTTTGACTTTGGCGACGGCAACACTGGCAATGGAAACCGGTTTGGAGGAGATATTGGTCGCATTGCGCACTTCGGCGGCACATTTAAAGGCATATCCCATCGCACGGGAAATTTTTTGCGCTGAGAGTCCGTTGTCCTGAGAAAGCTTATGCGCGTCTTTGAGCTGACCGGCGATTTGCGTCTCACCGACCACCATCGAATCCAGAGAACTCGCCACACTGAAAAGATGGTGAATCGCCCCCTCATCATCAAAAATATCGGCACGAGAATAGAGTTCCGTATGACTCAGCCCTGAGTGTTTTGTTAAAAGTAAGAACAACTCTTCTTTCGCTTCGTCGGTATCGTTGCAACTGCAAAAAATCTCAACACGGTTGCAGGTGGAGAGGATCATCGATTCACTGATATGTGCGCTGCTGTTCAGTTCGCCCATTGCTGTCAAACGTGCAGGTTCATCCACAAAAGCAAGTTTTTCCCGTACCGCCAATGTCGAGTTTTTATACGAAAAGCTAACAACCAGGTAATGCATCAATGGCTTCTTTGAATCACGGTTTCGATGATTGCGCGTAAAGCAAGATCATCACCGATAGCGGCAACCGCTTCGTCACAAAGGGCTCTGGCATGCGCATACGAGTGTTCGATAACATGGAATTGATCCATTCGGGAGCGGATCCACCCTTTTTCCTCATCCTCAAGCACTTGCGCATGAGACTGCACCAAGCGCTCTTTTTCATCCCTGCCGAGCCGCTCATACAGATCGATATACGGCAACGTCACTTTCCCTTCGGAAAAATCATTCAGCGATGGTTTCCCGAGGGTCGCTTCATCGGCGGTAATATCGAGGATATCATCAACAATCTGGAAAGCCAATCCCAAATTTTTGCCATAGATGGCATGCGCCTGGGCATCTTTTCCGGCAAGTACCGCAGCGCCATAAGCACAGGCTTCGATGAGGGTGGCTGTTTTAAGATAGAGCATTTTGAGATAGAGTTCGCGGTCGGTATTGAAACTCTCCGCCATCGATACATCCATCATCTCCCCTACCGAAAGACGGGTGACCGATTCGGCAACCGCGCGGGAAATTTTGGGATCAAACGCCGTCAGTTCGCTGAAGGCTTTGGAGTAGAGGATATCGCCGAGCATGATGGCCGTTTTGCTCCCCTGCGTCGCATTGACCGAAGGGACGCCGCGGCGGAGCTGCGCTTCATCGATGACATCATCATGGAGAAGACTCGCCGCATGGATAAGCTCTACAATGGCACCGAGCAGCGGTGCGGAAGGGGCTTCAGGGGCAATGGTCAAAATCAGCCGTGCCCGCAGCCGTTTTCCGCCGGAGAGTTTTTTAAATAGTTCCGTGGCATGAGGATAATCGACCTCATCAATGAGTTTGGCAATAAGGGTTTCTACGGTTTCCAACATTCCAGTAATCACTTCTCCGTTAAATAATCCAACACGATTCGATTCTCTTTGTCAATCAAAAAAAGATCCATTTGCGCCGTAGCATTGGCTTCATCGAATTTTTTGAAAACGACGAGGGCATAAGGCGTATCTTTTTCGCTTCTTTTGGCAGGTAAAAGGCGTTTGCGAAAGCTTTGATTGGCATGTCCGGCATAGAGGATATGCTGTCCGACAAACCGATCAAAACTCTCATGTACGACCAATGCCTTGTCAGTATAGAGCGTCCATCTGAAATTCAGCATCCGCTCTTGACCTTCGCTCTTGACCAGAATTTTAACCAACTGATCTTTTTTTAGGGTAAAACTTTTTGTTTCCCTCCACGCAGCAGCATTCAAAACGCAAAGCGCTCCGAGAAGAAAAAAGAGAAAAAAGTTTTTCACGGCTACCCGTTCCGCTTCATGAGGCAACTCGTCACGCTTCGTATCAAAACGATATCCATAACCCTGCTTTTCGATGCACTTTGGAACATATCGTATTCATCTTTAAACAGATTATACATTGTATCTCCAAAGTATCAATTTAAGTCGGCGATTATACCACCACAATTCTTAGGTGTGTACAAAAAAGAGGGGCGGGAGAAAAATAAAAGAATGGGATAAATTTAATCTTTTGTTACTTTTAATCCCGTTTTTCAAACCCTAGTATAAAAAAATCTTTTATTCAATCAATCCGCTCTCGAAACTATTTTTCTAGCGGTTCTATGACTTTATCTTTGATCCGGTAAATAACACCGTAAAGCAACGGAACATAAATGAGATTCAAGAGCGTTGCCCACCCGAGTCCGAATCCGAGCGATATCGCCATCGGCTGCAGTATCTTCGCTTGGCCGCTGGCGAAGAAAATAAGCGTCGCCAGTCCCAAAACGGTCGTGATCGAAGTCATCAGAATCGGACGGAGGCGTGTTTTCGCCATAGTTATCAGTTCGTCTTTATCCCGTGCTCTTTGGATAAACTGCACCATCAGCAAACCGTCATTCACGACGACTCCGACCAATCCCACCGTACCGATAAGCCCCGGCATCGTCATGTTTAATCCCATCATCCAGTGTCCCGCATAGACCCCTAAGAGAGAAAGGGGAATAACACTTAAGACAATGAGCGATTTGACAAACGAATCAAACAGCCACACCAATGTGATAAAGATCAATACGATAGCCATGATGGCCGCTTGGGACATCTCCCGTTTGGTTTTGGCATTCTCTTGCTCTTCCCCTTTGACATTGACGCCATACCCCTCTTTTTTCAAAGCTTCGACCGTCGGAGCGAGCTTATTCATAACGTCGCCGGAGGTAACGAGATCCTTGTTGATGGAGGCGAATACACTGCGTGTCCGTTTCCCGTCTTCTTTGTTGAGGGTTACGTACCCTCGGGTATAGATGAAATCACATACCTCTTTGAGAGCCACGTCCTCGTTTCCAATCCGGATCGGAAAATTTTCCAAAGACGAAAGGGCATCTTTCTCTTTCCCTTCGATACGGATACGGATCAGCCCTTTTTCATTAAACATTTTGGAGTATTCGGCTTTCAGATAGTACGATCTCAGCTGTGCATTGAGGAGCGTTTCATCCAGTCCCAGCTGCTGACCGTAGCCGTTCACCCGCAGTTTCAGCTCCCGTTCGCCGATATCGGCGTTGTCTCCAATACTGTGGACACCTTGGATACTCCCCATCTGCGCTTTCAGCCGCTCGATCCCGCGAACCAGTTCGGCGTCGCTTTTGCCTTCCAGGGCGATTTCGACATCATGGGCGATTACACCCGTTCCCGGAACGGTGGTGATCAACTCTTCAAACATCGGTTTGTCAGCGATTTTTTGTGCCACATACGGTTTGAGGATTTCGGAGACCTGTTCTCCTATCTTATCCGCATCCCGTTCTCGGATCATCCCGGAGGCATCGTATTCGAGACTTAGATAGGGGTTGATGTAACGGTTATAAAAATTGTCCGGAGCATGTTCGTGCAAATCAATAAAAATGTGGAAAAGGTTATCGCCGAGTTCGGCTTTGTTTTTCGAATCAAGCCGCATTCCGATGACTGAAGTCACCGAAGAGACATCACCATGGGGAAGTTTGGCAATCAACTCTTTTTCGATCCCGGCTACCATCGCTTCGGTCGCCTCCAGATCGTTATTGACATCCACTTTTCCGGTCACATAAACCTGCGTGACGTCGAATTTCGGGAAAAGCTGGAATTTGGTGTGTTTCACAAACAGCACTTCGATCACCAAGATTGAGAGAACGATGAGTGCCAGATTGATCTTCGGGCGGCGCAATAACCATTTTAATACCTTGGCAAACCATCCGTAAAGATTTTCCCAAATAACATGGGAGAGGTGATCTTCTTTGCGCAAACGGAGGAAATCATGTGCGTGAAGCGGGAGAAAATAAAACGCTTCAAACAAAGAGCTGATGAGCAATATCGAAATCATAATAGGAAGGATCTTAATAAACGTCCCCATCTCGCCGCTCATCATCAACAAAGGCAAAAAAGCAAAGATCGTCGTCATCGTCGCCGCCACGACGGCAGGAAACATCTCGGACGCTCCGCGAATCGTCGCCTCACGGCGGCTCAGCCCCTCTTCCATATGACGGTAGATATTCTCGGCCACAACGATCGCCTCATCCACCAGCATCCCCAGCGCAATCAACGCCCCCAGCAAAGAGAGCATATTAAGGCTGTATCCGATCATCTGCGTTGCGATCAGACCGATCATAAAACTGACCGGAATCCCCATCGCCACAACCATCGCAATACCGCGGTTGACAAAAATCAGCATGGCAAAAAAGACTAACACCAATCCAAACACAATGTTGGAAAATACGGTATTAAGGCGGTTTTTGATCCAAACAGAGGTATCGGTATAGATCTCAAACTTCAGATGAGGATACTTTTTATCATACCCTTCCAGCTTTTTTCGGATCTTTTTGACGATTTCGATAGCATTCCCGCTTTTAGCTTTCGTGATGTTGAGCGAAACATTGCGCTGCCCGTTAAAGTGCGATAATTCCGAACCGTCGCTCAGTTCGAAGGAGATACTCGCAATATCCCCCAAACGTACCTGAGCATCCCCCACATTGATCAGGGTATCGCGGATCAGATCCGGATCTTTCTCACCGTTATAAGTACTGATATAAAGGTGATTTTTAGCCTCTTTGATCGTTCCGATAGGAAAAATGGAGCTGAGATTGGAGAGCGCCGAAACCACGCCGTTTTGGCTTAACCCGTATGCTTCGATTTTTTGATCATCCAAACGGATCACCAGTTCATCGTCCGCATCTCCGCGTATGGTGATTTCACTCAAATCTTTGAGTTCCGAGAGGTCGCTTTTGAGTTCATCCGCGCGTGCTAACAACTCTTCGGTTGTGACATCTCCGGCGATAGCGATCAGTACTAACGGAATAACTTCCTCATGAATCTTTGCCGTCGGTTCGTTCATGTCGGCAGGGAGGTCTCGTTTGGTCAGGGCAATAATATCTTTAACATCATTGAGGACTTTGTTATTGTTCGAACCGGGTTTGATGTCGGCGATAATCCCAAACGACCCGTTTTTGATGGTCGAAGTAACCGCATCGAGCTCATTGACATTTTTGAGATCGTCTTCGAGCGTTTGAACCACCATTTTATCCAGAACATCCGCACTCGTTCCGGCATACGCACCGTTGATCGTGATCTTATCCATCTGCATCGGAGGGAAGATTTCTTTGGGAATATTGATATACGCGAAAATCGAGACTAACGCAATAAAAAATAAAAACAGATGGTTCAGCAGCGGTTTATCGAGTGCGAACTCGAGGAAGCGGCGTAGCATGATGGGCAGCTCCTAAAAGAAAGTATCTAATACCTGATTTTTGTATTTCATCGATTCGACTTTCGCTTTGATGAGGCGATTTTCTTCGACCAGGGCATCATGTTCATGGCTTAGCGTCGATATTTCCCGGCTTTTAAAATAGATTTGCGTATTGATAAATATTTTCGGAAACACGAGAATCAATATCAGAGAAATTCCCAGAAATACATTCCGCAGAAAAAGAAGCCCCATCGCCTCTTCAGGGGCTATCAGTTCTCTTGTCTCTTCTAAGATTTCGTTCTTTTCGCTCATATGGCCCTAGTCTCTTCTAATCTCAAATATGCGTAGTTTTGCGCTTCGGCTTCGGGAGTTTGCGCGTAGCTCGTCATCCTGTGCCGTCAACGGTTTTTTCGTAATCACTTTCCCGATCGAGTGGTTATTCCCGCAGGTACACCGCATCGCCTCATCGGGACAAATACAATTTTTTGCCCATCGTGAAAAGCGGTTTTTGACGATCCGGTCTTCGAGAGAGTGGAACGTAATGATCGCTACGCGCAGATGGGAAATCGACGAAGACTCAATCGCATCGAGCAGCCGTGTCAGTTCGCCCAGTTCATCGTTGACTTCAATCCGGATCGCCTGCATCACGAGAGTCGACGGGTGGATTTTTTTTCCCTTCGGCATCAGATGGAAAATAGCGTTGGAAAGTTCTTTGGCCGATGCGAACGGACGCCGATGGACAATCGTCTCCGCCACTTTGCGGGCATTCGTCACTTCCCCGTACTCACGTAGAATAGTCTCTAACGCACTTTGCGAGTAATCATTGACCACCTCCGACGCACTCAACGAAGCATCCGGATTCATCCGCATATCGAGGGTATCGCTCTCGTACGAAAAACCCCGTTCCCGCTGATCGAGCTGCAAAGATGAAACCCCTATATCGGCCAAAATCCCACAAATTTGATCCTGTTTTTCGGCGATTACTTCGGAAATAACATCCGAAAAACGGCCGCGGCGGATCTCTACCCGATCGCCGAAGGGTTCAAGCCGCTTGGACGAAAAAGCAATTGCCGTAGGATCCTGGTCGATGCCGATCAGGGATAAAGCCGCATTGTTTTCAAGCAATAACGAAGAGTGCCCTCCGTATCCCATCGTACAATCGACTACAATCCCCTCTTTGCATGGAGAAAATGCTTCGATGACTTCTCGGTAAAGGACCGGGATATGGGGAGTTTCTTGCACGTAACTGCCTTTGGATTTTATTAGGCTTATAATAGCCTAGCCTCACTAACAAATTGTTTAAAAGTATGTTAAAATCCTTTTATGGATAAACAATACGTCAAACGTCAACTTGCCTCTTTTGCCCTCTCCATGTTCCGAAAAGATTTTTTCGGAATTTATCATGGCTCGCTTTCGGCAAAACTCGATACCAACCTCTTTACGATCAATACCAAAAATGCTATTTTCGACAGTATCAGCGAGCAGAGTCTGATCGACCTTTTTTATAACAAAGACTACCGATGGAAAGATGCCAGTATCGATGCGTCGATCCATCAGGGGATTTATCGTCAGATCTCCGATGCCAAATATATCACGTTTACGATGCCGCCGTTCACCACCGCATTCTCCCTGAACCATTCGATCATCATCCCGAAAGATTATTTCGGATTCAAAGAATTTGGGAAAATCGCCATTTACGACCCTAAAAAATTTGACGATTGGTATGAGCGTGCCGTCAGTGAGATCCCGAAATATTTTCAACAAAACAACACCGCGATTATGATCATCCGCGGGTATGGGGTCTACGCTTTCAGCCGTGATATCCACTCTATGGTACGCCAGCTCTCTATTTTAGAGCGGAGTTGCCGCATCTTGATGCTCGATCATTCTCAAGCGCGCTTAGACATCGATTGAGAAGATTGCTTCCTCAATCGCAGTAAAAATAACGCTCAGTTCTTCCGGCGTTATAATATACGGGGTCATCACATAGACCACACTTCCCAGCGGCCGTATCAAAACCCCCTTGCTCATGCAATAACGATGTATTTTCAAACCGATACGCTGCGAGGGATCGAATCCCTCCAGTTCGATCGCCGCGACCATCCCGCATTGGCGCACCTCTTTTACTCTCGGAAAGGTTTCAAAACGTTTTAACGCTTCTGCAATAAGGGCTATCGTCACATGGTTGTTTTCAATCACATTCTCCGATTCAAAAATATCAAGGGTCGCATTGGCCGCCGCACATGCCAGAGCGTTTCCCGTATAACTGTGTGAATGCAAAAAAGAGCGCGCAGGGTTGTAATCGCAATAAAACGATCCGTAGACTTCTTCGGTAGTCAGCACCACCGACAGAGGAAGATACCCGCCGGTCAGCCCTTTGGAGAGGATTAAAAAATCGGGGGTTATGTCTGATTGCTCGCAGGCAAACATACTCCCCGTCCGACCGAAACCGACGAGGATCTCGTCCGCGATAAAATGGACTCCGTATTGTTCGCACAGCCGTTTCGCTTCACTGAGAAACACCGGATGGTACATTTTCATCCCCCCGGCCCCCTGCAGCAAAGGTTCCACGATCAGTGCGGCAATCTCTTCGCTGCGCTGTCGGAGCAACTCCTCAAACGACGTTGCCGCTTCCAGTGCCGCTTCAATACTCTGGTCTTTTGGCGAAGGGGTTTGAAGCGAGTGGATCAATAAGGGCTCGTAGGTCTCTTTGTAAAGGGCCACGTCTCCTACAGAGAGGGCTCCGAGGGTCTCTCCGTGGTAGCTGTCGCTCAAAGAGACGAACAACCCTTTCTCTTTTCCGGCATTTCGATGAGAGTGATACGACATTTTTAACGCGACTTCAATCGCACTTGAACCGTTGTCGGCATAAAAACAGCGTGTTAGCCCCTTGGGAGAAAGTTTTACCAGACGCTCCGAGAGGCGCACGATCCCCTCATGGGTAAATCCGGCCAAAATAACGTGTTCGAGATTATCCAGCTGCTCTTTGATTTTTTGATTGATGTAGGGATTGCAATGTCCGAATAGATTAACCCACCAACTGCTGATGGCATCTATGTAGCGGTTTCCCTCGAAATCTTCTAAATAAACTCCTTCCCCTTTGGCAATCGGAACAAGAGGGATGGTTTCATGATCTTTCATTTGTGTGCATGGATGCCACAAAACGCTCAAATCACGGGCGGATATCTCTGAATTATTCATCTAAAACCTCTTAATTTGAGTTATTATGTGATAACATGTGTTAGTCAACTATTATTTTCATCCAAGTTTAATGCTAAACTGAATAGAATATCTGAATTTTACAATAGGATCGTTTAATATGATTACTTGGATGCAGCGCCACCGAAAATACTTGGTCATTACAATCTGGATATCTACGATAGCCTTTATCGGAGCCGGATTCGTCGGATGGGGACAATATAGCTATGGAGACAAGGCCGGTGCCGTTGCCAAAGTAGGAGACGTTTCGATCACTTCAGCTGAACTTCAAAGAAGTTATTCCAATCTTTTTAACCAATATAATCAGCTTTTCCAAGGAAAATTTGACGAGAAACAGGCAAAACAATTCGGCTTGCAGCAACAGGCCCTTCGTCAACTGGTGAATCAGGCACTGATCCTCAATCTTGCCGAGAGTTACGGATTGATCGTCACGGACGAAGAACTCTGGAATCTCATCAAATCTCAACCGAGTTTTGCCAAAGACGGTACGTTTGACAAAACGGTTTACGCGGAAGTATTAAAGCAAAACCATTTGACGATCAAAGAGTACGAGGCGTTAATGAAAAAAGAACTTTTGATCCAAAAGACCCTCTACCTTCTCGCTTCATCCGAAGTTAAATCGATTGAAGAAAAAACTCTCGCCAGCGCATTGGGTGTTTCGGACAAAATCAGCTATAAACTTCTCACACCGGATATGATTTCTCTCAATGCCGGAGAAAGCGAACTTAAATCATTTTGGGAAAAACACAAAAATGAGTTCAAGACATCTCCAAGTTATGAAATCAGCTACGTAACGCAATCGCCGGTTACCGCAGAGCCTTCGGCAAAAGAGATCAGTGATTATTATGAGATGAACCGTCAGATGCTTAAAGACGCTAGCGGTAAGATCCTTACCCTTGATGAAGCACAGCCAATGATTATCAGTGCTCTGAATGACAAAGCGACTGAAAAAGAGGCGCTGCGCCTCTATATCGATTACAAAAAAGGTGCACTGAACTCCGGTACGGTTCCTCAAAAAGCAACGATCACTCCTGCTGCATCCACCTTCAGCCCGGAACTCACCAAAGAGATTATGGACCTCAATGATCAAAAACCGTTCCTTAAACCGCGCAAAGCAGGAAACGAATACATTATCGTCAAACTCGACAAAATGAATCCGTCTCGAACAATGACCTATGAAGAGGCAAAAACCAATGTTAGTGCACTCTATATGAATGAAGCGAAAAAAACCAAACTTCAAGAGTTAGCGACAAACAGTTATAAAACATTCAGCGCTGCTCCGACTGATTTCATCACACGCAATGACAGTGCTAAAATAGGCGGGTTGAGTGTCCCGGAGGGAACCGAATTCCTCAATAAATTGTTTGCTTCCAAACAAAAACAAGGTTTTATTACCTTAGAAAGCGGAAATGTTATTATGTATAACGTTTTGGAACAAAAGTTGCTTCAAGATAAAACATTAGCGGATGGAAATGCCGTGCTGAAGCTCAAAGGGAATTTGTTGGATCAAGGGCTTATCAAAGCACTTGAGAGCAAGTACCCAGTTGAAATCTATGTAGAGGGGATTTGATTTGAAACGAACCGTTTTAGCCATTGATATCGGCTCAACTAAAGTTTGTGCGCTCATCGCGGAAATCGATGATGATAACGTTGCACAAATTATCGGAGCCGGCATCGCAAAAGCCCAAGGCCTTCGCAAAGGGAGCATCACTAACATTGAGCTTGCATCCAAATCGATCAAGAGCGCACTCAATGATGCCAAGCGCGTCGCCGGAACCGAGCTTCGAAGTGCAATAGTCACCATCAGCGGTGCCTATACCAAAAGTCTTAACTCCAGCGGTATCGTCAATATCCCGAATAAAGAGATCACCCTCAACGAGATCCAACGTGTTATGCATACGTCCTTGTATAACGCCAACATTCCGAACGAGTTTGAAGTATTACACGCCCTGCCGTATAACTTCAGAGTCGATGACCAAGATTTTATTGAAGATCCTCTGGGGATGAATGCTTCACGTCTCGAAGTTGAAACGCATATTATCACAACCCAAAAATCAAATCTCAACAACCTGCGCAAAGCGGTCAAAGCTGCCGGTGTAGATGTCGAAAGCGTTGTTCTCAGCGGTTACGCATCCGCCATCGCCGTTCTCAATGCGGATGAAAAAGAGCTCGGTGCGGCCGTGGTCGATATGGGCGGAAATACCAGCAACATCGTTATCCATTCGGGTCATGCGATCCGTTATAATGACTTTTTAGGTGTCGGTTCGAATCATATTACCAATGATTTGTCCATGGCATTGCATACTCCGCTGCATACGGCGGACAATGTCAAAATCACCTATGGTTCACTCTATGCCCCAAGCAATGATCTCATCGAGCTGCCGGTCATCGGTGATGAAAGCTCAAGCCATGAAGTTTCATTGGAAGTGGTCCATAACGTCATCTATGCACGGGTTGAAGAAACCTTGATGATCATTGCCCAATCGATTGAAAAAAGCGGACTCAAAGAGCATATGGGAGCCGGTGTAGTACTCACCGGTGGATTTACCAAAATCGAAGGACTTCGCGAACTGGCCGTTGCTATTTTAGACAACATGCCCGTACGCCTTGCAAAGCCGACCGATATCGGAGGCCTTTTCGATACCCTTAGAGATCCTTCTTATTCCGGAGCAGTCGGGCTGGTAAAATACCTGGCCGGCGGTTATACTCCGTATGAAATCGATGTCAATCGCCGTATGCGCCACACCGGCGAAGAGCCCTCAGCTGCTCAAACGCATTATCCACTCCACGAAGAGGCGCCAAAATTTGAGCACTCGGTTTCGATCCCTACTCCACAAGCAGCGGCGGAAACTCCGATGTCGGTGAAGGAAGAGAAAAAAACCGAAACTCAAAAAATGGTCAATATAGGGTCCAACAAACCTGTCCAGTCCGATCAACCCAACCCACTTTCCAAGTTTTGGAATTGGGCAACTCAACTATTTTAATCACGTCAAGGAGCAAGCATGGAACCATTTTCAATTGAAGAATCAACAACTCTCACGGGAGCACGCATTGTAGCAGTCGGTGTCGGCGGCGGCGGCGGAAACATGATCGGCTATATGCTGAAAGAAGCTATTCCGGGTATTGAGCTGATCATTGCCAATACGGATGCTCAGGTTTTGGAACAAGGGAGTGCTGCAACCAAGATCCAACTGGGTGCAAAACTGACCAAAGGTTTGGGCGCAGGGATGAAGCCTGAAGTGGGCAAAGAATCGGCGTTAGAGAGCTATGAGGATTTGGCGCATGCATTAAGCGGTGCCGATATCGTTTTCGTAGCAGCGGGTCTTGGCGGCGGTACCGGTACGGGTGCAGCTCCGATCATCGCAAAAATCGCGAAAGAAGTGGGTGCTTTGACCATCGCTGTCGTGACCAAACCGTTCTCATTCGAAGGTAAAAAACGTCTCAAACTTGCAGAAGACGGATTGAATGAGCTTAAAAATGAATCCGATTGTATCGTCGTTATCCCTAACGACAAACTCCTCTCGATCATTGATCCGAAACTCGGTATCAAAGAGAGCTTTAAAATCGTTGACAGCGTACTTGCCCGTGCCGTTAGCGGAACTTCCGGTGTTATCCTCGCCAGCGGCGACAATGACATCAACCTTGACTTCGCCGACCTTCAAACCGTTATGAGCCACCGTGGTTTGGCTCTTATGGGTGTGGGCGAATACAAAGGTGAGAACGCGGCATACGAAGCGATCAAAAATGCGATCGAATCTCCATTGTTGGACAACATGTCGGTCAACGGCGCTCTTGGTGTATTGGTTCACTTCAGTATGCACCCTGAGTTTCCGTTTATGGAACTCTCTGCTGCGATGGATGTCGTCCATAACAGTGTTGATGAATCTGCCGACGTTATCTTCGGTACAACAACCGATGAAAATTTAGCAAAAGATTTTATCCGTATCACCCTCGTTGCAACCGGTTTTGAGAAAAAAGCGGCAATGGGAATCAATAACAGCGAATTTGAAAACAAAGAAGTGATCGCCGCAGCTGCTGCAAAACCTCGCGTTGTCGTCCGTCCTGCCATGGTTGCTAACGGTGATTACAGCGAAGACTTCCTGGATGTACCGACGTTCATGCGTCAGCAAAAAGACTAATTAACACTTTCCATGCTCTCCTTTGACAAACTTGTGAAGGCCAAAACGCTCCTTGGCCTCCACGACAAATCCACCCTCTCCGACATTAAATCCCGCTACAAGACAATGATGCAGCAATGGCACCCCGACAAACATCCTGACGATCCTGAAACCGCGCACGCCATGAGTACGCAAATCAACGAAGCGTATGCCACACTCCTCGAATACTGTTCCAACTATGAATATAATCTCGAAGAAAGCTTTTTAAAAGAGCAGACCCTCACCCCGCAAGAGTGGTGGGCGAAGAAGTTTGGGGGAAGATGAGAAGACAACTCGTTCCCAATGTCCTCATTGGGAATGCAGATTAATGCCATACACTCCCAAGCTGGAGCTTAGGAGCGAGAAACAACGGCATTGGTTTTACTTATTAAGACGTTTCAATTTGATTGGAATTGTTACGCCAATAATTAATTCTTGATTAACACTACCAAAAAGTCTACTATCATTACTATGTTCTCTATTATCACCCATCATAAAACATTCATTGCTTGGTATAGTAATTTGATCCATATCAGACAATTGAATTGGAAAGTTTTTGTCTTTTGTTACATTTTTATCGTGACAAATACCTTGATGTACTTTTTTATATGGATCTTTAATAAATAATTTAGTATCTATATTCTCGACTTTATAATCTTTATAATGTTCTCTAACATATTGATTTCCTTCGATTGGATGGAGATATAATGACATATCTTTCAAAAACAAAATATCACCTCCTGTTGCCACACAACGTTTTGCATATATAGTTTTTTTATCATTAGGATCGTAAAAAGCAAATACACCTCCTCTAAATATAGTATTTAAACCTTTGAATAGAAATACAGTTTCATTTTGATATATAGTGTTTTGCATAGCCTTTGTAGGGATATTTTTAGCTTGAATTTCTATGTTATTATCCAACATATAATAGAAGTACTTACTGAAATACTCTTTCAGCTTGGGGTCATTTTCAAAAACTATTTTATTGTTTTCATCAACAAATATCCATCTTTGGTCTATTGGCTTTGTTAAATTATTAGTTGCTTTTATTAAATCATCATAATTATTAATAAATATATCTTTACTGTAGCTCATATTTAAAAAGACAATAAAAACTAATAGTATTTTTATAATCATATTATTCCTTTTCTATAATATTTGTCGTGAGCGATAATTTTTCCGTAGGGTAAATTATTGCGTTCCTCGTACTTGTTAAGATGTTATGGTATCGGAATATGTTTAATCCAAAATGACGCAGTAAAACGCAAAAAAGCACAAACAAAAGAGATAATAACTATAGCGTTTATCTCTAAACTTAAAACTATTCCCAACGTAATCCCAAATAACATTCCACCAAGAGTTTGAAAAACCCATGCCTGCTTAAAGGCTTTCCCTCGTTCCCAATGTCCTCATTGGGAATGCAGATTAATGCCATACACTCCCAAGCTGGAGCTTAGGAGCGAAAAAACTCAGACCATTTTGTTTTTAATGGCTTATTCAACTCTCTATATTCGTGTCTAATGCTGAGTAATATCTGTAAATATGGATCATCAATAGATTCTTCTATAGCTTCGCAAGCTTGTTCATTTACTCGTTTTAGAGCGAGATATTCATTTTTTACCTTGTCTGGTGTTAGCAATCTCGTCTTTTCCCAATTTTCTTTTATGATTGGACTAAAATATGATAAGTTTTCATTTATGTGTGCCATCAATCGTGAGAATCTATTTGAAAACTCTTCATTTTCTAAATGGAATATAGGGGATTGATAATTTATAAACTCTTCAAAAATGCTTTCTTGTTTTTTATCCTCATGTGCATAATATTCTTCTCTGACTTTTTTGGAAAAATTTTGCTTTTCTTCTTCTGTTGTGAGAGAGTTAGGAAGTGAAAAATTAATACCATACATTTGTTCTAACCAATGAGCACTCGCATATTCATTTACTGCTATTTCTAAATCTTTATCTTCGTTTACATATGGTTTCGCTTGAGTACTCTGATAGTGATATAAAAGCAAATCAGATGCATCGTGGTATACTTTATCATAAACTCTAATGCGTTCATTTTTTTTTGCAATTCTTGATTGCCTGAGTGAAAAGAAAAAACTTAATGCAGAAATTGCCAGACTACCTAAAGAAATGTATATAGCAATTTGTGATTTGTCAGGCATTTGGTTCCTTGTATATTTAACTATTTATACAACGAACATTATATATTGAAGAACTTGGATTTAACTATATAAACACAAAAACAGTTAATTTGTAAAAGACAATCGTTAAACATAGCTTTGAGGGGAATAAAAAAGAGGCAGGAGAATAGATTCCGTATCGAGTACGGAATGACGGGGATGTTAATGAAACTCTATCGGTCCTTCAGAACTTGCATGGATAAACTGCTGAACAACCGCATTGGTTGAGTTTTTAAACGACTCTTTATCCCCTGCTTCGACGATGACTCCGTCAAACAGCATCGCATAATTATCCCCCGCTTTGAAACTCTCTGAGATATCGTGGCTGATGAGGATAGAGGTCATCCCCATCTCATCACGTAGACGATTGATCATCTGCGTAATAAAATCGCTCGTGACGGGATCAAGTCCCGACGTCGGTTCATCGTATAAGATCACTTCCGGTTCCAGCGCAAGGGTACGGGCCAATCCGACACGTTTGCGCATCCCGCCGCTGAGTTCTTCGGGGTAGAGAGATTTGACGACTTTCGGGTCGAGTCCGACCATCGTGAGTTTCTCATCGATTTTACGTTCCAGTTCTTCAGGGGTCAATTTCTGGTGTTCCAACATCGGGAAAGCAACGTTTTCACGGATATTCATACTGTCAAAAAGGGCACCGCTTTGAAAGAGAAAACCCACTTTTTTACGAATTTCGCGCAAGGTTATTTCATCCGCATTATCGATACGGATTCCATCAATCGTAATGGTACCGGAATCGGGTTTGAGCAGTCCGACGAGATGTTTGATGATCGTCGATTTTCCCCCGCCGGAGACGCCGAAAATAACCGTCGTCTTCCCTTTTTCGATCTCTAGGTTGACCCCTTTGAGAATTTCCCGTTTTCCGAAGCTTTTGGTGATGTTTTCAAACAGGATCATTTTGTCACCGCCATAAGATATGCGCGTCGCATGAATAAAATCAATAACATAACGAGAAGGATTTTAAAATCGATCTCGCTTGCTTTGTGCAGCGCTTCAAAGGAGGCATCGATGGCCGACTCTCCGCGGGCTTGGTATTCCAAGATTTTAGGAGTATAGACGGCACTGAATAAAAGAAGTGTTCCGACAGAGCCCAAAGCACTCAGAATCGATATCTTATCGATCTGCATCACTTTATAGCGGGAAACCTCGTAGAAGGCGATAACTGCCGTCATAAAGTAAGCCCAGTAGGTAAAACGGCGGAAAATTTCCCCCATAATGTTTCCCTCTTCGTAACGCGAAAGCAGCGGCAGGGTCAAATATATCTCGGAGTGAAAAACGACTGCGGCGACAAATGCGCCTAAGATCAAAACGGCACCGATCGTCATTCCGAGCGTGAGCAGGTATAAAGTATCGATTAATGCTTTTTTATTCATGGTTAGCCTTTAGTATAAATCCTCGATCAAACGAGGCTAAATCGGTATAAAAATCCAACGATTTTACCGCAAACTTTCTAAGATATTCTTGGACTTTCAGACGCTGATCGTATCCCATCTCACACACAAAGAGGGGAATCTGGCGGTGATAGACTTCATCCAGCAAACGCTGAATGATCTCATCCCCGATTTCTCCCCCGAAAAGGGCATTTTGCGGCTCATACGAAAGGTTGCTTTCCAGTGGAGCGTCCTGCGCGATATAAGGGGGGTTGGAGACGAGAACATCGATCGTTTCCTCGACACACGAGAGCAAATCTCCCTCCCTCAGTTCAATCCTCTCGCCCAAACCGAAAGCCTCGATATTGCGCCGTGCGACGGCAAGGGCACGGGGTGAAATATCCACGGCGATAAAACGGGCATTCGGGAGATGAAGCGCGAGAAGGATCGAGATGATTCCGCTCCCTACCCCCACTTCAACGACCGTCATAGCCTCCTCAGCCGTGACGGATGAAAGTACCTCATCAATCAGATGTTCCGTCTCCGGACGGGGAATGAGTGCCCCCTCATCGATATAAAACTCCCGGCTGTAAAAGCTGACACGGTTGGTAAGATATTCCAGAGGAACATTGCGGCTTCGTTTCTCTATCCACTCCGCTAATTTCGGATCGTTCTCATCGATCATGTCGTCTTGATGGGTGATAAAATAGAGCTGATCACGCTGCAGATACGCAATCAGGAGAAGTTCCGCCTCTCGGCGGGGAGATTCGACGACACCTTTTAATCGGTTGGCAATCTCATCATGAAGTTCTTTTAATCGTTTGGACATGGATCGGCGTATCCCTCATCGTCTGCGACATGGATATCGTACCCTAATGCCCGAAGGCGATCTACGACCGGAGGGTGGGTCGTATGAAAGAAACGGTACAGCGGATGCGACAACGGGAAACTTTTGTTTTCGCTCACCAGTTTTTTCAATGCGTTGACCAGATGTTCCGCACCTCCGAGTTCGGCACCGGTGCGGTCGGCTTCGTATTCATTATGACGGCTCACCATCCCCATCAACGGCATCATTACAAAACTGACGACCGGAAGGAGAAGGATAAAAAGCATCATGATGATTTGCGGACTTTGCGCTACACCGAGTTCCATATAAAGTGTTTCAGGAAGATTGCCGAACAAGGCAAACATCCCAAACAGCATAACGCCGACCATCGCAATGTTTTTGTACAGATCATTATGGGCGAAATGGCCCAGTTCATGTCCGAGAACGGCGATGAGTTCGCTGGGAGAAAGCTTCTGAATCAACGTGTCAAACAACACGACCCGTTTTGTTTTACCCAAACCGCCGAAATAAGCGTTGAGACGGGCATCGCGTTTGCTCGCATCGCTGATAAAGACACCGCTGCTGACAAAACCCGTTTTCGCCATCAATGATTCGATTTGTTCGCGCAGTTCACCATTTTCCAAAGGGGTCACTTTATCAAAAAAGAGTGCCCGTATCGTGGGGAAAAACATATTAAGGGCAATGACCACGGCAAAGATAAACGCAAAACTCCACAGCCACCACAGGTCATTGGAACGAATGATCATTGAGACGATCCAAACGATCAGGCTCCCGATCACGATGGTCAACAAGGTACTGATCAGGGTATCTTTGACAAACTGCCCCGCTGAAGAGCGGTTAAATCCATACTGTGCATCAATTTTAAACTTGCTATACCAGCTAAACGGAAGCATGACCAACCCGTTAATGAGAATAAGCCCCATAACAGCCATGATCGTATGCAATGACCCGCCCTGAGCCATTAATGCCCCGTCCAGCCATGCCATCATCCCGCCGATCCAGATCAGAAGTAGTCCGAATTCGACAAATGTCTCGATCATCGTCAGCTTCTCTTTTGCCACGGCATAATTAGCCGCGTCACGATATTGGGCCTCGCCCATCAATACGGCGCCCTTGCACTTGATGCGATTAATATAGCCTATTTGCATCACGCTGACGTACAAACGGATAAGGATATAAAGGGTATAGACTCCGATAACGGTTGTGATCATAAAATTCCTTGGTAAATTCTGCCTCATTTGAGGCAAGCTTTAGTGTCATAGCGGCGAGCGTAGCTTCACAGAGCGTTTGCTCTGTTGCGTTCAAAAAATTAAAAGGGCGATTTTACCATTATTTCACTGGAACTTTCCCGATACTCTCATGAACCGCAACGGAATCTTCAACTTCGCCGTACATTACTTTTGCCGTAATAAAAATGGTACCGAGCAACAATCCGCTGATAATAACGGCCCATACAACCCGTTTTTTCGACCCTTTTAATGTATCGTAATCCTCGATTGAGCTTAATGTCGGTTCATTGTCTTGCATTTGGAATCTCCTCGTGATTTTTGTATTAAACATGGTAACTATCTTATCCTACAAACGGTTAACAAATTTCACCTAAATTAACGATTTCAGGTTGAATATTATTTTGTTTTTACGTCAACTACCATCGTCCCTCAAGGGTCAAAAGGATTTGAGGTTCGGAATGTTCCCGATCGGTTTGCGTTTCCATCACTATTCCGCCGACGGATCTTTTGGAAGTGGTCGTAATCGTGGAGGCCGTGACATTTTTGAGATTTACCCCGAGCTTGAAGGTCGAATCCAGCCGTTTGGATGCATACAAATCAAGAACCCCGTATCCTTTTTGCGACTCGCTTACCCCGTTTTCATCGACAGGGTCATCATACCCTCCGACATAACGATAGGCCGCCCCGTAGGTGAGACGGTAGGCACTGAGCGTATGGTCTGCGCCGATATTGTAAAGATAATCGGCGGTTTGTTTGATCGGTCGCGTAAAGCCGTTTGTGGTCAAAGAAGAGTTTTGAAAGGTTGCATTGGCGAAAACCCCCAGCCCTTCGAGATAGGTATTGAGCGATTTTTTGAGTTCCAGCTCAACGCCCCAAAGTTTTCCATTTCCCGCATTTTCAGGGCGTTCGATATATCGTGTACCGTCGAAGGTCGTCAATTTTTCTATTTTTCCGTCTATCGTTCGGTAAAACCCTCCCATACTGACGATCCCTTTGTCCTCAAAAAAATGCTCGCCCCGAAGTTCATAGCTGATGGCCTTCTCTTCTTTAAGATCAGGATTTCCCACAAAATCGGGATGATTGATATCGTTTTGGTACAATGAACTCACAAGGGTGCCGGCCATCTCATTCAATCGTGGCAATTTGACCGTCTTGGCAATACTCGCACGCACGTTGTCATTCGCGGTAAGTTTGTAGAGGAGATGGAAGGACGGAGCCAAATAATCGATATTCGATGTCTGTCCAAAATCACGCGATACCTTTTCATAGCGCACTCCCGGAGTCATCACAATCGTTTCGCCGATGCCGATCTCATCTTGGACATACACCGCTCCGCGGTTTTCGCTCAGTGTCAAATCCGATGCCGCCGCGCCGCTTTGCTGTACTTCATTATTCTGATACAGATGTTTTAGCTCCGCACCGGTTTTGATGAAATGCTCACCCATGGCGAGTGAATAATCGCTGTTCGCTCCGAAAACACGGAAGAAAGTGTTATCCTTTTGTGTTTGGCTGCTCGGTATCGGCGATATCTCGCTCGAAATCTTTTCCCCCTCTTCCTCATGCTGATGGAATTTCAGTTTCCATGCCAATAGTTCGCTTCCGGAGAGATGGTGTTCTCCGGAGAGTTTGGACCATACCATAGTGCTATCGGAGGTATCGTTCTCTTTGCGCAGCAGGTTCGTCAAGCCATATGTCGTATCCGTCGTATCTGTTTTATTGTCACTGAACGCAAGGCTCCCGTCAAAAGTGTATTTCTCTTTTGACGAGGGTGTATAAATCAGCTTCGTCGTCACGTTAAGCATCCGGTCTCGTGCATCTTCCTCACGCTCTTCCTGCTCAGCCGATGCGGCAAGGGTATCGATGCTCTCGGTATCCGACTTTTGATTATCCGAGAGTGTCGCATTCACCAGATACGACAGGTTTCCTGACTTGCCTTCTCTTTGGGCAAACAGGGTAAGCATCGGCTGATCTTTATAGGCGCCCGCGATCACTTTTACCGTCGTCAATCCTTGTGACTTCGGCTTTTTGAGGACGATATTGACGATCCCCCCCATCGCTTCGGCAGTGTATTCGGCGGAACCGTTGGTCATGACTTCGATCCGCTCGATCATGTCGGGAGATATCTGTTCCAACGGGCTCGGCCGGCGTTTCGAAGCACTAGAGGCTTCTTCACCGTCGATAAGGACAACGGTATACCCTTTGCCGGGTGCGCCTTTTTTCGATTTCCCCTCGGGTATGGTGACTCCCGGTGTCCGTTTAAGGACTTCGAGGGCATTTAAATCTCCGTATTGGGTCAGTTCTGCTCCGCTGATGATCCGTTTGGCAATCGAACTCTCTTGACGTTCTTCAAGGGTCTGCGACGTCTCCTGCACCGAAATTTTTTCGAGTTGAAGCACCTCTTGCGCGCACACAACGGATAAGGAGCAGGCAAGAAGAATAAACGGACGGTATATCAATGGTTCCCCCATAAGCATGAGTTAGAAAGTTACCGTATTTTATCCAATATCACTACGAACGCTTCAGCGGTTAATACGCTGTTAATGTATTCGTACTAAAAATTGTAATACAATGAGATCATCACCTCGAATAGCGAAGGAGAGCAGTATGAAAGAGCTTTGCAAACTTAAAAAAAATGACCTTCAGTCGTCTATTGCAAAAATCATAAAAATCACCAATAGTCCGGAATATATCTGTACGAACTGTGCCCGTGTCGCCAATGAAAAAAAGTATTTGTGTCATCCGATGAAAATGAAAGAGAAAAAAAATTAGTTAAAAGTTTATTACGATGAAACTTACCAAAATGTTACCAAATCTAGATTACAATCAAACCATGAAACATTATCTAATCCTTAGTACATTGTCAGCCGCTTTCCTTGTTGGATCGGTGTATGGAGAGGATACGGCCCTCCTCTCTCCCGAAAAACAGCGTTATTATGAACACCAGCAGCAGCAAATCGATTCGGGCTATGAAAAGCTTCGCTATGACTGGCTCTCACCGATCAATCTTAAAGCATCGGATACCTATGAAAAATCGGCCGCCGGATCTAGAGATACCCGCCAAAGCCTCTCGGCAGGCATTGCGCAAGATCTCTTTCGTTCCGGCGGAATTACCTATACGATCGATTACGCGGAAGCTAAAAGAGAAGCCGACACCATCGGGATGGGCAGAGAGATCGCGACGATTAATCAACAGCTGATCACGGCCGTTTTGAACTATCGGAAGAATGCCCTTTTGCTGGAACAAAGTGACCTCAAACTCAAAAACACCAAAATCGAGATTTTTCTCAAACGCAAACAATACGAAGCGGGGGATATCGACATCACCCTGCTCAACAACGCCCTAATGGATCAGAGCAATGAGCTCAAAAACAATACTTCCATCCGATACGCTTTGGCGCAGCAAAAATTCGAAGCGGCGAAACTGAGCGATCATCCTATAACGGATATCTCCGTGCCGACCTTTGCTCTGAGCCAAAAAGAAGATTTTTTGAAAGAGGGGTGGGACATCCGCTACCTCCAAGCCCAAAGCCAAAGCAGCGCACAGCAATACGGCCTGATCAAAAGTTCTTATCTGCCGAAATTGACCCTGAGTGCGGATGCCGGTCTGCTGCGATATGATTCGCGAGAACTCTCCTCGGCTGATTATCGCGGCAATTTTTACGACATGGGTTTGCAGCTCACCATGCCCTTGGCCTATAATGCTTCCGCCGCGACACAGGAAGCACAAAGTACCTATCTGAAACAGCAGGCTGAAGCTGCCGATAAAAAACGGCAGTTGGATGCCCAATACGAACAATCAATTGCCCGAATCGAGAGTTATCAGCGAACCATCGACATCACCCGCGATAACCTCAAGTTTTACGATGAACTGATCGGTGCGACCAAAGCCGCCGTCGATGCGGGGTATAAAGCAGGCTATGATCTGCAGACCCTCCAAAATACCAATGCCATTGAAAAACTTGAGATTCAAATCAATGAAATCAACATTCAAATCGAACTTTCATCCCTGTATGGCATGATGCGACACCCTCAGGAGAAATCATTATGACCCCCAACGCTACCAATATCGAAACAACCCTCGGATTAGGAAAACACCAATCTTCCAAATGGCCGAAAAAGATTGCGGCAGGAGTGATCCTCCTTCTCCTAATCGGCGGAGGGGTGATGTACCAAATGAAACAAAATACGAAAAATGAAATCTCGTACATCACGGTTCCCCTGAAAATGGCCGATCTGACGACAACCGTCTCCGCTACGGGGAATCTTGAACCGACCAATACCGTGGATGTCGGGATCGAAGTTTCAGGAACCATCAGCGACGTTTTAGTCGATTATAACGATCAGGTAAAGGTCAATCAGCCGATGGCACGGCTGGACACGACAAAACTGAGTGCCGCCGTGACGAGTTCCAAAGCGAATTGGATGAAGTTTCAGGCCAATGAGGAAAGTGCCAAAGCAGCTTTGAACAATGCCCTGATCGAAAATGAGCGTGCCCTCACCATGTATGCTTCTACCGAGGGGAATTATCCTTCCCGCAAAGAGATGCAACTCTCTACTACTACTTTAGAAAAAGCCAAAGCCGATCTTGCCGCGGCAAAAGCGGGAGTTGCCCAATCGCTGGCACAACTCAAAAGTGATGAAGACAATCTCCGAAAAGCGGTTGTCGTCTCTCCGATCAACGGCATTGTCCTAAGCCGCAAGATCGAACCGGGGCAAACGGTCGTCGCATCGATGCAGACACCGGTTTTATTTACACTCGCAGAAGACCTCACAAAAATGAAAGCGATCGTCAGCGTTGACGAAGCCGATATCGGAGGAGTCAAAGAGAACCAGAAAGTGCAATTCAGCGTCGATGCCTACCCCAGTAGAATCTTCGAAGGGGAAATTACCCAGCTGCGGATGAACTCTGCTGTCGTCAACGGTGTCGTCACCTATGAAGCAGTTGTCGAAGTCCATAATAATGACCTCCTTTTACGTCCGGGGATGACGGCCAATGCTTCTATCATTACGGGAACGTTTAACAATGTCCTCGTGGTTCCCAATGCGGCGTTGCGGTTTACCCCTCCGGTTTCCGATAAGGATGATAAAAAGAAACATGCTAACAATCAAGATGACAAAGGGAAATACGTCTGGATCTTAAAAGACAAAACACCGACAAAAACCAAAGTCTCCGTCGGACAATCGGACGGCATCATGAGTATCGTTTTGGACTCACCGCTAAAAACCGGAGATCTCATCATCACCGGAGTTGAAGAGTAACCATGACGCACACTGATACTCCGGTCATCGAACTTAGAGAGACGAGAAAATATTACGGGACGGGTGACGCCACGGCCTATGCGCTTCGCGGAGTCGATCTGAAAATCCATCAAGGCGAATTTGTCGCCATCATGGGTCCCAGCGGATCGGGAAAATCAACCGCTATGAACATCATCGGATGTCTCGATACGCCTACCGAAGGGAAATATCTTTTCGAAGGGATCGATGTCGGGATGCTCAGCCGTGATCAAAGAGCTTTGCTGCGGCGCAATTACATCGGTTTTATTTTTCAGGGATTCAATCTTTTGGGCAAAACGTCGGCAATCGAAAATGTCGAGCTCCCCCTCCTCTATCGGGGAGTTCCCGCGTCAGAGCGCCGGGAAAAAGCGATGGAAGCGCTTCGAAGCGTCGGACTTGAAAATGTGGCGCATCATACCCCCGGAGAACTCTCCGGCGGACAGCAGCAGCGGGTTGCCATCGCACGGGCCATTGTGACCAATCCGCTCGTACTGCTTGCCGATGAGCCGACCGGAAATCTCGATACCGTCAAAAGTATCGAAGTCATGGAGCTGCTCCGCTCTTTCAACCGCGACCAGGGGATTACGGTCATCATGGTTACCCACGAAAGCGACATGGCAGCCTACGCTTCGCGGACCATCCATTTTCGTGACGGTGTTATCGATACCACAGAACACAAGGTTGACGCATGATCTGGAATGCCTTTATTCTGGCGCTGCGTGAGATCCGCCGCAGTGTGATGCGTTCTGTCCTGACAACATTGGGGATCGTCATCGGGGTCGCTTCCGTCATCGCCATGGTCATGCTGGGAGATGCGACCACGGCGTATGTCACCAACAGTATCTCCAAACTCGGCAGCAATATGCTCATTATCCGCCCGGGACAAGAGCGCCACGGCCCCGGAGGAGGAGATGCTACCGCCAAACGGTTTACCCACGATGACATTACCGCGATATCACGCGAAATCGTCGGGCTGAAAGGGGTAGCTCCCGTCTCTTCAAAAGGGATGCAGGTCGTGTATGGGAATCAGAACTATTCCACCTCTATCGACGGAAGCAATAACGATTATTTTACCGTTAAAGATTGGACATTTGAATCCGGGCGAAACTTTACGTCTGCCGAGCTTCAAGGGGGAAAAGCGGTCTGTGTGATCGGGGAGACGATCCATAAAGAACTTTTCGGGGACCAAAATCCCCTCGATGCTTTGATCCGGCTGGAAAACTTTTCGTGTCATGTCGTCGGTCTGCTCCATCCGAAAGGAGCCTCCATGTTCGGTTCCGACCAAGACGACCTCATCGTTGTTCCGATCCGTATGTTTCAGCGGCGGATCAGCGGTAATCAGGAAATTTCGACCATTATGCTCTCCGCAAAAAATGCTTCCGGTGTAGAAGCGATCAAAAACAATGTCACCTCCCTTATGCGTGAACGGCGGCACATTCGCTTGGGGGATGAGGACGACTTCAATGTACGGGATCTGCGTGAAGTGGTTCAAACTCTCTCCTCTACAACGAAAATGCTCACGCTCTTGCTCGGAGCTGTCGCGGCCATCAGTCTGCTTGTCGGAGGGATCGGGATCATGAACATTATGCTCGTATCCGTTACCGAACGGACACGCGAAATCGGCATCCGTCTCGCGATCGGGGCACTGGAACGTGAAGTACTGCTCCAATTTTTAGTCGAAGCCGTCGTCCTCTCTTCCATGGGAGGCATTATCGGTATGGTATTAGGGATCGGTGTGGGTTTCGGAATCAATCTCTATTTTGATCTGCCGTTTGTGTTTAACAGCTCCATTGTCATCATCGCTTTTTTATTTTCGACGGTTGTCGGAATCGTATTCGGATATTTTCCGGCGCGTAAAGCAGCACGCCTTAACCCGATCGATGCCCTGCGTCATGAGTAAAGGGGTTAAAACTTCTGCACATACGTCAAAAAGAAATTTCTCCCCTCTCTCTTGATTCCTCCGGCGACTTGATAGTAGTAGCTTGGCTGGTAGACATCGGCATCGAAAAGATTTTTAACGGTGAGCTGAAGTTCACTGGAAGGGGAGAATCGGTAGGTCACCGTCTCATCAAAAATATGGACTTCATCTACAGATGTATCCTGAGTCACCAATTGCGAAGGTGTTGTTTTAGAAAAATATCTCCAGCTTGTCCCGAATGAGAGTTTATCGGCAGGTCGATAGACATACATACCTTTGAGCATCACTTTTGAAATATCCGGCATATTTTCATCAAGCGTTCCCCGACCGTCTGTCGCGACCGATGTACCGTCCCCATAGTATCGAATCGTCGGTTCTGCGGCAAGGGTGTAGTGTGTATCAAGATAGGTTGCATTGAAATAGAGGTTATGTTCCTGTCCAGCATGATAAAAATATTCAAATTCCACCCCTTGGCTATAGCGCTGTTTGAAGTTTTGATATCCCGGATCGGTGTATGGCAACTCTTCGAGATCGATGACATTCTTTAATTGTGAATAAAAAAGATCCAACGAAAATTTATGGTTAAAATTCGGCGTATATATTCCTACGATTTCATACGTATCCGTCTTTTCGGGCTGAATCGTACTCTCCCCCGCCCGCGTATTGATATGACCGTTTTGATAGGCTTCGATCAGGGTTGGGACACGGAAGGCTGAACCGTAAAGGAACTTGAGAATGGTTGAATCACTGGCCCGATAAACCAAGCCGGCTCTTTTATTCAATTGCATTCCATAATCAGAGTAGTGATCTGCCCGTAAACCGAGAATCAGATCCATATCTTTCGTCACCGATATTAAGTCTTGAACATAGCCATACGTAATCTCTCTATCTATCCCTTTGGGCAGCAGAGTTGTCGTCGGATTGTTCCAAAATGCAGATTCATTGACTGCGTTATATCTAAAATCATTATGCGTTAGATCATAAAGATATATATCGTTATAGTTTTGCATGATCACGGCTTCAATACTGCTGTAAAACTCATCATGCGTCACTTTTGCCTGACGTGCTCCTGCTCCTATTAGAATATCATTGGAATAGATCTGCGGAAGGGTTAGAATCGCTTCGGCTTCGAGATTTTCTTCCGTTGATTTTTGAACGGTATAAAAACCATCCTGCATATTAATGCCGACTACACTAAAAAAACCGGCAATCTCTGCAATGGAAGTCATATTGTCTTTTTGATCAAGCTCACGATGCGAAAAGCTGGCTTTGGTTTCCAGTTTATAATCATCAAACGCTGTCTTATAGGAAAGCTGCGAGAAAAAATAGCTGTTTTTATGATATTCATCACTTTGCGGTATCGGATTTAAAAGTCCTTCATAACTGTAAAAGTTTCCATAGGTATTTTGTTTTAGCCGGGTCAGAAATTCAAAATTCTCATTGGTCGCTTTGAAACCGACGGAGTAATCTTTCATGGCCTCATCTGTTTTCCGGGTCTCATTTTTGACATCCAGAGCTTTGTCGTTTTGTTTGTAATAACCGTCCGCGAAAAATTTCCAATTTCCAAGCGATGTGTTGATATTCGTTCCGACGGTTTGATATTGATAATTCCCTGTTCCCGCATAGAGTTGAGAGTCTTTAAGACCTTTTCCAAGCTTGGTGATAATATTGATCGTCCCATAAAAGGCACCGGATCCGTAAAGAGTAGAATTCGGCCCGCGCAGAACCTCTATTTTTTCAACGAGCTGCATGGGAAAATCCATGTAAAAATGGGTACTCCCCTGTACTTCATTGTTGATTGCTACCCCATCTATTAAAACTTTGACTTTATCGGAAAGATAGGCATTTGGATTTTTCAAACCCCGTACCGTTGTCATGCTGTAACCGGTAGGACTTAACTGAATCTGGAAACTCGGCAACATATCCAAGGCTTCGGAAACTGTTTGGATACCGGCATCTCTATAGGTTTGGGCATCTATGATCGTGACTACGGAGGGCAAGTAATCTACGTTGAGTGATTTTTTGGTGGCGATTTCACTGATATCATTGATCAGAGACTCTATTTCTTTACCCGTGTCCGCCTCATCCGCATATGCGACGGTTAATATCGAGAGAAGAATACTGTGTAATAAAATATTTTTTTTCATCTGCCGTCCGCTTATAAAATCATTATGATATAAAAAATTATAATATTCTAATGTTTTTAACATTTTATACATATTAATCACATTTACAAAAATATTCGATTTTATCGGGTTCCATTAACATTGATCCGCCACTGAACCGGAGAAAGATTTTAACCAAATTGATACCCTTGTATTTGAATGATTCGGTCAGTTTGACGATATTAGTCTATTAACTCCAAGAAAGGAGCATTTATGCAAATTGGAAACACAACCTCATCCATCAATCCCTACACTCAAAGCGGTGTAGCGGTATATGAAACAGAGAGTGAAGATTTTAAAACAAAAATAAAAAACGGTGAGATTTCAGCCAAAACTTTATCCCAAGCCTATTTGATCGAATTCTCTCAACGCTCACAAGAAGTTTCATCGACCAATATTGAAGTTCAAAATGCAGCGTTCGACCTGAACAAAGTTCGTGATCTGCTCAAAGCAATCGATTTTGGAAGTATCGGCTATACCGGAAAACCGATCATCGATATGACCCCGGATGAGGCGAAAGCGCTCGTCAGTGAAGAGGGATTTTTCGGAGTATCCCAAACCTCGGCACGCCTCTCTGATTTTGTTTTGAGCGGGGGCGGGGATGATCTCGAAAAACTCCGATCCGGACGTGAAGGGATCATTCGCGGATTTAATGAAGCAGAACAACTCTGGGGAGGGAAACTCCCCGATATTTCCTATGAAACGCTCAACAAAGCTCTCGCAAAAATCGATGAGAAAATAACCGCACTCGGCGGTAATATCCTCGATACGAATGCCTGATTACTGGGCACTTTTACAGTAAGGGCATGTTTTGGCCGCAACAGGGATTTCCATTGCGCACTCAGGGCATGTTTTTGTCGTCGGTGCCGCTGGCTCGGGAGCGGGTTCCCCGGCTTTGAGTTTATTATAGGCTTTGACCATCATAAACATTACAAACCCTAAAATGGTAAAGGATATAGCGTCATTGATAAAAACTCCGAGCTTGATCGCCGGTGCACCCGCAGCATCCAATGCGGATAAAGACACATACTCTTTACCATCCAGGGCAATGAACAACGATGAAAAATCAACGCCTCCCAAGAGCAGCCCTATCGGAGGCATAATGATGTTGGCTACAAGAGATTTCACAACCGTTGCAAATGCCGCCCCGAAAATAAACCCGACCGCCATGTCGACAACATTTCCGCTAATGAGAAACTTTTTAAATTCTGAAAGCATTTTCACTCCTGGTATATATGATTTGAAACTATTCTAACATAAATCTATTATCGAAATCTAATTATTGATTTTATAGATGATCAAATTCATGCAGATTGTTTTTATCCAAAGCATGTTATAGTTTTTTAAAATAATAGATTTTTACTTTGCTGAAAGACAGGAATTCATGGCTACGGTATCATCGAAAAACAGTGACATTCCTTCACTCAAAAAATGGTTGATAGGTTTTTTTGTTTTCCTCTCTATACTCCTTCTCTCTGCCTATACTATTTATCATTTTGAAACCATGCGTGTCCATAAACTGCACGATACCATCGAGAATATTGCCAAAGAAAATGCTGATCGTCTCGATCGAAAAATTGATCAAACGCTTGGCTTAGCCTATCCGCTTGCTGCCATGATCCAAGATGACGGAACCATTCATGGTTTTGAAGCAATCGGGACAAAACTCATTACGCTCTATCCCCATATCTCTGAAATTGCTCTTGCCCCGAACGGTATCATTGAAACCGTAGTTCCCTATGAGATCAATCAAAAAGCACTTGGATTCAACCTCTTCCACGATCCGGAACAACGCCAGGAGGCTATTCTCGCCCGTGAAACGAGAAAACTGACGTTGGCCGGCCCCTTAAAACTTATTCAAGGCGGAGAGGGACTCGTCGGAAGGTTGCCGGTTTTTACCAAAGAGAAAAAGTTTTGGGGGTTTGTCATCATTGTCATCCGTTTTCCCGATATTCTTAATACGATTTCTCTAAATAAAATTAATAATGAAGTGTATCAATACACCCTCACCCGTATCCATCCCCAAACCAATCAAAAGCAGATCATCGCTTCATCGGGAAAAACAAAACTGGACCAACCGGTAGAGCAGCTCATAGAACTTCCCAACTCAACATGGACACTGCACATAGCCCCGACCGGCGGATGGCACAATCAGTGGCTCTTGGCAATCGAGGCGGTAATCGCCCTCTTTATCAGCACACTGTTAGGCTACATGGCGAAACAATACGCCGAACTAAAAAATTACCGGTATTCCCTTGAAAAGCTCGTAGATCAGCGTACTGCGGAGATCGCAGAGACTAAAAATCAGCTTCATACTCTGCTCGACACTATCCCTGATCTCATTTGGCTCAAGGACAAAGAAGGGGTTTATTTACTCTGCAATCCGATGTTTGAACGTTTTTTCGGGGCTAAAGAGGAAGATATTGTCGGAAAAACCGATTACGATTTTGTCGATAAAGAACTCGCCGATTTTTTCCGGAAAAATGACCGTATCGCCATGGAAGCGAATGCTCCGAGTGTTAATGAAGAGTGGATCACCTTTGCCGATGACGGACATAGCGCTCTGCTCGAAACCGTTAAAATCCCGATGGTCGATGATAAAAACACTCTGATCGGTATCTTGGGGATGGCACACGATATTACCGAACGCCACCATAATGAGAACCGTATCCGTCAGCTCACCCAGACCTATGCTACCTTGAGCCAATGCAATCATGCCATTATCCATTCGGCCACGCCGGAGGAGCTTTTTGCAAAAATTTGCAAAAGCAGCGTTATTCAGGGGGGGATGAGCATGGCATGGATCGGACTCATCGATCCCGAAACAAAGCAGATCACCCCTATTGCATCCTACGGAGATGAAAAGCACTACCTAAAAGGAATTGAGATCTCTGCTGAAGCCGGTATACCGTCCGGTAAAGGACCTACCGGAAGTGCCGCGCGAGAGAAGCACCCCTACTGGTGCCAAGACTTTTTAAATGATCCTTCCACCGCCCTTTGGCACGATCGGGGCCAACAGATGGGATGGAGATCTTCCGCGGCACTGCCGATCTATTTATATCATGATGTTATCGGTGTATTTACCATCTATTCCAAAACCCTCAATGCTTTTAACCCGATGGTTCAAGAGCTCATTGAGGAAATGGCCATGGATGTCAGCTTTGCGATGGAGAATTTCGATCGCGAGACCAAACGCAAAGCGGCTGAAGAACATTTGACCCAAACCGAAAAACTCCTCGAAAAGATGAGTTCGGCTGCCCATATCGGCGGATGGGAAATCGATCTCAACACTAAAATCGGCATCTGGACCAAAGAGGCATCTTCTATTTATGATATGAATCCTACGGAGGAAGTCACCTTAGCGACAGGGTTAAGTGTTTTTGAGGGAGAATGGCTTGAAAAAGCACAAACAGCCCTTAATGAAATCGTACACAACAGGGTAACCCGCGATCTTGATCTTCAGATGACAACCCATATAGGAAATCAAAAATGGGTTCGACTAATCGGATCGCCTATTGTTGAAAATAACGAAGTCATCCGGATACAAGGCTCCGTGCAAGATATCACCGCTCAAAAAATTGCCGAAGAAAAAGTACAATGGCTTGCCCATTATGATCCTTTGACCTCCTTGCCGAATCGTCTTTTTCTGAATGACCGTATCAAATACGCTATCAGTATCGCCCACCGTTCCAAGGAGCCGATAGCCCTCCTCTTTTTGGATCTGGACCATTTTAAAAATATCAACGATTCGCTAGGGCACAGCGTCGGAGATGAATTACTCATCAAAGTCTCAAAACGGATGCAATCCGTCTTACGGGAAGAAGATACGCTCTCACGACAGGGTGGAGATGAATTCATCATTGTTCTGCCCGGTACCGATGCCGACGGGGCAGCACACGTTGCTGAAAAAATCATTGATACGGTCGCTCAGTCTTATCATATCCAGCTTCATGAACTCAGTATTACCCCCTCCATCGGAATCGCCCTCTTCCCGATGGATGGAAACAATGAGGAAGAGTTGTTTCAAGCTGCCGATGCCGCAATGTATCGTGCAAAACATGACGGCCGAAACTGCTACCGTTTTGTCACTCCAGAAATTCAAGCCCGCTCTGCTCGTAACCTCGAACTAGAAAATGCACTTAGATACGCACTTCGGCGCAATGAGCTTGAAGTTTACTATCAACCGCAGATCTCGTTGGAAAATGGCAATATAATCGGTGCCGAGGCGCTGTTGCGATGGAATCATCCGACTATGGGAATGATCTCTCCGACAGAATTTATTTCGATCGCCGAAGAGAGCGGACAGATCACCGCAATCGGGGAGTGGGTACTTCGTCGTGCACTCGGACAATTAAAATCATGGATCAGTGCGGGCATGGAACCCTTTATCATGGCGGTCAACCTCTCGGCCATACAGTTCCGCCATCCCCAATTGATTGCCATGATCTTGAGCGTTCTCGAAGAGCTTGAACTCCCTGCAGAGTATCTCGAACTCGAACTGACCGAAGGGATCGCGATGGAAAACCCGCATCAAGCGATTGAGGTAATGAATGAACTCTATAATCATGGAATACGGATGTCAATCGATGATTTCGGGACCGGGTACTCTTCGCTCAATTATCTTAAAAAATTTCGGGTCTATAAACTGAAGATCGACCAATCGTTCATCCGTGAAATAACGGAAAATTCAGAAGACAAAACCATTGTAAATACCATTATTAATATGGCCCATAATCTTAATATGATTACCATTGCAGAGGGGGTAGAGACAGCTGAGCAGCTTGCCTTTCTTCGTGAGAACGGCTGTAACGAAGTGCAAGGATATTATTTTAGCAAACCGCTTCCAGCGGAAGAGTTTAAACGATTCCTAGACTCCAATCACAGATTAAAGGTTTAAAATCGTCTATCGGCAAAAGCTAAAACACGAGCCTAGTCACGCCCGTGTTTGTATTCTCCGTAGTGATTGCCTTGATCACGGTGCTTATGTCTTTTATGTCTACGGTCATTATCCTCTTCTACATAAATGACTCTCTCTTGTGAAACGACCTGCGTAGAAGAACGGGCTGTCCCCTGATTGCTTCCGACAGCCGCCCCGAGAGCTCCGCCGACTCCTCCGCCGATAATGGCACCCTCTTTGCCGCCGCTGGCCGAACCGATTGCGGAACCGACTCCTGCGCCGAGCATACTGCCGACTACCGCACTTCCGTCTATTTGTCCTGCAAAAGCATTCATACTGCATCCCAGAATAACTGCTGCGATTATTGTTTTATTATATTTCATTAGATCTTCTCCTAATTTTTGTTATCTTATCACCTTAGTGTTAACGTTATCGATACAATTGTAAACTAACTTTTTCTTTGTTGGAAACTTACCGCAAAAAGCTTGATATTCATCAAGAAAATATCTCTTTTAACTAACTATAATCTCAAAATATTTCATCCTACCACGATCAAAGGACAAGACTAAATGAAGATTTTGAGTGTACTGCTCGCGGCAACATCCATATGGGGGGCAGACGGATACCATGTATATCAAAAACATTGTATGAAATGCCATGTCGAAATGATGGAAAAGACAGAAGTCATGAAACATCTCGGGGATCTAAAAGCCCCTCCGATGGTAGAAGTTTCCAACCGTCTCAGAGAAAATATCATCATTGCCGATGAAGATGACGATGTAAAACGTCGCGTTACCATCGCATTTATCAAAGATTACATTGAAAATCCGAGTGTTCAGTACAGCATGTGTCATCCGATGGCAATCGAACGGTTCGGAATTATGCCTTCGCTCAAAGGAAAACTGACGGACGATGAACGCCAAGGCGTCGCCGAATGGATCATCGACCGTTACCAAAAAATCAAATTTTAGGATTCAGCCGAGAGTAACATTCCGTTACCCTGATATCATTTCGGGTGGCTATTAAAGTTAAACTCCCATCCGCTATAATTCGATCCATGAATACAGCGCCCCACTTCCACATCGATCCGACACCGCAGCTCCCTACCCGCCGATGCCGTTTATCCGCACGGGTACTGGGATGGAGCTTGAGCTATGGAAACTATCTGATCGCATTGATGGTATGGTGGAAAAGTGACTGGTTTATCGCACTCGGTACTTTGCTGCTGGGAGTTATCGTCTTCGGAATACTCCGTTCTAAGCTCCGTAACGACTCAATTCCCCCTGCACAGCGCGAAACTCCCTATAACGATTACGCGATTGCGACATGGTATCTGTCTCGTAATCACTGTATTACTCTCCCCAAGGAATAAATAAATATGGCATTAGTCGATCTCCTCGGTGTCAGCAAACACTATGAAGCCCAAAAAATTTTAGAAAATATCAACTTTCATATCGATGAAGGGGAGAGAATCGTTATCGTCGGTAAAAACGGCAGCGGTAAATCCACTCTGATGAAAATCGTTCACGGATCACTCGATACGGATGCGGGCGAGCGGATCACCCGTCAGGGAATCGAGATCAAAATGCTCTCCCAAGTACCGAAATTTGATCCCAGCCATACCGTACGCGAAGCGATCGAAGCGGGGCTCGGCGAACTCAAATCGGCAAAAGTCCGTTTTGACGCTATTTCGGTTTTACTTGCCGAACACGACGATAACGGAGCGCTCCTGGAAGAGCAGGCTCATCTCACCAATTTTCTCGATCACCACAACGCCTGGAACCTTGATGATAAAATCGAACGGGTGATGCTTCACTTTATGCTCAAAGAGTATGAACACAAAAATGTCGAACTACTCAGCGGAGGAGAGCAGCGCCGTGTCGCTCTTGCTTCGCTCTTGCTCCAAAAACCGGATGTACTCCTTCTCGATGAACCGACCAACCACCTCGATGTCTACATGGTGGAATTTCTCGAAGAACTGATTCTCAAAGAGAAATTCACCCTCCTCTTTATCTCGCATGACCGTTATTTCATCGATCAGATCGCGACCAAAACGATCGAAGTCGAAGATTGTGCTCTGCGTGAATTTAACGGAGGGTACAGCAACTATCTGGAGCAAAAACAAGAACTTCTTCGCACCATGGCGCAACAGCATGACAATCTTCTAAAACTCCTAAAGTCGGAAAACGAATGGCTCCGCCGAGGGGTCAAAGCACGCCTTAAACGCAATGAAGGGCGAAAACAGCGGGTATTGCAGCTGCGGGAAGATGCCAAAAACAATCCCGGCAAAATCCGTAAAATGAAGCTCGAACTCGAACGGGAAGCCAAACACTTCAACCGCTCCGAGGGGATCAACCGCCAGAAAATGCTTTTTGATGTTGAACATTTGGGACTCACACTCGGAGATAAAGTTCTGATCAAAGACTTCTCAACCCGGATTTTGCAAAAAGATGTCATCGCCGTAGTCGGTCCTAACGGCAGCGGCAAATCAACCCTCCTTAAAGCCCTCCTGGGACGCCTCAAACCCACCAGCGGGATTATCAAGCAAGGAGAACTCACCATCGGTTATTTTGACCAGCACCGTGAGATGCTCGATGACAACCTGAACCTCGTCGAAACGTTCTGTCCTCACGGAGGGGATCGTGTCGATGCGCAGGGTCAGGACTATCATGTCTACGGCTATTTGAAAAACTTCCTCTTCCCGCGGGAATTTTTGGACAAAAAAATCGGCGTCCTCAGCGGCGGAGAGAAAAACCGCGTCGCCCTCGCGCTTCTCTTCACGAAAAAAGTGGATATTCTGATCCTCGACGAACCGACGAACGACCTCGATATCCCGACGATCAATATCCTCGAAGAGAAACTCCAAAACTTCCCGGGTGCCGTTATCCTCGTCAGCCACGATAGATATTTCGTCGACAAGATCGCTAAAAAACTCTTTATTTTCAAAGGCGACGGCACCATAGAGGAGAGCTACAAACCCTACAGCGAATACCTCGAAGATGAAAAAGAGTTCTCCGAAATGGATGCGATGGAAGCGGAATTTGCCAAACCTGCGGCAACGGTTCAGACAACAATCGAAAAACCAAAGGTATTTAAACTCACCTTTAATGAACAGCGTGCCCTTGAAAAACTCCCTGCCGAAATCGAAGTACTCGAAGCGAAAATAGATGAGCTGAATGCTTCGCTTGCCGATCCGAAACAATACGAAAAAATCGGTATCAGCGTTTTGGCTGAAGAGCTTGAAAAAACAAAAGCACTCTATGAAGAAAAAGTGGATGAGTTACTGACCATCGAAGAAAAAGCCGAAGAGATCGAAGCTTTGAAGAACAACTAATGGATATAGAGACCTTAAATTCCTTATATTCCCACGCAGGGTATGTTACGTTCAAAGAGGGGCCCGAGGGGTTCCCGATTGCCCTTATCACCACACCGCATGCCACCGCTGCGATAACCCCCTACGGTGCACACCTCCTCTCTTATGCCTTTGCCTCCGATCCTGAGGATCTGCTCTTTCTCAGTGATAAAGCGATCTTTAAAGAGGGAACCCCTATCCGAGGCGGCGTCCCTATCTGCTGGCCGTGGTTCGGTCCCGATCCGCAAAGTCTGGGGCGGAGCGATCACGGACTCGCCCGCACCCGTATGTGGAATGTCATCTCCTCCGATCTGCTAGCCGATCAGGAGTGCAGTATCACCTTTGAGCTTACCGATACCCCCGAACTCTTCGCCCTGTGGCCGCACCGTTTCCGCCTCACCCTGAGACTCACCGTCGGAAAAACACTCACGATGGAACTCACGACCCAAAATCGCGGTGATACCCCGCTAGAGCTTACACAGGCACTCCACCCCTATTTTGCCGTCGGAGATGTCACCCATACGAATATCACGGGATTAGAGGGGTATAACTACCTCGACAAAACCGACAATAGCTGTGAAAAATCTCAGGAAGGTCCTATTATCATTGATGCCGAAACCGACCGTGTCTATCCGTTTGACGGAGATGATATTGTTATCCATGATGAAGCGCTCAATCGACAGATATGTATCAAGTGTGAGGGGAGCCGCAGTGCGATAGTGTGGAATCCGTGGATACGGGTATGTGAGGAAAAGGCAGACCTCTCATCGGATGATTACCGAAAGACGGTCTGCGTCGAAACTGCCAATGCAGGGAACGACATCATTACCCTTCTTCCGGGAGAGAGTCATACCCTTAAAGTAGTCTATTCACTTCAATCTTGACGATTTTCTTCTTGCAAAAAAGCCAAAGAAATGAGAGGCGATTAACGTCCCTTGCCGCCGCCCATTCCTGAGCCCATTCCGCCGCCCATACCGGAACCCATGCCGTTACGTTGACCTTGCATCATCCCTTGGCCTGTACCTTGGTTTTTCATTTTCGGGGTGCGGTTTTCCGGTCTGTTCATAAACTTTTCATGCTGTTCTTTCGTCATACTTTGTTGACGGTTCATCAGCTCATTATGCAATTGCTCACGCTCTTGCTGATTTGTCATCGTGCCACGTTTTTCAAGCAGTTCATCCGTACTCATCGTACGAAACCGGTTTTGAATTTCATTTTGAACCTGTACCCGCTCTTGATTCATCGCGGCAGTCTCAGCGAAAGCAAATGTAGAAATCAGGGCTGTTGCCGATACAATGGTTAATAATCTTTTCATGTAATACTCCTTGAATGATATATGTCATTTTATAACGTAATTGTTAAAGAAGTGTTAATGCTGTTTATTCTTTCATTTTTACTTTTCAGTCGACTTTAACCTCGATTTTAAATTTATCATCCATATATTTACGTGCTGCATCATCCGTCATTGCAGAGGATTGTTGCAGTGCCGTTTGGATTTCGACCATCGTCAAATTATTTTTATTGCGCCCTTCAAGAAGAATTTTTTCCGTTTTCCCTTTGAGCATTTGAATCATCGCCTGTATCAAATCTTTTTCAACAATACCGACAGTCGAAGGCAAAATATCTTCAAAACGTTTGGCAATCGCACCGTTGATGGCCAGCGATGCTTTTGCTTTATCTTCCATCTCGGCAGGAGTCAGGTGGAACTCTTTTAAGAAGAATGTTTTATCTTCGACGGAGAGAGTATCGGTAAAGCTTTTAACCGATTCATACGTCACATCCGAAATAGCTCGGTTTTGTGCAGTGAGAGAGAATCCTTCCAATATCATCGTATCCGGAGCATTACTCGAAACCTCACGGGCCTTCATCGAAAACTCTAACGGCATAATCGTATTATCGATACGAAAATAATCAATGTTAAGCATTTTGATATACATTGGATTACCCTCAACCTCGCCTTTGAATGCAAGATTGACCGATCTTAGTTTATCCAGAATGTTTTGCTGAAAAGCGTTACTGACATTTTGGGCAATAACCTGCTCAAGTATCGGAGCAGGCAGAGAAACCCCATCGGCCTCGATATCCACAGAAGCTTTTACATCTTCCCCTTTGGAAAACGCTTTAAACTTCGATAATGACTCCATATTTCCTAAGCGGATCGCTTTGGCGGAGAACTGTTCCTGTCCCAATATTGAGAGTTTAATCCCCTCGATCTCACAATCGGTGTTCAACACTCCGCTGCAATCGACACTCTCATAATTCAGTTCTCCCCCGATCATAAGTGTACTCTGCTGATATTGTCCGAGGGCTTTGATAAGCTCCTCTTTAACCCGCTCATTTTTATAGTGGCTCAATGCACTGGTGCCGACTATGACGATGGCCGCTCCTATCGAGAGATAAATCTTGTACTCTTTCAGGGTATCCAGCCAGTTTTTGGGCGCTATCGTCGTAGAATCCGTTTTTATAATCTCTTCACTCACTCAAAAACCTTATTGTATGTAATCAACGACTTTAGAGAGAGTCGTTACCTCTTTTATCACGTTCACGACATCCAGATGTGCCGGATGTGTCGCATAGACGCTCAACGCATCTTCGTCTTCAAACATCGAAACAAGGACCAAATCAAACGAACGCTCGCTTCGGCTGATATCGATCCCCACTTCCATACTTTTCAGGGTCTCTATTTTCGAAGGAAGTGCTTCGAGAAGCCCTTTGACCCGTGCCATATTGGCCTCTTTATTTTCTTCTTTAAATGCAAACATCACGATATGAACTAACATAGTCAACCTTTTAAATAAAATTTTTCCAATAAAAATTGGCGAATACTACAATCAAAATAATTCCGATGATATTCAGAACTATTCCATACTGTGCCATCTCTTTGATTTTGATCACACCGCTGGACATCACGATCGCATTCGGAGGCGTCGCTATCGGCAGCATAAACGCATAGCTTGAACTGATCGTTGCCACCATCATAAACAAGATGGGATCAAACTGATTTTGGATCGAAAAGGAATAAATGACCGGCAGCATAACCGAAATCAGTGCCGTATTTGACGTAATTTCCGTCGTAAACGTAATCAATGCCGCAATCGCCAATATAATCATCCACGGGGCCAAGGTTCCGAGCATTCCCAGACTCTGCGCCGTAGTATCAGCCAATCCCGTATCCGAGAATGCCTTGGCAATCGCGAATCCCGCACCGAACAAAAACATAATCCGAAACGGGATTTTACCTTTGTCTTCCGTCCAGTCGAGCAAATTCAACTGCGGTAAAAAGAGGAGTAATCCGAAGGTAAGCATTACCCCCTCTTCTGCCAACCCCAATCCATTCCAATAAGGACGGATCGGAGCATTGATCAACAATACCGCCATCAGTACCCCAAGAAGAGCCAAGACCTTTCGCTGAGGCGGTGTCAACGGAGGATGCGATTCACTGGCATGGCTCGGCTCATTCGCCAACCCAAGCCCGAGCACCCATCCCATCATTCCCAGCATTACAAATGCCAACGGCGCGACCATCACAACCCACTGTACAAAAGGGACGACCGGAAGCGAATGTTCCCCCAAGATACCGAGTAAAATAAGATTTGGGGCCGTCCCGACGGGGGTTATAATCCCCCCGATACTTGCCCCGTAGGCGATGGCGAGAAGATAGCGCATTTGGATTTTCGGAACACTCGACAAAAACAGCCCCATCGATATCAACAGCAATGTCGTGGTCGTATTGGAAAGGAGCGAGCTTAACATTGCCGAGGTAAATGCCAAAGCGAAAACCACCCCTTTGGCACTTTTCGGAAAGAGATTAAGTAAATGGTGTGCCATCCATCGGTGCAAACCGCTCTTCTCTACCGCAATCGCCAGTAAAAATCCGCCAAAAAAGAGGTAAACGATCGGATTGGCATAATTGAGTGCCGTTGTTTTGGTATCGATTATCCCAAAAGCGGGGAAAAGAATAATCGGCAAAAGCGACACCACGGCCATCGGAAGCGCTTCATTGCTCCATAATGCCACAAGCAAGACGATGGTTCCCAGCAATGCCGCTTGAACCCCATTCAGAAATACAAAAGCGATACCGAAAACCATCAGTGCCATAACAATGGCAATGGTCAGTTTCTTCGATTGTTCCGAGATATTCATCCTTTAGCGTTCAATCAAATCACGCAGACTCTGCTGCGGTGATTTCCCCTCTAAGATGGCATATACTTCTGCGGCGATCGGCAAATAAACACCCCGTGCGACAGCGATCTCATGCAAAGCATAAGCTGTCCCGATCCCTTCGCTTACTTCACCGATCTCTTCACATACCGCCTCTTTGCTCAACCCTTTTGCCAATCCGAGTCCGACCCGAAAGTTACGCGACAAAGGGGAACTCGCCGTTAAAAACAGATCGCCTGCGCCGCTGAGTCCCAAAAAGCTCTCTGTTTGCGCTCCGTAAGCACGCCCGAAACGTTCCATTTCCACCAATCCTCGGGCAATCAGGCTCGCTGCGGCGTTATGTCCCAGAGCAAGCCCCTCGCAAATTCCCGCCGCAATGGCAATAACGTTTTTATACGCTCCCGTAATCTCCGCGCCGATCACATCTTCACTGATGTACGTGCGGATAAATTTTGGAAACAGCGCCGCAAATTCCTGTGCGGTAGAGGTTGAAGCCGAATTAATGACCAGTGCCGTCGGCAGAGACCGTATTACTTCCGATGCGAACGATGGCCCCGATAAAAAGGCCAGATTAGCCTCCGGTACATACTGCATGTAGATTTCGTTTAGAAATCGGCCGCTGGAGGCTTCGATCCCCTTCGCCGCAACCAGAATCTTTTGTCCGGAAAATGTAAAGTTCTCTTGCAGCCATTGTCCGATCTGCTGCGCAGGGACCGTGATAATAAGATACTCGCACGCCAGCACTTCGGAAAGAGGTTTAAAATTAGGCCAATCCCGCGGTGTTCGGGAAGTAATGATCACCTCATTTTTTTCACTCAAAGCAAAGCTGAGAGCTTCACCCCATTTTCCTGCTCCGATTACCCCTACTTTCATACCGTCACCCCGATTGCTTTAGAGAGAGCATTGATTTTATCCTCATATCCGACAATCACGAGGATGTCTTCCGGATCGATATGATGGTTATGCCCTTTGGAGGTAAAACTAAACGTTGCCGAAAGTTCATGATCGACAATGGCCAGTACGATAACATCATATTCATTCACCCAGTCGATGTCATAAAGATGTTTTCCGACAATCACCGAATTGTGGGGAACACTGATCTGTACGATTTTGAGCGCCGTGTTTTCATATAAAATATCATGTATCACTTCATTGACAATCGGTTTCTCTAACATTTCGGCGATAACACCGGCAGTGATCTGCAAGATCGGCATGACTTTATTGGCTCCGGCACTTTTGAGCTTTCGTGCGCTCTCATGTTCACCGGCCAAGGCAATAATCTGCAAGTCCCAAAAAACCGACCGAAGCGAAATCGTTAGAAAAACATTCTCCGCATCATTTTCCAAAGCGCAAAAAACAATCAGGGAATTTAAATCGAACCGCTTTTGAATCGACTGCCAGTTCTCTCCCAGATCGAATAATTCTCCCTCATATCCTGCGGCTCGGACAGCCGAAAGCTCTTCATCATCCATGACAAAAACACAGAATGAAGGATATTCACCCGATATTTGATGAATGATTTGCTTTGCATATTCATTAAAACCGAAGACTATCGCGCTGTCGTATTTCATCGGTTCCCTTTTTTATAGATCATCGCTTTGAATTCATTGATAAGGGCACGTGTTCCGATAACGATAGCGACGTCTCCCGAATCGATGACAAGATTCGAACGCGGATTGAAAAAAAATACTTTTTTAAATGTCTTATAGACTCCAAAAACAATGAGGCGATTTTGAAACAGCGGGAGATGGGCAATATCAAAAAAACGGTCACAGGTATATTTATCCAGCACGATCTCTTCAATATAGACTCCGCTTTTTTCAGCACGCAATTCATTGATCACATCAAACGCGATAGGTTTTCCGCTTACTTGTTTACTCATCAAACCGATCAATTCCTGAGTATAAACGATCTCACTGATCCCTGCCAATAAAAGTTTGCGCCGGTTCTCGACCTGATTAAGAACCGATAAGATTTTGATGCTTGCCGAAAGTTCCCGAACCGTCAATGCCGTATAAACATTCAAGACGTCGCTCTCTTGAAACAACAATACCGATTCGACCTGCTGCTCAAAATTTACTTTTAGCGTTTGGTAGGTAGAGAGGGATGAGGAATCCATCGCCAACGCCTTGAAGCCGTATTTTTGAGCTTCCAGCACTTTCGTATTCTCTTTTTCCAGAATAATGACTTTTTTACCGCTTTTTAAAAATCGCTGTGCAACTTCATGCGAAAGTGACGAGTATCCGCAAATAATATAAAAACGGTCCAGCTTTGAAACGTCATCGATCAGTTTCTCTTCTTTAATCTCATCAAGCTTTTCCGTAAATGCCGAAACGACAATCGATGTTGCAAACGAGATAACTGCGATACCCGCGAAGATGATCACCATCGCAACCGTTCTGCCCTCATCCGTTACCGGAACGAAATCACCGTATCCGACCGTGAAGATCGTCACTACCGACCAATAAACGGCATCAAAAAGGGTATTGATACGAGATTCGGGATTATTGGCTTCCATGATATAGATAAGAACCGAGGAAACCACGATAATGACGGTAGCAAAAAGGCCGAGAGTAAAAATTTCAAATTTTTTAGAGGATAAAATCGAAACAAACTGGGTCAGGCTTTTCGTATAGCGAAAGAGTTTAAAGACCCGGAATAAAATAAAGATGCGCAGCATTCTGAGCTCATGGAAAAATGGCATGATCGCCAATAAATCGATAATTGCGGAAAGTGAAAAAACATATCCGGCTTTATTGACCACACTCTTATGCAAAGCTTTTCTAAAGCTGAATGAACGCTGTAAAAAAAGATCATGCTCATACTGATCAATAACGATTTTTGAAAGATCGCTGTAGATCCACATACGAAGCATATACTCCATAAAAAAAATCAGCGAAATGACATAACTGTTAAAAAAAAGCCACCCTTCACTCATCTCATGTTTTACATGACGGATAAGGATATAGACACTGATAACGATCAGCGACATCATAAAATAGTCAAAATATTTTTTATACGGATAGGCAGAGTTTTCAAGAAGATTATAAAAGAACTTTTTATAATGGCGATAACGAGGCGATGTATGAAGGAAAAAAGCGAGTCCTACAATCCATTGCCCTACCACATTAACCCTTACTGCGCTAATTTGGTTTGGAGGATTTCATTCAGCGTATTCGGGTTTGCTGAACCTTTGGAAGCTTTCATTGCCTGCCCGACGAAGAAACCGAAAAGTTTGTCTTTACCCGATTTATATTCGGCGACTTTATCGGTATTCGCCGCTAAAATCTCATCAATAAGAGCTTCAAGAGCACCGGTGTCACTCACTTGTTTGAGTCCGAGTTTCTCGATCACTTCATCCACATCTCCGCCGTTATGTTCGAGAAGATAATCGAGGATATCTTTTGCCGCTTTACCGCTGATGACGTTCTCTTCGATACGTTTAACAAGCGTTCCAAGGGTTTTGGCACAGACGGGAGATTCATGCGCGCTAATGCCCCCTTTGAGACGTCCTTGCAACTCTACCGTGAGCCATGAGACGGCATTCTTCGCCGTAATACCGCACTCAAGCATCGATTCAAAATAATGGGCATTCTCTAAATCGGCCGTAATCACGACTGCATCATATTCCCGCAGACCGAACGCACTTACGAAACGCTCTTTTTTGGCATCCGGCAGTTCAGGGATATCAAGGATCTCACTGTACATCGCATCATCAACGATCACTTTTAGCAAATCAGGCTCAGGGAAATAACGGTAATCCGCCGCCCCCTCTTTCCCACGCATCGAACGGGTCTCTTGTTTCGCCTGATCGAAAAGACGGGTTTCTTGAACGATCTCATCTTCATAGACACCGTCTTCCCATGCCTCTTTTTGACGGGCCACTTCGAGCTCGATCGCACGTTGGATAAAACGGAAGCTGTTGATGTTCTTGATTTCGACACGGGTATAGAGTTTTTCATCCCCTTTTGGACGGATCGAGACGTTGACATCGACACGGAATGAACCCTCTTGCATGTTCGCATCGCTGATATCGAGATAACGGACGATCGAGTGGAGTTTTTTAAGATACAAAATCGCATCTTCGGCTGAACGCATATCCGGTTCGGAGACGATTTCCAAAAGCGGTGTCCCCGCACGGTTCAAATCGACCTTGGAAATAGGACCTTCATGGATATTTTTTCCCGCATCCGCTTCGATATGGGCACGGTTGATACGGATGGTTTTATTCGTACCGTCTTCGAAATCAACAATCAGTTTTCCGTGTTCCACGATCGGAGTATAAAGCTGCGTGATTTGATAGGCACTCGGACTGTCCGGATAAAAATAGCTTTTACGGTCAAAAAACGACGTCCGGTTGATTGTTGCTCCCACTGCCGTACCGAACATTCCCGCTTTTCGGAGCGCTTCTTTGTTCAAAACCGGCAATGCGCCCGGCAAGGCTAAACAAGTAGGACACGTATTGGTGTTTTGTTCATGGTTAAAACTCGTTGGGCATGAGCAAAAAAGTTTAGACTGGGTGTTGAGCTGGACGTGAACTTCCAAACCGATAATGGTTTCAAACATACGAAAAATTCCTTATAATAATTAAATTCTGCCTCTCCAGAGGCAAGCTTTAGTGCTTCAGCGGGTAAAATAACGTATTGAAGCGAAACCGAATGCTCCGCATGCTTCAACCGCATTTATTTGCTCTTGGGAGACAATTCCGCCCAACGCAAAAATAGGTATCTCTATTTTATCCACAATTTCTTTTAAATCCTCTAAACCCTTGGGTTCTCCCTTATTCGGCGAAGTAAAAATCGGGCTGTAGGTGATCGCATCTGAGCCTTCATCCTGCGCCATCAACGCTTCAAGATGGGTATGGGTACTGGTTATGACATACAATCCCAGTTTTTTTGCCTCATGGATCATACCATGCTGGTGAAAGGTAAGATGAACTCCGTCAGCTCCCAGTCGATAAGCCATTAACGGATCCCCGTGCAGTAAAATCTTTTCTACTCCGTTTTTTCGGCAAATATCGATAAAAGAGGATGCGAGAGATTGGTAGCTAAGCGTTTTTTTATCACGAAAAAGGGCAAAGTCGGGAATAACTCGGGTAAAAACAGTTTGAAGCGTTGCAGTAAGCGTCTCAGCTTCACTGCCGTAATATGCGGGATCGGTAATTAAATAGCTTTTCACGCGTCCTCTGAAGGTTCCTTGAGACGTTCCCGAATCTCTTCGAGAAGTGCGGTTTGGTGGATCATCATTTCGTGACGATCCCGCGACTTAGAAATACTTTCGAGTACCAAAATCAAAAAAAGTGCTAAGAAAATGAAAACAAAAGTGAACATCAATGCGGGAACCATACCGAGGAAAATAACGGATTGAAAAGTGACCCAGGCTCCGACAATAACGAAAGCCCAGGATACACCGTTGAGGAAGCCCAAAAGTGCGTCGAACGTACTTCGCTTCATCGTCGGTTCTTAGTGGTCGTCGTGAAGAAGAACTGCGCCACCGAGGTAAACGTAGGTAAGCATCATGAAAATGAATGCTTGCAAAAATGCCATGAACGTAAGGAGTGCGAAAGGAACGATAGGAAGAATCCATGGAGCCAGCATCAACAATACCATCAAGAACATATCATCCCCTTTGACGTTACCGAATAATCGGAAGCTCAAAGAGATAACACGGGAGATGTGTGAAACGATCTCGATCGGAAACATCAACCATGCCAACCACCATACAGGACCCATGAAGTGTTTGAAATAGCTGATCAAACCGTTGCGGCGGATACCTTCAAAGTTGTAATAAACGAAAACAACCAAAGCAAGCGCCAAGGTGAAATCCAAAAACGCACTCGGCGCTTCAAAACCCGGAAGAACTCCGATAACGTTGGCAATACCGACGAAAAGACCGATGGTTGCAACCAATGGAAGATAACGGCGTGCTTCTGCTTTGCCCATAACGTCAGCACCCATTGCGAGTACGCCGCTAAGATAAGCTTCCATAACGTTTTGTGTTCCGCTTGGAACCAATCGTAGATTTGATGTCGCCATTTTCGCAATCACAAGGACAATAGCTGCAGTGAGCAGCATGTGCGTGAGGAAAATAAAGCTATGTTCGTGGCTGATAAGGCCGAAGAAGGTAAACAACTCACCCATAAGTAGCGTTCCTTTGCATATAAAAATTAGCGGGATTTTACCGTTAATGAGATTAAATTCCAATAAACCCAGATGAAGCAATCCCCTCTTTTCGCTTATTATATGATCATTAATCATTTTTTGACGCGATTTCAGAGAGATTTATTGCGGATGCTGCGTAAAAATATGACAGAAAGTCTATTCATCCACTTAAAATCAAAAAGAGGCAGAATCCGCAGTTACCCCCAGAGGGGGCAGAGGAGAGAAGAATAGTTATTTAGGCCCGAACGTCGTGACAATGTACTCCGCCATTTTTTCGTCGGTAATTTTACCTTCACGCTCTTCGACTTTTTTTAAGTTCTTCTGCATTACAGAGTGAGCCGATTTGCTGTCAAAATCTTTGTTTCTTAAATCTTTTAATTTAGCAACAAGCTCCTCTTCGCTCATTCTGTTGAGAGGAGGACCGTAAATATTCCCTTTTTCTTGCGATGCCATACCGTGGGAAGCGGCTTCTTCCACCGAAGTCCCCGGCTGTTCTTTGAGTTTCGGTACTCCGTTCGCTTTCAGCCCATGGCAGTTGGCACAACGGTTTTTATAAATCATACTAGGGGTTTCTAAAACTTTCGCGCTACAGAAACTTGACATCAGCAACGATGCAAGACCTGCTATCAATAATCCACGTGTTTTCATTTTCGACTCCTGAATTTCAATTATATTAAATGATAACATTATTGAATTAAAAAAATCTTAGATGCTATTTTTCGTCTCTATAAACTGAGATGGATCAACTCTCTTTTCGCGTTCTTGATATCCTCATTAATCGCCGTTTTCAACGATTCCAGCGTCTCAAATTTTTGATTTTTTCGTAAAAACTTGACAAAACTCACCGAAGCCTTGGTGCATGAGTCGATGTTTTCCCCTAAAATATGGCTCTCAACCGCATAACTTCCATCGGTTGTGATGCGGTGTCCTACAAAAACGACGCTCGGATGAAAATGTTCCTCATCATCCAGACGGGTCAATGCCGCGTATACTCCCTCGTAGGGGAGCAGATATCCGCTGCATTCAAGATTGATCGTCGGAACAAGATCGGTCTTGCCGATCCCTTGGCCTTTGACGACCGATCCTTTAATCGTGTAGTTATGGCCCAGAAAGCGGTTTGCTCCGCTCAGATCGCCGATTTGGATTTTGGTACGGATTTTGTGCGAATGGACTGAATCATTGTCGATGCACACCTGTTCAATCACCCGGATTTCCCCGCTAAAGAGTTCGTGCAGATTGGCATGGGAATAACGGCGGTTTTTCCCGAAATGAAAATCATATCCGACGACGATTTTTGCTAATTTCGGAAACTGTTTTTGAAGCAAGGCGAGAAATGCTTCCCCCTCCAAATGCCGAATATCTTCCAGCGAGTAATAATAGATCGGATAGTGCGTGTAATGTTCCCGTTCGCGTCCGGGGGTCAGATTGGCATATCCCGTCTCAATAACGACAATAGCTCCGTTCTCTCCCAGCTCGTCAAATAGCCGCTGATGCCCGATGTGCATCCCGTCAAATCCGCCGATGGCAATGGAATCAACCTTTGACAAAGCCATAACAGGTCTCCTGATTTCCCTCTTTTCCGCTGATATGGGCTGTCTCTTTCGCTACCAGTGTCCATCCCATCAGCGCGCAGGCATCTTCCAAACGAATCATCGCTTTACCGATCGCTTTATCGTCTTTCACCACACCGTTTTTATCCCGTTTCACTTCACGGCCCACTTGGAATTGGGGTTTGAAAAGGAGGATAATGTAGTTTGAAGCGAGTCGGTCAATGGATTCAAGGATCAGTTCCAACGGTATAAAGGCCACATCACACGTCACGAGATCAAATGGCTTTTCACTCGTAAACGTCCGTATATCGGTATTTTCATGGACACGGACACGGGAATCGCTCCGCAGACTCGGGTGCAGCTGTTCGGTACCGACATCGACACAGGTAACTGCCGAAACACCGCTTCCCAAAAGCACTTGGGTAAATCCTCCGGTACTTGAACCGATATCCAAGGCATTTAATCCGCTCAGGTTCCATTCCGTATACGGGATGAATCCTTTAAGTTTGATCGCGGCACGGCTCACGTAAATCTCCGTATCGGCAACCTCGACATTCATCCCCTCGGCGATATCGAATGAAACTTTATCAATAATTTTGCCATCCACGCTCACCGCAAAATCTTTAATCAACTGCTGTGCTTTGTTACGGCTCTCGACAAGCCCCATTTCTACTAAATAACTATCAAGTCTCATATTGGTCCATCATTTTATAATTCGTTATGGTGACATAACTTTGTTTAGGATACCATTGCGCGAAGTTTTTAGGGTAAGGAATCGTTATGCAATCAGTTCATGTCGCTATCATCGGCGGAGGATACGGCGGAATACGTGCAGTGGAGCGTTTAGCCGCAAGTACTCAGGTTACCATCACCGTGATCGACAAAAATCCTTACCACTATATGCAGGCGGAAGTCTATGACTTCATCGCCAACAAAGTCGATATGTCCCATATCATGATCGACCTCCCATCCCTGTGCAAGAGTTTTGAACGGGTAGAATTCGTGTGCGATGAAGTCACATCTATCGACACCTCATCCTCGATCCTTTCAACGCAAAGCAAAACGATTGCCTACGATTACCTCATCATCGCGACCGGAAGCCGAACCTATTTCCCCGATTTTATCACCGGACTGCGAGAACATGCCCACGGAGTCAAAAACATCCCTGCCGCTTTGGATTTCAAGCAGCAGTTTGAGCGCGCACTCCTCAACCGGATCGAAGCGCAGACTCACGGCTGCGAAGTGGAGCCTTTCAATATCGTCATCGGGGGAGCGGGGCTTTCCGGCGTGGAAATAGCCGCAGAGATGGCGGCATATGCCAACCGTTTTTACCAAAACGGAAATTTCGGGTGCCGCGGGATCGATGTTTATCTTATCGATGCGTATGAAAGTATCCTTTTTGGAATGGACCCCTTTCTCATCCACAGCGCCTATGAAAGGCTTATCAAACTGGGTGTCCACGTGTGGCACAATAACCGCATCAGCGAAGTGCGTTCCAAAGAAATTCTCCTCGACAACGGCAAAACACTTGATTTTGAGTTTATGATCTTTACCGGAGGGATCGCCGCTTCGTCACTTACCCAGTACCTCGGTTTTGAAACGAATGCCAAAGGGCATTTGATCGTCACCGAAACGCTTAACATCCCTTCTCATGAGAATATCTATGCCATCGGCGATATCACGCAGGCAACCGATGAAAACGGCAAATTCATCCCTCCGACGGCGCAGCTCGCCGAACGTGGAGGCGAACATGCGGCCCTCAATATTCTCCGCTCCCTCAAGGGAAAATCCAAACGCCCGTTTCGTTTTAAAAACCAGGGGGTGATGATCGCTTTGGGGGGGGAATACGGAGCAGGACTTCTCCCCGGAGGGATCAAAGTCAAAGGGTATCTCGCCTACTTAATCAAAAAGGGAATTTTTCGGTTTTATACGGATGCTCTCCGCCGCCGAAGCGCTATCGGGAAACGACGTTAAATTCCGAAATTCGCTTTCGGTAAGAAGCGTTACCCCCAGCTCGAGTGCTTTATCATACTTGCTCCCCGCATCTTCGCCGTAAATGACAAAATCGGTCTTTTTCGAAACAGATGAGGCGACTTTTGCCCCGAGCCCTTCAAGCAAAACTTTGATCGTATCCCGAGGCACACTCATCGATCCGGTAATCACGACGCTTTTACCTTTAAACGGGTTCTCCGCCGCTTCGATTTTTACGGGGGCGGAAGGATTGAGGATCGAGCGAAGACGTTCAATCTTCTCCCCATTGACACGGACAAATTCGAGCAGCGATTCGACCATCTCCCCGCCGAATCCTTCCAATGCCAGAATCTCTTCACGCGACGCTTTATCAAAGGCCGTTCCGAAGGCCAGACACAGACTCTTAGAAGCGACCTCGCCGATATGTTCAATCCCGAGAGCATTAATAAAACGCCAGCAATCGCACCCTTTTGCGGCATCAATCGCATCGATGAGATTCCGGCTCTTTTTCTCTTTGAACCCTTCCAGAGACAAAAGCTGCTCCATCGTGAGGCTGAAAAGATCGCTCACTTCGCGGACCATCCCCGACTGATGCAGCGCTTCGACGATCTTATCCCCCAATCCGTCGATATTCAGACACTGTTTTGAGGCAAAATAGATAATGGAATTGACCACGCGCGCTTCGCAGGAGAGGTTTTGGCACTTGATCAGCGCCCCCTCATCCAAAAGCTCGCTTCCGCAGACCGGACAGTTGTGTGGACGATGGACGACCTGCTCGCTTCCGTCTCGCTCGCTTGCGATCACTTTGATGATTTTCGGGATGACATCGCCGCTGCGGAGGATAATAACCTTGTCTCCGACACGGATGTCTTTGCGCTCGATCTCATCAAAATTATGGAGTGTTGAGCGTTCTACCGTCACTCCTTCGATATCGACCGGCTCGACAATAGCGACCGGGGTAACGACACCGCTTCGGCCGACTTGGAGGATTATCTCCCGCAAGGTCGTCAGTTTCTCAATCGCGGGAAATTTGTAGGCCGATGCCCAGCGGGGATTTTTAACCGTATACCCCAGCTCATCCTGCACCGCGATCGCATCGACTTTGATCACCATCCCATCAAGGAGCATCGCGAAATTGTCCCGCTCCACCCGCATCTCATGGTAAAATGTCTCGATTTGCTCTGCACTCTCGCATAAATGGGTCATGTGGGGATTACGAAATCCCAGTGCATAGACCCATTCCATCCGATCGCTCAGATTTTTGATCTCCAAGGTGTTGAAACCTATCCCGTAGGGCATAAATACCAACCGGCGCGAAGCGGTGATACGAGTATCGAGCTGGCGGAGGCTCCCCGCCGCCGCGTTGCGGGGATTGGCAAAAAGCGACTCGCCGTTTCGGAGGCGCTCTTCATTGATTTTCTCAAAATCCTCTTTGAAAATCACCACTTCGCCCCGAATCTCGATCCGCCCGGTATACTCTATACTCAGCGGGATACTCTGAATCGTTTTGGCATTTTGAGTGACGTCTTCACCTTCGACTCCGTCACCGCGCGTGATCGCCTGAACCAAAGATCCGTTATCGTAGATCAGATTCAGACTCGCTCCGTCAAATTTCGGTTCGCAGTAAAACCGTACATTGCCGTAATTTTTGGTGATACGGTTGACCCAGGTCTCCAGCTCTTCCCGGCTGAAAAGATCCTCTAAACTCCACATCCGGCTCAAATGCTGTGCTTTCTCAAACTTGTCCTGCGGAACGTCCCCTACCCGCTGTGTCGGAGAATCGGAGATAATATTTTCGGGATATTCATGCTCATACGCCACGACTTTGTGGTAAAGAATATCATATTCCTCATCGGTCGTGATCGGATCGTCGAGAACATAATAGTGATAGGAGAGTTTTTTAAGCCGTTCTACGGCGTTTTGGTATTCGGTTTGGGTCATTAAACTTCTCGTCTTTTAATCGGCAATGTAAAGTGTTTGTGTGATTTTACGCAAAAGTTTATAAATAAGAACATGATGTCCTTTTCTTTTTAGTAAAGAAAAGAACGAAAAGAAAAGCGCCGCTCAAACAGAACGCTATCAGCCGATTCGGCACTACTGCCATCGGCTGAGCTCTATGTGTGTTTTCGCGGCATATTTTTGCAGTAATTATTTTCCCGTCTATGTTTAGTCTCTTTAATGCTGATTGCCGTGACCTTTGTTCCCATGATCATTACCCCGACCTTTGTCACGGTGTTTTTCTCGATAACGCGGAGCATACTCGTGTTCGTACCAACTATCATTCACAAACATGACACGCTCGCCGCAGGCGCGGTATTCGTGACAGTGCTTCTTCCAATTTTTGGCGTGTCCCGGCGGGACGCGCAGATAGACTGGCTGGCGGTTCATCGATATCCCACGTTCAACGATTATCGGCTGGCTGTAGAGCACTCTTGGCTGTGGGAAGTCGCCGATGTCAATCTGGCCATAAAAGCCGGGCTGGCCGATACTAACCGAAACACCAACGTCGGCAGCAAGTGCCGGGACACTAAAAGTGGCAGCGGCAATTACCGCTGATAGGATAAAACGTTTCATTATGACCCCTTTTTTCTATAAATATCTTTTTACTATAACACAAAATGATATATTTTCATATATTCTACTGCAAAATACAAAAATTACAATACTAAATAGTAAAAAATCTTCCCTATAATTTAATACTCTTATCAACCAATTTCCATAATTTTTCAGGTTCCTGAACTAACAGCATACTTTCATAGCTTTGAAAGGAGTTCATATCTTTGGCGACAGTATCTCGGATCTCTTTGGCCGCCTCGTTTCCGCCCTTCATCGACATATCTAACAAAGCGTACGAAAGGGTAGAGTTTTTCGTAAGATTTTGCCCCAGACCGTACATCAGCCCGAGATTCATTTGCGCGGTAGGTTCCCCTTGTTTTGCCGCTTTCACATACCATTCGATAGCTTGAATCGGATTCTTTTTCGCCTCATACAAATCGCCCAGCAACGTTTGGGCGAGCGCATATCCATGATCCGCTGCTTTCTCGTACCATTGTATGGCTTCGTCATTGTCTTTGGGAACCCCGTTGCCTTCCGCATACATCAGCCCCATGCTCATCTGCGCCGGTGCATACTCTTGTTCGGCAGCTTTCTGATACCAGTACAATGCTTTTTTAGAATCTTGTGCTACCCCTTTGCCGGCATCATACATGACACCCAGATTATATTGGGCGTCAACATTCTCCTGCTCAGCCGAGCGGCGATACCACCGTACGGCTTCCGCATCGTCCTGCGCAACCCCTTTGCCTTTTTCATACATCCAGGCAAGAGAGTTCTGGGCAGTTGCATCCCCTTTCTCGGCAGCTTTGTGATACCAGAAAACAGCCTCACCGTCATCTTTGGGAACGCCATAGCCGTATTCGTACATCTCTCCCAGATTCGTCTGTGCCGGAGCATATCCCTGCTCCGCCGCCTGACGATACCAATAGAGCGCTTGTTCATCATCCTGGTCAACGTAAGTGCCGTTATGGTACATAATCCCCAGTTTGTTTTGAACATCGGGATCACCCTGCTCGGCCAGTTTTAGATTTTTTCTCAAATTGATAGCATGTATAAAAGGGGTAATTAATGCGGAAAACATATATTCCTCCTATTATGAAGATATTTAATTTATTAATACTTGGATTTTATCGTTTATAAACTGATGTTACCAAGTTAACCTTTTAAAAGCTTTTGCAATAAGTGTTCTTCGATATTATAAAGACCGATTGTGTCAAACTTCATATAAAGTATTTTGGAAGTGGAGATTCATTTATGGGGTGTGATTTTGGGCTACTTTGAAGTGGCTTATCCCTTTTTCTGCCTTTTACTTATAATTGAGCTTCATTTGCCCAATGTTCTTCCGTAATTATTACGAGTGGAATACCATTATCGCGGTATTCTATTGCTTTTTCAATTTTTCGACCAAAATTTTCATGCGCCCAGCTATCAGTAACGTATGTTCCCAATATGAGATAATTCAAGGTTTTAGTTACCCCATTGGCGTTAATGCCACCCAATGACTCTATCACATCTTGACATTGTTTCCGTGTGCCAAAAGCACATGTCCCCGTAAATAGAAACGAAGTCCTTTCGAAAGTTATTGGCGGCATAGGGTCATTTATTGGCAATGTACTGGTTTTTGAAAGTTCCCCGATTTCTGACTTTTCACCAGAAATTGCTTTGAGAATTCCTAATAGTTCAGTAGATTCCTCTGTGTCTAATATTCCATCCTTAAGCATGGAATCTACCTTTTCTAGAAGGTTGAGAATTATCGGATTCTCTGTAGTGTAACGATTTTGTACTAGCCAAGATAATAGAAATTCAGCTTCTTTTTGATTTACTTTCTCATCTGCAATCAGTCCCTTGCTCAAGCCGATCAATGTATCAACCTGACGATCTTGAATGTGTTTTCGATTAAACCTTGTGAATATTTCCATCATTTTTCCTTTTACCTAACGTTTAAAATGAACAATTAAAAAACTATCTACAAGTTTTTGATTGCTCACCTTTGGTTTGTTATGAATTCAATCATTTTTGATCTTATATAGCATATAAAACTGCCAAAGAGCCAGTGGGAAAAAAACAAATGCCAATACGACGACAGCATTAATAATGTTGAATAAGAGTTTCCTCTTCGCTACATAATTATTTAGCTCTTTAATTGCAAGAAAAGGCATTAGCATGGTTGGAATGGCTACGATGATGAATCCAAAGAGGGCGCCTAAGGCGAAATGAAAATATGTTGCACTTGGTGCATCGGTAGCCATCACTCCTAAAAAAAATGACATGAAACCTGCTAAAAGAATTCCCAACACCATTTCTATTTGGTATGAGACTTTAAGGTACTTAATATATTTTTCCATGGAATTCCTTTTGTACTTAATATATAAACATCAGAATTTAACAAAATGAAATATTTTTAAAGATTGTACTATGATGTGAGGGAATTTGCAAGGAAAATGATGAAGCACTCTTCGACAAAAAAAGGGTACCGCTCATGAAGCGATGTTTCCTTGAGCTAAGGGCAAAAGGAAAGAGAAATAACGGGGGCGTCACTGAAGTTCTTTGTAAAATTATTTATGTGAGAAAAAACTAATCTTATTCCTACCCGATTCTTTGGCGGAATACATTGCCGTATCGGCATTCTTGATTAGATCAACGGATGTACTTGCATCGGCGGGGAACAAGGCGATGCCAACAGATGCTCCTACATGGAGCACTTCACCGAGAATCTCCATAGGCTCATTTATCGAGCTGACAACACGGTTGGCAATATACGCAATTTCGTCTTTTTCTTTCGGATTGTTGAGGACAACTATAAACTCGTCGCCGCCTACGCGGGCCACGGTATCAGACTCCCGCACCAGTAGCAGGAGCCTTTTCGCTACTTCCTTTAACAGATCGTCCCCGACGTTGTGTCCAAACTGGTCGTTGACGAGCTTGAATCCGTCAAGGTCGATGAACATCAGCGCCAAATTGCACTGTTCACGATTGGAATTGATAAGTCTTTGGTTTATCCGATCCATCAGCAAGGTACGATTCGGCAAGTCGGTCAGGGCATCGTGAAAAGCCAAGTGTTTTATGTGTTCATCTTTACGCCAAAGAGTGGTAACGTCGTTGAATACCGAGACATAGCGCATAAGCTCACCGTCCGCGTCGCGAACCATGCTGATGGTCATCTGCTGCAGGTAAAGATCTCCGTCTTTACGTCGGTTCCATATCTCGCCGTTCCACCGCCCCTTCATTGTTATCTGCGTCCACATGGAGGCATAAAATGCCCGATCATGCTGGTTGGATTTAAGAATGCGGGGGTTATGTCCGATAGCCTCCTCAGCCGTATAGCCGGTTATCTCGATGAAAGCCGGGTTAACTGACAGAATAATCCCATTGGCATCGGTGATCAGAACACCATCAAGCGTATTCTCAAAGACGCATGCGGCCAGTTCGAGTTTCGCCTCGGTTTCCTTGAGCATAGTCACTTCACTGGACTGAATCGCAAATCCTTTGACCGTACCATCGGCATCAAAATGGGGAATATAGTGCCCGATGATATGCCCTACGCTTCCACTGGCTTTGTTCAGAGCCCGCTCAAAACGCTGCGGTTCACCGGCCAGAACTCGCTGAATATGGGGTTGGTTCAGAGCAAACAGCTTCTCACCCGCCAGATCCAGGAACGTGATGCCGACAATCTCCTCGGGCGACTTCCCGAACCACTCACGGTAGGCATTGTTAGCATAACGGCAACGCAAGTCCCTGTCCCAATAGCCGATCATATTGGGTACGTTGTCAACGATGGTTCTGATGAATTGCTCGCGCTCGGTACAGATCTTCGATACCGATTCGGCCTGCTTGAGTTTCTTGCGCATATGCCGAACGACTTCGACAAGGTAGACGATAAAACCGGAGGTGAAGGCAAAAATGGCCATTTCCAAAAGGTCAAAACGATTATCAATAAAAGGGTGCACAGCAAATAACGGCCACAGAAATATGACCGAAAGAGAGGCAAGTACAATTGCCAGAAACCCGGCGTAAAATCCCGCATAAAGAGCAACGGCAATCACCGCAGGATAAAATGTCACCCATGCAAGCTCCGACTCTAACGCCTGCAGCGGCCACACCCTCAAGGCAGCGGCCAAGCTAACCAGTACGAGTGCCGCAAAAAAATGTTTGAGGTATTGTGCGGCCGTTACTTTCTTTAGCCACTGAGCTTCATTCGTTGGGACATTCATATTTTCTTTGTACATAGTCTTTCGAGCTCCGATACGAGTCTAATGGCCGCAATTGGCCAACGATCTTATAGCTTTCAGCATGTCAGGTTGTACTACGTTTCAAAATGGATCAAGCGCTAAAACAATTATTTATCGAGGCAGACGTTGAAAGCCTGACCATTTTTTTTTATTATATCGGAATAAAGTCTTGCATGCGGAACAAGGCCCATTCCCGATAACAGTATTAAACCTGATTAAAACCTCACCAGATGGTTTATACATATTATTTAAAGTCTCTTCTAATGTATAAGCATCAGAATATTCGTGCTGTTCATTCGCACTTTTTATTGCAAGGATCAATTTCTCTGAATCATATTCTTGTTCCACATTTTTATTTGCAATCCATTTCTGCTCCCATGGCTCTGTTTTTGTCCATGCATCATTCACATTTACTACCAAGACAATTAGTGCAACTAGAAAAATAAACATTGTGAGAAGATTTATGGTTCGATCAATCATTTACTGAAGATAAAAGGCAGAGTCCCGACTTAAACCCCTTTTTCTTATATAATACGCCTCAAAGGATCCGTACATGGCTATCAATCATTCATCTTATGACGCAATAGAGCATATGCAACCGGAACCGGAAAATTCACCGGGACTCTTATAAAATGATAGAACCCTACTATTTGGGTTTGGCAGCCCAGTTCATTCTCGCTATCTCCATTCTCCCCTATGCGATCAGTATCTTCCGCGGAACCGTCAAACCCAACCGCATTTCCTGGTTTATTTGGAGTGTGATCGGTTTTGCCTTTTGGCTGATCACCCCCCAGAGTGCCGATCATGTCACCAAGATGCTCACCGTCATTTTTTGGATCAATCCGACACTGATCTTTGTATTGACTCTCATTAAGGGCGAGTATATCAAACCCGACAAACTTGAAACGTTCTCTCTGCTTGTGGGGCTCTCGGCCATTGTCATTTGGCTCATCTACAGAGAGAGTTCGGGAGTCTTGCCCACGCTCATAGCCATAGCTGCAGATTTTTGCGCCCTCTTACCGACACTGCGCTTTGTGATAACGGCTCCCGATGAGGAGACCCCGCTGGCATGGATCTGCTTTTTTCTGGGATCATTCATCGCCGTTTTCGGGATCGAACACTATACGCTGGAGAGTCTGCTGCTGCCGGTCTATATGACCATCGGGGCCTTTTTGGTCGTCTTTCCGCTGATACGCTATCGGATCAGGATGAGGATTCCGGTTCGGCATTGGATCATCTGATTCACCTGAGCCCCTAATCTTGTACAAAATAATTAGATTCGTTTGCTGTCTCTTGTTTGACTTTCCCTATATATAATTCCTCTCAATTGACTGAGATTACACACTTTTCGAGCAAAGCCCGAAAAGCGGCAGGGACAAATGTCCCTACAACCCCCTAAAGCTAGCCATATCTGTCGGATATGGCAGAAAAAATTTGATTGAGGTGAACGCCATGAATGACACTTCCGCACCTGTAAAAACCCTGAGCGATCTGGCAGCCTTGGCAGATTATTCGCTCACAGATACCCTTACCCCGGATCCTGAGGCGACGCGTGATGGTGTCGACCACGCTCCGCGGCAAGTCTTCTCCGGGCACTATGTCCCCGTGAATCCTACCCCTATCAAAGACCCCCACTACATAGCCCACAGTCAGACTTTTTTTAAAGAGCTGGGCTTTGATAATACCTTGGCGACCTCTGAGGATTTCATACGGATGTTTTCAGGCGATGCTTCGCAACTGCCAAAACCTTTACGCACCCATGGCTGGGCGACGGGCTATGCCCTCTCCATCTACGGCACCGAATACTACCAGCAGTGTCCCTTCCAAACGGGAAACGGCTATGGAGACGGGCGTGCCATCTCCATCCTCGAGGCCACTATCAACGGCCAGCGCTGGGAAATGCAGCTAAAAGGGGGCGGAAGAACCCCTTACTGCCGCGGAGCTGACGGCCGTGCGGTACTGCGTTCGAGTGTAAGAGAGTTTTTGGCACAAGAACATATGCACGCACTGGGCGTACCGACTTCACGTTCTTTGACGCTCTACACCTCGAAATCCGAGACCGTAAAACGCCCTTGGTTTAATCAGGGCTCCTACTCCCGAGATCCCGAAGTGATGATCGAAGAAGATATCGCGATCACTACACGGGTGGCTCCTTCGTTTCTTCGGGTGGGTCAGATCGAGCTATTCGGCCGCCGCGCCCGCAAACAGGAACACCCTAAAGCCCTCGAAGAGCTGGAGCAGATCGTACTGCACGCTATTGAGCGCGAATACAGCGACGTCATCGAGCCTCATTTATCACTGGAAGAAAAAGTACTCTTGCTTGCTATTCACTTCCGCAACCGCCTTACCTCACTGGTGGCCAACTGGATCCGCGTAGGCTACTGTCAGGGTAATTTTAACAGCGATAATACTGCTGTAGGCGGCTTTACCCTCGATTACGGCCCGTTTGGATTTATCGATCTGTTCGATCCCAAATATCAGCCGTGGACGGGTGGCGGAGTCCATTTCTCGTTTTTAAATCAGCCTCAGGCGGCGGAGCGCAATTTCCATATGTTTTATTCGGCACTCAGAGCGCTGGTCGCGTCCAACCCCGATGTTGCGGCTCAGCTTGATGCCATCCGACAGGGCTTTGATAAAGTAATGGATGAAAAAATGGAAAAGATGTGGGCAGCAAAACTGGGTCTGAACACCTTCGATGAACCGCTCTTTAGAGAGCTCTTTATGCTGATGGTACAAACGCACGTCGATTATACGATCTTCTTCCGTGAGCTCTCGTCCATACCTGAGGAGATCAGCCCGCTTCAAAAAAGCTTCTATGATGAGACGTTGCTCACTGAACAGCTTCTCCAACGGTGGACAGAGTGGCTGGAAAAATGGAGATCGCGCATCAATGCCACTACTCCTGAAGAACGCGCAAAACTCTCAGAGCAAATGAAACGGGTCAATCCGAAATATACATTGAGAGAGTGGTTCCTCGTCCCTGCCTATCAGCAGGCCGAAAACGGAGACTATGCATTGATACATGAACTGCAAGAGGTGATGACACATCCTTACGA
>NZ_JBASYM010000023.1:0-8713 GCF_049277495.1 Sulfuricurvum sp. | reverse complement strand
CTTAGGTGGCTCGAAGGTGCTAACAAATAAAGCATAAAAGAGAAAATATAGCTACACAGGTCTCTAAACTTATAACGTATTTAACACAAAATAGGCTATCCTTTTCAAATGAATAAAACTCATCTTGATAACATTTTGAACAATGCAATAGATTTTTCTAAAAATAGTGACGCATGGAAAATAATATTGCCTATGATTTTAATTGATAAATTTATTTTGGATAAAACAGATATATCACTTTCTCATTTTGGATTGCTTCGTTCCGACAGTGATGTTTTAGTGACATTGTTTTTTAATAACAAAGTTCTTTCTCCAACCGAGTTATACGAGGCAATGTTGTTTTCTTCTGGAGGAATGACTAAGGTACTTAAAAGACTTGAAGAAAAAGAACTTATTTCACGTATTCCTTCGTCAATAGACAAAAGAAGTCTGTTGGTACAGCTTGAAGTAAAAGGGGAAGTTCTAATCAAACAAGCTCTTTTGGCCATTGCAGAATATCAATCGCAATTTCTAAGTATTCTAGAGGAAAGTGAAAAAGTAGTAATTGAAAATGCCTTTAAAAAATTAGCGTACGCATTATTAATAGATGATAATTAGCAATCCTTAATAATGCTCATTTTGTGCACTCACGATTTTTTCGACTAATGAGTACAAAGTATTTCTTTCAGAATCAGTTAATATTGCAAATATATCTTTTTCTTTTAATTGTATTAACGCTGCTAACTCCGGAAGTGTTTTATAAGCCTTTTCAGTCAGAAATATTTTTTGTACACGTTTATCTAAAGAAGATATTTCTTTTTTAATCAATTTTTTATAAGCCAATTGATCTAAAATTTTTGAAATAGACCCCTTGTTTAATTTTAGATGTAACGCAATAGAACAAGAAGAAATCGATTCATTTTCAAATACTTCTCGCAATACCAAAAATTCAGTAGACGTGATTCCATTTTTTTGGAATATATGGCTTAAAGATTGTGATAGGTGATTCATTAAAATACGCAAGACAAACCCTATAGATTCTCCATTACGGATATTCGAAAATTTGTTTATTTCCATCATATGATTTCAACCTCTATGAAATTTAATTTCTATGAGATACACTAGATGACCCAATTACCATATAGTATCATATCTTTCTAGAATGATATGATACTATATAATAATTTATTCGGACTCAGGCGTAATGAAAAAACGAGTGGCTGAACCCCTTCGAGAGCTTCGCTAACATACGCGTTTATAAGGGATTATCTAAAAAAAGGAGTGGTGTGCTTTATATATATTTTATTTATGGACTCTCCTTTTTTTCATTCGGTTTAGCTATATTATTGTATCCGAAAAGGCTGGAAGAGAATTCATTACTAAAAAACATATGGTTATTGGGATTATTCGGTATTGTTCATGGTGCTACCGAATGGATAGAGATATTCAAGATAGTGGAACCGTCTAATCTGGATGTTTTCAATTTATTAAATTTTATATTGATACCGATTTCTTTTCTATTTTTGTTTTACTTTGGGCTAGTCTCTTTGATCGATTATTATAAGAAGTTGTCTTACTCGCATATAATAATTATTTTTATGTTGTGGGCAATCATCCCATTACTGATTACTTTGAGCAGTCATGATATATATTTAACAGGTAATATTTATGCGAGATATCTCCTTGCAATTCCCGCTACTTTTCTGACCGCTTATAGATATTATTTATATAAAAATTCTCACACATTCTCTGAAGACCAAAAGCGGTATTTACTGTTATTCAGCATCACATTTTTAATATATGGATTCTTGTCAGGCTTTATAGTTCCCGCTGCTCCTACTGGGATGGCTTCCATTATAAACACGGCTACTTTCCAAGAATATATAGGCTTACCTATTCAGCTTTTCCGTGCAACATGTGCTTTTATATTAGCCTATATATCTATCGCCTTATTAAGAACATCCCGGCTTGAAGTTGAATCACAACTAATTCAGCTTTCAAAAGCACTTGAAGTGAGTGGAGATAGTGTTATTATTACTGACCGAAATGGCATCATTTTATATACAAATCCTGCTTTTGAGCAGCAGACAGGTTTTACAAAGGAAGAAGCATATGGGAAAACCCCTGTCATTATAAAATCAGGTGCACAGCAACAAAGCTTCTATGAAGATTTATGGGTGACTATCTTAAATGGGGATACTTTTAGAAGTTACATTATTAATAAAAAGAAAGATGGTGAACTTTACTATGAATACAAAGCAATTGCACCTATAACTAATAACAAAGGTCAAATTGTCTCTTTTGTATCCACAGGAAAAGATGTAACAGAGCATATGCTCCTTGAACAAAAATATGAACAACTTGCTTCTGTGGATACATTAACTGAAATTGCCAATCGTATGAAATTTGATGAAGTTCTAAAGTACTCGGTGGATCGAGCAAAGCGATATAATATCGAACTCTCAGTTATTTTATTTGATATAGATAATTTTAAAAAAGTCAATGATACCTATGGGCATTTAATTGGTGATGATGTCTTAAAAAAAATAGTGCAAATAGGCAAAGAGAATATTAGGGAAAGCGATTTAATTGCTCGATGGGGAGGTGAAGAGTTTATGATTCTTCAGACGGATATTCCATCAAAAGAAGCGCTTGTTTTAGCAGAACGGTTGCGTCAAGCTATAGAAAGCCATATTTTTAAAGATGTAGGCAAGGTAACAGCCAGTTTTGGTGTTGCAACATTTCGTAATGATGAGAAGACAGACTCATTTTTAAAAAGGGTGGATGATGCACTTTATTCTGCAAAAACAAGTGGTAAGAATAAAGTAGTGGTAGTATAGTATATGGCGGTTAATAAGTAGAATCCCAGTTTTTTTGACAGAAGCTGGAGAAGTCCATCAGATTGTTCATTCTGCTATGTACAATCTGATGACAATTTTCTTGACGTAGCTGATAGATTATAAATTAACCCGTTGCTTCAATGCCGCATTACGTAAAAAGAAGTTCGAAATCATTCTGATTTCCAACCGCCACCAAGGGCTTTGTAGAGAGTAATCTGGTTTGACAGCAGTTGTGCTTGCAGTGCCACCAAATTCACCTGTGCATTTAATTCCCCCCTTTTAGCCTCAAGCACATTCAAGTAATCGACATATCCAGCGTTATAGCGTATTTCGGACAATGTAGAAAGTTTGGCATAGGCATCTTCACCCTCTTGCTGTGCTACAATTTTTGCCTTGGAAGATTCGATCTTTTTCAGAGAATCATAGACCTCTTTAAAAGCATTTTTGACACTTTTGGCATATTGGATTTGCGCCGTCTCTTTTTTGGATTCAGAACTTTCAACTTGATTTTTTATCCGTCCGAAATCAAGTAAAGGGACGTTTAGTGAAGGTCCGATCCCCCACACTCCCGCAGAATTTTGCATAAGACGGTTCAGCTCCGAACTCTCCAGACCTATATTTCCCGTCAATGAAATGGAAGGGAAATACGCGGCTTTTGCGACACCGATGTTGGCATTTGCCGCACGCAGCAGTTCCTCTGCCGAGCGGATATCGGGACGTCTTTGGAGCAGATCGGAGGGGATTGCAGCAGGAATAGTAAGCGGTTTCGGAAGTTCTTTGACCGTCGTAAATCCCATTTCGCTCATCTCTTTCGGAGTACGCCCGATTAAAACCGCCAATGCGTTTTCATTCAACACTTTCGACTCTTTGAGCCCTTCAAGCGAGAGTTTGGCATTGGCATAGAGCGTGTGGGCCTGCTCAAGCGTCAAAGCGTCGATCTCACCGAAACGGTGTTGGCGAAGACGGTATTCGTACCCTTCTTTAAACGACTCGACGCTTTGTTCGGTGATCTCGATTTGCCGTTTGATCGCTACGAGATTGAAATAGGTCTCGGCGACGCTGCTGATCAATGTAATACGAACCGTATCCCGATCGGCCTGAGTTGCCGTAAGCTCGGACAAAGCGGCAGATTCCCGATTTTTCAGTTTTCCCCAAAAATCGATTTCATATCCCAGCGTCGCCGACAAGCCATAGGTATTATAGATCATACCGCCCATAGGAGAGAGCGATTCTTGGCTTGTCTTTTGGCGATTCGCCGATGCCGATGCGTTTAGGGCAGGATAGCGTTCCGCCTCACTCAGTCCTAGCAATGCTTTCGCCGTATTGACGTTGCTGATAGAGAGTTTCAAATCGTCGCTGTTACGCAGTGCTTCTTCGATCAGAGCATCGAGAGAGGGATCTTGGTAACGTTTCCACCACACGGCCGTCACGATTTGCGCGGTCGTATTGTTATCTTCCAGCTGTGTCGGAAGCTCCGGAGTCTGGATCTGAAGATTCGGTGCCAGCGAACAACCGCCGATTGCCAAGGCGGTCGCCAATAATAAAGGGATATTACGCTTCATGTTGAGCCTCTTTACGTTTAAACTTATTCGTCAGTTTCATAATCAAATAATAAAAGAGCGGAATAAAAAATATCGCGACAACGGTTAGCATTGTCATACCGCTTACCACCGTCGTTCCGATGATATGACGGCTGTTGGCTCCCGCTCCCGTACTGATTGCGAGAGGAATGGTACCGCCGATAAACGCCAAAGAGGTCATAACGATCGGACGAAACCGGATCGTCGCACCCGCGATGGTAGCATCGTACAGACTCATCCCCTCTTTGAGTTTTTGCTGTGCGAACTCTACGATCAAAATAGCGTTTTTAGCTGCCAGTCCGACCAAAGTCACCAGCCCGACCTGAAAATAGATATCGTTTTCCAGCCCGCGCCAATAGACCCCGAGCGATGCTCCGAGCAGAGCGAAAGGGACGGTCATTAATACCGCAAACGGAATGCTCCAGCTCTCGTACAGTGCCGCAAGGATCAAAAAGATAAAGACAATCGCATACACAAACGTATTGTTCCCTTCCTCGGCCAGTTTTTTCTCCTGATATGCCGTACCCGTCCATGCGATGGAGTACCCTTCCGGCAATGTTTTTTTCGATATCTCTTCAATGATCCGCATCGCCTCTCCCGAGCTGTACCCCGGAGCCGGTTCGGCAGAGATCTGTCCCGCCGTAAACATGTTAAAGCGCTGAATGACACTCGGTCCCACTACACGTTCGGCATCAACCAGTGAGCTGATCGGAATAAGCGCACCGTTAGCGGAACGGACGAATACGTCGCTATAATCTTCCACATCGTCGCGATAATTCGACTCGACTTGCAAGTTGACATGATAAACGCGCCCGAACATATTGAAATCGTTTGCATATCCGGAACCGAATGTAGTCCCCAAGGTTTTATAGATATCGGAAATTTCAACATTCATCGCCTTGGCTTTGTCTTTATCGATCGTGATATGGTATTGAGGGACTTCCGTATTCATCGTCGTCCGTACGGCTCTGAGCTCGGGACGTTTGTTCGCCTCCGCGACGATTTGAGAGACATATTTGCTCAGGTCCTGAATATCTCCCCCTTTTCGGTCTTGGACATACATATCGAAACCGCCGGTCGAACTCATACCGATAATAGCGGGAAGATTGACCGCGATAACCATCGCTTCTTTGTTCTGTGAAAACTGCCCCATCAAAGAGCCTACAAGAGCCGTAGACTCCTGTTCGGGAGATTTTCGAAGCGACCAATCTTTCAGCCCCGCAAAAGCGACCCCCGCATCGGATTTAAACGCAAATGTCGCGAAATCGATACCGCTCATCGCTCCGACGTAGTCGATGTTCGGGTTTGACAATGCGGTTCCAATCACCTCTTTTTGGGCGTTGACCGTCCGCTCCAGCGATGCTCCCGGCATCAGATATGAGAGGACCAGTACGATCCCTTTGTCTTCACCCGGGACAAGCCCCGTCGGAAGTTTCTGTGTCATCCAGACCGCCGAAGCGATCATCACTCCGAATATCAAAACATTCAGCGCCGCATAGCGAAGCATTTTTTTGACTCCGGCACTGAACCACAGTGTCAAGCGATCGAAAAAACGGTTGAAGAGTCGAATAAAGAAGATCGGCTCAGGTTCATGTTTTTTCAAAAAGACGGCACACAATGCCGGCGTCAACGTCAATGCGACCAACCCTGAAATGGCGACGGAAATGACGATCGTCATCGCGAACTGCTGATACATTACCCCACTAAATCCTCCGCTCAGTCCGGCAGGGATAAAAACGGCAGAGAGAACTAATACGATTGCGATAACCGGTCCGGCGATCTCTTTCATCGCTATGACCGTCGCTTCTTTGACAGTTATTTTCTCATCCGTCCTCAAAACCCTCTCGACGTTTTCGATAACGACAATAGCATCATCGACAACCAAACCGATCGCGAGAATAAGGGCAAACAGAGTCAAAAGATTGATCGAAAACCCCGCCATATACAAACCGGCAAATGTCCCGATGATTGAGACCGGAATCGCCAGTACCGGAATGATCGTCGCACGCCAGTTCCCCAAAAAGAGGTAAATGATGATAACAACCATGATAAATGCCTCAAGGAGCGTATGCTTGACCTCGTTGATCGACGTTTGGACGAATTTGGTCGTGTCGTACAACGAAGTATATTGCACATCTTTCGGAAATTCTTTGGAGGCTTCGGTGAGTACTTTGTCCAGTTCCGCCGATACTTCCAATGCATTCGCACCCGGAGCCAAGAACACCCCGGCAACCGCCATATCCTGTTTGTTCAGCATCCCTTTGAGCATGTAGCGCTCGGCACCGAGCTCAACGCGGGCAACGTCTTTGAGATGGAGCGACGATCCGTCTTCGTTGGTACGGACCAGAATGTTGCCGAACTCTTCGGCCGTTTTGAGCCGCCCTTCCGTCGTAACGGTATAGTTAAATGCCTGCTTGGATGCGACCGGTTCTTCTCCGATCTGTCCGGCGGACATTTGGACGTTTTGCCCCTCAATCACCCCCAAAACGTCGTTTGGAGTCAGATTATAGGCAGCCATCTTATCGGGACGGAGCCAAATCCGAATGGCATACTCTTTGCTCCCGAACAAAAAGGCGTCTCCTACCCCTTTGATCCGTTTGATATCATCCATAACGTTAATCAACGCGTAGTTGTTCAGCCACAACGCATCATGGACTCCACCCTTCGAGGTAAATCCGATGACCCGTAACATATCGGGTGAACGCTCCCGTACGCTGATCCCCTGGCGTCTTACCTCTTCGGGCAGCTTGGTCAACGCTACCTGGACACGGTTGTTGATATCGACATTCGCCGCGGCCGGATTGGTTCCCGTCGCGAACGTTACGCTGATACTGAGTGTTCCGCTGGGTGAGGCGGTCGAACTCATATAGATCATATTTTTGGCACCGTTGATCGCATCTTCGAGCGGTGCCGCAACCGTTTTCGCCAGCGTTTCGGCATCCGCACCGGGATAGGTCGCCTGAACCATGATTTGAGGCGGAACGACGGCCGGATATTCTTGAATCGGCAGTTTGTTGAGACCGATCAAACCTGCTAAAATGATGATAACCGACAATACCGTTGAAAAAATCGGCCGATCGATAAAATATTTGGAAAACATGCTTATTTCCCTTCGGAATTGACGACTTTGTCAATTGTAACGGGAGCTCCCGGCTGAATACGGAAAAAATTATTGACGATGACGGTATCTCCCGCTTTTAGACCTTGTTCGATGATAAAATTATCGCCGCTTTTTTTACCGAGTTTGATCGGACGTATCCCGACGACCCCTTTATCGACAACCATTACGATCGTCCCCATTTTGTTTTGCAGTACCGCTTTTTGGGGAACCGTGATTGCTGCATCCGTATGAACTCCCACGATATTAATCCGCCCGAACGCTCCGGGAATCAGTACGTTGAGCGGATTTTTCAAACGGGCTCGGACTTTGATGCTTCCGGTATTGGTATTGATCTGGGGAGCGACATAGTCGACGAATCCCGTGTAGATCGCACCGTTGTAATTAAAGGCTACTTTGAGCTTCTCCCCTTTAGCAAGAGTTTGCAGCGAACCTCCCGCTTTACGGACATCGACATCGGGAATTGAGAATTCCGCATAGATCGGATCGACCTGCGTGATGCTGACCAACGGTGTCCCCGCCGTAACGACGTTGCCGACATCGATTTGTTTCATTTCGACGATTCCGTTGATCGGCGCTTTGACAGCGGTATAGTTCAAATCGATTTTTGCCGACTGAAGCCGCGCTCGTGCAGAAGAAACGTCGGCTTTCGCTATCTCATAGGCCGAGAGAGCCGCATCGTACTCTTTCTTGCTGATCGCATTGTTTTTAAACAGGTTTTCAACCCGTTCCCAATCCCTCTGCGCGTTGGTAAGTGCCGCTTTTTTAACTTCCAGATCGGCACTTCGCTCATTCACCAATGCCGCATAACTGTCCGGCTCAATCCGATAAAGCAGATCCCCTTTTTTGACATAACTCCCTTCGGTGTAGAGCTTTTGGGTCAATACTCCGGTAATCCGCGAGGTTACCGTAGCATTCGCCATTGCGTTTAGACGTGCCGGGTAAGCAAACGTAATCGGAATCGGCTGAGCCGAACCGACTTTATAGACATCCACTTTCGGAGCGGATTGTGTTTGTGCGGCAGGTGCTTTTTGGGCTCCTTGCAACGATAGCGGTATCAGTCCGATAAGGATGGCCGCACCTGTCGAAAGTATCGGATTTGTAATAAGTCTCATTCTCTCTCCTAATGAATTGTGTCGATAAATATCAATAAATCTTGCTAGAAAGATAGCTATATTCGCCTTATATTCACCTTT
>NZ_JBASYM010000022.1:0-7786 GCF_049277495.1 Sulfuricurvum sp. | reverse complement strand
GCTTTTGACCGTTTCCCACAAATCTTTGAAGGCGGCTTTAGGCATATCACGATGCCGGACAATATTATGGGGTTTGCCGACAAGCTCTTCGAGGGTATACCCCGCTATCGTACAAAAATCTTCATTGGCAAAAAGGATATTTCCTTTTTCATCCGTTTGCGATACCAGGAAATCGGTATCTTTTAATACGTATTCACTACCCATACCTACCTCTTTGACATATTTTTTATCACATTTTATTATAATGCAATTTCTATGCCAGTGAGCTCATTAAAGACCTTCTTGTCTTTAATGAAGAAGTTCTATACGTAAACTGTGAATTTTTGTAACTAATAGTGAATTACATAAGCCCGTTCAACATCAGATAGCGATACATCGGCTGAAGCAGGTACAAGTCAAATGCCCACCATATCCAGCGCGGTTTTGCCGGATCAAGCGGAAAAGACGGTGCCAGCCCGTCATAATTGAACTCTGCCATAATAATCTCGCCATACGATGTTTTCAGCGGACAAACGGTGTAACCGTCAAATTTCAAGGTAGGCTCTTTTTTCTCCATGACCGAGATCAGGTTCCCCACCATGATAGGTCCCTGGTGCCGTGCGCTTCCCCCTGTTTTACCGATAGGGATTCCGCAGATATCTCCGATACCGAAGACATTGGGGTAGCGGCGGTGCTGAAGTGTTTCACGATCTACTTCGAGCCACCCTTTTGCGCTCCCTTTTTGCCATCCCAACAAGGAGTTCGCAACCGCATCTACGGCATATGACGGAGGGCTGATATGAATGAAATCGTATTCCATCGTCACATCTTCTTCTTTGTCAATCATGTCGTATTCATTGAGATCTTTGTCAAACTCCCCTTGAATCTGATAGGTATGATGAAATGTCGCTATCTTCTTCTCTGCATCGATCGCAATCAATTCATGACCGAATTTGTTGGTGATATTTCCGTATCCTTCTTGAACCTTATGCAGCGCCGCATCAATCTCCGGCAGGCCGAAAAGTTTTTCGCCGGCCGTAGCAAAAGTAAAGTCAGCCGTCAAATTATCACGTTTGAGAAAATCATCACTGAGATAAAGGATTTTTTGCGGTGCACCGCCGCATTTGAGCGGAGTGGACGGCTGTGTACAGATAACTCGCGGTTTAGAGGTTTTAGCCGCTTCGTGCAGGGCATTAAACCAATCATGGGTAAGTGTTCCTCCCGCAGCCGTACCTGCAGCCAAATCGTTCAAATAAACACTCGAAATACCGTTTGTCCCGATCATATCGGATGTTAAGCCTTGAATTTGCTCGTAATGGTATTGAATACCCGCAGCTACAATGAGATAGTCATATTCGACAACGGTTCCATTTTTAGTTGTTAGTTTATTATTATCCGGATCAAAGGTTGCGGCTTCGTCTTTAATCCACTTTACATCATCCCCGATATAGCCGGTATTATCGAAGATAATATCTTCAGGAGCGTATTCGCCGGCAGCGACAAAAATCTGACCCGGCTGATAGACATGTTTCTCATTCGGAGCGATAATCGTAATGTCCGGTTTCGCAAGGGCTCTTCGCAAACGGGAGAGTGCCATCAATGCACCTGAACCTCCTCCGACGATTACAATACGCCCTATTGCATTGGATGCAGCGGCATTTGCCACCGCGGGAGCCCCGGCACTGGCCAGTACAGATGCCGCTATCGGCGATAGCGCCATCATTTTCAGTGCATCACGCCGTGATACCCCTTCATTCTCTTTTACTTTTTTCAGGATCTCTTCGTAATTCATCGTAAACTCCTTTTTAAATTTTTCGTTACATTTCTATATCCATTATCACCGTCTATAGATTAAACTTTCTTAAAAGTGAATACATTTTCAGCGAATTATTGTTAAATTTTTACAACACTGGTTTCCCAGCCGTCATATTGCCCTTCGCATTGATATGTTATCTCAATAAGATGCAATGTCAATGTATCGATATCGTAATAAAACGGTTTGTCTTGACGATAAAAGCTGATCCCCACCAACGGAGTGTTTTCATTCGCTTCGAGGAGCTCTTTGACTTTAAAAGATTCGGATTCGATACGCTCTACAAAACTCTCCCGCTGCTGCGGAGTTTCAAAATAAGCTTTGTGCTCAATCGCTCTGGGAAGATGGAGCGAATCACCGTTGGCTTTTAGGTTGTCACATACTTTATGGTTGTGAATGATTTGCCATTCGATCGGTGTCGGAAAAAGCAGTTTGGTATAAATCTCCCATTCAGGATCCATTTTCGAGCCATACTCATAAGAATAATCCTCAAATTCCTTCATCGCGGTCTGTACGACATCCGGCCACTCGAAATCATGTTTAAGGTAGTAGATAAACGTCATTACTCCGTTTGAAGTTATCTTTCCGACATAATTCCCGATACGGTACCGGAGAGATTCCATCTCGATTTTATCTTCGATAAAACTGAGCTGAGCCTCTTCCTCTTCCGAAATTAGCCCTTTGTCATTCGGGGCTTTCATCGTCAGTTTGATAAATCCCATCGTCAATTTATCTTCACTCGGCAAATCTGCTGAAATCCCGGCATTCACCAAAACCGAGGCAATATTGCCATCGATTGTTTTCATATACAATTCCCAATATTCTTGCATCTTCTACTCCATTTCCAAGGTCATTAAATACATATCTTCACCATCGATCACTTTGACATCCAGACTCTCGCATTCCGGACATTTGTAAAAAATCTCGTCCAACACCGTGACTGTTTGACATTGGTTGCATTCAATAGTTAAAGGCTGTACATTGAGGATAAAATCGGCTCCGTCGCACACCGTTTTCTCTTTAAACGTATTAAACGCTATTTCCAATAGATGCGGTTCGACTCCGGACATCTTACCGATCTTGACGATAATTTTCGTTACCGACTCGGCTTCATTCTCTTTTGCGATATCCTCGCACTGCGTCAATAATGCCTGCACTATCGAATATTCATGCATAGCGTTCTCCTTTTATATAATGGGGTGTCTGAATCGGGCAGAGCTTATAAACAAATGCTTTGCGCAGACGATTAAAATCGCTGTTCGGATCGTAAAAACTCGGATACATCTCTTCCAGCTCTTTTTCACGGTGATCTTGGATCTCCTGTGCAAAGGACGGATCATTGATTTTCCCGCGTTTGGCCTCGATCAGTTCATAATATCGGTCTTCATCGGCGACCAAACCCATACAATAGCGATGCAACTCTTCCAAATAGTTCGCATCGTCTTCTGGCATAAGTGCATCCGACAAACCGATTTGAACCGCTTTAGCCGCACTCACCGGCAGACATTCTGTCGTCAGTGCGTATGCTTTTTCTGCTCCGACTCGGCGGGGCAGCGTAAAGGTCCAATATTCACTCCCGTGCAAGCCGAGCGTTTGGTAATGCGGGTTGAGAACAACTCCCTCGCGTGCGACGACATAATCAGCAGCAAGGGCCAAAAAGACACCTCCCGCACCTGCGTTGCGGTGAAGCGAACTCACCGTCACCACCTCGTCGCACATTAAAATAGATTTGACGACCTCGTTCATCGAATGGATATTCGACCATCCGTCTTCATCCGGTTTTTTCGAATCTTCCATAATATTCAAATGAATCCCGTTCGAAAAAAAATCGCTTCCGCCCATCAAAACCAGCACTTTTATCCCCGTTTGTTTGAGGTGATCGAACGCGTATTTTAGCCGTACACACTGATGCGCACCCATCGCGCCGTTATGAAAATCAAATCCAAGGTATCCTATCTCATCACGCTCAAAATAGGTAATCTCTTTAAACGTCTCCCGTTCAGGTTCGACAAAGAGCGGCAAACGCTCTTCTCTTACCCCTTTGAGCCGATCCTTCAGCACATACGTTGCAGGAAGCTTGATGCCGGGGGTATGCCGCTCTTTGAGGTGCGAAATCCAGAGGGCTCCGTCACGTGTGCCGATGCAGATAGCCCCCTCGCGCTTTGCCAGAACCTCTTTGATCCCGCCTCTCAGCGATGCTTCTTTATGGGCTCCGTATAAAAAACACTCTACATCCAAAATTGTATCGGCAACGCCCGGGTGACTGTCGCCGCTGCGGATTTTTTTGATGATCTCCTCCGTGCCGTCTTGTTCCCAGTCGATACGTCGCTCATGCTGGGTCATCACCATATGGGCCGATCCGGGCAAGCTATGTTCATGCTGGGAGATCGGGGTAAACGTCGGATCATTCAGCGATTCGAACAGTTCGGAAACCAAGGCCGATGCCAGTGTGCCCACTGGGTTGCGGTAAACGGAGGCTTTAGTCCCTATCGGCATCGCAAATGTGCCGTGAGCATAAATGTCCCCCGCATCGTATTCGCCGTTAGCCCGGAGGATCGTCACACCCCAGGACCTCTCTTCTTTTAGTATCGCCCAGTCAAGAGCATGTGCTCCGCGGTCTCCCGCTATTCCGGGATGGATGATGAAAGTCGGGACAGTCCCCCAGATACTTTGCGGAATCCTCTTTTTTAAAAAAGGAGAGAGGATAAGATCGGGATTAAATTCGGCAACCTCTTCGATAAGCTGAGCGTCATTGATGGCAAAACTTACTCCCACCGTTTCCCCTCGATCTCGAAGATCGCAAAAAATGCGCTGGCTCAATGAATTAAACGCCGAAACGACCAATAAAATACGCAACTTTTTCTACTTTTTCAGCATATCCGAGGCAACAGTTCCCCGGTAGGCAAATCCATAAACCGTTTGGACCCCCATGCGCTTAAGAGTACAACACGTCCGTCATACTGATGGGTCACATCCGCGATAATCGCCGCATGGCGTGCCTCTTCAAACCCTTGCAATATTCCTACCGCTTTGGCGGCATCTTCGCTGTTTACCGCCAATACGAATGTCCCCTCGTTTGCGAGGTTGTACGCTTCAAATCCCAGAATTTCGCAAATCCCGCGCACCTCATCGCTCACCGGCAAAGATTCTTCCTGAACTTCGATACATACCGCGGACTGTTTCGCCCACTCATTCAGTACCGCCGCAACACCGCCGCGTGTCGCGTCACGCATCGCCGTGATTCGGATACCTTCCGAGAGAAGTTTTTCGACCAGCGGCCACAATGAAGTGCAGTCGCTTTGCAGCGCGGAACTAAATTCCATCCCCTCACGGTTGGCAAAAATCGTTGCTCCGTGGCGACCGATCTGGTTGGAGACGATGATCGTATCGGATTCGCTCACACAGTTGGAGGATATCCCGCTTTTTTGAACGACGCCGACCCCTGTCGTATTGATGAAAATCTTATCGACGCTTCCTCGCGGAACAACCTTGGTATCTCCGCAAACGATAACGGCCTGATTTACGTCCAGCTCTTTTTTCATCGAACGGACGATTTTTTCCAGATCATCGACCGAAAATCCCTCTTCGACGATCACGGCACACGTCATATAAGTGGGCTTTGCCCCCATCATCGCCAGATCGTTACAGGTACCGCAGATACTGAGTTTTCCGATATCTCCCCCGTCAAAAAAGATGGGGCTGACGGTAAAACTGTCGGTCGTAAACGCCAACCGTCCGCCGTCGATGATCGCCGCATCTTCACTCTTTTCCAGAATCTCGTTTTTAAAATGTTTATAAAATATCTTGGAGATCAGTTCGGCATTTTCCTGCCCCCCGTTTCCTTGTGCCAGTACAATGTTTTTCGTCATATTAGATTCCCGTATTTATAATAGGCGGCACAGGCCCCTTCCGAACTCACCATGCAACTTCCCAGAGGAGAACTCGGCTTGCATGCCGTTCCAAACACACTGCACTCCTGCGGTTTCGCAAAACCGCGCAGAATATCTCCGCAGATACACAGTTTATGATCATCGATCTCATCGTACGGGAGTATATCTTTAAACAATACCTCCGCATCATAAGCGGCAAATTCATCCCGAAGCTTTAAACCGCTGTCGGGGACATTTCCCATCCCTCTCCATTTAAAAAGGCTCACTTTCTCGAAATAGTGTTCGATCAGCGCCTGTGCTTTGAGATTTCCCTCAGGGGTAACGAGCCGTTTGTACTGAATTTCCAGATCGCTGCGCCCCTCGTTGAACTGTTTGAGCATCATGTAGATCGCTTCCATCACATCGACCGGCTCAAAACCGGCGACGACGACGGGGATATGGTATTCTTTGGGAAACTTCTCATAAATCTTCGACCCGCTGATGACACTGACGTGAGACGGCCCGATAAAGGCATCGATCCGGTGATCATAGCTGTTGACATGTTCATCCCGGCTGTCGATCAATTCTTTCATCACTTCGGGGACGGTGACATGATTGATATGAAAAAAGATATTGCTGATCCCCCGTTTGATCACGACATCGAGCAATGCCGCTGTCATTGGTGTCGTCGTCTCAAACCCGATGGCAAAGAAAACAATTTTTTTATCCGGATTTTCCTCGGCGATCTTGAGTGCGTCCATCGGAGAATAGACGTATCGGACATCCGCCCCTTTGGCTCTGGCATCCTGCAAAGAACCGTGGCTTCCGGGAACCTTGATCATATCTCCCAGCGTGAGCAGAATCACGTCAGGCTGCATGGCAAGCACATACGCGTGATCAACCCGTTCTTTGGGCATGATGCATACGGGGCAACCGGGACCGTGGATAAAATTGATATTTTCAGGCAATAACTGGGTCAAACCGTACTTCATGATGGTATGGGTATGCCCGCCGCATACTTCCATTATGTTCACGGTACGTTCAAGCTTTTTGGCTTCCCGTGCTATGAGTGTCTGAAAACTTTTGATGACGTCCGGGTCTCGGAAACCGTCATACAAATCTTTGAGCTGCAGCGAGTTCACGGGGCTTCCCGATTGGCACAGTTGTCATCCTCGAGCACCAGTTGACGCCGTTCTTCTTCATCGAGTTTTTCAAGAATCTCCTGGTATACCCGCAACGATTCCATCGCATCTTCTTCATCGATCTTGTTCATGATAAATCCGATATGAAGCAATACGTAATCTCCGATTTTAACGGAATCTTCTTCCATCAAATCCAAACCTGCGGTACGCTGTACACCCATGGTATCAACCGTCGCGATATTGTATTCTTTGTCTATTTTGACCACTTTTGAAGGTATGGATAAACACATAATCAGCTCCTCATCTTCCGTTTAAATTCAATCCACTCGATTACCCGCTTCACAGACTCTTCATCATTGATGTTCACCTCTAAAATATCGACATTCGGTTTGATTTTGCGCGCTTCGGCTTTTTCCCGCTCGATATCATATTGAAAATACGGAAGCAGGTCGGTTTTGGTGATGAGGATCAGATCAGCCGTTCGAAACATCACCGGATATTTGGCGATTTTATCTTCTCCCTCGGGAATAGAGACCAACACGATGTTCAGATGCGATCCGACATCGTAGCTCGCCGGACAGACGAGATTTCCGACATTTTCGATAAAGCAGACATCCAGATCGGCGATCGGCATATCGTGAAGCCCTTTATGAACCATAAATGCGTCCAGATGACATGCGCTTCCCGTTTGGATCTGCACGGCACTGATCCCTTTGGCGATAAGACGATCCGCATCACGGCTTGTTTCCAAATCTCCTTCGATTACACCGTATTTGAACGGTGCCAGCCCTGCCATTTTTTCCAGAAGTGTCGTTTTTCCGCTCCCCGGAGAGCTCATTAGATTGATCGCCAATACCCCGTGATCATTGAAATGTTCACGGTTATGGTGCGCTTCGTGGTCGTTTTTATCCAAAATCTTTTTAATTACATCAATCGTTTTTTTATCGTTCAACTGCGGGTTGTGGTGCAATGTCTCATGTGCC
>NZ_JBASYM010000021.1:0-18932 GCF_049277495.1 Sulfuricurvum sp. | reverse complement strand
TGTGGTGAGTACGGATGGGCTGAGAGGCTCTCATTACGAGCATACGGTTGCAATTATCAACGGTAGAGCTGAAATATTATCAATCGCGTAAAGGAATAACTATGGCAAAAGATGATGTCATTGAAGTAGACGGAAAGATTATTGAGGCACTACCCAATGCAACGTTTCGTGTTGAGTTGCCTAACGGTCATGTAATTTTGTGCCACATCGCAGGTAAAATGCGTATGCACTATATTAAAATTCTCCCTGGTGATACGGTGAAAATCGAATTGACTCCCTATAGTTTGGATAAAGGTCGAATCACTTATCGCTATAAATAAATCGTTTTCCCCTTTGGGGATCGGTCATAACTATTTTTTGATAAAGGAATCGCATTTATGAAAAAATATTTATACCTCGTACTTTTTCTTTTTACCGCACTTTTTGCTTCTGATTCACAACAATCATTTTGGGAAACTTATACGGCAGCTCTCCGTGGAGACAGTGAATCTCAATTTTTGGTCGGGACTATCTATGAACGCGGGGTCATTGTAGAACAAGATATGCGGAAAGCAGCTTTTTGGTATGAGAAAGCCGCACAGCAGGGTCTAATTGATGCTGAGTTCAATATCGGAATCATGTATGCTGCAGGTCGTGGGGTTAAAGAAGATGAAACGAAAGCGATCCTCTGGCTCAAGCGTGCGGCGGATCAAGGTGATGAAGAAGCACACAAATTACTTTTGGGCATTCTGGATGAAAAATTAAAAAACAGCGATAGCCCAATCGCTATTCTCAATACGGCCGATACTCCAGATCTTATAAATTGTGCCGAAATCACCCCTGTTACGCTCTATACCAAGGAAGATAGCAGAGTGTGCGAAAAGAAGAATGAATGCAAAGTATACAAAAGAAAAACCGTATTAACTTCGACAAAGAAATGCGGAGAATTTTATAAAATCAGCGGTACGGTAAGCAAAAATGGGTGGAAAGAATTTAATGAAGAGGGATGGATCAATGAAAAAAGTATTGACCATCAACGCTGACTGCTTTCAAGCGATTTAATGCACATATCTATATTATAATAGTGTATCTTTTTTGAAAGAAAAATCATGCACAATCCAATCCACCATCCTCTTCTTCAATCGTTAGTCAATACACTTCGAGAGACTGCCCTCTCACCTCTCATTTTTCGCCATACCATTAAAGAAATTACCAAAATTTTACTCTACGAATCCCTGAAAGATATGCCGCTGAAATCCAAAACAATAAACACATGGCATGGAGAACAGAAGGTTGGTTTGATTGATGAATCAGAGATAATGGTGGTGTCGGTACTTCGGGCAGGATTGCCGATGCATGACGCGGTTATTGAGACGCTCAGCCAGTCAAAGTCCGGCTTTCTAGGGATCAAGAGGGATGAATCAACGCATCAAAGCCATCTGTATTATGACCGTGTAGAAGACTGCAGCGGGAAAATCGTAATTATGGTTGATCCGATGATAGCAACAGGCGGTTCGTTGTGTGACGCAATAGAAGTGGTTAAGAATAAAGGGGCTGGACGGATAATTTCGCTGAATATCATCGCTTCACCCGAAGGGATTCAGAAAGTAGAATCTCGTTATGGGGAGGTCGAAATATTCATTGCCCAAATCGATGAAGGCCTTGATGAAAATAAATTTATCATTCCAGGGCTAGGGGATGCCGGTGACCGAGCCTATAACACCTTATAAGATGAAGAGAATAATGCGATGGATAATATCTATTCTGTTGATCGGATTTGCCAGTACAGCTTTTGCCAATGAGCTTACTTCGGAGAATACGACACGGTCATTTTGGGAAACGTATACTGCGGCACTTCGCGGGGATAAAATTGCCCAGTTTCAGACCGGCGTGATTTATGAACGGGGAATCGGCGTAGAAGAAAATCAGACCCAAGCGGCAAAATGGTATGAAAAATCTGCGATACAGGGATATATGGATGCCCAATATAATATCGCTCTTATGTATGCCACCGGACGCGGAGTTGATCAAAATGACGGTTTTGCAATGATGTGGCTTTCGCTTGCGGCTAAGCAGGGAGACAAAGAGGCACGAAAATTATTGTTAGAATTTCTGGATGGAAAATATGACAAGGTAAAAACGAGTGCATCGGGTAAAAAACCTGCCATTAATAGTATGGTTTACATTACTCCTCTCCGGTTGAAAACAAAAGAAGGTGCCCAGATATGTACCCCGGAGGGAGAATGTATCTCTACCAAAACCAATACGACAGTCACATCAAAAATCAAAAGCGGGGCATGGTATAAAGTTAGCGGTATGGGAAGTGTTAAGGGATGGGAGCCGTATGGAAAAGAGGGGTGGATTGAAGAGAACAGCGTCGAAGTCCGACGCTGATAGACATTTTATTCTTTGATATAACTGCAGCAGTAGTCGCTGATGGTTTTGACTTTGAGATTAAAAGAGCTGTTCGCCGGCACTTCAAAACTTTCAGGACCGTTAATCGTAATCCAAGCATCTGAACCCGGAAGCTGAATATCCATTTCTCCGCTCATGATTTCCATGATCTCTTTGTCCCCGGTACCGAATGTATATTCGCCAGGGGCCATAATTCCGAGGGTTTTAATACTTCCGTCCGCAAAATGAACGGTGCGGCTGGTAACTTTTCCGTCGAAATAAATATTGGCTTTTTTATCGATGGTGACATTGGTAAATTGTGACATGGTAATCCTTTATCAAAATAGTGGCGCAATTATAGCGGATTGAGCTCTTGTTTTATTTTTTTAGGGAGATGGGCAAACGGGAAATCGGTTACGATTTTTTTTTCACTTCCATCCGTAATGTGGACTTCCAGGAGCATCGTCTCCCGATTAAAACTGATGAGGGTATAGGTTCGATCATCTTCACTGTAAACGAGATTGCGAGCTTTTAGATGACTAAAAGGGCTTTTGCGTGGTCTATATCCCATAAATTCCGTTCTCCTGAACTGTTATTTTTTTACTGTCTACGAGTTGTGTCAATGCACTTTTAAAATTCTTTTTACTGAGTCCAAATGTTTTTTGAATTAAATCCGGATCACTTTTATAGTTATACGGGAGCATTCCGCCGTTGGATTTGATCATCGAGAGTATCTTGTCCGCGGCACTTGAAGCTTTTGCTTTTCCGACCATTTGCAATGAGAGATCGAGTTTGCCGTCTGGTCTGAGAATTTTTACATAACCGTTTTTGATTTGTCCGACACGGACATCTTCAAAAATTTCATTGGAATAAATCATCCCCTCGTATTTATGATCGACGATCACTTTGTAGCCCATAGGGGTTTTGGCGATAATCATAAAACTCACGGGAGTGTTGGGATAAAAAGTTTTCGGGGGAAGCTCTAACGCTCCGCTGATTTTTTCCGTACCCACGAGACGGTTGGTCTGTTCGTCGAGGATAACACGGATGAGACGTTTTTCTCCGACAACAAAAGGGCGTTTTTGAAGTGCTCTGGGAACGAAAAGATCTTTTGGCAATCCCCAGTTGACAAATGCACCGATGGGGGTTGTATCAAGCACTTCGACAAATGCGATCTCACCCAGCATCGCTTTGGGTTTTGCGGTCGTCGCAACGGGCCGATCTTCGCTATCGGTGTAGACAAAAACATCAATGGTATCGCCGATGTGCATGGTGTCTGTGACATATTGGTTGGGCAATAAAATATCGCTCTCATCCAATGCGCGTAAAAAAAGTCCGGGTACAGTGTCCCGGTCGATAACGAGGATATTAATCTCCCCGATTTTTAGTGTTTCATTCATGGGTATAATTATATCGACTATTTGCTTGCGGGAGAAAAGGGATGAGGATTGTAATCACAGGTGCAAGCAGCGGATTAGGTGAAGCGCTGGCTCTCCATTACGCAACGAAAGAGAATCAGCTTGTGCTGATTGCACGCAGAATGGAGCATCTTGACGATGTTGCCAAGCGGTGCCGGGAGCAGGGGTCAGAGGTAGAAACGATCATTGCCGATGTGAATGATTTTGAGCGGATGCGTCAAATCGGAGAAACCTTGGGCACATTGCCGATTGACCGTATTATTCTAAATGCCGGAATGTCGGTCGGACATAGCGGCGGGATAACGCCGTTTGAGGACTTTGAGCGGCTTTTTAAAACCAATTTTCTCAGTATACATGCATTACTGGAGCCGATCATACCAAAATTGATTGAGCAAAAGACGGGAGAAATCGTTTTTATCTCTTCCCTGGCGTCACTGTTTACGATGCCGACTTCGATAGCCTACAGCAGTTCGAAACGGGCGCTTAATGCTTATGCCGAAGGTCTGCACTATCAGCTAAAACCTCACGGGATAACGGTAATGACCATTATGCCGGGCTTTATCGATTCGGAGATGACCCGGAAAAATCGTTTCAAGATGCCTTTTTGGATGACGACCCAAGAAGGGATAGCCAAAATTACGGATGGAATTAAACGAAAAAGAATCCGCTATGCTTTCCCTTTTAGATTTTACTTAATGATTCGGATTGTCTCGTTACTTCCGCAGTCCTTAAGAGACAAAATTGTAAACTTCACTAATTTTAAAAAGGGTGCATAGCCCGTACTATCAAGGAAATATCCTATGGTTATTGACAGCGTTTGTACCTATTGCGGCGTAGGATGTGATATTTCCGCTGAGGTTGAGGATAATAAAATCCAAAAAATCTTTGCCAAAGAAGAGGGGCTCGTCTCTCAGGGGCGGTTATGTATTAAAGGAAAACAGGGGTGGGATTTCGTAACGCATCCCAAACGGCTCCGAAATGCACGGGTTCGTAAGTCATTCTTAAATGCCAATGCGACACTGTTTGCCGATTTGGATATGGACTATCTGGAACCTGTGGATCACGATTTTTATGAGATCAGTTATGAAAGTGCCTACGAGCTGGCGGCGCGAAAACTGAAATCAATCACCGATGAGTACGGCGCGCACAGCTTTGCCGCTATCGGCGGTGCCCGTACCAGCTGCGAGGGCTCTTATCTTTTTCAACATTTTACCCGCCATGTCGTCGGTTCCCCGCATGTCGATAACTGCGCTCGCGTTTGTCACTCCCCATCCTTGAAAGGGATGCGTATGACGATCGGCGAGGGGGCTGCAACCAATCCGTTTGACGATATTTACGAGACGGAGTTCATGGTCGTCATGGGAAGCAATACGACCGAGGGTCATCCGATCGTTGCCAATCGGATGCTCGATGTGATCAAGCAAAAAAATGTTGAACTTGCCGTGTTGGATGTACGCCGTATTCAGCTCTCAAAATCGGCTACGCATCATTTGAGTATTCCGTATGAGTCTAATCTCATGATCTTGAATATGCTTGCGTTCGTCATTATCAGCGAAGGTTTGGTCAATGCCGAGTTTATCGCCTCGCGTACCAAAGGATATGAAGAGTACAAAAACGCGATTTTGAATGATCCGTATTCGAACCCTGAGTTTTTATTGCAGGTTCCGGGGTATGAATCTCTGGTGGAAGAGATTCGTGCCGTTGCCCGTAAATACGCAACCCGCAAAAGCCTTTTTTTCTGGGGTCTCGGTATTACGGAACATTTGGACGGATCGTACGCCGTTATGGCGATTACCCATCTTGCCTTGATTACCGGGAACATCGGCAAACGGGGAGCGGGACTTATGCCGCTGCGCGGGCAAAACAATGTGCAGGGAACCTGCGATGTGGGAATGCTCCCGTATTATGCTCCCGATTATCAACCGCCGAAAGAGGTGGGGATGATGACTCCCGATTTGATCAATGCGATGGTGGAGGGAAAGATCAAGGCGCTGTTTAACATCAGTGAGGATATCGCCCATATTCACCCCAACCAAAACAAGATTCATGCGGCGTTGGGAAATCTTGACCTTTTGATCGTCAATGAGCTCTTTGACAACGAGATTACCAAATTTGCCGACATCATCTTCGGAGTGAAAAGCGCGTATGAAAAAACAGGGGTGTATGTCAACGCCGAACGCCGACTCCACCTCTCACAGCCGCTGATCAATGTACGGATGCCGGATGATTGGGAAGTCATTGCGGAGATATCCAAACGATACGGCACAGACATGGGATTTAAAACATCACGTGATGTTTGGGAAGCGGTACGTGTTGACGCTCCGGTCCGCTTTGGCGGGGCAAGTTATGAAAAACTGGAAGCCAATCGTTTACGGGGACTTCAGTGGCCGGTACAGGAAGAAGATACCCCCGTACTGCATCTGCATGATTTTCGTACCAAAGATGGTTTGGGCGCTTTCCGATACAAGCAGTATGAGCCGCGCGAGCAGGTAGCCGAGCTCATGAGGGCTCCGACGTATGAGGGATATTATCTGACGACCGGAAGGGTCTTGGTCCATTACAACAATGCGGCTCAGACCAATGCGTGTGATAAGCTTCACCGAAGCCACAGCGAAGATATCTTGCTTGTGAGTGTGGAAGACGAAGAGTTTTTTGAATACAAAGATTTTGTCGTTCTGAAAAGCCAATACGGGCAAAGCGCCCCTCTTCGGGTCAAGGTGAGTACAACGGTAAAAAAAGGGACGCTTTTTACAACGTTTCATCATGCCGCAAGCCATATCAACTTTTTATTCGGAGACGAGCACGACGAGCTGATTAAGACGGCACGTTTTAAATCGATCAAAGTCGAGGTGATCAAACCCGACTATCTGGATTAAGAGGTGCACACCCGTGCCAAAGGCAATATTGCCGAAGAGCGCGGGTGTGACTATTTAAGAAATAAAGGGTTTCGGATTATCGATCGGAACGTCTATAACCGTTTTGGGGAGATTGATATCATCGCCCTGAGCCCGGATAGTGTCTTGCACTTCGTTGAGGTCAAGAGCGCTCAAAACTATGAACAGGCCGTCAACAATATTACCCCTGCAAAGCTTCAAAAATTAAACCGCGCTATCCAAACGTACCTCCAGCAAAAAAAGCTTAATTTCGACTACTGCATTGATGCTCTGATCGTTACCGACGAAGCTGTCGAATATATTGAAAATATAACTTTTTAAAATATAGCGTTTTTATTTACATTAGTTCCGTCAATCGCTATAATCATTACGAAATAATTTTTGTTATAGAAGGTTGCTTTATGCAAAGACCAACTCCTACCGATGTCGAGGTAAAGTTTGAAGGCGGCAATATGATTACAGAGACCGATCTTCATGGCAGAATAACCTATGTTAATCGTCTGTTTATCCAAATGTCCGGTTATGAAAAAGAAGAATTGATCGGCAAGCCCCATTCTCTGATTCGTCATCCGGATATGCCGAAATGCTGTTTCCAATCGATGTGGGAGACGGTCGAACGGGGCTATCCATGGGAAGGATATGTCAAAAACTTGCGAAAAGACGGTGCCTTTTATTGGGTCGTTGTCATGGTAACACCCAAGTATGATGAGAATGGGAACGTGTGTGGCTTTATTGCCATCAGAAAGCCGCCGGGGGAATTATCACTTGAAGAGATCAAAATAAAATATACTCAAATGATGGAACAAGAGGTATGCCGCCAAGAAAACAGTAATTATGTTCCTGAAATATTTAATGATCTTAAAGAGGCCTAGAACACTTTGCCCATGATTCTAAAGATGGCCTATCGGGACCGGTTCGGGGGCAGGTTCATAGAAATAGAACCCTTGTGCGGCATCGATCCCCAAGTTTGAAACAATATCGGCGATGGCTTGATTATGGACAAACTCCGCAACGGTTTGAATGGATGCACTTTTCGTAAAATTAACGATTGTTTGGACGATGGTAATCGCCTTGTCATCGCTGTCAAGATAGCGGATCAGAGAGCCGTCGATTTTAATGATATCGATCGTGAGATTGAGAATTCTGGAAAAATTGGAATATCCGCTCCCAAAATCATCAATGGCAATTCGGCATCCGTAATGGCGCATCAGAGCGATAAAATCGATAATCGCATCGTATTCTTTGATGGCTTCACTCTCCAATATTTCAAAAATAATCCGTTGCCCGATGTTTTCATACTCCAGCAGCTTCTGCTCTATCATCTTGACGGTATCGATACTGCTAATATCCTCAATGGAAAGATTGATCGAAAAATCCCCTGAGTGTGTCGCAATAACGGCAAAGCTTTGAGAAATAATGGTGCGGGTGAGATCAGGGTAAAGATTGGATTCTTTGGCAATGGTTAAATACGGAAAAATAGAGCGTACTTCCCCATCCTTCATGAGAACACGCGCCAATACTTCGTGTTTTGAGACTAAGCGGTTCGAGAGATCGACGATCGGCTGATAGTAGGGGATCACCCGCCCTTCCGTGAGGGCTGCTTTGAATTCTTGCACTTTGGTGACATTGTCCTCGATCACCTGACGAAGATTAAGCCCTTCGTGATAGATGATAGGATTGATAGACCCATTACTTTTTAAAGCCATATCGGCAGTTTCCAAGAGCGGTTTGAAAGTCGATGCGGCAATGACGATTGAAGGGGTACGTATTTCACCGTCGATGATGATGGGGTTTTTAGAAAATGCGGTCAAAACTTCTTTGGCCAATGTTTCCAGTGACTGAGTGGAAGAGGTTTCAAAGAGGATACCGAAATCATCGGCACCGAGACGATAATAGGTAGGATTTTTACCGGAAAAAGGGAGGGTGCGGATGTGACGTGCCGTTTCGATCAGCAGTTTATCCCCTTCCGATACACCGTAAAAATCGTTGTAATGTTTGAATTTGCGGATATTGATCAAAATCAGCCCTAAATCTTTGAGGGAGTGTTGCACTCTTTCTTCATAAGATTTACGATTTTGGAGTCTTGTAAGGGTATCGATTCGAGACTCTTTTTCACTTCGGAACAAAAACAGAGTGATGATTCCAAGGCTGAGAGTATAAAGAGCCATGAGAAAATACGAAAATTTGGTGACCGATTGGAGTTCGCGCGCCGATTCATCTGCATACGTTTGTTTGGTTGATTCCAGGAGTTCCGCAACTTGCGGATTATTGGCTTCTTCCATCGCAACGAGATATTCCGGAAACATTTTTCCAATGATTTGATAGTGGGCAATTAATCTTTGGGTTAATTCATCAATAACAGGTTCATGAAAACGATAGTTTAAAAAAGGGTTGATTTTAGGGTTTAGGGACGCGATCAGCTCATAATCGAGGGCATTTTTCCCCAGAAGGATCGATCCGCCGATTTGATGGATTTGATTTAAAGCTGCACGATCGCGGGGATCGGAAAAATTAATCGTCTCAAAGAGACGATTTTGGAGAACAGGAATGGCGGCGGTTGTATTTTTAATCACGGTGTTGTTTGTTTGAAAATCGTATATGGCGGTTACTTTTTTTTCAAAGCTATCCGAATAGTGTTGAAATTTTTTTTCACTGTCATAGTGATTATGAAGGGTAGCAAGTTCCTTGGAGAGTGATTGTATATCCTGACGAATTATTTCTATTTGGCTATTGATAGTATCTTGATTGGTGTAAAGGAAAAAGGCATTGTGCAAAATTTCATAATCAAGCTGTTTCTGAGCAGTTTCGATCGTTTTAAACTGGACTTCTATTTTATTTCGTTCAACAAAATAGTCCATACTAAATGACTTGAATGCCAGCAAAGCTACAAATGCGCTGACTCCAAGTCCAAGCGTGAGGGCAAGTTTATAGGAGAGTTTCATGGATGTACGGTAAGAGAAGTAAGTTCACCGCTAAGGGTATCTAAAAAAGCAATAAGTGCTTCGATTTCAATTTCGGTAAGTTTCAACCCCAGGTTGTGATAGGACATTTTGGTGACGGCTTCTTTGAGTGTTGCGGCACTGCCATCATGAAAATAGGGGGCGGTATGGGCAATATTTCGCAGTGTCGGAACTTTGAAGATATTTTTATCGCGCACACGTCCGGTGAAACTGTAGCGATCATCAATATTTGCTTTTCGCTCTATCGGTACAATTGCCCCCATTTTCTGAAAGGAGTTCCCTCCAACATTTACCCCGTTATGGCAGCTGATACAGCCCAGTGTTTTGAATAATAAATATCCTTTTTTTTCCAGTGGATCGAGTTTCCCTTTTCTTTGCAGGTAGAGGTCAAATTTTCCATTCGGAGTGATAAGGGTCTTTTCATATTCGGCAATCATTACGGCGATGTCATTTTCCGTTACGGTGCTGCGCCCCGTAACTTTTAAAAAATCAGTGCGGTATTGCGGATCCGATTGAATACGCAATACCGCTTCATCAAGAGAGAGTCCCATTTCGACAGGATTGTGGATAGGCCCGAGTGCCTGTTCGACAAGGTTTTTAGCTCTTCCATTCCAAAATTGGGTGAAATTAAACGCGGCATTGAGGACAGTAGGGGCGTTCATGATCCCCTTTTGGGCATGAATTCCCGTTGAAACACATTGTCCATCGGCTCCCCCTTTGGACAAATCATGACAGGATGCACAGCTGATGGTATAGTCACGGGAGAGAATCGGATCGAAAAACAATCTTTGCCCTAATGCGGCTTTAGAAGGATCGTAGTGTACATACTGAGGAATAGGAAGGATGGGTTCCGCCCCAAATACGGAAGAAGTCAGTATTAGAAAAAAAAGCAGAAACTTCATTGATCTTCTTTCATCGGAAGTGGAAAAGTATCTCATTCTGACCTAAATTTGTTTAAAAGAACGTAAGAGTGCTGAGAAAAAATGTGAGAGATAAGTAATAAGTCATTTTAAAGATTGGGGCGTTATAATGACTTAACAAAAACATTCGCAATCAAGGAAGTACGATGGGTAAATATGTTGAATTGACAGTATCAAATTTTGATGAGGTAACCAAAGAAGGTGTCTCATTGGTCGATTTTTGGGCTCCTTGGTGTGGACCTTGCCGTATGATCGCTCCGGTGATCGAAGAACTAGCAGGTGAGTTCGAAGGGAAAGCGAACATTTGTAAAGTTAATACAGATGAAGAGCAGGATATCGCAGTAAAATACGGTATTCGTTCTATTCCTACAATCCTTTTCTTCAAAAACGGTGAAGTGGTTGAACAAATGGTCGGTGCTGCTTCAAAACAGGCGTTTGCTGACAAACTTAACGCTCTTCTCTAAGCAACTGCGTGGCGGCGGGTAAGACAAAAAGTCTCTTTTCCCTCTCCGCACTTCTTGCCTCCTTTTTCGGTGCGGCAATGATTGCCGCAGCATTTGCCTACTTTAATTATAAATTCTCTGAATATAAGTTTATCGATTTTTCTCAATGGGTTTTTTATCAGGAAAAAGCTATTTTTATCCCTGACGAGCCGTATTATATCGTTGTGTTTTACAGTTCCAAAACCCCCGGAACGGTAGAAAAACTTTCCCGTGCCAAAGCGTCTTATCCGATTATTGCGATCGACTATTACCAAAAAGCCCCTCCTTCCAATGCCAATATTATCTTCTTAAGAGCGGGAACCGACACCTCGCTTAAATTTATTCAGCGGTTTAATATCTACCATTCCCCAACTGTTTTTACTATCAAAAAAAACAAAGATACACTTTATAAACAAGACAGTATGATACGCGAACTTGACACGCTAGATGGGCTTTCAGCAGGGATTTAAGAGCTTTAAACCCTGTGCTAAAAGCGGAGCTATTCCGATTTTTTAAGGTATGCTTTAGTCTTTTGGCAGCTTGTGCTCAAAATAGATAAAACAGGGAGTCTGTATGTTGGATTGTGCAATTATCGGAGGAGGACCTGCCGGCTTAACGGCGGGTTTATATGCCACACGCGGTGGTTTGGATAATGTCACGATGTTTGAAAAAGGGATGCCGGGAGGTCAAATTACAATGAGTTCCGAAATCGAGAACTACCCGGGTGCAACCGGACATATCTCCGGTATGGATTTGATGATTCCGTGGCCTGAACAATGCCAACGTTTCGGACTGAAACATGAGATGTCCGAAGTGACACGCGTATCTCGCCGGGCAGACGGTGTTTTTATGATTCAAAAATCAGACGGCAGCAGCGATGAAGCCAAGAGTGTGATCGTTTGTACCGGATCGACTCCAAAACGTGCGGGATTTATCGGTGAAGATGTTTTCTTCGGCCGGGGCGTGAGCACGTGTGCAACCTGCGACGGCTTTTTTTACAAAGGAAAAGAGGTTGCGGTTATCGGGGGCGGAGATACGGCTCTCGAAGAGGCTCTGTACTTGGCAAAAATTTGTGCCAAAGTTTATCTCATTCACCGAAGAGATTCTTTCCGTTCGGCCCCGAGCACGATCGAGCGTGTTAAAACAGCATCCAATATCGAGTTGGTGGTGAATGCTGTTCCCGAAGAAGTTGTCGGTGATACAATGGGAGTGACCGGAGTACGTGTCGTATTTAATGACGGTTCAACACGCCATATTGATGTTCCCGGGGTTTTTGTATTCGTAGGCAACAATGTCAATAATCAGGTATTGATTCAAGAAGACGGTTCCTTTCTCTGTGAGATGACGAAATGGGGCGAAGTTAAGGTCGATTTGAATATGAAAACGTCTGTACCCGGATTGTTTGCAGCGGGCGATATGCGTGAATCGGCACCCAAACAAGTTGTTTGTGCGGCAGGTGATGGAGCAGTAGCTGCAATCCAGGCAATTGCTTTTGTGGATGGACATCAATAGGTTTTAAACACGAAGAGGGTAAAATACATCTATAATAATGCAGTATAGGGATTGGCAACCATGATAAGAGCAGGTGTATTTGGCGCTGGCGGGCGTGTCGGAAAGCTATTGATCGAAGATTTGCATCATGAGAGTGAAATTTCATTGGGTGCGGTATACGTACGTAATGAACTTAACTTTTCCATTGATCCTTCGGTGTTAGTCACCAACGATATGGCGACGTTGCTCAAAGGGAGCGACGTTATTATCGATTTTTCATTACCGGAAGCAACACAGGTTTTACTCGAAAAAGCGATTGAACATCCGACACCTTTGGTTGTCGGAACTACGGGGATGGATACCCATCAGATGAATTTGCTTAAAACAGCAAGCGAATCCATGCCGATTTTGTATGCAACAAACATGTCTCTCGGAGTTGCACTCCTCAATCAACTTGTTCATATGGCAGCGAAAACACTTGACGGATTTGATATCGAGATTGTCGAACAACACCACCGTCATAAAAAAGATGCACCGAGCGGAACGGCTCTTACGTTAGCCCATTCAGCGGCAGCGGGGCGTAATCTTGATCTGGATGCGGTCCGTGTCAGCGGACGCAACGGTAATATCGGAGAGCGCAGCAAAGATGAGATTGCCGTGATGGCACTGCGCGGCGGAGATATTGTCGGGCGTCATACGGTCGGGTTTTACAACGACGGTGAATTCGTTGAACTTCACCATACGGCGACAAGCCGTAATACCTTTTCCAAGGGGGCCATTCGTGCGGCGAAATGGCTGGTCGGAAAACCAAACGGTTTGTACAGTATTCAAGACTGTTTAGAACTTGTATAAGGAAATAGAGTGCGTAGTTTAAATGAAAAATGTGCGGTAGTTGGTATTTTCGATCATACTGAGGCTTCGAAATTAGCCTACTTCTCACTCCATGCTCTTCAGCATCGTGGTCAGGAAGCAGCCGGGATCAGTACAAGTAATGGCGAAAAGCTTTATACGATCAAAGATCGCGGATTGGTTACACAAGTATTCGACACCCAAAAGCTTAATACCCTCAAGGGAAATATGGCGATCGGCCACACCCGCTATTCTACAGCAGGTGATGACTCTATTCTCGATGCTCAGCCGGTATTTGCCCGCTATGATCTTGGTGAAATGTCCATTGTTCATAACGGTAATTTGACCAATGCCAAAGAAGTACGGGATGCCCTTATCAAAAAAGGGGCGATTTTCCAAACCTATATGGATACCGAAAACCTGATTCATCTTATCGCTAAAAGCGATCAGCATCATTTGACCGATCGTATTATCGATGCGGTTAAAAAGATTGAGGGTGCGTATTCGCTTGTTTTTCTGAGCCGTTCCAAAATGTTTGCAATGCGTGATCCTCACGGTTTTCGTCCGCTCAGCCTCGGACGCGTCGGAGACGGATATGTCGTTGCTTCAGAAACCTGTGCATTTGACCTGATCGGTGCAGAGTATATTCGTGACGTTGAACCGGGCGAACTGTTGATTTTTGAAAAAGGGAAAGCCCCTCAATCGATCAAAGTATTCGAGCCGACACCGAAACACTGTATTTTTGAGTATGTTTATTTTGCCCGCCCTGACTCAAACGTTTACACCCAGAACGTTTATGAAATGCGTAAAGCGATGGGAAAAGCATTGGCACAAGAGCAGCCGGTCGAAGCGGATATGGTTGTCCCGGTTCCGGATGGCGGAGTTCCTGCCGCGATAGGTTATTCTCAAGCCAGCGGAATTCCGTTTGAGATGGCGATTATGCGTAATCACTATATCGGTCGTACGTTCATTGAGCCGACTCAAGAGATGCGTGATTTGAAAGTAAAAATGAAACTTTCTCCAATCAATGATCTCATTCGCGGAAAGCGTTTGATTGTCATTGATGATTCTATTGTCCGAGGAACAACCAGCCGCCAAATCGTCCGTATGCTCAAAGCTGCAGGAGCCGCAGAAGTCCATATGCGTATTTCGAGTCCTCCGACAACCGATCCGTGCTACTACGGAGTCGATACCCCGGATAAAGAGAAACTGATTGCCGCGAATATGACTAATGCGGAAATTTGCGCTTTTATTGAAGCCGATTCCCTGGGCTACCTGAGCAATGAGGCCTTGTTGCGCAGCGTCAACGGAAAAGAAGAGAATTACTGTACTGCCTGTTTTACCGGCAAATACATTATTTAAGCGTCCATGATGCGGGAGCAGATTTTTACATTTGGGCAATATCTGCACCAAAAATTCGGAACCAAAGTTTCTAAAGTACCTCTCTCTATTTCGGGTTTTACCTGTCCGAATATCGATGGAACGGTGGCAAAGGGCGGGTGTACGTTTTGTGAAAATGATTCTTTCAGTCCGAGTTTGGATCATGCACGCGAGCTGAAAGGCTTTTTCCTTAATCTCCAATCGACTGCCAATCCCCATTTGGATAAACAGCTGCAACAGGTAGAGTGGCAGTTTAATGCGCTCTCGAAGCGGCTTCGGAACGAGCATGGTGCAGAGAAATTTTTGGCCTACTTCCAAAGTTTTACCAATACGTACGCTCCTCTCGATACCCTCAAAGCACTCTATGAAAAAGCTTTAAGCTTTGAAAATGTCGTGGGACTCAGTATCGGAACACGGTCAGACAGTATCAGCGATGAGACTTTTGAATATCTGGCGCAACTTTCACAAAAAACGGAAATCTGGCTTGAGTTCGGCATCCAGTCGATTTATGATGATACATTAAAACGGATCAACCGAGGGCATGACAGTGCGAATGTCAAAGAAGCGATTCGCAAAGCCAAAGCGTACGGCCTCAATGTATGCGGCCATCTGATTTTCGGACTTCCGGGCGAGACCAAAGAGATGATGATCGAGACAGCAAAAGAGGCGTATGCGTTGGGAATCGATTCGGTCAAGTATCATCCTCTTTATGTTGTCAAACGGACTGCATTGGCCAATGAATATACGCGAGGCGAGTTTGAACCGATCTCTCAAGAACTCTACTTGGAGGTATTGAAAGATGCCATACTGCTCAAACCGGCGGGTGTCAGTGTGCAGCGAATCAGTGCCGGGATCGATGATGACACTTTGATCGCTCCGCAATGGTGCAAAGATAAAAATGCACAGTTCAGGGCGATCAACGATGCATTAAAATCAGTAGGATTGAAATACTGATTTTAATGTGCGTAAATGCGTGTGAATTGCGTCACCCCTTTGAAGTAAGGGGGATAAGGGAATGCGACACGAAAACGGCGTGTTTCTCCGGGCTGTAAGTTCTCAGCAAGAACCGGTGTTTCAATAAGCGTTTGCGGTTGATAATCACGCGTAGCATTACCAAACATTTCAGCAAAACCGCTTGGTTTATAAAAACTCCCTCCCTTGACATTGCCGCGTATATGCCCTCTATTGACGAGTTTGATTTCCAATTCTACTCTTCCGATCGTATAATTCCCGACATTTTTAACAACGCCGGTAAAAACGATTTGTTCCGTTTGAAGAATACGATGGTTTTCCAAATTATAAACGGCGGCCTTTTTGGTATATTTATCCAGTGCCATAATAATGATAAAGGCCAATAACAGATTTACAAATATCGAGGAGACAATAATCGAGTTACGCACAGAAGGACGTTTCTCTTCCATGGCTAATAAAACGGTTATCAGAAAAACAATTACCCCTATCAGGAGTGCGCCATAATGCCAAACGGTAAAATAGGTATTCATTGACAGGATGCCTTTAGCGTAAGATTATAATCTTTAGTATAGCGAAACGGCTCGACAAACAGTTTAAAAGATATCGATTGACCGGGCGCAATGGTTGTATTAAGCTTTGCAGAACTCTTTTTAAAAGGTATATAAGGGTAGAGTGGATCGATATATTGATTATGGGTAACTTTATAGACTCCGACATTGAGAGTACATTCACTGAAGGTTCTTTTGGAGGTGTTGTTGATATCCCCTTTGATCAAGAGTGCTTCGGTAAACTCAAGAGCTTTGACTTCATGAATCACGATAGAGTGTTTAAAGAGGTATTGGTGAAGGGCAATATATCCGGCTACCGGTCCTGCCGTCAAGACGCCGAAGGCGACCAACACCAAAAAGACGGCCAAAGTTATTTTTTTTCTGAGGACAATCGCCAATACCAACAGTAAAATAAAAAGGATGAATATTCCCCCAAAGAGGAGGTAATCGTAGACAAGCAGCTGGTGGATAAAATCGATTATTGTTGTTTTCATTTTTCCCGCGAGTTTTTCTCCGCGATTCCGCTCATTCCAAATCGCCGTGCAAGCTCTTGTTTAATGCGGTCGGGAGAGATATTTTTGTGTCCTAATGCGACGAGGACGTGATACACTAAATCGGCACATTCGTAAATAATTTCATCTTCGTTTCCGTCTTTGATCGCAAAACTAAATTCTCCGGCCTCTTCTACCACTTTTTTAAGAATGGTATTGTCTCCGCTGCTGAGCAGTTTGGCCGTCCATGAAGTAGTCGGATCGGCATTTTTACGTGATAGAATTGTGTGATAGAGTTCGTCAATAATCCCGTATGCTGCCGCCGTATCGATTTGAGGCTCGCTGACACTCTCTCCGGATTCGATATCGGTAAAGAAACAGGATTTGCGCCCGGTGTGACATGCAACCCCTTCTTGGCGTACGATCAGCAAGAGGGTATCGTTATCGCAGTCAAGCAAAAAGCGTTCGATGTGTTGCAGGTGCCCGCTGGACTCTCCTTTTTTCCAGAGCCGCTGTTTGGAACGGGAATAATAATGGGCAATTTTCGTTGAAAGAGACAATTCCAGAGCCTCGCGGTTCATATAGGCCATCATCAATACTTCGAGAGTGGTAGAGTCTTGGACGATGACCGGGAGGAGTTCGGATTTTTGCCAATCAATGTGATCGAGATTCATAGGTGACCTTTTAAGTGTTTATTCCGGAGCCACGAATGGATGCGGAATAAACCCTCCAAAAGGAGAGGGATTATTTGGTTGAAGTGATGGTTTTCGCTTCAGGTGTTTTGGTGTCGAGCCAGATATTCGGAGTAGAACCGCCGGGAGTAAGGAAAATTTTGGCATCTTTGTTCTCTTTGAGCGCATCGTTAAATCTGCCCTGCACATGGATTTGCTCCATTTTCAACAATCCAGGAGTAATTGAGGCTCCGATAAGGCGATTGGCTTTGGCCTGAGCTTCGGCTTGGATGGTAATGGCATTTGCCGTACCTTGCGCTTCGGTCTCTTTTTTGAATGCCTCTTGTTTTGCCCGTTCAACATCTTGCTGGGCACGCTCTACTTCTTGTTTCGCAACTTGAACGCGCTCAATCTGATCTTTTACTTTTTGAGGCAGGACAATTTCACGCAACTGGATCGATTCGAGTTCCGCAGGGGTGTTTTTTTGTCCTCCGACGCTTGATCGGATACCGTTTTCGATTTTTTGAGCGATGGCATTTCTCATAATCGGCAATGACTCGGCTTCATATTGGCCGACAACGTTACGGACGATGTCACGCGCTACGGGATCGATGATTTTGTCTTCCCAGCTAAATCCCCAGTTCGATATGGTTTGTGCCGCTAATTGCGGATTTAAACGATACTGTACGGTTAATTCGATAGAAACCGGAAGCCCCCGTTTATCGAGAACGGTAATCGCCGGTTTGAGCAAGATCCCGTCTCCTGCAGTAGAAGCACGATCAATTTTATCGGCATAGTTGATAATACGGACTTTGGTATCGACGAGATAGACCTTTTGGATAAACGGGATGAGAAAATGGAGCCCCGGCATCAATGCACGCTCTTCATATTTTCCGTTGGTAGAGAGAATTCCGCGCTCTCCCTCCGTAATGATAACAAACGGTTTCGCGAGAACAAGCAGTAAAATAAATCCGCCGATAATCCATAGCATTCCCATTTTCTGAGAGTTCATATTGAAATCAAATTTTGGCGGTTTAGGGGGCTGAAATCCGCCTCCCTTTTGGCTTTCACTTTTTTTCTTGTTGAAATAGTCGTTCATATCACTTGCCATGCAGGATCCTTAGTTAATATAGGTGAGATAGTGGTCGTAATCAGGATTACGTCCGCAGACGATATCGAAATAGGCAGTTTGGATCTTTTCGGTAAGCGGTCCGCGCCCGCCTGCACCCAGAACGCGAGCGTCTACTTCGCGAATCGGGGTGATTTCGGCAGCCGTACCGGTGAGGAACGCTTCATCGGCAACGTAAATCTCTTCACGTGTGATTTTTCTGCGCGTGACTTTGATTCCCATATTCTCCGCCATTTCGATAACGGTTCGCTGGGTAATCGATACGAGTGAATTGTCATTAGGAGGGGTGATAAGTTCACCGTCTTTAATGAGGAAAAAGGATGCGCCGCTTGCTTCAGCTACATATCCTTCATC
>NZ_JBASYM010000020.1:0-35272 GCF_049277495.1 Sulfuricurvum sp. | reverse complement strand
GATACAGCATGTACTGAGCACGGCTAATAATGTATTGAAGTTTTATGGACCGGAAAAGGTTCATATGCGTATCGTGGCCTATTATCACGGTATTCGTACGGTCCTCAAAAAGGAAAAGCAGTTTGCACCGCGCGTCGATGCACTGCAGCAGTACGGCGTCGAATTCGTCGCTTGCGGCAATACCATGCGGACGAAAAATATTTCTGAGCCTGAGTTGCTTGAGGACGTAGAAATTGTTACTGCGGGAATCGCGGAAATCATAGAGCGGACCGCTGAAGGCGCCGTTTATATTCATCCATAAAGGAGTTAACATGAAAAAAATTATAGGTGCCGTTTTGGCAGGATTTCTCTCACTCTTCGGGGGTGATTTACACTTATTGAGTGTTTCGAATGCGGACGGGAAACTAACGCCTGCCCTGATCGAAAAAGCATTTGAGGCAAACGGTTTTGTAATTGCGGCAGATTCGGAAATGAACGGTCCGTTTACGAAACAATTCGGAGCAAGCGATTTTACGATGTTTAATCTCTTAACGGTTATTCCGAAAAAACAGGCTGCATCATTGGTAAAATCCCACCCGGACGGCGGAATCTTCGTACCGATGGGTGTAGGGATTTATCAGCGTAAAGGGGATAATAATCTCCATGTATCGGTTCTCACCGCAGAAGCGATGAAAAAGATTGCCGGATTCGATGCTCCGGAATTTGCCCTGATTGAAAAAGAGGTTCTTTCTGCTCTTCAAAAAGCTTTACCCGGGGCAAAATTGACAATGAGCGAGACGTCTTTGCCATCAGAAGGAGCATTGCTCAGCCGATTTGTCCGTCCTACGGATGCCGCCAGTTGGTCAAGCGATAAAGACGAAACGGAAATGATGATCGAAGAGGGGTTGAAACCGGCCGGATTCGTCCTCTCGAACTTTACCGATTATAACTTTATGCTCAACGATGGCAGCGAGCCGAGTCCGTTTGATTTTTACGATACGTATTCCATCTGTAAGCTCAAAGTCATCTATACGGTAGCCAAAACACGTCCCGAAGCGGCGGCGTTTGCTCCGTGTACTTTGATGGTGTATAAGAAAAAAGATGCAGATGAAATCGTCATGGGATTCCCGGGTGTTTACAACTGGATGAGCAGTGCGCGCGTGAGTGATCCCGAAGCCAAAGAAGTTTTAAAACAGGCACAAAGCGATTTTGAAGCCGTCTTAAAAAGCACGGTCGAATAAGTGCGGGCAAAGTGATGGGATACTAATCACTTTGCATAAGATTATAAGTGCTATAATTACGGTATCTCCGCCTGATTATAGGCTTTTTTAGAGTATCCGATGCCCTCAAACCTGATCGAATCTTCCCAGCATATTGTTTTAATCGCTCACAAAAATCCCGACGCCGATTCTCTGGGTTCGGCGTGTGCTTTTTACTCCTATCTCCTCCGCAGCCAAAAAAAAGTGACCCTCTTTTGTGTTACATCCGAGATAAACCCGAATTTAGCTTTTTTACCATGGTTTGACAAAGTCACCGACCGTTTTCCCGAGAGTGCCGATTGTATGATCAGCTTTGACTGCGGCAGTTTTGCCCGCCTTGGTATCACGAGAGAAATACCGTTGATCAACATTGATCACCATATCAGCAACGACTTTTACGGCAGCGAAAATATTATTGATACATCGGCAATCAGTACGACGGAAGTGGTTTATGATTATTTTGTTGCCAACGGTGTAAAAATCAATGGTAAAATGGCGCTTTCACTTTACGCGGGCCTTGTAGATGATTCAAAATGTTTTAGTGCACCCGAGTGCAATGCCAAAACGTTTGCAATGGCACAGTCGCTTTTAGAGCAGGGATCCGATCATGCAATGTGTATCGAGTGGCTTTATCGCCGCCGTTCGCTTGCATCGCTTCGGATTCGTGGACTGCTTTTTAAGCAGATGAAACTTCTGGCAGATGGAAAGCTGGCGGTTTGCGAAGTTTCCCTTTCGCTGCTGGAAGAGACCGGAGCGAGTGCTGCCGAATGCAAAAGTGTATTGGATGAAGTATTGGGGATGCGCAGCGTACAAGCCGCAATATTAAAAGTCGAACTCCCTAAGGGGGGAACTAAGCTCTCATTGCGTACGGATGGGACGGTAGACGCTTCGAAAATAATGAAGCACTTCGGCGGAGGCGGGCATGTAAGCCGTGCCGGAACGTTTCTAAAACAAGACAATTACAATGAGCTCGTAGAGAATATAATGGTGATGATAACAAAGGAGTTAGTGTGAGAAGAGGCCGAAACGGTTCGGGAATTATTGGATGGATAGTAGTTGTTTTGGTTTTGGCTGCCGTTGGATTTATGGCTTTTTCGCCTGCTTTTGAACGGGAAGACCCTAAAGTAACTCTTTCGCAAGAGGGATATTGGAACTTTAGAGATCCTATCCATGTCACTGTGGATGATTCAAGCGGGCTAAAATCGTTTAAAGCGACTTTGGCAACTCCACATGATGAGTGGGTTGTAATGGAGGATAATACCCCTTCAAAAGAGACAAAACGATCCTTTGATATTCTCCCTCCAAAAGGGGTTCGCCGGGTAGATTCACCGTCGGTGACACTGACCATTCAAGCAACCGACAACAGTTTTTGGGGTCTTTTTATGGGGAATACCTATAAAGAAGAGATCACTCTCGTTATCGATCAGCGCCGTCCTGTCCTTTCGATTATCGCCAACTCGTATAAAATTCAAAAAGGGGGATCGGCGATTGTTATTTTTAAAGCCGAAGATCCCCATATGGAAAGTTTGAAAATTGAAACCAATTTCGGCAAGACGTTTATCGCCCAGCCGTTTATGAAAGAGGGCTATTATGCTTCATTGGTCGCGTGGCCGGTTCAGGAAACCAATTTCAGTGCAACGGTTATAGCACGTGACAAAGCCGGAAATGAAACCAAAAGCAATATCCCCCTCCGATTGAAAGATCATGTTTACCGCACATCGAATATAGAGTTGAGCGATGCATTCTTGGATGGTAAGATTGCCGAACTGGCAAATACTTACGAGCAAACGGCTGGAGTAGACGATCGGTTGGAACAGTTCCGAATTATCAACGAAAAAGTACGCGCCGATAATGAAAAAATTATTCATGAGATTACTTCAAAAGTTTCGAACACGATGATTACAGACTTCACCCTGTCACCGTTTTATCCGTTAGTCAACGGACAAAAAGTAGCTGATTTCGGGGATCACCGTATCTATAGTTACAAAGGTCAGCAAAATATTTCCAATGCTTATCACATGGGACTTGACCTTGCAAGCGTTCACATGGGTTCCGTTATCGCGACCAATGGTGGAAAGGTCGTTTTTGCACAGCCTAACGGTATCTACGGCAATCTGCCGATTATCGATCATGGATTCGGTTTGTATACGCTTTACGGACACTGCTCCGAGGTGATGGTGCAGGAAGGGGATCCGGTTTCCGCGGCTCAGCAGATTGCTAAAACCGGACTAAGCGGCTATGCGATGGGCGATCACCTTCATTTCGGTATTTTAGTTCAGGGCATCGAAGTCCGTCCGGAAGAGTGGATGGACACCAAATGGATCTATGATAACATCACCAGCGTTATCGAGAGTGCCAAGGTTAACATCAGCCAGCGTTGAAACACGCTATAATTATTGATATAAAAAAGTGATGAATACTCAATAAATCTCAAAAAACTTGTTTTTTGTAGCTTTAGGGGGTTGGGAGGGACAATATATCCCTGCCGCTAAAACGGGCTTCACCTGTTTTAGTGTGTATAGTATAAAGGAGAAGAAGCCATGATGCAATCTACGATAGGTAAAAGTGTCGAACTCGTGGGTATCGGTTTGCACCGAGGCTCTCCCGTACGGCTGCGTTTAGAGCCGTTAGCGGCAAATAGCGGCATTGTTTTTTACCGAAGTGACGCAGGGGTATCGATCCCTTTGATCCCTGCCAATGTCGTTGATACTAAAATGGCGACCGTTATCGGAAAAGACGGAGTGACGATTTCAACGATCGAGCATATGCTCTCTGCGATCTATGCCTACGGCATCGATAACCTTCGTGTCATTGTCGATGCGGATGAGGTTCCGGTAATGGACGGCTCTTCGATGAGTTTTTGTATGCTTCTCGAAGAAGCTGGAATCGTATCGCAAGATACCCCGAAAAAAATTATGCGGATTAAAAAAGAAGTGATCGTTCAGGAAGGGGATAAATACGTCAAGTTGATCCCGTCCAATGATATGAACTACGATTTTACGATTAAATTTCAGCACCCCGTGATCGACAAGCAAAGTTATGTTTTGGAATTTACCAAAGAGAATTATAAAAAAGAGATTGCCCGTGCACGGACTTTCGGATTTGTACACGAAGTACAATACCTCCGCTCGAAAGGGCTTGCACTGGGCGGGAGCCTGGAAAATGCAGTCGTACTGGACGATAAAAAAGTACTTAATCCCGAAGGTCTTCGATTCGGAGATGAGTTTGTGCGCCATAAAATTCTCGATGCGATCGGGGATATGTCACTCATCGGAATGAACTTTATCGGTAACTACGAAGCATTTGCCGGAAGCCATGATCTCAACCATAAATTGACGCTCGCATTGCTCAAAGATCCGGCCAACTACGAAATCGTGGAACTGGCAACCGCGGAGTCAAAAGAGATGGCCAAAGCGTATGCATGATGCCCTCGTTATCGCTTTAGGCTCGCCGGTTCTTGTCGGTATCTACAAGGACGGAGTGTTAGTCGAAGAGATTTCGAATGAGGGGATGAGTTCGGATGTTTTAGCCGAGATATTCGATGCATTATTGAGACGCTATACCTTCTCAAATTTTATCTATGCCAAAGGTCCCGGGAGTTTTATGGGGATCAAAGTCACCTATCTTTTCCTTAAAACTCTCAGTATTGTTCGAAAAATCCCCCTTTTAGCAACGGATGCCTTCTTTTTCAACCAAAATAGCCCCATCAAAGCAGTTGGAAAGCTCTATTTTGTTAAAAATAGTACAACCATTGAGTTAGAACCGATAGTCTCTCCGGAGATTGTTGCTTTTGAACTTCCAAAAAACATCGATTTAGAAAAATTTGATTCGGATAATCTCCCATATTATGGGATTGATGCCGTAGGATAAGGAAATTATTTGTTCGTTAGTGTACCCGCAACGAGTGCTAATTTAGGCCCCGGATTTGATTCATTAGGACTTGCCGTTGATTTGCGTAATCAAGTCGAACTCGTGCCGTCGAGATTTTTTGCCGTCTCTATTAAAGGCGAAGGGGAAAATAACCCCCGTCTAAAAGGGAATAACCTGTTCGTCAGTATCTTCAACGAACATTATCGCCGCCTTACCCAAAAGCGGCAGAATTTTAAATTTACGTTTTACAACCAAATCCCGATGTCTCGCGGTTTGGGAAGCTCCTCAGCCGTCATCGTGAGTGCCATCAGCTGTGCTCACGAAGCGGCCGGGGTAAAAGTGTCCAAACGCCGTATCCTCAATCATGCACTCGTGTATGAAACCCACCCCGATAATATTACTCCTGCGGTCATGGGGGGATTTAACGCAGCGATGGTTGAAAAGCAAAAAGTTTTTTCTCAGCAAAAACATCTTCCGGATTATCTTAAAGCGGTTGTCGTTATCCCGAACAAACCGATCTCAACGGCGAAATCGCGTACGACGCTCCCCAAATCCTACAGCAAAGAGAATGCCGTTTTCAACCTTTCCCATACCGCGGTAACGGTAGGGGCTTTTTTTAATGAAGACTGGGAAATGCTTCGTCTTGCGACGCAAGACCGCTTCCATCAAAAAATCCGGATGAAAATGTTGCCGGAGCTTTTTGCCGTTCAAAAAATGGCCTATGAAAACGGGGCATTGATGTCTACTCTCTCCGGCAGCGGGTCGACTTTTTTTAACATGGTATACGATCAGGACGCCCAAATGCTGGCCGATAAATTTAAGGCAGAATTCACCGATTTTGAGGTTAAAATTCTTGGATTTGATAACGACGGTTTAGTGGTCGAACGCTAAAAAAAGAGAATCGCAGGTCTTCTGTAGAAGAGAACACGGTGTTAGCACAGAGAGGGCGGCTTAGCTCCTTTGGCGCTAAACAATGAAAATAAAAGAAAGTATTGGATATAATGGCGCAAAAGTTACATCAGCCTATACGTATGTGCGTGGTTTGTCGTGAACGTTTTGCGCAATCCACATTAATACGGCTTCAATGTCGAGAAGGGTCCTTAGAACCCTACGGCGGCGATGGGAGAAGTTTTTATCTGTGCCTTGCGTGTGTCGAGCACAAGAAAACTTCGGGACAATTGGCCCGTCAATGCAAAAGCGGCGCGACTGTAGTGCTAATGAATCGGTTAAAGGAGATCATCGTTAATGATGGATAAAGTTAGAGTTCATGAAATTGCCAAAGAGCTTGGTATCAATTCAAAAGAGGTAGTGGATAAAGCAGCCGCAATGGGGCTAAATGTGAAAACTGCCTCGAGTTCGGTATCGATCGAAGAAGCTGAGCAAATCATGAACTATATCATGAGCGGAGCCTCTACGGAGACTGCGGCGCCGAAATCTTCCCCAAAAACTGCTTCTGCAGAAGAAGCTCCTGTCGTTAGTGCAGCAGTTGAAGAGAATATACCTGCCGTGGTTACGGTTGCAGAATTAAAAGGCGAGAGTTCCGAAGAAGCTTTGGTGGCACCTGAAGTGCCTAAGCGTTCAGGACTAAAAATCGTTAAGAAAAAACGTCCGGTAGAAGAAGAGTTTGTCCCTCCGGTACGTCATGAAAATGTCAATGTTTCCAGTTATGGAAAATTGAGCGAACAAGCTCAGCGTGAGCTCGAAGCGAAAAAAGCGAAAAAAGCTCAAGGGAGCAGCGGTCCGGTTCAGAAGAAAGAGCAAGGGGTTCGTCTTGATATTTTCGGCGGCGGAATTTCGGATGTCTCAATGGATTACGAACAAGATCAAGTCGTATTGATGGACTTTAATGATTTAGGGGCTAACGTACCGCCTGAAGAAGAGGTCCAAAAACCGAAAGAGAAAAAACCGATCGGCCGTAACGCAGGTAAAAAACAAGGGGCAAACCGCAATAAACCGCGTCAGGTTTCCCGTGAAGCCCGTAAAAAATATACCCGTGATGCTAAAGATGATGAAGTGATTACTCACGTCGAAATCCCTGAAGACATCCGTGTTTACGAATTTGCCGACAAAGTAAACCAGCCTCTCTCTGAAGTTATCAAGGTTCTCTTTAATCTCGGGATGATGGTTACGAAAAATGATTTCCTCGGGAAAGACGAAATCGAGATTTTGGCCAGTGAATTCGGTGTTGAAGTTACAACGATCGACCCGAAAGATGCCTTTAATTATGAAGATGCTTACGAAGAGGGTGAAGAAGACAGTGCTGATCTCGTCGAACGTCCTCCGGTTATCACCATCATGGGTCACGTTGACCATGGTAAGACATCTCTTCTTGATGCGATTCGTAATGCTAAAGTCGCTCATGGCGAAGCGGGCGGAATCACCCAGCATATCGGTGCCTATTCGGTTGAACAAAAAGGGAAACTGATTACGTTCCTCGATACTCCGGGACACGAAGCGTTTAGCGCCATGCGTGCCCGCGGTGCGCAGCTGACCGATATTATCGTTATCGTTGTTGCGGCAGATGACGGGGTTAAACCGCAAACACGCGAATCCGTCAAACATGCGCAAGAAGCAAAAGTTCCGGTGATCGTTGCGATCAATAAAATGGACAAGCCCGGAGCTAATCCGGATATGGTTAAAGCGCAAATGGCAGAACTCGGGCTTAACCCTGTGGACTGGGGCGGAGACGTCGAATTTGTGGGTGTTTCGGCCAAAGCAATGACCGGAATCGATGATTTGCTCGAAGCGATTTTGCTCCAGGCAGAAATCATGGAACTCAAAGCCAATGCTACCAATATGGCAAAAGCCGTTGTCGTTGAAAGTACTCTTGAAAAAGGGCGTGGACCGGTTGCAACGGTCATCGTCCAAAACGGTACTCTTAAAATCGGAGACAACATCGTGTGCGGAAGTGCTTACGGACGTGTCCGTGCATTGATCAGCGACCGAAAAGCACAGCTCCAAAAAATCGGACCGAGTGAAACAGCGGTTGTCGTCGGTTTGAGTGACGTTCCTCCATCGGGTGAAATCCTCATGGTTATGGAAAGTGACAAAGAAGCACGCGAATTTGCTCAAAAACGTTACGAGTACGATCGTCACCGTGAGTTGTCACACAGTACCAAGACAACCTTGGATGAGTTGACCTCATTGATCGAAGAGGGACGTTTGAAAGCCCTTAAAGTGGTTCTCAAAACCGACGTTCACGGTTCATTGGAAGCGATTAAGTCAGCGCTTAACGAGTTGAGAAACGAAGAAGTCAAAGTTGAAGTGATCTCCAGCGGCGTCGGCGGTATTACCGAAAATGACGTTGCCTTGGTTAATAACAGCGAAAACTGTGCCTTGATCGGATTTAACGTCCGCCCTACGGGTAACGTTAATGCCCTTGCAAAACAGATGGGTATCAAGATCCAAACCTACTCGATCATCTATCAATTGATTGATGATGTCAAACTGATGCTGACGGGTATGATGGCTCCGCAGTTCCGCGAGCAAAATACCGGACAAGCAGAAGTCCGTGATACTTTCCCAATGCCAAAAGGCGGCGGAACGATTGCCGGATGTGTGGTTGTTGACGGTAAATTGGTACGCGGCGGAATGGTTCGCGTTATCCGTGACGGTGTTGTTATCCATGAGGGTGACCTCACATCTTTGCGTCGTTTCAAAGACGATGTTAAAGAGGTCGGTAAAGGAATGGATTGTGGTGTTGTCCTCAACGGATATACCGATGTCAAAGTCGGTGACGTTATCGAGACCTTTACTAAAATTGAGAAAAAAGTAACCCTGTGACGCCGGCACAAATTAAGATCAAGCGAACGGAGTCAATTCTAAAAGAGTTGATCCCGGAAGCGATTTCACAACTTTCAGATGCACGTGTACGTGAAGTGGATGTTATCGATGTCCACTGTTCACGCGGCCGAAGCGATGTAAAAGTCTATCTTGACCCGCACTCCTATACTCCGCAAGAGCAAGCCGCATTTTTAAAACTTCTTGAAAAAGCGCGTCCTATTATTGAAGAGCATTGTATGAAAGATCAAGGGTGGTTCCGTTCACCGCGTATGACCTTCGTATTTGATGATACCCTCAAACGAAGTCAGAATATCGAGGCGTTATTCGCCAAAATCGCCAAGGAGAAAAAAGATGAGTCTTGAGAGCGATATCAAAAAAATGGTCGAATCGATCGGCTTGTCCCTCTATGATGCAGTTGTCCTAAACGAAAATGAAAATACGATTTTCCGTGTCAGCGTTACCGCTCCGGGCGGAGTAAGTTTGGATCAATGCGTTGAAGCCAGTCACCTTATCTCTCCGCTGCTCGACGTGACGTCACCCGTCAGCGGAGAATACCGTCTTGAAGTCAGTTCACCGGGTATTGAACGCCGTCTGAAGACGTTGGATCATTTTATTCAGTCTGTGGGTGAAAAAGCCTCTTTGACAACCATTGCGAAAGAAAAATTTGAAGGGGAAATCATCGGCGTTGAAAACGATGAGATCATTCTCAAAACAAAAGAAAACACGGAGCATAGAATCCCTTTCCGCTCAGTCAGCAAGGCTAAAACCTACTTCGAGTGGTAATGAATCCCTCATCCGCTATGAAACTTGCGCTCGAAGCAGCGTGGGAATATCAACTTCTTACTTTTCCCAATCCTGCCGTCGGTGCCGTTTGCATCAGTGAATCTGGTGCGATACTTTCCGTCGGTGCCCATAAACGGGCGGGTGGTCCCCATGCAGAGGTATATGCCTTGCGTGATGCCTATACTGCCCTTAGCGGTGATACTGCAATCGCTGCTTCCGATGACTCTCACCAAATCCATGAATATCTCCGTATCCATCATAATGAGATTTTTAGCACGGTTTCGATGGCTGTGACGCTGGAACCCTGTTCTCACACCGGAAAAACACCCTCATGCGCACTGCTGATCCGTGATTTAGGGATCAAGAAACTTTTTGTGAGCTGCAAAGATCCTAACCCGTCTGCGGCAGGCGGTGCAGATATTTTAGAAGCCTCAGGGATAGAATGCGAATTTGGTGTGATGGAAAACGGGGGAAAAAAACTTTTGGAACCGTTTGTCCGCTGGCAAACTGATCCTTTTGTCTTTTTTAAATGGGCGCAGAGACTGGATGGGACAATAGATAACGGGGCGATTAGTTCGTCTTCATCCCGAACCCATATGCATGCTATCAGAGACCGGTGTGATTTGATCGTCATCGGCGGAAATACCGTTCGTACAGACCGGCCGACACTCGATGCACGATTGGTTGAGGGTAAGGCTCCTGATGTATTGATCTATTCTCGTGAACGTGAATTTGACCTCAGTATCCCTCTCTTTAATGTTCCCGATCGGCACGTCTTTATTGCTTCCGATTTTGAACGGATCAGCAACTATCGCTTAGTGATGATTGAAGGCGGAGCAGGGATGTTTAAGGCAAGCGCTGATGTGAGCGATTGGTATCTCAGTTACATTGCACCCAAAATCGGAGGCGGATCTCAAACTCTCGGCAGGATACAAGAGGATTTTGAGGTTCTTAGCGCTAAAATCACCGATAATATTATCCTTTGGATGAAAAGTAAGAAATAATATCAATATAAGCACGCAAACGTGCGTGGGCTTTCTGCCGAAGAAAACTCAGCGTTAGCGTAGCCGAACGGGACGAGTTCCGTCGGCGTATAAAGGATCAAAGTGGACAAGCAAGAAAAAATCGTATCGATGTTCAATGATATAGCCCCTACCTACGATAGAGCAAATCGTGTACTAAGTATGGGTGTCGATACCTTTTGGCGTCGGAAAGCATGTGATTTGGCGTTTGGTTACTGCTCTGCAAAAAATATTGATTCGATTGTCGATGTCGCATGCGGCACGGGTGATATGATGGGATATTGGAAACGGCGTGCGGATAAAGCGGGTCTTTCGGTCCAAGAGATTGTCGGGATCGATCCGAGTGAAGGGATGGTCGGTGTCGGAAGAGAAAAGTTTCCCGAAATGTCTTTTCACATCGCACCGGCGACACAGCTTCCTAAAGCAGACGGAACTGCTGACATTATCAGTATCTCTTACGGCATCCGTAACGTTGTCGAGCGCCAAGCAGGGTTGGCTGAATTCAACCGTGTATTGAAACCGGGCGGCTTGGTCGTTATCCTTGAATTTATGAAAAATGAGAATCCCTCAGCTCTTGGCAAAGTGCGTGACTGGTATATGAACAATGTCCTCCCCCGTATCGGCGGACTGATCTCCAATAATTATGAAGCATACCGCTATTTGCCCGATTCTATCGAAGGATTTTTGACGGTCGGAAAAATGGCGAGCGAACTGGAAGAGGCCGGATTTGAGATGCTCTACAGCAAAAGTTTCTCGATGGATATTTCAACATTGATGATCGCCCGTAAAAAGTAACTGCATGGCCTCTACCCTCAGTGTCTCTGCTTTGAATGAACAGATTAAGATACTTTTAGAAACCTCTTTTGAATTTGTCAGTGTAGAGGGGGAACTCTCCCGTGTCACCAAACACGGCAGCGGCCATATCTATTTTACCCTCAAAGACAATGAATCCGCTATCAAAGGTGTCATGTTCAAAGGCAATGCCGCACGATTGAAGTTTTCCCTCGAAGAGGGGGCGCATATCATCCTGCACGGAGCCCTCAGCCTCTATAAACCGCGCGGCGAATATCAGATTAATGCTTTCAGTGCCGAGCCCTACGGTGCGGGAGCATTGGCTGTGGCATTCGAACAACTCAAACAAAAGTTAGAATCAAAAGGGTATTTCGACCCTTCACACAAAAAACCGTTTCCTAAATTTCCGCAAACGATGGTTCTGGTAACTTCCGCAACGGGGGCGGCGCTGCAGGATATGCAGCGGGTAGCGATGAGCCGATGGCCGTTGGTAAAGCTTATCATATTGGATGTATTGGTACAAGGTACCGGTGCTGCACCAATGATTGCCAATGCATTGCGTTATGCTGATACGTTAAATGCAGATGCAGTCGTCGTCGGACGGGGCGGCGGAAGTATCGAAGATCTGTGGGCGTTTAACGAGGAGATCGTTGCCGATGCAATTTTTGCAATGAAGACTCCGGTGATGTCGGCAGTGGGACACGAAATCGACTGGGTCATCAGCGATTACGTTGCGGATATGCGAGCACCGACTCCGAGTGCCGCGATGCAGATGCTTCTCCCCGATCAAAATGAATTGTTCCAAAGCATCGATGAACTCCGATACAGCGCCTACGGTATGGTTTCCCAGAGATTGGAACGTAAACGTGAACAGCTTTTATCGATGCAGGAGGCCTTTAAACGCCACAATGTCGAGCACCGTTTAGAAGTTCAGCGGGAAGTGATTAAAGAGCTGAAAGAGCGCTTGAATCGGCAGATGGCACAGCGTATGGAGCAAAGCGGACGTGAGCTGACTCCGCTTATAGAGCGGCTAACCCAAAGTATCGAATCAACACTGCGGCAAAAACAGTTTATGATGAGCCAGCTTACTGAAGGCTTTAGCGCCAATCATCCCAAAAATAAAAACAAAAGCGGATTTGCCCAAATCGCACGTGAGGGTAAAGTGATCGATTTGGATGAATTAAAAGTAGGGGATCGGTTTGATGCGATGAACGACCATCGGGTCGTCCGCTCGGAAGTGGTAGAAATTATTTCAATGTAATCGGCGGAAAATACATGTGAGCCAAGGTTGAGCCCTCTGCCGCAAACCGTTTGAAAAGTTTGTCCATCGGATCTTCTTTATTCCAAACCGGATCAGCAACTTTACTGAGTGCTTCCACCCTTTTTTTGGCGTCAAACTCTACTCCGATTCTGTCTACAAGTCCCACTTTTTGAGCTTGCGCAGCGGTAAAGATATGGGCATCGGCGTAGTTGTTTCTAAGGGCAGGATTGAGTTTGCGCGCACGTGCTACATCGTTGACGAACAAATCATAGGTACCGCCGATCACTTTATCAAGCTCAGCCCGTTCTACAGCGCTCCACGGCCGGTCAAACGTTCCCACTTGCTTGTAGGTTCCGGCATGGACGACTTGGGTCTTAACCCCGACTTTTTCCATTAGCCCAGAGATGTCGGCACCCTCCATGATGACACCGATCGAGCCGATCATGCTTCCCGGATTGGCGACAATCTCATTTCCCCAGATACCGGCGTAATACCCGCCGCTTGCCATGATGCCCGCAGCATAGACCACGACCGGTTTTGTTTCACGCAGCCGTTTGATCGCATAGGCAATTTCCACAGAGGGGGCAACGGCACCGCCGGGAGAATCGATGCTGAACAAGACCCCTTTGACGTTTTTGTTCTCCCCGGCTTCGTCGAGTTGCTCAACGATCGTACCGGCGTCCAAAATAGGTCCGGTCAGGACGATTTTTTGGAGATTATGGGAGGTAATCCCCTCGTCCGCGGAGGGGATAATGAGCCAGAGCACGATGAGGACCAAAACGGTTGCTTTAAAATGTGCTTGGATAAATTTAAGTCCTGTCGCCAGACAGGAGCCGATTTTTTTGATAAATTCCATCATTTGATTTTTTCCCCCTGGATGTAAATCGATTCAATAATGTGCGGATGGTTGATGAGATGGATCGGCAGTTGATCGTTGATCGGGTAATCGATCCGCATAACAAGAACATCTGCATCGTAGCCAGATGCGATTTTACCACAATTGAGTTGCAATGCTTCCGCAGCCGTGGAGGTAACACTTTGCCATAGCTTATGGGCTAAGGTGAGAAGATCGTGTGAATGGTGTAAAAACAGAGCAATTTTCATCTCTTCAAAGAGGTCAAGGGAATAGTTGGAACTAAGTCCGTCGGTTCCGCACAGCCATGGAATCGTGTGTTGTTCCACCCGATTCAAATCAAGGGCGCCGTTTCCGAGAAGGCGATTCGAAATTGGACAGTGGATGATGAAATGCCCCCCCTCCGAAATGGCGGATAACTCTTCTTCATTGGCGTGCACCGCGTGAGTGAAGAGAGTGGGGACGTCATTAAAATAACTCAAAAACTCAGCAGCGGTATTCGCGGCTTGTGTCTGTTTTAGAAAATTCTCGAAAAAAGGCTGGAAGGGACCGCTGTTTTGGTCAAGCCATTCACGCTCTGCCGGGCTTTCCATGAAATGAGCCGTAACACGGAGATGTTTTTCGTATGCATACTTGAGCGCTTTTTGGATCAAGATCCGATGGACGGAATAGGGTGAATGAATTGCCACCGAGGGATAAAACCCTTCTCTCTGTACTTGTTGCGAAGTAAAAAGACGTTCTTGAAAATTACCATAAAGGGCATCCGCCATTTTGGGATCGGAGCCGATGAGTTCGTTAAAATAGACGACTTTTTGCGGTGCGTTGGCACAGGAGTCCAAGTCGAATCCGTACGAACTGACCGCACCGAATGCCGTGATCCCGTTGGAGAGCATCGACTCAATCGCGCGGGCGGTGCAGGTGTCATCGCAGTCGTTGATCAATTCATCACGATTGGCGATCACTGTGGAAAGCCACGGCATAAATTCGCCGTATGTGAGGTGTGAACGGTTGGCGCTGAACTCCAAATGGACATGGGAATTGATCAACCCCGGTATAAGGAGCGAACCGGTTCCCAATTCAGTACATTGGCCGTTATAGCGATCACGCAAACGTTCATTCGGTGCAATTTCAATAATTGTTTTGTCAAACACGATACCATGATCGCGGAGAATGGTTCCATCGGAAAAAATAGCGTCACTGAGGAGTATTTGCACTCAATCCCTTTTGTCTTGTTTTAAAAAGATAAAGTATAGCAGAAGCGTCTAAATGTCGCTTGAGTGAGAATGAATTTTTCGAAGATGAAAGCAATTTAGTTCCTTATAATATAGAACCCCTTATAATCTATCCTTAAAACAGAAATCAAGGTTTATCAATGAAAATAGTCGTTATCCAAGGGCCGAACCTCAATATGTTAGGGGTTCGAGAGCAGCAAGTATACGGACCGATGCGTTTAGAACAAATTCATGCACAGATGAAAGATGTCGCCACCCAAAACGGTATTGATATTGAATTTTATCAAAGCAATTTAGAGGGTGAAATCGTTGACCGTATCCAAGAGTGTTACGGAGATGCGCATGGAATTATCATTAACCCTGCGGCGTATACGCATACTTCTATTGCGATCCGTGATGCGATCAGTGCGGTCAACCTCCCGACAATCGAAGTTCATATCAGCAACATCTACCGTCGTGAAGAGTTTCGCCAAAAAAGTATGACGGCTCCGGTATGTACCTCTTCGGTGATCGGTTTCGGCCCTTTCGGATACCATTTGGCAATGGTCGGGATGATGCAAATCCTGAGTGAAATCAATGCAATGCGTCAGGCACACGAACAACAAGGTGCGGTAGAAGAGTAAGCGATGCCGTTATGCCGTATTCTCGATGAGCGCCATAGGGTCTATGTCGATCGGCATTTTCCGACGACTCTTCGAAAAGCTCCCGGTTACCGCTATCGCGTTCTTCTCGGAGTGGGGGGAAATATCGGTGATACCCGTCGGCGGATGAACCATTTATGGACGTATCTGGGGAGACTGCCTCAGATTTGCAAAATTCGTAGCGGTGTGATCCTTCGAAATCCCCCTTTTGGATTTACCGAGCAAAAAGATTTTGACAATACGGTCATTGAAATCGGCACTTCACTCGAACCGAAAGCGTTTTTGAGGCTGGTTTGGCGGATAGAGAAACGTTTTGGGCGCCGTCGCAGTTTTGCGAATGCGCCGAGGACGTTGGACTTGGATATACTATTCTTTGAAAATCGATCTGTTCGGACAAATGAGTTAATTATTCCGCATCCTCATTGGGATGAGCGACCCAGTGTATTGGTTCCGCTGGAAAGCATGATCCATAAATGTTTCGATAAAACACGCAAGCGTGTATGGGCACACCGCCACGGTGAACCTAGTGTTAACGTAGCTAATCGGTATTTATTCCGATAGCGTTTGAAACGGAGATAAAATGAAAATCTTGACATTTAGCGGTGCTACCCCTGCCGAAGCGCTTAAAAAGGCGCAGTTGGAGGTCGGCGAAGAGGCGATGCTAATCGAGACGCGCGAAGTACAAAAGAAATCATTAGGGAAAAGTGCACTCTATGAAATCGTTGTCGGTGTAGAAGAAAGCACAATCCCGAAAGCCAGACCAAAGATTGAAGAACCGTTGATGAAACAACGCCCGCTTGCCCAAAAAAGCAGCGACGTCCTTTATAATATTTCCGAAGCGGCGAAGCAAATTTCTAAAATTGCCGAAGTGACCGAAGAAGAACGTACCCCGCGTCAAGTGCCTGTGGCAGAGAATGAAGATCTTAAGCGGATCAAAGAAGAGATCGAAAAACTCGGGGACAAAGTCAAACTGATCCAAAATATGTTTTGGTCTGAAAAATCCCCCAATACGACTGCCGCCATTCCTCCGGAGTTTGCGGAGATTTACCGCCTTGCGCAGCAAAGCGGAATGGATCAAGCCCATTTGGATGAAATTATGCATCTTACATTGGAGCATATGCCCTCAAAAATGAGAGAAAGTTCCGAGACGGTCAAGCGTTATTTTCAAGTCTTGATGCGTAAAATGGTTCCGGTACGTCTCGAAACCCCTCCTCGAAACGGGGCCAAAAAAGTGATTATGCTGGTAGGGCCTACGGGGGTCGGGAAAACAACCTCGATCGCTAAGCTTGCGGCACGTTTTTCGTATCTTTTAGACAAGAAATACAAGGTAGGTCTTGTTGTCCTGGATACCTATCGTATCGGAGCGGTAGAGCAGCTGATGCAGTATGCACGAATGATGAAACTGGGGATCGAGACGGTAGTGGATCCTCCGGAGTTTTCGAGTGCCTTGAATGCACTTCGCTACAGCGATTATATTTTGATCGATACGATGGGTTCCTCTCCGTACGATAAAGGCAAGATTGAAAAGATCTACGAATGTCTGCGCAGCAATGAGACTGAGTACAGTGTCGATGTCGTTTTGGTAATGCCGAGTTCGATAAAATATGAAGATCTTAAAGCAACGTATGAAAATTTTGCCCCTCTAGGGATCGATACGATGATGTTTACCAAACTCGATGAGACCCGAGGTTTCGGAAATCTTTTTTCTCTTGTCTATGAGACCAAAGTACCGATCAGTTATTTTTCCGTTGGGCAGGAAGTTCCGGAAGATTTGGTTGTCGCTACCAGCGATTTTTTGGTTGAGTGTCTAATGAACGGATTCTGCAAAGGTGAGAGTGTATGAACCATCAAGCTTCCAAACTCGAAGCGCTTGTAAATCAAAAACGAAATATATCGGCTAAAAAAACCCGTTTTATTGCCATAACGAGCGGCAAAGGCGGTGTCGGAAAAAGTACGATCAGCTCGAATATGGCCTATTTGATGGCAAAATACGGTCTCAGAGTGGGAATATTCGATGCGGATATCGGACTTGCCAATCTCGATGTCATGTTTAACGTTAAAATTCAAAAAAATATTTTACACGTTCTCAAAGGGGAAGCTACCGTTGAAGAGATATTGGTTCCGATTGAGAAGAACCTCGTTCTGATTCCCGGTGAAAGCGGCGAAGAGATTTTTAAATATGCATCGGGCGGATTGTTTGAACGGTTTATGGACCAAGCCAGCGTATTGGATGATCTGGATGTGATGATTATCGATACGGGAGCGGGAATCGGGGAGCATATTCAGCTTTTTTTACGGGCGTGTGATGATGTGATCGTGGTTACCGTTCCCGATCCTGCCGCAATCACGGATGCGTATGCAACTATAAAAATAACCGCACGTCTGCGTAATGAAATTAATGTTATCATGAATCAGGTGCGTACGCCGAAAGAGGCGGAAGGGTTATTTGATAAAATCCATAAAGTTGCGCAAGCCAATATCGGCAACGGTTTGCAGCTGAATTATCTGGGCCATATTTCAAGTGATCCCAAAATTTCTAACAGTGTGAAAAAAAGAGCTCTTTTCAGCCGCGATTTTCCAAGTTCCGCACCATCGGCTGAATTAGAACAGATTGTTAAGCGTATTGCAAAAAAACTGGAACGAAATGTGCTGGTAGATCCCAAAGAGAGCGGGCTTGGCGGACTGTTCAAGCGCTTAATGGAGCACTTTTAAGAGTGAATACCAAAAGGATTTCTTTGGTTATATTGGCTAAGAAGGCGCTGGCGCTTGCTTGATAGTGAAGCAAATAGGCTTCCGGTTAAGTTGAAAACAATGTGGGATGGTAGTGAATGCGGGGTTCGAATTTTGTCTCTTTTTTAACGGTACAGGGTTTTTTTATCGGTATTGTTTTTGGGATATTAAAATCGACGTCCCCGGAGAGTTTTTTGGGATTTGTTATCTTGATCAGCGTGTTTTTTTATCTTTTTGCCCATTTGTGTGTCGGATTTTTCTTCCAAACACTCGGGGTGAAAACACATCCGTTTCCGAAAGCATCGCATGAACGCAACCTCGATCTTTTTGTTCGGGAGATTAATAAGCGCGAACAGTTTATTGATGCGTTTTACACTCACAAAGCAGATTTGTTAGATGAGAACGGGGGCCAGGGATGAGCACTGCAAATGGCTATACACAGGAACTGAAACATCGTGAAGATCAGCTCGCGATACAGTATCTTCCTGCGGTAAAAGCGATGTCGTTTCGGCTCAAAGAGCGTCTTCCAAGCTCTATTGACTATATGGATCTATGCGCAATCGGAACGGAGGAACTGGTCAAGCTGGCCCGCCGATATGATGAAGTGCAAAACGACTCGTTCTGGGGCTATGCCAAAACACGAGTGTACGGTGCGATGCTGGATTATCTCCGTTCACTGGATACGGTAAGCCGTTCCAGCCGCCGTTTGATCAAAGAGATCGACAGTGCGATTGAAATCTATATGGCTGACCATGACGATGAGCCCAGCGATCAGGAACTTTCAGGCATTTTAGGAATCGAAGTAGAAAAGATCCATGATGCACGGATCGCATCCGATATTTATACCGTCATGTCACTGGATGATCAACTGGGCACTCCCGAAGAGGGCGGAATGTTGGAACGGCTGGAACATGAAGATTTAGTGGAAGCGATTAAAGAAGTGTTGAGCGGATTTGATGAACGTGAGCAGATCATTATCCAGCTCTACTACTTTGAAGAGTTGACACTTAAAGAGATTAGCGAAGTGGTGAATATTACCGAATCACGGATTTCACAAATTCACAAATCGGTTATTCGACGTATTAGAGATTCAGTAGGGGGGCGATAATGGCAGATATTCTATCACAAGAAGAGATTGATGCCCTTTTGGACGTCGTTGATGATGAGGGAGATACCGCACTAGAATCGGGTGAGGACACCCTTTTTTCACAACGTCAGATTACGCTTTATGATTTCAAACGGCCTAACCGGGTATCTAAAGAGCAATTACGGGCATTTCGCGGTATTCACGACAAAATGGCCCGTTCAATCGCATCTCAGATTTCTGCCATCATGCGCTCCATTGTCGAGATACAGCTTCACTCCGTCGATCAGATGACGTATGGGGAGTTTTTAATGTCACTCCCGAATCCGACGAGTTTTAACGTTTTTTCGATGAAGCCGCTGGAAGGGAACGGTGTCCTCGAAATTAATCCTTCGATCGCCTTTCCGATGCTGGATCGTATTTTGGGCGGGAAAGGGGAACCTTTCGAAGCCAACAGAGAATTTTCCGATATCGAATTATCGCTTTTTGAGACGATTTTGCGGGTTATGATGGCAACCCTTCGTGAAGCGTGGGGCCCTGTTACCGATTTGTATCCGCAAGTCGAGTCAAAAGAGTCCAGTCCGAATGTCGTCCAAATCGTTGCCCAAAATGAGATCGTCGTGATGGTCGTAATGGAGATTATCATCGGCCACAGTTCGGGTATGATGAATATTTGTTATCCGGTTATTGCATTGGAACCGGTATTACCGAAACTTGCCAGCCGTGATCTGATGTTGAATGAGACCAGTTCGAAAAAAAGCCGTAATCAAGAACTTCAAGTTCTTCTCGGGGGGGCACACGTCAATATTGATGTGAACCTTGGAGAAGCGGAACTGACGCTTCACGAGTTGCTGGAATTAGGTGAGGGCGATATAATACGTCTTAATATCCCGGCAGATGATGTCGTTAAAGTCAGCGTAGACGGGAAAGAACGTTTTGTCGGACAAATGGGGCTGAGAAGATTTCGAAAATCAATTCAGATCACTTCCCTCATCGATACCGAAAAAGATGCCGTCAAACGGGCACTTAAAGAGTTTGAAGTCAGACGTAAAGCTCGGATCAGCGGGGTTAAAGATATGATCCGCAGTCCATTAGAAGATGAGGAGGATGAAGATGAGTGATTTTGCCGGAGTATATGTAAGCGAGGCAGTTGCTACAATTGAGGGACTGACCGGTCAAACTCCCGAAATTGCGCTTAAAGAGGCTGAAGATATCTCAATCGTCTCCAATGTGATCCCTCCCATCGCCTTGATTCATGTCAGCTTTAGCGGCGAAGCATCGGGCCGAGGGATCATTATGATGCCTCCTCAATTGGCAACAGCATTGGGAGACATGATGCTCGGCGGAGACGGTGAAGCACAGGATACGATGTCTGATGAGGACATCGATGCTGCCAAAGAGATCGTTTCCAATATCGTCGGGGCAATGAGTACGACGCTAGGGTCTCAAAAAGAGCTGCCGAAACTGACGATAAAGCCTGAAAAAGCAGAATTTATCGCGGAAAACGGTGAAGTTAATCTGGATGCCTATGCCAAAATGTTTGTATTTTCATTTTCATTGGGCTCGATCAAATCATTGATGATGTTTGCCATTGATTCAAATATCAATGAAGCGTTAAACCGCGGAAACAGCTCTGCGGCGAATACATCTTCTCCATCCGCCCCAACATCAAATATGTCTATGGGATCTATTTTCGATGAGCCTTCGCCGGAGCCTGCGGTTAAACTCGAAGAGGGCGAAATGAAAAATATCGGCCTCATTATGGATGTCAAACTTCCGGTTCGTGTTCGTATCGGAAAGAAAAAAATGCTTCTTAAAGATGTCCTCAGCATGGATATCGGCTCGGTCATCGAGCTGAATCAACTGGCGAATGATCCGCTGGATATTTTGGTAGATGATCATGTCATAGCGCAAGGTGAAGTCGTTATTGTAGATGGAAATTTCGGTGTCCAGATTACTTCGATCGGAACCAAACGTGACCGTCTGAATAAACTCAAAGGATAGAGATGGCGCACAGACGAGGGAAAAAAAAAGAGTACCCGAGCAGCCGCTATGTCAAAGATATCAAGTCGGCGGATGTTTGGAGTGTATTTAAAATCATTGCCGACTTCGTTCAGGGATTTGATGAACTGGGGGATCTAGGTCCTTCGGTGACTATTTTCGGAAGTGCGCGTGTGGATGAAGATCATCCGTATTACCATCAGGCTACCCAGTTGGCGAGCATGCTCGGAGAGCGCGGGTACAATATCATAACTGGCGGCGGACCGGGTGTGATGGAAGCAGCCAACCGCGGAGCCTATGAACATGAAGATGTGGAATCCATCGGACTGAATATTGAACTCTCTGCCGAACAAGAACCGAATCCGTACATAACCAAAGGGAGAAGTTTCGATTATTTCTTTTCCCGAAAAGTGATGCTGGTCAAATATTCGATGGCCTATGTTATTTTTCCCGGAGGGTTCGGAACGCTGGATGAGATGTTTGAAGCGTTGACCCTGATTCAGACCCGAAAGGTTTGGGGGGTACGATTGTTTGTGATCGGAACCGAGTTTTATGCCCCTCTGATTGAGTTTATCCGGGAAAAATTATTGGGTGAAGGTATGATCGATGAAAAAGATGTTGATCTGATTACTTTGACCGATGATTTGAATTATGTAGCGAATGAAATTGAAAAATCATTGATTGCACAGATGGCGACACTGGAGAAAGAAGGGTTGAATGATACGAAGTATTACAAGGTTCTCTCCTCCTATTTCGAGAATAGACCGATTTGCGAGGGGAGTGACGGCTAATGGGTAAAAAAGTATTGATCGGAATGAGCGGAGGGGTCGATTCGACCGTTTCAACACTGCTGCTGAAAGAGCAGGGGTATGAAGTGGAAGGGGTTTATATGAAACTCCACTCCAAACCGGGCTATCATGAGATCCATCAGGCACGCGCCGAGAAGGCGGCGGCTTTTGCCGGTGTAAAACTGCACATCCTTGATTTGCAAGAGGAATTTAACGAAAAAGTTTTTACCCCGTTTATCGAAACGTACAAAGAGGGGAAAACGCCTAACCCCTGTGCACTGTGCAACCGCAATATTAAATTCGGTGCTATGGTCGCATATGCCGACTCCATAGGTGCCGATTTTGTCGCTACAGGCCATTATATTCGCCATGACGGGCAATATCTTCTCCAAGCGCTTGATGACACAAAAGATCAGAGCTATTTTCTGTTTTACATTGATCCCAAACTGGTTCCACGACTGCTTTTTCCGCTGGGAGAGCGCCATAAAAGCGATATTAAAGCCTATGCGGCGAGTATTGAGGGGCTGGAGTCGTTTGCATCCCAAGGCGAATCGAGTGAGATCTGCTTTGTCGAGACAACCTATGCCGATGTCCTGAAACCTTATGTGGCGGTAGACCAGGAAGGTGAGGTGCTGGATATGACCGGAAAAGTGGTGGGCAAGCATAAAGGGTACATGTATTATACGATCGGAAAGCGCAAAGGATTCAATGTCCACGGTGCCCATGACCCCCATTTTGTTGTCGCGATCAAGCCTGAAACGAATCAGATCGTTGTCGGTACGCGTGAGGATCTTGAATGCCGGCATGTTGAACTCGAACGGGTCAATATGTTCGATGCGCGTCGTGAGTTTGAATGCGAAATCAAACTTCGCTACCGTACCACTGCGGTCAAATGCCGAGTGAAGATCGAAGGGGATCATGCGAGCGTGGAGCTGGATGAACCCGTATTCGGGGTTGCATCGGGTCAAGCCGGCGTCTTTTATGACGGTGAGAAATTACTCGGCGGGGGCTGGATCGTTTGATTCGACTGCCGGGGGAGTGATCGGCTCGTTAGTACTCTCTTCAAGAACGGCTGAATTGGGCTGTTCTTCACTGCTTTCACTGGGAAACAGTTCAGTGACCGGCAGGGTCTCGTTGGATTCTGATGGGGTCTCTTCCTGCTTCGGCGGAGTCATAACCTCTTGAAACTGCGGAATCACTATACCGCGCCGTTTCATGATTTTATAGATGATTCGGGAACGGTTTTTGACGTATTTTTGATTTCCTGTCGGATTGTACTTGATCGGATTCGGGAGAACTGCCGCTAGCCGGGCGGCTTCCCGACCGGTTAGATTTTTTGCACTTTTATGATAGTAGTGACGTGCAGCGGATTCGATTCCGAAAATTCCGTCTCCCCATTCGGCGACATTGAGATAGATTTCAAGTATTCGGCGTTTGGAGAGGGTACTTTCGATTCTCCAGGTTAAAATGGCCTCTTTGATTTTGCGTACCGGATTTTTACTCGGGGAGAGGTAGAGATTTTTAGCGAGCTGCTGGCTGATCGTACTCCCTCCGGCAACGGATCCTTTTTTAAGACTTCTCTCCAGTGCCTGTTCCATCCCATCAACATCAAATCCGTCATGATTCCAAAATTTATCATCTTCGCCGATGAGTACTGCTTTGATGACATTCGGTGAGATCTGAGACATGGGGACCCATTTATGCGTGATCATTTTATCTTTGTTCTCTTCTGCCCACTGGGCTTCCCGATACTCCATAAATGCAGTCGGAATCGGATTGATTTCCCGTAAATCGGAGACATTCGGATAGAGAAAATAGCGTCCGATATCGATCACTCCCCCGAGGAGAAGGAGGATAAAAAAGAGTTTGATTTTAGACATCATTAATCCATATTGAGTTTAGGCAGGTGCCATTGTTTGTAATAGGCGAGGAGGCGCAAAAAGATTGCAAATCCTGCAATGGCGGCAACGCCAAGCGTATTGACCATATCAACTTGTACCAAAAGCAGCAGTAAAACCGAGACGATAATAGCGATTGAGCCGTAAAAATCACTGATAAGGACAGAGGGGACCTGGTTAATCATCGTGTCACGCAGTACCCCTCCGCCTACAGCGGTGAGAAAGCTCAGGATCATGACCCCGAAGAAATTAAACTCTACCTCGATCGCCAGCAGGGCACCGGTAATACTGAATGCAACCAGTCCAATGGTATCCGAGACGACAAACAGCCATTGGCGTTCCAGCTGCTCTCGGCGGTAAAGACGAAATACGAAGGCGAGCAGGATCGTGGTGATGACGGTAATCGCCGGATAGTATTCGTTAAACGCAAAGGGGGTTCGTCCCAAGAGGACATCCCGTACCACTCCTCCGCCAAGCGCGGTGAGCGATGCGGAGATGATCAGACCGAGCAGATCGAGATTATTGCGGACCCCGACCAAAAACCCGCTCAGGGCAAAGGCAAAAATTCCGAGAATATCGGCGGCAATGACAAGATCAAACATTAGGAGCGCGGTAGTTTTCTTTGAAACTGACGTATCGGCGAGCCGAAGCGTAGAGCTCAGCAACCTCTTCCTCCGTTAGTTCCCGGACTACTTTGGCGGGGCTTCCCATTATGAGCGATCGCGGAGGAAAGACTTTGTTTTTCGTGACCAAAGCTCCGGCACCGACGATCGATTCTTTTCCGATCACCGCACCATCGAGTATCGTGGCACTCATACCGATCAGGCAGGCATCTTCGATTGTGCATCCGTGCAGCATCACACGATGGCCGACAGTGACGTCGTTACCGATTATGGTAGGATGCCCGTCACTCATGTCATCACGCTTATGATGGGTGACATGGACCATGCTCAGATCTTGGATATTGCTTCGATCCCCGATCCGGATAGTGTGGACATCGCCACGTACGACGCACCCAAACCAGATACTGACATCCTCACCCATGGATACCCGACCGATAACATCCGCTGAGGGGGCAATCCAGACCCGTTCTTTCATCTCCGGAGTGTAATGCAAATAGTTCGTGACCATCGATAATATCCTTAGCTCTCTTTAAATAAACGTGTTGTGAGTTGCTGTACGTAATTCGGAGTATGTTTTTTGACCGCATTATATACTTTATTGGTATGGGTTTCGGCTATTTTATGACTGTCGATGATATTCCCTGCATCATGCTTGACTTTGACATAGGTCCCGTCATTTTGGAGCTCATACGCCAACATATTGTCGGAACTTTGAAGTTGCAATATCTGGATCAATTTGTTAGCGTTCTCTTCCCCTTGAATCGGAGTGAGGAGTTCAATACGGCGCAACAGATTTCTCGGCATCCAATCGGCGCTTGAGATATAGGTTTGCGGTGTTGCATGTTTAAAATAATAGATACGGGCATGTTCGAGGTATTTACCGATGATCGAAACGACGCGGATATTTTCGCTTACCCCCGGAACTCCGGGGCGCAGACAGCAGATGCCGCGGACGATCAGCTCGATTTTGACTCCTGCTTGAGATGCTTTATAGAGAGCTTTAATGATATCTTCATCCACGATGGCATTCATTTTAGCAATGATTACCCCCTCGCTTCCCATACGGGTCTCATTTTGGATCAAAGAGAGGATCTTCGGTTTGATTTGGGTCGGCGCCATGTACAGTTCATGGAGTTTCCCTTTTTTGCTAAATCCGGTAAGAAAGTGGAAAAACCGGGTCAGGTCATGGGTGATGGCATCGTTGCTGGTCATATAGCTGATATCGGTATAGATTGTCGCCGTTGAGGGGTTATAGTTTCCGGTCGCGAGATGGGCATATTGTTTGAGTTTGCCGTCTACACGCCGGGTCACCAGGGCTGCTTTGGCATGAACTTTGAATCCTGCGATTCCGTAGATAACATGCGCTCCTGAATTTTCCAGTGCTTTAGCCCAAATAAGGTTGTTTTCTTCATCAAAGCGGGCTTTGAGCTCGACCATTACGGTGACTTGTTTGCCCGATTCGGCGGCATTGATCAGTGACTGCACAATCAGCGATTTTGAGCCTGAACGGTACAGGGTCATACGGATGGAGACGACATCCGGATCTTTGGCAGCTGCCTGGATAAAGCGAACGACGGGTTCAAAACTTTCGAACGGATGATAAAGGAGGAGGTCTTGTTTGTCCAGCGTCGCATAAAGGCTCTCATCCGTATCGAGCGGAGGAAGATTCCGGGGTTTGAAACTGGGACTGGTGAGATGGGCAAAATCTTTGTTCCCCACTACCTGCCAAAGGCTTCCGAGATTGAGATAGGTCTGAAAACGGTAAATATCGTCTTTGTAGACGTTGGCATGGCGGTTGAAAAAATTGAGGAGATCATCGTCGGCATGGACGCTGAGTTCAAGACGGACCAACTCCCCTTTCTTACGCAGTTTGAGACCCTCTTCGAGAATCTCCATAAAATCATCCGCTTCTTCTTCTTCGATGGCGATATCGGCATTTCGTGTGACACGGAACGCAGCAAACTTGATGAGCTCATATCCGGGGAAAAGATCTTGGATATGTTCGGCGACAACACTCCCGATCGGAACATAAATACGGTTGTTGATATCGACAAAACGGGGTAATACACGCGGAATACGGATAAGACCGTAACGCTCGATCGCCGCATCGTCTTTGTCCCGAAGTTTGACGATCTGTCCAAATCCGAGGTTATTGAGATGAGGAAAAGGATGCGTCGCATCGACGGCAATCGGAATTACGACAGGATAGATGTTTTCGTGAAAATATTTGTCGAGATATTTTCGCTGATCGGGAGTTACCTCTTTGTACGATTGGAAAAATATCCCCTCGTTTTCAAGTTCTTTCATGATCCCCTGTAAACAGTGCTCAACCACCTCTTGCTCTTTATGGAGATATTCGCGGATTTCGCGGAGCTGATGAAGCGGGGTAAAACGATCTGCCCCCGAGACATTTACGCCGGCGCTGAAGAGTTTTTTCAACCCTGCCACACGAATCATGTAAAATTCATCTAAATTCGTTCCGTAAATCGCCAAAAATTTTAGTCGTTCAAAAAGGGGAAGGGATTCATCCTGTGCTTGTCGCAAAACACGCGTGTTAAATTGGAGCCATGAAAGCTCCCGATTGATATAAAGTGCTGGATCTTTGTAGTTATTAGGCATAGTTTCTACCGATTTTGGTTTTAAGTTAATGTGATTATATTATACTTATCGTTACAAATAAGGAACACAATGACTACATTTCAAATTTTAATGTTCGGCGCGACACTTTTTTTCGCATATCAGATCTATCGGCATGTCCAAACGTTAGACGATCCGGCTCCTGCAGATACTCATGCCAATACCGTTGAAGAGGCAACTCTGCCAAGTTCGGATTTGATCGATCAGGCTGACCGTGCGTATGAGACAGGAGAAATAGCTGCTGCGAAATCTATTCTCGAAGAAGCGGCGGCTCTTGATCCTGAAAATCCGGAAATTTTAAACAAACTCGCATTCGTCACCGCAAAATCGGGAGATCGTCTCAAAGCCATCGAGATCTATGAAGAATCATTGGAACTGGATGAGAATGATGACCTGACCCATAATGCCATTGCATCGCTCTATCGTTTAGAAAATGCATATGAACGGGCACAGGACCATTATCTCAAAGCGATTGAGATCGATGACACCTACGCACAGACTTTTTACAATTATGCGAATTTATTGGCAGATATGGGTGAGGTCGAAGAGGCCCGGACAATGTACAAGCGCGCCTTGGAACTTCAGAGCGACTTCCCTCAGGCGCGAGAAGCGTTATTGTCTTTAGGGAGTGAAAAATGATTGATGATCAAGCCCGTTTAGCCGTCTTGATTGACGCGGATAATTCTCAGCCTTCGATTATCGAGGGTTTAATGGATGAGATTGCAGCCCACGGTATCGCCAGTGTTAAACGGATTTACGGCGATTGGACCGATACGAAACTCAAAGGGTGGAAGAATGCCCTTTTGGAACACGGTCTTCATCCGATGCAGCAGTTTGCCTACACAACCGGAAAAAATGCAACCGACAGTGCCATGATTATCGATGCGATGGATTTGCTCTATACGAAAAACTTTGACGGTTTTTGTATCGTTTCCAGCGACAGCGATTTCACCCGTCTGGCGAGCCGTATTCGCGAATCGGGGATCAAAGTGTACGGATTCGGTGAACAAAAAACCCCAAAAGCGTTTATCGGTGTCTGCGATAAATTTATTTACACCGAGAATCTCCGTCGTACGGCAAACCATAAAGAATCGATCTCCCCTAAAATTAAAACCGATAATAAGGCGTTGCTCGCACTGGTACGCAACGCCGTAGAAGATACGACCAATGAAGCCGGATGGTCTTATATGGGTGCCATCGGACAAAACCTGATCAACAAATCCCCCGAATTTGACCCGCGTACGTACGGCTATAAAAAATTGCTTGATTTGATTGAGGGATTGGGGGAATTTGAGTTTAAATTCTCAGATCCCCTTTCGGGTTCGCAGGCGGTGCATGTCCGATTGAAACGGCATAAAAGGAGCTATGAAAAATGACGGTAAAAGAGATTTATACCTATTTAGACAGCCTTTCTCCTTTTGCAATGCAAGAAGGGTGGGATAATTCAGGGCTTTTGGTCGGAGACTTTTCGCAGGAGATCACGCATGTGGTACTCAGTATCGATATTGATGAAGAATTGATTGAATCCATCCCTGAAAATGCCCTTTTAATTACCCACCATCCGATTATTTTCGGCGGTTTGAAACAGCTTCAGTTTAACCAATATCCTGCGAAAATCGTAGCACCGATGATTCGAAAAAACATCACAAACATTGCGATGCATACGAATTTTGACCAAACCCATCTTAACGATTATGTTGCGACGGAAGTCCTCGGTTATCCTATCATTGCCAAAGAGGGATTTGTTGCCTATTTAGGAGTCGATGAATCTTATGAAACGTTTGCGGCAAAGATTAAAATTGCTTTGGGGTTACCGCATACCCGCGGGGTAAAATGCCATGAACATATCCGAACCTGCGCTTTGGTGACCGGATCGGGTGCATCACTGATGCGTAACATCGAAGCGGAGTGTTTTTTGACCGGAGACATCAAATATCACGATGCGATGGAGGCAAAATCGTTAGGTTTGTCGATGATTGATATCGGACACTATGAGAGCGAGCGCTATTTTGGCGAGGTTCTAGGGGGGTATTTGGAAAAATTAGGATTGAGTGTTATAATTTCACCATCAAAAAACCCCTTCAGCTATCTTTAGCGCAAATTAGGTAATTGTGTAACTCCAAAAGGAACCGTATGAACAAACACCTTGAACAATTGATCGAGCTTTCTCATGTTGATAAAGAGATTGATGCGTTTGAACCGCAAATCGAAGAAGCCAATCTTCAGTATGATGCATTGATGGCGACCCAAAACGGAATCGCAAGCGAAGTCAATGCTCTTAAACAAGAGATCAAAGACGAACAACTCAAAAAACATAAAAATGAGCTTCATTTAGCGGAACTTTCGGCAAAGCTTGAAGAGAATACCCGTAAAAGTGCAGAGGTAAAAACCGAGCGCGAAATGAAATCACTCCAACTCGAAGAAGAGATTGCAAAAGAACAAGTCAGTTTTGCGAACGAAGAGATCGAACGTTTGGAAAAATTGATTGATCACAAACAAAGCAAAATCGATGAACTCGAAGCAAAAGCGCAAGAAATCGATGCCACCATTTTAAGTGTCAAAGCCGATGTTGATGTTAAATTGGCACGAATCGATGAAGAACGCAAAGAAGTTTTTGCACGCAAAGAGGCTTTGGTCGGAACGATGAACCAAAAAGGGCTATCGTTTTACCAAAAAATCCGCCGCTGGGCAAAAAATACGACTGCCGTTCCGGTACGCAACCAAGCATGCATGGGTTGTTACATGGCAATCAGCGATAAAGTATATTCGGAAGTTATTAAAGGCGAAGAGATCACAATGTGCCCACACTGCGGCCGTATCTTATTTTTAGAACCGGTTTCTGACGCTATCGGTGCGTAACGTCGTATTTGACCTTTTCTATACTGTGGTTGCGACGGTTTTTTACGTCGTAGCCCTTCCCCTTTTGATCCTCTTTTCGTTCAAGAAAAAATATCACGCTTCGATCCCGGCACGATTTTTCGGAATTAAAAATCCCCCGTTCCAGCCTCATGACATTTGGTTTCATGTGTGCTCTTTGGGAGAAGCCAAAGCGATTGCTCCCTTGATAGAGCGTTTAAAGAATAAAAGGGTTGCAATCAGCGTTATCACCCATACCGGCTATGAGGCGGCATCCAAGTACGCGGCACAAGTACGGTATCTTCCGTATGAGATATGGTTGTGGTTCTGGATTGAACGTCCGCAAACCGTGGTCGTATTGGAAGCGGAATTTTGGTACCTGCTGTTTCGTCTGGTACGTTCTCGTGGGGGACGGGTTATTGCCCTGAATGCCCGAATCAGCGACCGCAGTTTTCCGAAATATTATCGGATGCGATGGTTTTATAAACAATTGCTGGCGCAGTGCGACCATATTTTTTGTCAAAGCCGCGAAGATATGGCACGTTTTATTGCCCTTGGGGCACAAAACGTCGAAGTAGTCGGAAATATCAAACTGGCACAAAAAATTGAGGCATCCAGGAATTATCCGAAGCCGGCAGAGACTCTGGTCGTTGCCGCAAGCACCCATGAGGGGGAAGAGGAAAAAATCATACAGGCGTTTATCGCCTATCGGGCTCATAACCCGAGTGCTAAACTCCTCGTCGTCCCCCGCCATCCCGAACGGTTTGCCAAAGTGGGCGAACTGATTGTAAAAATAGCGCCGCAGCTGAGTGTAGAACGTTGGAGCGTGTCACAAACTTTCAATACGGATATTATCCTTGTCGATGCGATGGGGGAGCTTAATAACCTCTATGCGATCAGTGACATAGCGATTCTCGGTGGCGCTTTTAAACCGATCGGCGGACATAATCCGCTCGAACCGGCGCATTTTGGATGCAAGATTATTACCGGAGAGGCGATTTTTTTACAGCGTGAGCTGTTCAAATATGTCTCTCATGTCCAGTTTGTCGGATTAGAGGGGATTGCTGAGGCGCTGATACACGCCGAAGATTTACCCCCCTCACAGGTCAATGAGAGCATTGACCTGCAAAGAGTATTAGATTATTTAACGGAGAATGAAAATGGAAAAACCAAAAGCATATAAGCTCTTAGCAGAGCAAGAAGGAATATCCAACTCTGAGGCCAAATCCCTGATCGATCGCGGTTTGGTTTATGTCGGAAATAACAAAGTGATGATCGCACGCGGTGAGATCAGTCCTAAAACGGTTTTTATCGTTCAAAAAGTAGAAAAAGTACGTCCGATCTTCGAAAACGACGATTTGGTTGTTGTCGATAAACCGGCTTTTGTCAACTCCGATGAGATCGAGCGTCAGTTTAAGGGAGCGCAGCTTCTCCACCGTCTGGACCGTGAAACAAGCGGTGTCTTGATGCTCGTCAAAAATGAAGAGTTTCGTCTGAAAGCGATTAGCGAATTTAAAAAAGACAATGTCTACAAAGAATATGTTGCGTGGGTAGAGGGGCTGGTAAGTGAACCGTTCGTAATCGATCAGCCGCTGATTACCGAAAAAAAAGGGAACAAGGCCTATACCAAGGTTGCTAAAAATGGCAAACCTGCCATTACCGAAGTAACCCCGGTGGAAATTTCAGGGAAAAAGACCAAAGTGCAGCTGATTATCCATCACGGACGAACCCATCAAATCCGTGCCCATATGAAATACGCACAGCATCCGATTGTCGGCGATGAAAGTTACGGCGGACGACAGTCCAAGCGCGTTATGCTTCATGCGAAAAAAGTGACATTGCTCGGACAGACATTTGAAGCTCCGGAGCCAAAAGTTTTCGGCCATTTCGGAAGTTGATCGTTTGTGGTACTTTTCCGGGCAACCAGAAAAGAAAGAGTAAAGAATAAAGTGTAATTGAAGAAAAAATTAAGTATAATTCGAAACTTTATAGACCCTGTAACCAAAGCATTTAGGAGTTAGAGTGTTTGATACACTAACCGAATCGTTTACATCAGCAATACGCAAAATCCGTTTTCACGACGATGAAAAGGCATTAACCAAGGCACTCGGCGAGCTTAAAAAAGCGCTCTTAAAAGCCGATGTGAACCATAAAGTGGTTAAAGAGCTTATTGATTCGGTTGAATATCAGACAAAGCAAAGCGGTATCGGAAAAGATCAGTTCTTAGCAGCACTGCGCACTTCTTTGTACGCCCTTTTAGATGTAAAAGGGAAATCAGGTTTTGTTTATGCTCCGGTATCTCCGACCGTTATTTTGATGACGGGATTGCAAGGTTCGGGAAAAACGACAACAACCGGAAAGTTGGCAAACTGGCTTAAAACCCGTCAGAAAAAACGGGTTTTGGTCGTTGCGGCAGACTTGCAGCGTCTTGCGGCGGTTGAGCAGCTTCGCCAGGTGTGCGCGGGAATCGATGTTGAACTCTACGCCGATGATGCAACGAAAAATCCGGTTGAAGTGGTCAAAGCAGCCCTAGAACATGCTAAAAAAGTTTTGGTGGATGTCGTATTGATCGATACGGCCGGACGTTTGGCTATCGATGATGAACTGATGGGCGAACTCGCCGAAGTCAAAGCCGTAGCCAAACCGCATGAGATTTTCTACGTAGCCGATTCTTTGAGCGGTCAGGATGCCGTCCGTACCGCCGGTACCTTTAATGAAAAAATCGGCATCGACGGCGTTATTCTTACCAAATATGACGGAGATTCCAAAGGGGGCGTAGCCCTCGGAATCGCTTCGCAGATTCAAGTTCCGCTTCGCTTTATCGGGGCAGGCGAAAAAATGGAAGACCTTGAGATCTTCCTTCCGGATCGAATCGTTAACCGTCTTATGGGATTGGGCGATATCGAGGGGCTTGCTGAGAGAACCGCATCGGTTATCGATGAGAAAAAAGCGAAAGCCCTCACCAAAAAGATCAAAAAAGGGGAGTTTAACTTCAACGACTTCTTAGAGCAGATGGAGAGCCTCAAAAAAATGGGGAGTATGAAATCCATTATGGGTATGATTCCCGGAATGGGCGGCATGGCGTCTGCGTTGAAAGATTTTGATTTGGAAAACTCGGGTCAGTTGAAGCAGATCAAAGCCCTGGTCTCCTCGATGACGATGAAAGAGCGGGAAGATCCTGAGCTTTTGAACAACAGCCGAAAAGCCCGTTTGGCAAAAGGGTGCGGTCTCGATATTATCGAAGTCAACCGCATCTTGAAGCAGTTTAAAAATGCCTCCAAAATGGCAAAACGCTTCTCCGGCAAACAGGGTATGAAAGACCTTCAGAGTATGATGGGTCAAATGCAGGGTTCTCGCTTACCGCGTTAACTTTGCCAACATCAAATGCTAAGCACTGGCCTCTTCAAAAGAGTTTAGTGCTTAGCATTTGAAGCAGCTTAGACGTTTTTCTTTTACTTTTGTGGGTAAAACACTCTTCTAAGCTTCTTGGTGCAAAAAAAACATTTAAAGGACACACAATGGCAACAGTCATCCGTTTAACCCGTATGGGTCGCAAAAAACAACCTTTCTACCGTATCGCGGTAACCGATAGTCGCAAACGTCGCGACGGCGGTTGGATCGAATTGATCGGGTACTATAACCCAATGACAGACCCTATCACTACTAAAGTAGATGAAGAGCGTTTGAACTACTGGCTTAGCGTCGGTGCTCAAATGTCAGACCGCGTTAAAAAAATTACCGGTAAATAATGATGGTTGCGGACTTCGTCGCAGGTTTTGCTAAGTTAATAGCGTCTTATCCTGAAGAGATTCGGGTGGAGTCGTTCGATGGCGACGAAGTGACCGAAATCGTTTTGTATGCCAATCAGGCGGATGTAGGCAAGCTAATCGGAAAAGAGGGTAAAATGATCGGTGCGATCAAAACCGTCATTTCCGGTTGCAAGGCTAAAGACGGAAAGAGTTATCGTATTAATGTCGAACCGCTTTCGTAACTCACCCCCTGAAAACCTTCTTCATGTCGCCTCTTTGGGCCGCGTTGTCGGCTTAAAGGGAGATATGAAACTCAATCTTTTCACCGATTTCCCTGAACAATTCAAGCCGAATACCTCTTTTACCCTTGAAAACGGCAAAGAAGTGATTGTCTCCTCCTATAATCCTGATCGTGAACTGGTTCATCTCAAGGGGATCGATTCTCCCGAGGCGGCTAAAATCCTGACCAATTCCAAACTCTTTACGACTTTTGAAGCGACGCGTGAGCGGTGCAATCTCGGTAAAGAAGAGTTTTTTTGGTTTGATCTGATCGGATCGAGTGTTGTAGAAGGCGATATGCTTTTGGGGAAAGTTCAAGAGATCGAGCGGATCGGACCGTTGGATTATCTTTTGGTATCGACGGATGCTGCATTGATTGCGAAAGAGCTTCCGGCGACTTTTCTAATCCCATACATCGACCGCTTTATACTCAAAAGTGATATGACTTCCAAGGTGATCACGGTAGAGGGCGGATTGGATCTGCTAGAGGCATCGTAATGCATTTTACGTATGTTACCCTTTTCTCGAATCTCATCGAGGGGTATTTTCAAGACTCTATCCTCAAACGGGGAATAGAATCGGGGAAATTCTCGGTTTCCTATCTCAATCCGAGAGATTTTAGCGCATCACGTCACCATAAGGTGGACGATACCGCTGCCGGCGGCGGAGCCGGAATGGTCATGACTCCTCAGCCGTTGTTTGATACCCTTCAAACCCTACCTGAAGATGCCCATATCATTTTTGTGGCACCCGTAGGGAAACAATTTACCCAAAACGATGCCAAGCGGCTCGCGTCAAAACCCCATGTGGTTTTTGTGAGCGGCCGGTATGAGGGGATTGATGAACGGGTGGTTGAAAAATTTGCGGATGAAGTCTATAGTATCGGTGATTATGTTCTCACCGGAGGGGAATTGCCCTCTCTGGTAATGACCGATGCAATCGTCCGAAATATCGAAGGTGTCCTCGGTAACAGCGAATCTCTGGAGTATGAGAGTTTCGAAACACCACTCTTGGAAGCGCCTTCGTTCGGAAAACCCCCTGTTTATGAGAATATGAGTGTTCCATCAGAATACTTAAAGGGAAATCACAGTAAAATTCGTGCACTAAAATCGTCTCTGTCTGAATGCAAAACAAAATACTTCAGACCGGAGC
>NZ_JBASYM010000019.1:0-66263 GCF_049277495.1 Sulfuricurvum sp. | reverse complement strand
CCTCTACCCTATCATTTTGTCTCTGGCGAATCAGGGTGCGATTACACGCGCTATCGTCCCCAATGTAAGCCTTTCTAAACTCTCAAAAATACCGAACATAACGTTCTACGGCGTTGATACCCTCTCCGATACCCTGAACCTCTTAAAAGCCGACCCTCTTCCCGAAGCAAAATCCCATACCAGCACCTTTGAATTCGAACATATTCTCCACAACGAAAAAAGCTATTTTTTTCATGAAGAGTATCCGCTCGACTTTATCGATATCAAAGGGCAGGAACATGCAAAGCGCTCCGCCCTTATAGCGGCTGCGGGCATGCATAATCTGCTGCTCGAAGGATCTCCGGGGAGCGGGAAATCGATGATTGCGAAACGACTGGTTCACATTATGCCCCCACTTCACAACAACGAGATTCTTGAATGCGCAAAACTGGAAATATTGGAGGGAAAAGAGCCGACCTTTACCCCATCACGGCCGTTTCGATCCCCCCATCACTCCAGTACCGGAGCCAGTATTTTCGGCGGTGGGGCACATAAAGCACAAATTGGGGAGGTAGGATTGGCCCATGGAGGGATATTATTTTTTGATGAGCTTCCCCACTTTTCCAAAACGGTGCTCGAAGCACTCAGAGAACCTCTCGAAGATCGCCATATCCGCATTTCCCGCGTCAATACGAAAGTAACCTATGATGCCAATTTCCTCTTTGTAGCGGCCATGAATCCCTGCCCCTGCGGCAATTTGTTCAGTACGACAACGGCTTGCCGATGCAGCGATTTGGAAATCAACCGCTACAAATCACGTCTGTCGGATCCTTTTTTGGACCGTATCGATCTTTATGTGCAGATGCACGCCGTGAGTGCCGAGGACAAACCGAGCGTAAGTTCACGGGAACTCCATGCCAAAGTGCGACAGGCTTTTTTACGTCAAAAAAAGCGCGGACAAAATGCTTTGAACGGTGCCCTCAGCGACGCCGATATTGCCCGGTATTGCCCGCTCAACGATGCTACTCAAGGTCTCATCGATCAAGCGATCGGAAGATTCGGTCTTTCGTTTCGGGCGGTGAGCCGAGTTCTTAAAGTTGCTCGAACAATTGCCGATATCGAAGGTGATATTGATATAGGACAATCCCATCTGCTCGAAGCATTGAGCTATAGGAAACGGTAAACATGACATTAAAAAGAACCTATGCGATTTTAGCTGTATTACTCATTGGGAGCTTTCTAATCAACCGCTATTATCTTTCTCCCGATGTGCCGCAGCAACCTATCGATAAAGAGGGGGTGATTCTCGCGTTCGGCGACAGCCTTACCTATGGATACGGAGCTGCACCCCAGGAGAGTTATCCCGCCCGCTTGGAAAAAATATTAGGACGCAAAGTAATCAATGCGGGGGTTTCAGGAGAGTTGTCCGATGCAGGGCTCAAACGCCTCCCCTCTCTTTTAAGAGAGCATCATCCTAAGCTCCTGATCCTCTGTCACGGAGGAAATGATATTCTTCAGAAAAAACGTACCGATTTATTGCGGCGCAATTTAGAAGAGATGATTCGTCTCGCACGTGAGGGAGGTGCAGAGGTGATGCTGATCGCCGTTCCGGAATTCGGGCTCTTGTATCTCTCCCCTCTGCCTCTGTACGGAGAACTGGCGAAACAATACCATCTGCCGATTGAATCCGATATCCTTTCGAATCTCCTGCACGACAACCGCACCAAAAGCGATTACATCCACCCTAATGCGTTAGGGTATCAAAAAATGGCCGAAGCTGTGGGCAAAATCATTAAAGATAACTATAGGTTGAAAGATTAGTAAAATTCGTTTAATTGAAGACAAAAGGAAGAAGGGGCATAAGCCCCGAAGATTAAAACGCGGCCACTACCCACGTAGTGATAAAATATCCGCCGATTATAAGCCATAAGAACATCGCACCAGCCGTGTAAAGCGGCGCCAATCCGAGTCCTTTGAACTTCGCAAAGCGTGTCCCCATACCCAAAGCCGTCATAGCCATTGTAAGCAAAAAGGTATCGATGATATTAATATTGGCTACCGATGTCGAGATTAGCGTTGCAATGCTCTCCCCTGCATGCTGTAAACTATACTGTTGCAGCAATGAGTTAATACCCGCCATACCGATGAAATAAACCGCGAACCACGGGATAACCAGTTTAACACCGCCCGCTGCGCTTCCGCTCTTTTTGGCGGCATACGAGAGATAGATACCCAATACGATCAACATCGGTGCGATCATGATCACACGGGTCATTTTGACAATAACGGCTGCATCTGCGGCATCTTTGCCGTATGCACCCCCGACCGCAACGACTTGAGCGACTTCATGAATCGTCCCGCCCACAAAAATACCGAACGTTTTGTCGTCCATTCCCGCAAAAACTCCCGCACTGTAAAGCGCAGGATATAAAAACATTGCAATCGTTCCGAACAATACGACCATGGATACCGCGATCGCCGCTTTGTGTTCTTCGCTTTTAAGTACCGGCTCGGTTGCCAAAACAGCCGCCGCTCCGCATACTGAAGCCCCCGCTGCGGTCAACATTGAGGTATCACGGTCCAATTTAAAAAACTTTTGCCCCAGATAGGTTCCCAAAACAAATGTGGTTGAAAGCATAATCAAAGAGACCATGAATCCCTCCATCCCTACTTCGGCAATTTGTTGAAATGTAATGCGGAAGCCGTAAAAAACGATAGCAAAACGAAGAATCTTTTTACCGGAAAAGGTAATTCCCCCTTCCCAAACGGAAGGGATACGGTTATGAAGGGTATTGGCAAAAAAGATACCAAGAACAATCCCCACAACCAAAGGGGAGATTCCTAGATTTTTAATAACAGCAATATCGGCAATCATGGTCGCTGCTGCAGCGAATATAGCGACAAACAGGATACCGCTGAGGGTATCTTTGCGCTTTTGGGGTGAAAAAGGCATAAGCTCTCCTATAAAACTAATATCGCATTATAGAGAGATTTGAACAACAATAAAAGTCATCGTGCTCCGAGTTCTGATGATGGCTTAATTAACCACAATTTCCATACGGACCGGAATCTCTTCAGTTTTGACGTCTTTGGCTGCCTCACTTCCCTTGATTACGACCCTTTTCTCGAATCCCGGAGTTTTAAGCAGATAATTACGGACCGCCTCTGCACGCTGATGTGCTAAATCTTGGAGTTCTTGCGGCGTCAAAGGCTGAAGCGGAATGAGTTTGTTGATCAGTGCATCCGAATAATGACGTACGAAAGCGGCTTCCTCCGGATATTGTTCTTCCAGTTTGGCTTTTAATTCTTTACGCTCTTTTTTCTCCAACGACTCTTCTGCCAAATCTTCCAAAAGATCCAAACTCATCGCCTGAGGAGAATCGATTTTAAGATCTTTATTCCTTGCGAGTGCCGCTTGAACAAGCTTTCGTCCTTTCAGTGCATAACTATCACCGGCTTCATTCCATCCTCCATACACATTCAACGAAAGCTTTGGACGCTTTGTCAACATGGTCGTGATATGGTCTAGCTTCTCTACCTGAGGAGGAAGCAGAACCGCCGATCCTGCTTCAAAGTCGATAGAGGAGAGTTTATCGCTCTCAATCCCCATCAAAGACCCGAGCAAGCGAAACGGAGAGGTTACCGCCTTGGTAAAGAGATTCGTAATCACATGCCAGACAACTTTTCCGTATTTGAAATCGGGGCTGTTCACATCCCCCTCTATCGGAAGATCAATATCGATAACGCCCTCGCTGTCTTCCAGCAATGCCACGACAAAGCGCATCGGCCACGGCGATCCCCCTGCTCTCTCATCTCCCAGTTGTATCTGTTTGATTACGACCTGATTGGCTCCGTTGAGCTTGCCTCCGTCGATTTTGTATCCCAGATTCAAAAAGAGTTTTCCATCGTCAATCTTGTATCCTAAAAACTCCAGGGAATAAGGGGTGTATTGTTTCAGTTCAAGATTATCAAACGCCACTTTGATATCGGTGAATTTTTTAGGATCTTTGGTATTGAGCGAGCCGTCGATTTTTGCCAATCCGTATTGATCAACCCCTCCTCTCAGTTTGACGAATGTCGTCACGTCTTTGGTCGTCGATATTCCCAAAACGGAGCCTTCCAAATCATGGATATAGGTTTTAAACGGAAGAGGAAGAGACTGATCGCTAAATGTTGCACTGCTTCCGCGTAAAAGAAGTTTAACGATATCCAATCCGAATGGATTCCCCCCATCTTTCGCCGCCTTCTTTGCCGCGACCGGGCTTTTTTTAGTGAGGGTAGCATAGTTCAAAACTTTTTTCGCATCGATAAGTGCATTTGTATAGAGCCCATCGATTGCCAGCTGATTGATTTTGAGCCGATTGTCAGGATAAGCATACACAAACGGTGTCGCACCGATTTTTTCCCATCCTAACAATACCGAATCATCCCGTACGTCATTCACAACCCAATCACTGAGTGCCACTTTTCCTTTTAGCCCGACTTTTGAAGGTTTATATTCGTATTGCCCCGAAAGCGACAAGTTTCCCCGACGCAATGATGCATACGTACTGGGCTCGATATAAGGATCGGCCAGAGAAACATCCAGACCTTTAATATCCAACGATCCTTTTGCACTTAGAGGGGAACGAACCACATCGCTATCCAAGCGCACCGTACTTTTCTCATTAATACGGGAAGACAGCGTAAGACGATTTTGAACGGACGGATTGCTTTCAAAACCGCGAAGGTTGAGATTGAGCTGATCGAGGTTGATCGCTACTGGTTTTTTAGGGACCTCATCCTTAAAGCCTACCGATCCGTTGTTCAAATCAATCTCTTCTACGCGGTACCCCCATGGTGTACCCTCGGATGACGTGGGTTTGGCAGGTGATGAATAGGCATACCGGGACAGATCGATAGACCCGTCCGGTAAACGTTTTAACGCAACCGTCGGCTGCGTCAATGAAAGTTTTTTAACCGATGCAAATTTCCCTGAACGGTCAATCTCGATTCCCTCAATACCGATACCCTCCAATCCCAGGCTCACGGCGGCATCCCTTTGGCGGGTTACACGCAGTGTATCCGTACTGATCGAAAGATTTAGAGGGGACGTCTCATCACTGCTGATGACTCCGGTCTGAAGCGACAGGTTATTCAACCTTGCCTGATACGGTTCAGCGGGGGCGTTGTCGCTCCACTGTACTCCGACATTCTCCACGCTCACTTTGCCTAATGTGACATTCCACGGCTCTTTCGTCTCATTTTCATCTTCGGGAAATGCTTTTTGGATCTCTTCGATGTACGTTACCCAATCGATTTTTCCATCGCGGGAACGCTCGGCTGCAAGATTGATCCCGTTGACGCTAAGAGATTCGGCGCTAAAAACTTTCCGCATCGGCTGCACATTTCCTTTGTCCAGACGCAAGGTTGCAAGGGTAAAAAGATTACGCTGTTCGTCTTTAGGGATGATACGCAGCTTATCCATTTTAAAACGGAGATTTGAAAGCTCCGTCGCATTCACATCACTGCTGTCAAACCGGTAATCAAATCCGAAGGCTGCGGAACCGTCCGCCACTTCGATCGGGAATTTATCTTTGAAATAGCGCCAAGGGGTGTAGAGTTTCCCGGAATCAAACGCCATATTCCCGCCGATCACAAGCGGTGAAAGCGCATCGATTTTTCCGTTTAAATCGATAAATCCCCCTTCATTGATCGTTGCGTAAAGGCGCATTTTTCCGTTAGCTCCGGAAAGATCGCGCAAATCGATATTATCGAGCTTAAACCCGATCGGCCCCAAATCCAGCACATACGCTTTCCCCTCCGCATAATCTTGATAATTCATCGACCCCTCTTTGAGGGCGAAATGCTTGATAATCAGTTTCGGAGGCGTTGAAGCTTTCTCTTCTTTCTTCTCATCTCCCCCCAGTTCGGTGAGCCATTTAAAATTGAAATCCCCCTGCGTGTCACGCCCTAGGGAGACATGAGGCTCACTGAGGGTAATCTCTTTAATGACGAGTCCCCCGCGCCATAAATAATCTAACGGATCAATGTTGATTGAAAATTGCTGAAGGGTGAGCAAATCACTGTTTTGCGGTGTTTTAAAGGCTACTTTTTTAACGGTAAGATGGAAGCTGAAAGGGTTGAATGAAACCGATTCAACCGAAAATTTACCTCCGTTCGTCGCGTCTTGAACTTTGGAAGGAACCACGTGTTTAACGAGGTACGGAACGCCGAAAAAGCCTGCTGTTGTATAAATCGCCATGACCGTGGCCAGCGATTTGAGGATTAAGCCCTTACTCATCTTGTCACCCCCATAAAAAACTCTCTTCATTTTATCATACTTAAATCTATATTTCGAGATAATCAGCTACTTTATCTGCACAGAGGGATAGCCGTAATGAAGCGTAAACAAATTTACAATCCAACATCCAATGAACATGTAAACGATCGCCAGATTTTCGGCGGCAATCCGACCGGGATTTTTGAACTGAACAATATCAAATACCAATGGGCCTATAACCTTTGGGAGATGATGCTCAACAACACCTGGTTCCCCAAAGAGGTCGATATGACCCGCGATGCAGTCGATTACAAATACCTCACGGAAATGGAAAAAACGGCATACGATAAAGCCCTCTCCCAACTCATTTTTATGGACAGCCTCCAGACGAATAACCTGATGGATAACGTTAACCCTTACGTGACCGCTCCCGAAGTCAATCTGATTTTGGTACGCCAAAGTTTCGAAGAAGCGCTCCACTCTCAAAGCTATGCGGTCATGGTCGATTCGATCAGCCAAAACAGCGAAGAGATTTACGATCTGTGGCGCAGAGACATGATGCTCAAAACCAAAAATGACTCGATCGCGGCACGCTATAACGATCTGGCGAACGACCCGTCTGAGAGTGCTTTTGTCAAAGCCTGTTTCGCGAACCAAATTTTGGAGGGGATCTACTTTTACAGCGGATTTACCTACATCTATACCTTGGCCCGTTCGGGAAAAATGCTCGGTTCTGCCCAAATGATCCGTTTTATTCAACGGGATGAAGTAACCCATTTGGTTCTCTTCCAAAACATCATCAACACCCTTCGCCGCGAACGTGCGGATCTCTTTACCGAAGAGCTGATCGAAGAGGTCTATGATATGTTCCGCAAAGCGGTAGATTTGGAAGTCGCATGGGGCCAATACATCACCCAAGGCCAGATTTTGGGTCTTACCAACGAAATCGTGGAACAATACATCCAGCACCTTGCCGACAACCGTCTCACCGCGGTAGGGCTCAAACCTCTTTACAATGTTGCCAATCCGATTAAATGGGTGGATGATTTCTCGAAGTTTAACGATCAAAAAACGAACTTCTTTGAGGGAACCGTCACCAACTATTCCAAAGGAAGCCTCAGCTTTGACGACTTCTAAAACCCGTTCCGTAGTATCTCTGTGCTTTGAGACGGAAACCGATTTTGCAAAAAATCTGGACCGTCTCCTTGCGCTGATCGATCAATCTCCCGAAGATGCCATCATCGTCGCCCCCGAAGTCGCATTGAGCGGTTTTGCGTATGAGCGCTTTGATGAAGCGGCAGACTTTACCCTTGTTGCCCTCGAAAAACTCCTTGCACGTATCCAAAACCGTCTGCTGATCTTTACTGCCATAACCCGTGAAGAAGACGCTTTTTACAACATTGCCTATGCGATTCATAACGGTGCCGTACTCCGCCGCCAAGCCAAAGCGAAACTCTTTGCTCTGGGTGCTGAGCATGAGCATTTTGTCCCCGGACCGGAAGAGGGGATTGCCCCCTTTATGTTTGAGGGGATCAAGATCGGGATTCTGATCTGCTTCGAACTTCGCTTTAAGTCCCTCTGGCAGCAGCTGGAAGGGTGTGACATTATCGCTCTTCCGGCGCAGTGGGGCAAACTCCGTGCGGATCATTTTGTGACCCTTACCAACGCACTCGCCCTTATGAACCAGTGTTATGTCATCGCTTCCGATGCCGCTAATGCCGATACGACGGCAATGAGCGGTATCATAACCCCTTTCGGAGGGGAGATCCGCAATAACGGCGTTGAGTTTTTAGCCTCCCATTATGAAGAGCGCACCGTCCTCTCTATGCGCCGATACCTCAACGTAGGAATAGAATGAGCATCGATAAAATCACCATCATCAAAACAACGCGAATGGCCGATGAGATCGCCAAAAAGTTTCCCCTTCGCCCCATCGTCAAAAATGCGATTGTCAACACCAACCGTGAGGTATTTGTCCCTCTCGCCATGCGCCATAACGCCTACCGCCTTGATGCGCTTCCCATCGGTGCGCAGCAATACATCTCCTCGCCGCTCACCGTCGCTAAAATGACCCAGTATCTGAGCCCTGAGGGGTGCGACAGCGTACTCGAAATCGGATGCGGCAGCGGCTATCAGGCCGCCGTCTTGTCCCATGTATTCCGCCGTGTTTTTACGATCGAACGGATAGAATCGCTTCTGCTGGAAGCCAAAGAACGGTTTCGCCATCTTCGTCTCGGAAACATCCACACCCGTACCGATGACGGCCAAAACGGCTGGGAGCAATATGCCCCTTTTGACCGTATTTTGTTTTCGGCATCGGCACGCGAAATTCCCAAAAAACTTTTCCAGCAGCTGCGGGAAGGGGGGATTTTGATTGCCCCGATCGACAAAGGACGCGAACAGGTCATTACCCGCTTCACCAAACAAGGGGGAGTCATCCATGAGGATGCCCTGGAAATCTGTGATTTTGTCCCTGTCCTCGATGGAGTAGTACGCAAATGAGTGATCAGCGCGAATTTTGGAACGAACGCTACGAGAGAGAAGGGTACTTTTACGGTAAAGAGCCCAACCGATACCTCGCTTCGCATATCGACACGCTGGAAGCGGGGAAAGAGATACTTTTTCTGGGAGAGGGGGAAGGGCGCAACGCCGTCTATGCCGCTAAAGCAGGGCACCGTGTCACCGCCTTGGATGCTTCCGATATCGGCTTGGCCAAAGCTTCCGCCCTTGCCCAAAGCGCCGGATGTACCATCACCTGTATTCATGCCGATTTGGAAGAGTGGGAGCCGAGCGGTCACTATGACGCGATCTTTTGCTCGTTTCTCCACCTCGCCGAACCGCTTCGCAGTGACGTTTTTTCAAAAATGATCCAGCATCTCAAGAGCGGCGGATTGTTTGCCGGAGAGTTTTTCTCGATCCACCAGCTTCCCCGAACGACCGGCGGACCTAAAGACGAAACGCTTCTCTATACCGCTGACGCTCTGCGAAGTATCTTGGAACATACCCCCTGCGAAATCCTCGAACTCTGCGAAATCGAAACGGAACTCAATGAGGGAAGAGGGCACATCGGAATCGCGTCGGTCGTTCGGATGGCGGTACGCAAATGACGACGACCCTTCCCGAAGCCTTTGTCGAACGTCTCTCGCAAATTGTTCCACGTGAGCAATTCGAGTCGATCATCCGTACTTTTGATGAACCCAAACAGGTCACTTTTCGGGTCAATACCCTCAAATCGACTGCCGAAGCCCTCGAGAACGATCTCAAAGCGGCGAATATACCCTTTGAGCGTGTCGGTTGGCTGGAGGGTGTCTACCGTATCTCTCCCGCAGACAAACTGGCGCTCACCCAGACGGATGCCTTTTACGGAGGAAGACTCTATATCCAAAATCTCGCCTCCATGGTCGCACCGCTGATCCTCGCCCCGGAGCCGGAGGAGACTGTCCTCGATCTCGCCGCCGCTCCCGGAGGGAAGACTCTGATGCTGGCGGGCATGATGCAAAACACCGGATGGCTCTCGGCGGTGGAGCTTTCGCGTGAGCGCTTTTTCCGTCTTCGCGACAATCTCGAAAGCCAAGGGGTCACCAACGCCCATACCTACATGACCGACGGACGAAGCGTCGGGAAAAAATGTCCCGAGATGTTCGACCGTATCCTACTCGACGCACCGTGTTCTTCCGAAGCGCGCTTCAAAACCCATGATCCGAAATCAATGTCGTTTTGGACCATCCACAAAGTCAAAGAGACCTCAAAACTCCAGCGCCGATTATTGCTCTCCGCGTTCGAAGCGCTCAAGCCGGGCGGGAAGCTCCTCTACTGCACCTGTTCATTTTCTCCTGAAGAGAACGAGATACCGCTTCAGCACCTCTTGGAGCGCCATGGTGAACATTTAACGACCTTACCCCTCACTTTGCCCTTTGATAACATCCAAAAGCCTCTAAGCCGCTGGGGAAAAGAGATTTTCGATGAACGGATCCAGAATGCCGTCCGGATTTTGCCGACCGATACCATCGACGGCTTCTTTTTATGCCTTTTGGAAAAAAAGTGAACTCGATTCTCTTTGTCTGCCTCGGCAATATCTGCCGTTCGCCGATCGCAGAAGGGGTTGCGCGCCGCCTGATAGAAGAGGGGGCTCACTCGATCACCGTCGATTCTGCGGGAACGGGAAGCTGGCATGTCGGTGAAGCGCCCTGCAAACACTCCGTACAAGTCGCCCGCAATAATGGGATCGATATCTCAACCCTCCGTGCCCGTCAGGTCACCCGAGCCGATTTCACGTCGTTTGACCTTATCGTCGCACTCGATCAAAGCAACTATAACGATCTCAAAGCATTGGGATGTACGAATCTGGTGAAACTGGGTGAGTTCGGTCATGCGGGTGCGGATGTCCCCGATCCCTTTTTTTTCGATGGGTTTGAGGGATTCGATCACGTTTATGCGATGATCGAATCGTGTGTGAGAGAACTGCTTAGCCGCTAAAAGGAAGCTCCTGGTATCCCATAGAGGCTCCCTGGATATAAAACGGCGCTTCATTCACACGTCCACTGTAACTACCGATCGCTAACGCTGCACTGCTGGGTGTTATCTCTGCCGTTATCCCCTCGGACATGTCCAATCCACGTAAAACATTATCACTCACGAGTTTGGCATCATTCACACCCTCGAGTCGAAACAGCACATCGATCCAGTCGTAACCGCGTGCGATATCCTGAACACTGAAACGGATTTCGATGGAAGTAGGGGATAGAGGGGTAAGGGAGCGGATTTCGCCCTCATGGGCAGAATCGATACGTTCAAGCAGGCTTTTGAGCGCTTGGGCGCTCAGGGGCTTTACTGACACCCTTCACACTCCATCGAGCGGTCTGCCGTGTCTTGTTTTTGTTCCGGTGACTGGGAACGGAGGTAGTAGGTCGATTTGAGACCCAGTTTCCATGCGAGCATGTAGATATCGTTGAGATATTTCCCGCTGGCACGGTCAAGGGTGATAAAGATATTGAGGCTTTGCCCCTGATCGATCCATTTTTGGCGGATTGCCGCCGCTTTAACAAGGATCGTCTGATCGAGATCATACGCCGGAGTATAGTATCCCCATGTCTCAGGGCTGAGCTGAGGGGCAACGACCGGAATAAGACCAGAAAGATTCTCTTCAAACCATTTGCGTTTGTAGATCGGCTCGATCGTTTGTGTCGTTCCGGTGAGGATAGAGATCGAACTCGTCGGTGCGATCGCCATCAGGTAACCGTTACGCATCCCCTGGCGTTTGATCGTTTCACGAAGTTCATCCCACTCATAGTTCGGAGCGAAAAGTCCTCCGCGGTCGACGAGGTTTTGCACCTCCGCCGTCGCGTGATCCATCGGAAGGATACCGCGGCTCCATTTGGAACCTTGGTACTCGGCATATGAACCTTTTTCGAGGGCAAGATCCGAGGAAGCTTTGATCGCGTTATAACTCACCGACTCCATCACTTCATCGATTTTGTCAAAATGTTCTTGGCTTCCCCACACGATTTTGCTTTCCGCAAGCATCTGTGCTTCACCCATAACACCCAAACCGATAGCACGGCTGCGCATGTTCGTCCGTTTGACTTTCTCTAACGGATAGAAGTTGAGATCGATAACATTGTCCAGTGCGCGGATCGCTACCGGGACGATACGGTCAAAATCCTCTTTCGTATTCACGCGGGAGAGATTGACGCTGGCGAGGTTACAGACTGCCGTTGCACCGTCTACTTTCTCTTTCTCGACGATATAGATCGCTTTTCCTCCCATTGAATCGAGTGCCGTTACTTTGTTCGCCGGTTTTTCGATCCCGCTGTCCACTTTGACGATCTCATCTTCTTCGTAGGTCACAAACGATCCGTCATCAAATTTGATTTTGATCAGATAGTGGTTCGGCTGGGTATTTTGGAAAATCTCCGTACACAGGTTCGAACTGCGGATAATCCCGTAATGGTCATTCGGGTTAGCACGGTTAGCGCTGTCTTTAAAGCACAAGAACGGGCTTCCTGTCTCAAAATACGAGGTGAGGATTTTTTTCCAAAGGTCTTTGGCTTTGGTATGCTCTTTGATCACGCTCTCATCTTGTTCAAGTTCCAAATAACGTTTTTCGAACGCCGCTCCGTGAAGCTCTGTCAGTTCTTTTACATCGTAGGGATCGAACATAGTCCAAATGCCGTCTTCGACGACACGTTTCATAAACATATCGTTGATCCAGAGAGCAGGGAACAAGTCATGCGCACGGCGTCGCTCTTCCCCGGAGTTTTTCTTCACATCGAGGAAATCTTTGACATCCATGTGCCACGGTTCGAGATAAACGGCGATAGCCCCTTTTCGCGTTCCGAGCTGATCGACTGCGATAGCGATATCGTTCGTGATTTTCAAAAACGGCACCGTTCCGCCGGCCGCATTCTTATGGCCGTCGATAAATGATCCCATCGCGCGGACCTGCGTCCAGTCCCAACCGATTCCGCCGCCGAATTTAGAAAGCAATGCCATCTCTTTGTAGGCATCAAAAATCCCTTCGATGTTATCAGGGCTTGAACCGATGTAACACGAACTGAGCTGATGACGGGTCGTACGGGCATTAGAGAGAGTAGGGGTCGCCATCATCACTTCAAATTTCGACATCATGTCATAAAACTTTTTCGCCCACCCTTGGCGGTCGGATTCGTTTTGTGCCAGGAACATCGCAACCGCCATAAACATATGCTGAGGAAGCTCGATTGGATCACCCTTGCGGTCTTTGATCAAATAACGGTCGTACAGTGTTTTAACCCCGAGGTAATTAAACTGCAAGTCACGTTCAGGGACGATATACGCATCCAGCTCTTCCAGATTGTATTTCTCTTTGAGCCCCAAAAGAATACGCCCTTCGGCTTCACCGCGTTCAAAATAGCTTTTGAGTGTGCCGTATCCCGTAAAACCGTTTACACGGTGGTAAAGATCGTATAAAAAGAGACGCGATGCGACAAACGTCCAGTTCGGAGAGTCGATATCGATCTTATCGACCGCCGTTTTAATAAGTGTATGTTGAATCTCATTACTGTTAATACCGTCACGGAACTGGATCTGTGCATCGACTTCCAGTTCGCTTTGCGATACGTTAACCAAACCTTTGACAGCTGCTGAAGTATATTTTTGAATTTTTGTTATATCCAACGGCTCACGGCGGCCGTTACGTTTAACTATGGTTAGCATCTCTCTCCCTTGTAACCCATCTATTTTGAAAGCCAAGGGACTTTTCCCTTGTACCGTAAGGCACTAAATCTTGCCTCATTTTCGAGGCAGTTTAGACGTATTATAATCACTCAATATTGTATTGTTTCTTATACCGAAAGAATGTTTTTTTATGATAATTATTTAAACACCCGTGCAAAAATTTTATCGACATTTTTGGTGTAGTAATCAAAATTAAAACATTCGCGGATTGCTGCTTCACTCAGACTTTGGCCCAATTCTTCATCCGCCAAAAGATATTGCAAATAAAGGCTTTCCCCTTTTTCATTAACGGCACTGTTTCCTTGCTGCAGCCCTTCCCATACTTTCATCGCATTGCGTTGAACGATACGGTACGCATCTTCACGGCTCACCCCTTTGAGAGGAAGCTCAAGCAAAATACGTTGAGAGAAAACGAGTCCGCCGGTCAGGTTCAGATTACGCATCATATTTTCAGGATAAACAACGAGGTTCGCTATAACACTGTTAAAACGGTGCAGCATAAAGTCACTCGTTACAAAACTGTCCGGCAGCCAGAAACGCTCGGTAGAACTGTGAGAGATATCACGCTCATGCCATAACGCAACGTTTTCCATCGCAGGGATAACATAGGCACGAACCATACGGGCTAACCCTGTTATATTCTCCGTCAAAATCGGATTGCGTTTATGCGGCATTGCGGATGAACCTTTTTGCCCTTTGGCAAAAAACTCTTCACACTCATACACTTCGGTACGCTGCCAGTGACGAACCTGTACCGCAAATTTTTCGATCGAGCTCGCCATCAATGCCAAAGCGGAAGCAAGACGTGCATAACGGTCACGCTGAATAACCTGGTTAGAAGCAGGAGCCGATTTAAGCCCTAACGCCTCACACGCATACTCTTCAAGTTCCAACGGTGCGTGAGCAAAATTACCCATAGCTCCGGAAACCTGACCGACACAAATCACTTCCATCGTTTGTTCCAAGTTTTCCAAATGGCGGGCCATCTCGTCATACCAAACCGCTAACACCAAACCAAACGTAATCGGCTCGCCGTGAATCCCGTGGCTTCGTCCGACCATCAATGTCATCTTGTGTTCCATCGCACGTGTTTTGATCGATTCCATGACCATTTTGACATCTTCAATAATAAGTGCCAATGAATCGCGCATTTGAAGAGCGACCGCAGTATCAACCGTATCCGAACTGGTCATTCCATAATGGAACCAGCGGCTCTCTTCTCCGAGGGTTTCCGATACGGATGTTGTAAACGCAATTAAATCGTGACGGGTGATCGCTTCGATCTCATCAATACGCTCAACACTGAATCCCGCATTTTTGACAATCTTCTCAGCATCCTCATCAGGAATAAGACCCAATTTATTCCAAGCGATAACAACCGCTTTCTCTACATCAAGCCACGCTTGATATTTTGCTTGGATACTCCATTTGGACTTCATCTCTTCTCTGGCGTAACGATCTACCATATCTACTTCCTTACTATGCTAAAATGCGCATCTTATTAATTATAGAGTTTATCCAACCCTCCCTAAAAAGGAATTAAATTGCCCTTCATCACCAAAAAACTTCATGCTCCGACACGTCAAAAAGCATTCCGCTTTTTAATGCAAGAGTTAGGGATTGCTCAAAGTGAAGCGCAGCGTTTAATCGCAAAAGGGAGACTCTCCCAGGATGGGGTTGTAATGTCTAACAATGCTGGATTCATCGAAGGGACATTTGATTTTATCTGTTTCGAACCTTTGACGCTTGGACTGGAACCCATGTTCATCGAAGAGGAATTCGCCGTTTATGATAAACCAAGCGGCCTTCTCGTTCACCCTCAGAATCGTCATACCCCTTACAGCCTTAACGATGAAATTAAACACCGTTTCGGCCACAATGCCAATATTACCCATAGGATCGATCAAGAGACTAGCGGATTGGTTTTAGCAGCACGGAACAAAGTATCTGAGCGTACTTTAAAAATGATGTTTGAGGATCGTAAAATCACCAAACGCTATCTTGCCATGGTCAAAGGTCATCTGAAAGAACCGCTCGATATTCAAGAACCTTTATTACGGCGTGAAGATGCCAGCTCATTTGTCCGCATGATCGTTCGGGTTCACCCTGAGGGAAAACCGTCCCGAACATTTATAAAGCCTCTTCAATATTTCCCTGACACCGATATGACTCTTGTAGAGGCCTCACCTCACACCGGACGTCAGCATCAGATACGGGTTCATTTGTTCCACGTGGAACATCCGATCATCGGAGATCCTATTTATGGTCAAGATGAAATCAATGCCGTTCGCTTTTTAGATCGGGAGATGTCTGCCGAGGAGCGCTTTCTAAATACCGGGGCATCTCGTCTTCTTCTGCATGCGCATTCACTCGAATTTACCTATAACGATACTCTTTACACCGTTGTCTCTAAAGAAGATTTTGTTACCCAATGCTTTGATGCGATGAAAGCCAAATAGGTACTATGCCTTTCATTACTAAAAAACTTTATTCACCCGTTTCCCAAATGGCCCTAACGTTTTTGACAAATGAATTAGGCATCTCACGAAGCGAAGGTCAGCGACTCATCGCTCGAGGTCGCTTATCCCAAAACGGCATTGTTATGTCTGATCAATTCGGGTTCATTGAAGGGGATTGCGAGTTCATTTGTTTTGAACCGTTATCACGTGGATTCAAACCTATGTTTGACACAAACGACTTTGCGGTTTACGACAAACCCAGCGGTTTGTGTGTCCATCCTAACAGCCGCCTCTCCCCCTATACCCTTAATGATGAGATCAAACATATGTTTGGAAATGATGCTAACGCAACTCACCGTATCGATCAAGAGACGAGTGGTTTGGTTTTGGTTTCAAAAAACAAAAAAAGCGAAGCTGTTTTAAAACGGTTATTCTCTGAACGTTCTATTACCAAACGCTATCTTGCAATGGTAAAAGGGCATTTTGAACACTCAATCGATATCCAAGAGCCTTTATTGCGAAACGATCATCCCAGTCTTTTGATTAGTTCAGTGGTTCTGGTTCACCCTGAGGGAAAACCTTCCCGTACCTTTATCAAACCTCTTCAATATTTTCCTGAACATGACATGACGCTCGTTGAGGCTTCCCCATTGACAGGGCGAACGCATCAGATAAGGGCCCATTTGTTTCACGTGGAACATCCGATCGTCGGCGATCCGATCTATGGACAGGAAGCAATCGATATAGCACGTTTTTTAGAAAAAGAGTTGACGGATGAAGAGCGTCTCCGCAAAAGCAGCGCGACACGCCTCTTGCTTCATGCCCATTCTCTTGAATTTGAATATGAAAATAAACTCTATACTATCGTATCGAAAGAAGATTTTACTGCGCGGTGTTTTGAGGCGATGAGAGTTAACGAAAAGTAAGAATTTTTCATTCCAATTCCCTGTTTTGATCTCAGGGAAATAGAAAGTCTATATAAAATTTATTCGGCTCCCCGAATATACCGCTGCCGTTTTGCCTCTTTTATTTTACGGATATCTACCAATATATAGCCGTCAATACAATTATTAAAGTCGGTATCGATCCCGAAATCCATAAATTGTACACCCCCTTCTTCACACAATTCACTGTATTGTTTGTAGAGGGTAGGTATCGATACGTCCAATGCCCGAAGATAGTCTTTGAGCCTTTTAAAATCCTCGGGGTAATTGTCCCCTGAGAATAATTCTTGAAACTCTGAACGGACAAAGTCCGAAAGAAAATATGGGGATTTAGCTCTTACCATCGTATGGTCACATCCGAAATAAAGAGTGTAAAAATAGACCAATGCTTCTTGCGCATGCTTCGGAAAGCTCCCAGATATACTTACCGGACCCATCATATATTTGACTTGAGGATTGTGGCTTAGATAAGCACCGATCCCTTGCCATAGATAATCCAGCGCGCGGCTTCCCCAATATTTCGGCTGAACGAAACTGCGTCCGAGTTCAATCGCATCTTCCAATACAGGATCAAATTGATCACTCATTTCGCACAAATCGGACATATACAACCCTTCTTTGCCTAACCATGAGAGTATCCATTCACACTCGCCGATACGGTAGGCTCCGGCGATCTCTAACGCCTCATCGTCCCACAGCACTAAATGATGGTAATAGCGGTCATATCCATCGATATCGCGTGCATGTCCGCTTCCCTCACCCACTTTACGAAATGAATACTCTCGAAGCCGTCCGATTTCATTAATGATGTTAGGGGCATTTTCATGCTCAATAAGATAGATTTCTTTGTTATCGCTTGTCAGCCCTAACAGTTCTCCCTTACGAAGTTCGCTTCTAAGCTCTTGACGTGACACAGGATGGGCGATCGAACATTCTGTAGGATAAATTCCCTTTTTTCCCTTTGCAACGCGTAGAAGATGTTTACGGAAGAGTTTAGCATGACGTTTCTCACTCAGATTAAAATCACTGAGGGCTTTTTCACTCACCATCTGACCTATCGTAAAATCAAATACCCGATTTCGCGCGGCAAATATTTCATGGCTCAACAATAATCCGCCCAATGGTTTATAGATCCACGAAGCAGCATAAAACAATGGACTGTTCTTCCCTTTAATATGGATAGGAAGAATCGGCGCGGCATTGCGTTTGGCAAATTTAACAAATCCCCCTTTCCATATACCCTCTTTAATACCGAATATTCCTGCACGCGATACTTCACCGGAGGGAAAGAATATGACGGCCTCTTCCGCCTGCAGCGCATTGTCAATCTGACGAAGAGCATGTTTGGATACTCTATCGTTAAAATTATCCACGCCGATCATATACTCTTTTAATTGGGTAATTTCTCCCAGCATTCGATTTGCTACGATTTTAACTTTTTTATCTTGACGTACCGAGCATACCATCTGTATCAAACAAAGTGCATCTAACGCCCCTAAAGGATGGTTCGCAACAATAATAACTTTACCGATAGTCGGAATGTTTTCAATTTGACGATGAATCGTTTTATAGGATACATTTAAATATTCTAAAACTGCATCGATGAATTCCAATCCGCTTTTTTCTTCATGAATCTCCATAAAGCGGTTTATGGATTTTTCATGAAGGAGCACACGTGTTAATCCGACGATTGTTTTATTCACGATCGCCGGATAACGAAATACTTTCGGGTGTTCTTTTCGTAATATGTATTCTGCACTGACCATTGGATAAACCTTTATTGAAGAATTCACACTCTTCTTTGTGTTTCTATTTTTGAAACACTAAAGGATACGCATTGCGAAGCGGTTACATTTGGATTACCGCGCGATTACACCTCAAAAAGCGGAAAAAAAAATCAACTTATGTGAATAACTTTTTATAACAATGATTTATTTTATTATTTATAGGAATATATCTGTAAAAGTCCCTAAAATAGGGACTTTAAGGTGGTTTAAAGAAAGCATATTTCAGGGTATATTTATATAAAATATTTCTGAAACAAAGAAGAATATGAAGGCTTTTCGAGTATAAAATACCGTGACTTATTCACAGCACGGTCACAGTGTGAATATTACACATTTTGGAAAGAGTTTGAGTTTTTTTTCTGGATTCAGAAATCTTTTAGGCAATAACAAAGATAAACACTTAAGTCTGCCATCAATTGAAAATCATTAAGGATCTCTAAGGCTCTTTGGATAAACTTCTGACTTGGCGACCTTCCTGGTGTGTTGGTCGCTTACAGAACTGTTTTCAATATCTTAGCCCTCACGCAATTTCATCACACGCATTCTCTTTAACCGATAAACTTTTTTCTTTCAAACTATTTTTACGAACGATTTGATTTTGCTTATTCATTTCAAGTTTAACACGTTGGGCGTGGGTTATTGCCACAGCCATAGCATCCGTAATATCCAAAGGCTTGATCTCTTTGGTAATCCCCAGTATCTGTTTGACCATAAATGCGACTTGCTCTTTTGCCGCTTTGGCTTTTCCCGTCAATGCTTTTTTGACTTGCAGCGGTGTATATTCGGCAAACATACCAAATTCTTGCAAAAGCTTGAGGGTAATAGCACCGCGAAACTGGGCAAGCTTTAGTACTGTTTTCGGATTATGGGCATAAAAAATATCTTCCATTGCTACTTCATCGATTTTATGGGCTGCGAAAAGCTGTTCAATCCCTTCGGCCACCTGAGGAATTTGATATTGAAGCTCTTCACTTTTCATTTTGATCAATCCCGCTTCGATAAGACGTATTTTTTGCCCCTCGATTGCAACGATTGCGTATCCGCAGTTTCGTGTCCCCGGATCGATTCCCAAAATATTCACTTCAATACTCCATTCACAGGGGTGAATAAAGATATTCACCTCTTATTTGAACCTAATTATAGGCAAATATTGGTATTATTCACATTACTATTCACAGGGTCAGGTATAAGATGAATTCAATCGGCAAACAAGTTTTAAACGCACTCAAAGGGGAGATTAATGATATAGACTATCAACGCTATATCAAACAGCTCACCTATGATGAAAACGAATCCAAAAGCAACTTAGCCATTTTTCGTGCACCCAATGCATTGATAGCCAATTGGGTACGAACAAAGTTTGCCGATAAAATAGCGCATCTTTTTGAAATCAAAACCAATATTAAACCTACCGTATCCATTTTGATCCAATCTTCATCTGCACCGACAACAACCCAAAATTCTTCTGTAGCAGTTAATACAGAACGTCCCGGCGGATCTTTACTCAATCCATCCTTTACTTTTCAAAATTTTGTTGTCGGAGATTCAAATAATTTTGCTTTTATAGCAGCCAAAAATGTCAGTGAAAAACCGGGAGTCGTATACAATCCCCTCTTCATTTACGGGGGAGTCGGTTTGGGAAAAACCCACCTGATGCAATCGGTCGGCAATGTAATGTTAGCGCAAGGCAAAACAGTTATATATACATCGGTCGAACAGTTTCTAAATGACTTTACACGTCATCTCAGTAACCGGACCATGGACCGGTTTAAAGACAAATACCGTAAATGTGATTTACTCCTTATCGATGATATTCAGTTTTTAAGTAACAAAAATCAGATTCAAGAAGAGTTTTTTCATACGTTTGACGCTCTTCGAAATGAAAACAAGCAAATCATCATCACCTCGGATAAACCCCCTAAAAAAATCGGAGGGCTCGAAGAGCGCCTTAAAAGCCGATTTGAATCGGGACTCGTTGCCGATATACAGCCTCCTGAACTTGAAACCAAAATTGAAATTATCAAGAAAAAATGTGAAATCAACCGTGTTAAACTCGATCGTGAAGTTATCAATTATGTGGCAACCATTATTGAAAACAATACCCGGGAAATTGAAGGTATCCTCTCTAAGCTCAATGCCTATTCACAACTCATGGGTGTCGATATAACCATCGAATTCGCCCGCAATGTACTCAAAGAACAAATGGCCGAAAAACGGAGCAATATCACCACTGATCTTATTATGGATACGGTTGCCAAAGAACTCAATATTAAACCGAGTGAAATACGTTCCAAAAGCCGTAACAGCAATATCGTTTATGCCCGCCGTATTGCAATCTATCTCTCACGTTCCCTTACTCCGAATTCTATGCCTCAGCTGGCGCAATATTTTGGAATGAAAGATCATACCGCCGTCAGCCATACCATGAAAAAAATTCAGGAACTGATGAAAAATGATGAGGATTTTCGTGTAAAAGTTGAAGAACTGTCTAATAAAGTTTCTATTGCTACTCCGGAATAAAATTTTTGTGTTTGTAAAGGTCTTTTAAAAAAGATATAATTCAATATGTGAATAGAAGTGAATGAAACGTATACGGTTCATCACATCTTCAAAGCAGGAGAGATGGGAGTTTACAGGGTGTTTTCACCCATTCACACCCCCTTATTACTAACTACTACAATTAATGCTATATATAATAATAGGAGTCACTTATGAAAATTACCGTTGACAAGTCGGTCTTAGAAAATATTCTTTTGCACCTTCAACCTTTTTTAGAAAAAAAAGATACGTCACAAATCACTTCTCATATTTTGCTCTCCACTGACGGAAGAACTCTCTATGCAAAAGCTACTGATTATGAAATTGGACTTGTTATACAAACCAATTCCGTCAACGTTGAAGAACCGGGTTCACTAACTGCTAACGGTAAAAAGCTCCTTGATATAATCCGCATTCTCAAAGATGAAGAGATTGAACTCAATCTTGATAAAGATACTCTTCATATTCGCCAAAAACGTTCTAATTTTAAACTTCCTACTTATAAAAGCACAGAATTCCCTACTTTTCCTACAACCGATGGAAAACCTAAAATTATGATCAATTCACACGTATTGATTGAATCACTGAAAAAAATCACTCCTGCTGCCGATACCAATAATCCAAAATTCGAATTAAACGGTGCCTTGATCGATATCAAATCAAATCAGATCAATGTTGTCGCAACCGATACTCGCCGTTTGGCTTTAGTTCATATCGACAGTCAAAATGATGCTGAACTTTCTATTATTGTCCCTAAAAAAGCAATCATTGAAATTCAAAAACTTTTTTCGGAAAACATCGAAATTTATTACGATAACACCCATCTCATTATCAAATCCGAAGACTCTCTTTTTTATACCAAGCTTATTAACGGTAAATTCCCTGATTACAGCCGAATTATTCCAAAAGAAGCTCATCGTACTATTACCTTGCCTAAAAGTGCTATTATTACCGCTATCAAGCAGATAACGACCATTTCCAATGATCTCAAACTTACTTTTCAGCAAGACGCGATTTTGTTTGAAAGCTTAAGCGATGATAATATCGAAGCAAAAACGGCAGTAGAAATTGAAAACGGTTTTGATACTCCGTTTATTTTAGCAATCAACAGCCGATATATTTTAGATTTTCTAGGTCAAGTTCAAGGAAGTGAATTTATTCTTGAAGCCAATGAATCCAATCAGCCTTTCGTCTTAAAAGATCAAAATTTTAAAACCATCGTAATGCCGATAGTCATTTAATTTAATTCTAAAGGGATATTTTCCTTTAGTTAAATTGCTAATTTTCTTTCTCTAAAAATCCACGTGAAACAAGTTTTACTTTTCATCAACACTATTATTTATACTTCTCAATTGCAAAAAAAACCTTCTTTTTAGTTTATATCAGGTAAAATAAAGCCATTTAACACGCTATCGCGGGAGCAATTATGGAACAAAATTACGGTGCCAGCAATATTAAAGTCCTTAAAGGGCTCGAAGCAGTTCGAAAACGACCCGGTATGTATATCGGTGATACGGGTCATCGCGGACTACACCATCTAATTTATGAAGTTGTTGATAACTCGATTGATGAAGCGATGGCCGGACATTGTGACACCATAAATGTAACGTTGACAAAAAACGGAACAGCCATTGTAAGCGATAACGGACGGGGTATTCCGACCGATATCCACCCGGGAGAAGGTATATCTGCAGCTACGGTTGTATTAACCGTTCTTCATGCCGGCGGTAAATTTGATAAAGATACCTATAAAGTTTCCGGCGGTTTGCACGGGGTAGGGGTATCGGTTGTTAATGCACTGAGCAGTGATTTAAAAATGACCATTTTTCGTGAAGGTCAAATTTTTGAACAGGATTTTAAATGCGGTATTCCTCAAGAACCGCTTGCCGTAGTCGGTACAACCCGTAAAAAAGGGACAATGATCGAGTTTGCTCCCGATCCTTCTATTTTTACAGAAACAATCACGTTTGATTATGATTATTTGGCAAAACGATTCCGTGAACTTGCATACCTCAATCCTCGTATTACGATCGTTTTTAAAGATGACCGCAACGGGGCAAGCAATAGCTATCATTTCGAAGGCGGAATCAGCCAATTTGTTACTGATGTAAACAAAAAAACGGTAGTTGCGTCTCCATTTGCATTCAGCGAAAAAATCGAAGATATCGAGATGGATATCGCTTTGATGTATAACGACAGTTACGACGAAAAAATGTTTACCTTCGTCAACAATATCAATACTCCAAACGGCGGTACACACGAAGCCGGTTTCCGTGCAGGACTTACCCGTGTTATTTCAAACTACAACAAACAAAACGGTAATGCCAAAGAGAAAGATATCCCTTTATCCGGTGAAGATGTTTCTGAAGGTCTTATTTGTGTTGTATCGGTTCGTGTACCGGAACCACAATTTGAGGGACAAACCAAGGGAAAACTTGGAAATACCTATGTTCGGCCGTTAGTACAAAAAGTCACCTATGAAAAATTGACCAAATACTTCGAAGAAAACCCGATTCAGGCAAAAGCGATCATCCAAAAAGCCCTTATGGCGGCACGCGGACGTGAAGCAGCGAAAAAAGCTCGTGAATTGACCCGTCGTAAAGATGCAATGACGGTCGGGACACTTCCGGGAAAACTTGCCGATTGTCAGAGCAAAGACCCGAGTATCAGCGAACTTTACCTGGTGGAAGGGGATTCTGCGGGCGGTTCGGCTAAACAAGGGCGTGACCGTGTTTTCCAAGCGATTTTGCCTCTTAAAGGTAAAATTCTCAACGTAGAAAAAGCCCGTTTGGACAAAATCCTGAAAAGTGAAGAGATCACCAATATGATCACTGCTTTGGGTTGCGGAATCGGTGAAGAGTTCAATGAAGATAAACTTCGTTATCACAAGATTATCATCATGACCGATGCTGACGTCGACGGAAGCCATATTCAAACCCTTTTGTTAACCTTCTTTTTCCGATATCTTCCGAAAATTGTTGAAAACGGCTATCTTTATCTCGCACAGCCTCCATTGTTCCGATATAAAAAAGGGAAAAAAGAGATCTATTTTAAAGACGATCGCGTAATGAATGCCTTTTTGATCGAAAATGGGATCGAAGCATTAGAAGCAGAACATCTTAATATCGGTGTAAATGATCTTGTCTCATTTTTCAAAATGGTTGATCATTACCGCAGTACCCTTGATGCACTGGAGCGTCGTTATGCTTTGGTTGAATTGATCCGTTATTTCATCGAAAATCCGGATTTGATCGGATTGCCTCTGACTGAGTTATATTCTAAGGTCGAAGCGTTCTTAACGGCTAAAGGAAACAATATCCTCAGCAAAAGTATCAGTGATGAAGATATGCACCTTTTTGTTCAAACCAAAGAGGGTCTTGAAGAACTTCATGTGAATGATGAATTGTTTGCATCACCGCATTTTGCGGAAGCAAATTACATCTTTCAAAAAATCCAGGATTGGAATTTGCCTCTTGAGGGCGATTTGTTAGAGTTGCTTACCCAGATCACCGATTATGCGAAGAAAGGTTCTTATATTCAGCGCTATAAAGGTCTTGGGGAAATGAATCCTGAACAGCTTTGGGAAACAACTATGACTCCGGAAAACCGTGTATTGTTGCGTATTACGATAGAAGATTCCGAATCTGCCGGCGATTCATTTAATCTCTTTATGGGTGATGATGTCGAACCGCGTCGTAACTACATTGAAACGCACGCCAAAGACGTCAAGCATCTAGATATTTAATGACCTATACTGAAGAAAAAGAGAGGGAACACCGTTTTGCGCTAGCATTACGAATGGGGTTGCCGATCTTTTTTCTAAGCTCGGTCACTCTTTCTGCCCTTTTCACGCGATCTTATACGACCTTCTCTTCCCTGATTATATTGTCCATTTCGCTGCTGGCGATAATGGTTTATTTTATTTTTTATCTTATTTATCAGAGCACCCAAGAAAATATCACCGATACAACAACGCATACGTTTACACCGGAATATTTTTTTCGATTGTGCAAAAAAGCGCTTTCTAAAAAGACGCAAACGCTCGTATTGATCAGTGTAGAAAATTTATGGTCGATCAATGAACGCTACGGGGTCAAAAACGGTGATAATGCTTTACAGAGTACGGTGATCTTGCTTGATTCATTTTTTCGGGATAAAAAAATCGAAAAATTGCCGGTCAGTCGATACAAAGGCGGAGATTTTTTACTTTTTTTACCGGGTGAAAAAGAACAGTACCAATCTCTTATTGAACTTTTTTTGAGCAAATATCAAAATTATGTGAATAACGAGATGGAAATACGGCTAGAAGCCGTTATGCTCGATTCTCGGCTTTCAGATGACATGGATTTATTAGTAAGTCGTTTGTATGAATTTCATCATGACCGGATCAGTTCGGAAAAAGAAGATTTTTATACAATTAACGAGCTTGAAAAAGAAATTCTCGAAGCGTTGGAAAAAGGAAATTTTTCGATTGGATTTTGGCCTGTATGCTGTGATGAATATCCGGTTTATGATACTACGGTCAAACTGATCGACTCCGAAGGGCGTTTTATTCATCAAAGCCGCTATATTCCGGTTTTGAACAGACTTAATAAAATGCGTATTTTAGAGAGCGATGTATTGGAAAAAATCGGTGCCTTATGCGATGAAAGGGATCGAAAATTTGTGGTAACGATCTCATCGGTCACGTTACGTAATCCTCATTTTTTTGAGCATGCATTAACACTGTTCGAACGATATCCGTTGGCCCGTTATAAAATAATTTTGATGTTTGAAGAGAAAGAGTATTGTCACCAATTGGAACGTTTTGCCCATCAAATTGCCCATTATCGCAAAGCAGGGTACAAAATTGCTTTGGATCGCTTGGGAGGGTATCATACAACGCTTTTGTATCTTAAAGAGATCGAAGTGGATCTTGTTCGATTTGATTCACTCTATACGCGTCACATCAAAGAAAGAGGATATCAAAATATAGTGCAGGGACTTAACTTAAGTGCACATTTATGCGGTGCTAAAACGTGGTTAACAATGATCGAAGATGAATATACGGATAATCTTGCTCAATCGTTAAAGATTAACTATCGGCAGGGAAATTATCTGGGTAAAATTTTAACGATTGAACAATTATAAAAAAGGAAACAGATGAAATACGGAGAACAAATCGTCGAAAATTTTGATATTGAAAAAGATTTTGAAATATGGCCTAATGCGCATGAGCGTGATTATGTGATTAAAGTGACATTGCCGGAGTTCACCTGTTTGTGTCCCCGCAGCGGATATCCCGATTTTGCAACGATTACGATTGAATATACACCGGACAAATGGGTCGCCGAACTCAAAGCAATCAAACTATACATTAATTCGTTCAGAAACCGCCATATTTCGCACGAAAACAGTGCCAATGAGATCTATAGCCTATTTGAAGATAAAATCGCTCCAAGACGCTTAAAAGTGGTTGCTGATTTTTATCCGCGCGGAAACGTTCACACGGTGATTGAAATTGACAGTGAAAAGAATCAAGTATCCCGCTAACTGCGGGATCAATATTAAATCTAAATTTACGATCTAAAATTTGTAGGTGTAAGTGAGGTTGGCACTGCTTCCCCAGTGATGAGGAATGGTATTGCTTCCGTTTGTGTAATTGAGATTAGGGGTATAGACGCTTTCATTTAAGATATTATCAAGATAGAGAGATAATAAAGAGTGACCGTTCTTGCCAACTCCCCACATTTTCGCCGTATCAATTGAAATATTGGCAGTTAAAAGATTGTAGGCATCTGCTTTTGGATTACGCAGAGGTGCGCTATTGGTTTGTGTTAAATCGGTCGATTCTCCTATATAACTGTTAAAAATACCGATATTCATTCCATTTATCCCCTGATAGGAAGCACCGATTTTGGCCATCATGTTGGGGGCAAATGTGCTGTCTTTCACGCCGCTGTTCGTTTTGTTCACCTGATAGCTGAAATTGCCGAGAACGCTGATATACTCATTAACCTCTACACGTCCTTCGATCTCTAATCCTTGAAAACGGACATATCCTTGATTAGTAAAGGTTGTTGGGGTACCTGAGACTCTCACAATTAAATTCTCGAGCATTGAATCGTACAGAGCTATCGCAAAGTACTGTTTGGATGTTTGATAAATAAGCTGAGCATCATAAGTCGCCACTTTTTCCGGATCAAGTAAAGGGTTTCCTTTCAGGGTCGCCGCATCGATTTTGGCTTCTTGAAGATTCGGTGAGCGATAGGCTTCGCTGTAGAGAAGTTTGAGCCACCAGTTATCGCCAAATCCTTGAATAAATCCGGCCCGTGAGGAGTAGTCCGTTTGTGTCTCTTCCGGTTTGTTTAACTGGATCCCCGCAATAATTTTTTGTTTCGGGGAGATCATGTAGTCCATTTGGGTATAGGCGCTTTTATTGCTCATGCTTGAAGCGGTAAATCCTTTTGTGAATTCCGTTTTGTATGTCGACGTATTGGCGCCGAAAAGGAGATTTAGATCGGTAGCGACATTGCCGCGTACAATTACCTCTGTCATGTCGTAGCGATCTTTATAGTGGTTGCGTCCACCCGCTTCACTGATCTGCCAGTCGAATTCTCCTAAATTAACGGTATAGTTTAAAGAGACATCCCATCCGTATGTAATATCGTAGAGATAACCGATATCGAGATAGTTTCTTTTCTTTTTCATCGGGGAGGAAGGGAGCTGAAATGAAGAGCCGCCGCTGTCTTCATTATTGTTCATCACCATCGCATTGAGGGAAAACCCTTTGTATTGACCGTTAATCACAAGGTTATCGCTGTTTTCACCTGTATCGTATGTTCCGGCAATGTTATCTTTGTCGACAACGCCGCTTACGCTATCACCGCTGGCACGGATAGCGTTGAGTCCGACGTTCAGGCTGTAATCGGTTCCGGCTGTCAATGTTGAAAGTTGGAGCTGTCGGCGGTTAAAACTTCCTGCGCTGATGTCGACTTGAGTTTCATTGATCGATTTGTGTCCGTTTTTGGTAATGATGTTAATGACACCGGCCATCGCATTGGTTCCGTATATAACGGATCCTGGACCTCGTATCACTTCAATGTGATCAATCATTTCCAGCGGGAATCCGAGATAAATATCAAAATTGAATCCACCGTCTGTCCCGTCATGTATCGGACGGCCGTTGAGCAAAACCACTTCCCATCCCTCTTGATGGGCACCGTTCATTGCCCGTATTGAGGTTTTGTTATGCGGGCGCTGGTGTGAACTCAACACCTGCATTCCGACGAGACGGTCGATAACGTCACGCAGGTTTCTTGCGCCGTACTGGTGAATTTCCTGAGAGGTTATAACGGTAATGATACCGGGCGCCAAATGCTGGCTTTCGCTGCGCCGCGAGGTGCTCGTGACCTCAATGTTGAAGATATCTTCGAGTGAAAGAGGCGTCAATTCCGATGATTCATCCGCTTGGAGAAGTACACAGGAAATAGCTGTAAGAAAGAAAATATTTCTCATGAGCAACCTTTCTCTATTATTTAATACAATAATAACACTGTTAACATAAAATATATTTAAGAAATTGACTCATCCTTGTGTGTCGGCAACTCAAGAGGGAGGGTGATGGTAAGTTCTATCCCTTTTTGAAGCTCGGAGTCAAGGGCAATTTCTCCAGAAAGTTTTTGGGTAATAAGATTGTAAACAATATTCAATCCCAATCCTGTCCCCCCTGCATTGCGTTTCGTAGTTGTAAATGGTTCGAACGCGACTTTTTTGATGTGTTCTTCCATCCCGACACCATTATCGGCATACGATAAAATAAGATTCTTATCGTTTACTTTGAATCGGATTGTGATTGTCGCATCCGGCGTAGCGGCATTAAAACCGTGCAATAATGAGTTTTGAATAAAATTGCTGATGATTTGGGCAAATACGCCGGGATAAGATCTGATGATGAGATCATGATCCCCTTGTAGCTCTACCCTGACCGGAATTTTTTTAAGTTGGTTATGGAAGGTGAGCAGAATCTCCTCAAGGTACTCGTAAAGGTTGAAATCTTGTTTGTCTTCTACACTCTGATCGACGGATATACGTTTAAAGCTGCGAATCAAATTAGCCGCCTGATTAATACTTTTAAGAAGCAATTGGGCTGTTTCGTTCAATATACCGAGCTTTTGTTCCATGGAGGATTTTTTGAGGGTCCCTTCTTCCATTTGTCGAAGAAGCTGTTGCGTTTCCCTGACGATAATGGATCCGCCGGTAATCGCGTTGCCTAGGGGAGTATTGACCTCATGGGCTACACCGCTGACCAGATTTCCGAGTGCGGCCATTTTTTCAGACTGTACCAGCTGCACCTGCGTTTTTTTCAAAGATTCAAGGGAGTCTTGGAGCTCCTGTGTCCGTGATGCCACACGGGCTTCCAAATGGGTTGTTAATGATTCGGTATCACTTAAGAGATGGTTAAAGGCATTGTATAAATAAGCGATTTCATCGTTTTTGGTATGGGTTACACGCAGTGAGTAGTCGCTATTTTCCGCTACCTTTTTGGCGGCATCTGTTAGGGTAAGAATCGGTTGAAGGATCTTTTTACTGAGTAATCGTGACATTATATAGACAAAAAATATCAATCCAATAGAAAAAATTGAGACAATTTTTAACATATCTAAAATAAATGTAGTAATGCGATCCGTAGTTTTTTCAATATAAAGGTAGCCTAGAAGTTGCCCGTTTTGTTTAATTTCTAGAGTAGTTTTTAAATTTCCGAGTTCCCAGGGGATCCAACCCGAATTTTCATACCGTGTTCCCAGAGGAAAGATACGAGAGGGAAATGTACGGTTAGAGGGATTAAAAAAGGCTAGAGGCTTTTTATCGGGAGAGTAGACAATAGCCAAAAGAATATTTTTGTTACTCTGCAGACGACGCATGTTGGTTTTAATACCTTGAATATCGAAAAATGCCAACGGTGCCGTGATTAAGTCAACCACCAGATCAGCTTCCAATTTACTTTCATGGATAAATACCTGCTTTTCATGATCAGTACTGTACCAAATCTGGAACGATGTCGCAAAAATAACAATAAATAGGCCGCTTCCGACTAAAGAAAGAACCATTTGTGAGGTTATAGAGTGGCTATTTAGACGCATTTTGACTCCCGGTGGGTTCAATAACGGTAGCAAAGTTGAGAAGTTTGTAACTGGCATTTAAGCGGGCATTTTCAAGATTGCGCTGATTGATCACAAACCGAAACATATTGTTTTCCAAATAAAAACCGATCATTCCCCCCTGTCTGGTATCTCTGTCATCATCACTGATGAGCAAAACATTGTTTTTTCGTAACAAACTCAGTACGTTTTCATTTTGATTGGGCTTTGATCCTCGAAAATAGAGGATATTGCATTTCATCATTTCGTTTAACGGATCCCCGACATTGAGTGAGATAACCTTGAGGGGACGATTGTTGAAGAGGCGGGATGAATAGCTCTTTTGAAGAGATTTGGCAAATAGATTGTCATTGTAGATGCAGACGGTATACGATTCAATCGGTTCCGGCCATTGGATAAACATGGTAAAGCGTTCCAAATAGGCCGCTTTGATGCTTTCTTCTGAGACGGCTAGCAACGAAACAGCACAGAAAAGAGAGAAAAAAACGGCAGTAAAAGCTTTGCGCGCTTTCATTGAACCAAATCTGGTTTGGGTTCGCCTAAAAAATACCCTTGGGCATAATCAATTCCCATTGATTTGACGATCTCGTATACTTGAGCGCTGTGGACAAATTCCGCAACGGTTTTGACCCCAATTTTATTGGTAAAAAAGAGAATAGATTCGGTAATGGTTTGGGACTTTTTATTGACATCGATATCTTTGATGTAGACCCCGTCAATTTTAACAATGTCGAGATCGAGGTTACCGAGCTGGGCGAAGTTCGAACACTGGACCCCAAAATCATCCAGACATAGATGATATCCTATCGAGGTGAGTTCATTGAGATGTTTTTCGGCAATCGGATTGGTTAATATGCTGCTATCTTCCAGAATTTCAAAATAGATCCGATCGGGCTTGATTCCATAACGGGTACGTGTTTGTTCAATAAAATTGACAAAATTTTCTTCGATAAGATCCTGATCGGTAATATTGATCGTGAAGCCGAAATCATTGTCGGCAAATTTGGCACATGCTTTCTCAAACATCCTCTGGGTTATCTGGTAAAGCAATCCTGCATAGCGAGCTGTTCCTAAAAAGAGATACGGAGTATAGACGGTACCGTCATGTTCAAGCCGCACAAGGGTTTCATATTTGACTATTTCACCGCTTTTACAATCCACGATGGGCTGATAATAGGCAAGCAGTTTATTGTTATCGAGGGCATCTTTGAGCCATTTGGTCCATTTGGTATTTTCTTTGATTTGCGTAATAACACCCAGATTATCTGAATAAACTTGCACGCGATTGCGGCTCTTTTTTCGTGCTTCACGCAGAGCAATTTCGGCCTTTTGGATCATATTTCCCATGTCGTGTTCAACAACACCGATGGTGACATTAATGCGGTGTTCGATACCATTGATGAGAAAAGAATTTTTGCTGATACTGTTTTGAATGCGAAGAACTTCTTTTTGGACGTCCTGAACTCCTTTGAGACAGGCTAATATGGCAAATATATCTGCCTCAAGACGATAAACGGTACACATTTGGCAGGAGATATCACGTATGATATTGCCAAATTGGAGCAACATCTGATCCCCTACGTCAAATCCATATACATCGTTAATCATGCTGAAGGAATCGATATTCAGTAAAATCAACGACATCGGTTCTTCAGTATCGAGATCGTAGTTAAGTTTGACCCGATTTCCAAGACCGGTCAGACTGTCGGTTATGAGAGTGTTATAAATCTCATTTTTTTTATTGAGGAGTTCAATGATTTGTTTGTATTGGGAAAGTGCGCTTCGAATGGTGGTATAAAGGCGGTCAGTCGTGAGCTCGGTTTTTTCTTTATAATCATTAATATCGTAATGATCGATGACGTAGCGTTCCGGAGCTACACCCGGCTGTCCTGTTCGGATAATGATTCGTACGGCAGTATTATTAAAGTGATATCGGATAGTTTCGACAAGATCAAGCCCGGCCGTTTCTGTTTCCATAACGACATCGAGCAAGATGACTGCAATATCATCGTTTCGTTTGAGAATTTCAGCCGCTTCATTTGCACTGTAGGCCGAGATAAATTGAATGTGTCTGCGTTCATAAATAAAATCATGAAGGGCTAATTTTGTAAAGGAGTGGACTTCGGTATCATCATCTACGATCAATACAGTCCAAGGTGCTTCGGATAATTCCTCTTTTTCTTCGGGAGCGAATAAGAGCTCATCTTTTAGCATCCTTTTCCCTCCTTTATTCAATATACTATTTTTTTCTCATTTTTTAATAATAGCATAAAAAAATGCAGAATAAAGATAAAAATGTTGTATCAACCAAATTTTCCGGTAATGTATTCCTGCGTCAATTTTTCTTTCGGGGTAACGAAGAGTTCTTCGGTATGTCCCAACTCAATAAGCTCACCGAGATACATGAACCCTGTATAATCACTGACCCGTGCTGCTTGCTGCATATTGTGGGTAACGATAATAATACTGACGCGCTCTTTGAGTTCGATGACCAGTTTTTCGATTCCCTGAGTCGAGATCGGATCGAGTGCGGATGTCGGTTCATCGAAGAGCAATACTTCAGGTTCTACCGCAATGGCGCGGGCGATACACAAACGCTGCTGCTGACCGCCTGAGAGGCCGTTTGCGTCATTTTTAAGACGGTCGCTGACTTCTTTCCAGATTGCCGCATCTTTGAGCGCTTTTTCGACACGGTCGTTTAGCTCGGTTTTATTTTTGATCCCCTGAAGACGCATACCATACGCAACGTTATCAAAAATAGACATCGGGAACGCAGTCGGTTTTTGGAAAATCATCCCGATTTTACTGCGCAAAAGGATCAAATCTTCTTTGGCTTCGAGAATATTGCGTCCTTCGAACTCGATTTCACCCTTATAGGTATTTCCGGGATAGAGGTCATGCATACGGTTGAATGAACGCAATAAAGTTGTTTTACCACAACCGGATGGTCCGATAAGCGCTGTAACGGAATGTTTGGCAATCGGCATCGAAACTTTTTTGAGACTCGGAGCGGGTGCACCTTTATAGGTGAACTCAAAATTGCGGACGTGGAGTGCGCAATCTTCTTTAATATCGATAATGCTTGCCATAGTTATTTCCTTTTGCCGGCGAATAAAATTAGTCGTCCCACAATATTGAGACCCAAGATAAACATAGAGAGGATAAAGGCCGCTGCCCATCCCAGTTTTTGCCAGTCATCATACGGACTGATCGCATAGTTGAACATTGTTACCGTCAGTGAAGGCATCGCCGCATTGAGATCGGTGGTAAAAAAGTTATCGTTAAACGAGGTAAAGAGCAGCGGAGCCGTCTCTCCCGCAACACGGGCAATACCGAGCAGGACACCGGTTAAAATCCCCGCTTTTGCACCGCGATAAACGACATCGAGTATCACTTTGTATTTCGGAGCACCGAGGGCAAATGCCGCTTCACGAAGTGTACCCGGGACAAGCTGAAGCATATCGTCGGTTGTGCGTAAAATGATCGGAATCATCATAATAGCCAGCGCGATTGCACCGGCCCATGCACTAAAGTGACCCATCGGCATAACGACAACAGCGTATACGAATGCACCGATAACGATTGAGGGTGCAGACATCATGATATCGGAGATGTCTCGGATAGCATGGGCAAGTCGGGAGTTTTTACCGTACTCGCTCAAATACGTTCCCGCCATAATTCCCAGAGGAACACCGATAACGGTCGCCAATCCGACAAGGATGAGCTGTCCGACAAGGGCATGTCTTAGACCGCTGTCTTCGTATCCCGGAGGGGCACCTTCGTAGATGAAGATATTCCAACTGAGGGCATCAAGCCCTTTCATGACCAAAATACTTAAAATCCAAAACAAGAAGGCCAAGGCGACGATGGCGCTGAGTGTTGAAAAGGTTAACGCGATTTTATTGATAATAATCCGTTTTTGGGTTGCGGTCATTGTCCTTTCCTCACTTTACGTAAAAAGTAAAACTTTGCGACGGCGATAACAACGAAGCTCATAATGAGCAATGTCAAAGCCAACCCGAAAAGGCTAGAGAAATAGAGTGAACTGTCCGCTTCGGTAAATTCGTTGGCAAGAGTGACCGGGATCGAGGTCGTCGGATCCATAATACTTTTTGGAGTATGGTGAACATTCCCCATGACAAAGGTAACGGCCATCGTTTCACCGATTGCCCGGCCCAACGCAAGAATAAGCGAACCGATGATCCCCGCTTTAGCATAAGGGATAATAACGTCTTTGATAACGTCCCACTGTGTTCCTCCGAGTGCATAGGCAGACTCTTTCAGAATATCCGGAGTAGTATTCATCGCATCACGGGTAACGGCCGCCATAAACGGTAAAATCATAATGGATAAAACGATCCCTGCCGCGAGCAATCCGATTCCCATGCCGCCGAAAATATCACGTAAAATAGGGACAAAAAAGAAAAGTCCCCACATTCCGTAAATGACCGAAGGGATAGCCGCGAGGAGCTCGACGCTGACACCGAAGAACCCTTTGATCTTGTCATGTGCGATTTCACTGAGGAAGATCGCAACGCCGATAGCGATAGGAATAGCGAAAAGCATCGCCAGGAAAGTGGAAGCGACAGAACCGAAAATCGCCGCATAAGCCCCAAATTTATCGAGATTGGGAGCCCATTCATCTTTCGTGATGAAATCAAGTCCAAACGTCTGCATAGCTTCAGTCGACTGATTAAATAGAACCACAAAAATCCATGCGACGATGAATAAAATCAGCAGTGCACTGGTGCGGGTCATGTTTAGGAAGATTTTATCAATCATGCCAAGCCTTGCTTAAAAAATATAGGCAATTATAGTATAAGATCGTTACAAGTTCGTTACGACCCACTGTATCGCCTCTTCATGGGTGAAAAATTCTTGATTTAATTGCGCTTCGAATGCGGCTTCCAATATCGATTTAAACTCGACTGAGGGTTTTAATCCGAGTTTTATAAGATCACGTCCCATCACTAGAGGCGCAGGCGGATGGTGCAAAACTCCCAAAGCATTTGCACGTTCGTAAAGCCATTCGCCTGCTTCAAAATGTTCCGGTTTAGGAGTGTTAAAGTCCCGTCCAAAAAAATCGGCTTCTGCTAAAATAATTAAATCATGGATATTTACTAGGGTGCTAAGTCGAAGTATTTCACTCTCATTTGCCTGAGCGCGGTAGAGTTTTCTCGGCCATCCGTGATAACGGATCAGAGGCAAGACACGGCTGATAAGGGCTTTGTCTTCGGTAATACGATCCAGCCATTTCTGGGCAATTTCAACCCCTTCTTCGGCATGTTTCGGGGCATTGAGCATACCATCCGGATCGATTGTCGTATCGGGTTTGCCGATATCGTGCAGCAACGCTGCCAGCATCAGTGCCATATCGGCCCGGTTCTCGCCTTGTCGCATCGATGCCATCACATCAAGCGTCATCAGCGTGTGTATCCATACAGAACCTTCGGGATGAGACGCAGTATCCTGAGGGGTCAATTCGAGCTTTTCAAGCGGTGAAAAAAAAGAAAGACCTCCCATCTCCCGCAGCAGTTTCATTCCTATAGAAGGATGAGCACTTAGAAGCAGCAGTTTTTTAAGCTCCTCGAAAATCCGTTCTTTGGGAAGTTCGTCTAGAGCACCTTTCGCAATCATATTGTGACAAAGGTCTAACAGCTGATGATCGCATGTTAGCTCATATCGGGCGGCAAACTGCACTGCACGCAAAACTCTCAGAGGATCATCGATAAAGGTCTCAGGATCGACACACCGCAGACGTTGATGTTTTAAATCCTCACAGCCGTTGAACGGATCTAAGAGTGTATCGGTGAGAGGATCATAGCCGATGGCATTGATCGTGAAGTCACGGCGGCGTGCAGCGGTGGTAAAATCGAGTTCGCTAAACCACTCCATCTCGAACCCTTTATGCCCGAAACCTGACTTGGATTCACTGCGCGGCGGGGAAAAATCGATCGAGTATCCTCCATAGGAGAGTTTTAGGACACCGAAGCTTTTGCCGACGAGGTTGAGCTTTCCGAAAGGGCGGAGGAGGGTTTCGAGGGATTCTATCGATGTTACGCCATAGAGTTCTATATCCAAGTCGTGGGTAGGGTGTCCGGTGAAAGTATCACGGACGAATCCTCCGACCAAAATCGGTTTGATTCCATGTTCTGAAAGGTGTTTGAAAAGTTGTACCAGCGCAGAGGAAAGTGTAATTGTCATTTCGTTGTTTTGTTTTTCTGGATGAAGTTTTCGAGTGAGAAACTAAACGTCGATCCGACCCCCAGAGTACTCTCTATCTGGAGAGTGGAATCATGCAGTTTAAGGATATAGCTCACAATAGAGAGCCCAAGACCCATAGAATTGTCCCAGCGGTTTTTTTGAACCCGATAAAATTTAGAGGTGATCTTGTCGAGTTCATTAGGGGCGATACCGATCCCTTTATCACTAACGCGAAGTGAGTTTGGTGTTAGGGTGACCGTCACCTCTTCTTCGGAGTATTTGAGCGCATTATCGACGAGATTGGTGATGATGAGCTCGATCATCGTTTTATCGGCATAGACCATTTTGGAGAGACCGTTGTAGCGGATAACACGCGTCGGATATTTGACCTGTAAAATCGCAATGGATTCGGTACATATCTCGGACAGATCAAAGAAAGAAGGCTTAATGGAAAGATCATTGTTCTCAAGTTTTACCGAGAGGGCCAGACGGTCCAGCATCAAGGTAACGCGATGGGTATTGGAGAGAATTTTGGCTAAGAATTTTTCACGGATCTTCGGGTCAAGACCGAGATCGTCATGGAGTGTTTCAGCGTATCCCATGATCGCGGCAATCGGGTTTTTAAATTCGTGACTGATGGCGGAAAGGATATCGTTTTGCTGTTTGTTGATGAGTCGGAGTTTGGCGGTGTGTTTGCGTTTTTGTTTGTCGCGGTTATGGAGTTTTTTAACCAAATTTTTAAGAAGTATCGAGATTTGTAAAAACTCACGGAAGTATTCCGGTTTAAGGACCGCATGGTAGTTTTTAGCCGATACCTGATCTAAAAAGTGGGTGATCTGAAGAATATCATAACGGGCTTTTTTCGAGATGTTATAGGCAATCATGAGGGCTATGATGACTAAAATACTAAATCCACCCACCATTTTGAGCCATAATCCGTAAAAATGGTCCATCACGCTTTCCAAACCCATGGCAAGGCGGATGTAAAATATTTTCTCAGGAGTAATTATTTTGTGGGCGACATAGATAAAGTCGGTTTTGACGGTATTCGAATAACGGGTAGCAACCCCATAAGGCTCCGTCATAGCGTGCATCACTTCAATACGGCCGGAATGATTTTCCATCGTTGTCTTATCGGCATCACTTTCGGCGATCACTTCCCCGTTTTCAGCGATAATCGTTACCCTCAGAAAGGTTTTTCCGGCTACTTCTGCCGCAAATCGGTCATAATTATCCGTGGTGACGAGCAAAGGTTCCAAGAGGCTTATATCTTCAATAAGCCGATTTTCACTTTCTTGGATGATCATCGATTTGAGAGTGAAAAAGCTAATAAGCGAAGCGACCACAAGAGCGGCGAAAAAGAGTCCTAAAACATTTAGGAAAAAGAGTTGATGGATCCTTAGCACAGTGTGTATCCGACTCCCCGCACCGTTTTTATGTATTCTTTGCTTTTATCCGGATCAATTTTTTCTTTGAGGCGGTTGATGGCAACATTGACGGTTCGGTCTTGATATACTTCATCACTCCCCCATACATTTTCGAGGAGATAGTCACGTTCGAGGACAACGTTCTCATTGACGATCAGCGCATGCAGCAGATCAAATTCGAGTTTGGTGAGTTCGACCGGCTTACCTTCGATATGGACCGTTCGTGCGGCAAGATTTAGAGAAATATCGCGGTAGGTTACGTTGCCTTCGCTGGAGAGTTTTTTCGTACGTCGAAGGACTGCTTTGACCCGTAAAATAAGCTCTTTCATACTGAAAGGCTTGGTGATGTAATCATCTCCTCCCCGCTCAAAACCCTGCTCGATCTCTTCATCTTTTTGCTTAGCACTGACGAATATTACAGGGGTTTGAATCCCCCGTTTGCGGAGTGATTCGACAAACTCACTACCCTCGGCACCGGGCAGATTCCGATCCATTAGAATCAGATCAACACGTTCTTCTTCCAGGGCATCGACGACATGCTTGGTATTTAGAAAGCCGATCGTCTCAAAACCTTCACGCCCAAGGTGATACTCCATGAGTTCCAAAATATCTTGTTCATCTTCGACAATCAGTATCAACGTATCCACGCATGATTCCTTTTTTGTAATTCTAAATTTTGATACGGCCTAGTTGTGTAAATTCAGTTCGCCGCCTTTTTGTGCATAAAGCATCAGCGAAGCAATATTAACCGTACGGTCACCGATACGTTCAAGTTTGCGAAGGGTTCCCAAAACTTTGACATATTCGACGGAGAGTTCATTGGCGTTTATGATAAGTGTCAGAAGCTCTTTTTCCATAATAGAAAAGAGATCATCGTTTTTAGACTCTTCGACCATAACCTTGCGGTAGACATCATCCGCATCACACATATCAATATTATTCAAACATTCAATGATGTATTGTAACGCATTGATCGTCGTTTTGTGCAGCTGAATGATGGCATTGGTCAAAACAGACATGTCACATCCGCCCATGCAGTGTTCATAAAGACGTTTGCTGTATTTTTTGAGGCCGTCGCCGATACGATCGATTTCGTTCGTCATTTTCAGGTAGGCGACTAACAGTCGTAATTCATCGGCTTCCGGACCGAAAAGAGCAAAAGTTTTGATAATTTCATTATCAATCTTGTTTGCATCCGCTTGGAGGTTTTTGATATGGGTGCGTGAAGTTTCGTACAAATCGGTATTATCAGTTTCGAATGCTTCGAGTGTTTCTTCGCTGGCTAGAATGATTTGAGAGAGCATTAGTGAAATCATTCCGCGGATTTCATTCAGTTTGTTTTCATAGCGTGGTAGCATTAGTGTGCCTTTGGTTAAATAATAATACATCATTATAACGTTAGTTTATAACCATGAGATTACAAAAGATGCGTATTCATTGTAATCGTTTCGTTACCCGAACATTCTACAATGACGCCATCAAAATTCCAAAGGATTCCATTATGCTAAGAAATGCTACAAAAGGTTTGGTTATCGCGGCAATCGCGGCAACTTCGATGATCGCAGCCGATAAAATCAGCGGTGCAGGTGCGACCTTCCCAGCTCCATGTTATTATGACTGGGCATACAACTACCAAAAAGCGACTAAAACTCGTGTCAACTACCAAGCAATCGGTTCAGGCGGCGGTATCAAACAAATCACTGAACGTGTTGTCGATTTCGGTGCAACAGATGCTCCAATGACATCAAAAGAGCTTGCTAAAGCAAAATTGACTCAGTTTCCTGCGGTAATCGGTTCTATCGTTGTAGCCCACAACCTTCCGGGTGTTGCCGATGAAAAACTTAAACTTAAAAACTCTGTTGTAGCAGACATCTTTGCCGGAAAAATTACAATGTGGAATGATCCTGCTATCGCTGCGGACAATGCAGGTATCAACCTCCCGGCTGAAAAAATCATTGTTGCTCACCGTTCAGACGGATCAGGAACAACGTATGTATTTACTGATTTCTTGAGTGATTCATCTAAAAACTGGAAAAGCAAATTCGGTGTTGGTAAAGCAATCGGCTGGGCAACCGGTGTCGGCGGAAAAGGAAACGAAGGTGTAACTAACCTCATTAAACAAACTCCTTACTCTATCGGATACATTGAAAACGCCTATAAAGAGAAAAACAATCTTTCAGCGGCAACATTGCAAACAGCGAGCGGCAAATGGGTAACAGCGACAAAAGCAAACTTTATGTCAGCAGTTAAACAAGCTTCTTGGAAAAAATCAGAAGATTTCTACGGTTCATTGGTATCTCAAAAAGGTGATACTGCTTACCCGATCGTAGCGGCAACCTATATTCTTTTACCGAAAGAAAAAACAGAAGTTAACGCAGAAGTTATCAAATTCTTTGACTATGCATTCAAAAACGGTGATGCAGCGGCAACAAAATTGGGCTATATCCCACTTCCTGTCGAAACAACAAACCTTGTTCGTGAGTACTGGGCAGAAACTAAATAAGTTTTTCCTTCACCCCTTTGAGGGGTGGTACCTTTAAGCGCATAAAGTGCATTTAGAGGTGCCCTTGTGGCACATTCATTTCTTCTCCTTCTTCAATTCCTTAAGTTTTGCTTGTCTGTCCTGGCGTATGCGTTCAGACTGGCGTTTTATTCACATCTGTCTCCCCGTTTTTCATTCATTTTCCTTATTGTAATCATTCTGTAATGTAACAATCACGTAATCAAATTTCTCTACAATGACATCACTAAAAAACAGGAGTGATTCTTATGAATAAAGTTGTATTATCTGCCCTTGCTGCGGCGATGATTAGCGGTGTTGCATCAGCTGATGCACTAACCCTTTACAGTGACCCGAAAACAGGTCAAGTTTACACAACACCAGGCGAAGGCCGTGTAGAGATGGGCGATTTTATCGATGCTAAAACGGTTGATATGCAAATGCGTGATCAAGAATCAAATTTTGCTCAATATCAAGACAAACAAAAGAAATATGTAAACGTTAAATCAAAAGCAAAAACGCTTGAATTTAGCGGTACACACTATTTTGGTTTGACATCTATCAGTCCTGAGCGTACAGGCAGTACAAGTGTTGATAACTCACGAGGATTTGAACTTCGCCGTAACTATGTTCAAGTAAAAGCATATTTTAACGACAAAGACTATTTCCGTGTAACAATGGATACAACGAAAGAACTTACGAGCGGAACTTCATATGCAAATATGTATGCGAAATATGCTTACCTTTGGTTGGATGAAGTTCTTCCGTACACTGGCGTAGAGATCGGTATCGCACACCGTCCGTGGATCGATTATGAAGAGCACAATGCTTGGCACTATCGTTCAATCAACAAAGTTGCCCTTGAGCAAAAAACAAATGCGACAGACAACGGACCGGATTTAATCAACTCGGCTGACCTTGGATTCAATCTTAAAACCAAAACAGATATGTTCTCATCTGAAATCGGTCTATTCAACGGTGAGGGTTACCATGCCGATAAAGCAGCGGCAAACCAAGAGAACAGCACAGATCTTTCACTCGAATGGCGTTTGACGGCTCACGTACTCGGAAGCGGAACGAAAGTGGGTAAAAATGACCGTACAAAAGATACGTATGCGAACATTTCTACGTATGGTATGATCTCTAAAAATCATAAAGACAATAACGTTGTTGAAGACGATGCGGCTGAATACGATCGTTCTTTCTACGGTATCCATGCGGTCTATAACCAACCGGAATTCTTGATTGCAGGGCAATATTATACTGCAAAAGATAAAGCACAAAATTCTGCACTTGGTTCTGGTAAAGAGTACAAAGGGTGGTCAGTCAATGCTGAAATCCGCCCAATACAAGACTGGACAGTGTTAGCACGTTATGATGTAAGTGATATTGATGCAGTTGCAGCAGGAACCGGTGTTAAAACTAAGTCTCAAGATATGAAGCAAACCATTTACGGTGTAGCATATAAATACAATAAAAATGTAAGCTTCATTGCTTCTGGTAAACATATCACGGATGCAACAGAAATCACTGATCCTGCTACAATTGATAAAGCAAAAGAGAAAGATGTTTACATGTTGACTACCGAAGTTAAATGGTAATAACCGCTTAACGGCAAATCTTCTATAAGTATCCCGCTTTTGCGGGAGACATTCTCCTTCATCCATTTTTAGCTACAATACTTCTCATATCAACTAAAGAGTCACCATTATGATCACTATCAATTTAATACTCACCATAGTGGGGTTATTGTTTGTTTTAATACTGTTAGTCGGGATATATGTCTGGAGCAGTAAAACTAAAACAGCACAACCCGAAAGTCCCGCGACTATTGAAACGTTTGAATCACTCAGTGCGATACTCAAGAACCGATCATCCTCTGGGGCTGAGCTTAATCATGCGGTAGAGATGATTTTAAGCCGTTTCGGAACGATTAACTCGCATACGATAGGCACATATAAACATTTAGTTGAATCACTCTGTGTACATCCCCGCACCGATTCTAAGCTGATATTGCGATTTGAAAAAACACTTCGTCAGGCTAATCCGGCTTACGCGCATGAGATCGAACAGTCTCTCGGAGTTGGACTGGGCGCACGAGGATAGTTTATCGCAGTTTATACTCGATCGGAACAGTGATTCGTACCGATTTGGAAGGTTTCGGAAATTCGGAGGCAGAAGTTTCGATGAGTTTTCTTGCGGCATCATCGAGAAACTCAAACCCGGAGCTTTGGGCGATAGTAATTTGACTCACTTCCCGGTTGGTCCCCAAGGTAAACGAAACGACGGTTTCTCCCTGCTGGTTAAGACGGAGTGCATTTCTTGGATATTTGAGCCGTTCCGATAATATAACCCGAATTTTCCCTAAATTTTCTTCAGCATAATTTTCCTCGATTTTCAAAACGGGAGTCTTTTGCGTCATAATTGGCGACGGTTCAGGTATTTTGGGCGCAATGGTCGGAGTGACGGGTTCAGAAAAAACCGGAGGCGGTGTGATATTCGGCTTATCCATAGGGATGACCGGTATTTTAGGTGATGGTGTAGCCAATGGTGTTTTGGGAACAGAGGCCAATTTCTCTATTTTTGTTATCGGCGGAGATGACGGGGTTTCAGGGTGTACCAAAACAGATTCGGGAGATTGCATTAAAATCTTGATTTTGATTTTTTCCGGCGCTATCGGCATATTTTTGTACACTATGCCCATCGCTCCGATAAAAAGAGCAAAAAGGGCAAGATGAATACCTATCGACAGGATAAGAGGATTAGTGGGGCGCACGTATTCCAAATATCATTTAGAGTTTGACTTCTACTTTGGCTGCCGCACGGAGAGAATCGGTCGTTTTATTCATCTGGGATTTAAACTTTTCAACTTTTAAAAACTGAGCGATCTCTTTTTTGACCTGCTCATACGGCAGTTTTTTATCTCCCTGCTTCATTTTGTCACCGTTAGCATCATAAAACGCTTTTGTCTCAGCTTCGGTTACGCTGATTTTATTCATCTGCTGTTTCATCCACATGTCGACGGCCAAATCATCTTTGATCGCCGCATATTGTGCTTTGAATTGAGGGGTGTTTTGCATACCGCTTTTCATAACCTGATTTTTGATGAGAGTTTGATTGACGAGTTGATCGACTACCTGACGTTTCATTTTCGGATCGAGTTTTTCAAAACTCATCCCCGGGATGGCTTTCGCCATAAATGCGTTTGCATCATTGGTTGTGATTGCTTTGCCGTTTACGGTAGCAAGCGTTGCGGGTGCAGCAAATAAACAAGATGAAGCAAGAGTTAGTGAGGCAAGTAAATGAGAAAGTTTCACGAAATTCCTTTTAAATTATGATGAAAAACATTCTAGTATGAAAATGTTAACAAACTTCTTTTATGGGCACATTTAAATAGAGATGTTTGAAAGAATAATTGTAATTAAAATATTGATCATAACGATTTATAGTTTTTTATACTTTTTTAATCTATAGAGTTATATTATGAACGTAGGTTAACGAAAAAAGGAGTAAACAATGAAAAAAGAGCTTTCAATAGCATTGGCTTCAATACTAATTCCATTAAGTAGTTTTGGATTGACATTACAAGAGGCAGTCCATCATGTTACCTCTACAAATCCTATCATTTTGGAAAGCATTGAAAATTATCGTGCTACGACATATGATGCCGATATGGCAAAGGCGGGTTATCTTCCAAGTATCGATTTGGTCGGCCGTTACGGTACAGAAAAAACAACTACGGCTGCTACCCCTTCGGACGGGCGTTCGCTGAAACGCTATGACAGGGAAATCAAAGTGACGGAAAATATTTTTAACGGGTTCGGAACCGTTGAAGATGTTAAAAAACAAGAAGCGCGAATTGAAGCGGCTAAGATGAGTGTTATGGAGAAAGCCAATCAGTTGAGTCTTCAGGCTACGGAAGCGTATTTGGGGCTTATGAAGCAATACGAAACCCTAAAATTGGCAGAAGAAAATCTCAAAAAACATGAAGAGATTCATCAAAAAATCAAAGAGCGTACCGATAGCGGATTCGGGACAAAATCAGAAATCGATCAGTCTTCGGCGCGTGTAGCTCTTGCAAATTCCAACGTGATTATTCAGCGCAGCAATTATCGGGATGCAATGACAAAATTCAAACGTATATATGGAGAAGATGTAGCACCGGAAACGATGGTAAAACCTGTTTTCAGCTCCGCTCTTGCATCAAATTTCGATACGGCACTGGATGAAGCAAATGCCAACTATCCGTCATTACTGGTACAAAACAATAATATCATTGCGGCAGAGCATAATGTAAAAGTAGCGATGAAAGAGTACTATCCTCGAGTGGATGTTGAACTTCGTCGAACCCGTAATGACAATGTCAGCGGAGTAGAAGGGCCGGATGATACCGAATCAGCCATGATTATCGCTTCCTACAATCTCTATGCCGGCGGTTATTATCAAGCCAACCGCGATAAACAACAAGTGAATGTTTTGAAAGAAAAACAATCTATTAATGATATCAAGCTGCGGGTGAGAGAAAATCTTGATTATGCTTGGACAGCATATGATGAACTCAAAAAGCAGATGCCATATTTAAAAGAACATCGAGATTATACGACCAGTACGCTTGAATCGTATGCAAAAGAATTTGAACTGGGCAGACGGACGCTCATCGATATGCTCAATACCGAGAATGAGCGGTTCAGTGCTGAAAAAGAGGTTGTCAACAATGAATATGACCTCCTTTTTGCACAATACCGGATTCTCGAAGCAACGGGGGCTCTTGCTAAAGAGCTAGACGCTAATCCATCGTTGTAATTCAAAAAGGACGGAGATGCCAAGGCGGGTTATTCGTCAGAGTGTGATTGTCAGTCTGATAGTACTTGGATCGAAAGTATCGCTGTGTGCTGCAACGCTAGAAGTTTGTCCGTTGCCGCGTGTTGCTCCCAAATATGGGGAAGCGGCTCAGAAGCGATTCAAGACGTTAAAGAAAATTATCAATGAAAATGCCGGGCGCAGCGAAGAAGAGCGTCTTGTATGCATTAATAACTTTTTTAATCAGGTTCCTTACCAGAGTGATCGGGAGTGCTGGGGGATTTCGGATTATTGGGCCACACCGATAGAGATGCTGGGAGTCGGAAAAGCAGATTGCGAAGATTATGCAATTGCCAAGTTTTTTACTTTGATAGAGATGGGAATACCTCAAGAAAAACTCTTTTTAACCTATGCGGCAACCGATAATGCAAGCAATAAACATGTGGTATTAGCCTATTATGCGGATGAACGGGCGGTTCCTCTGATCCTTGATAATCGGGTAATAAACATCGTACCCGAAAAAGTCGATAAAGATTATATACCGTTATATCGGTTTAATTTACAGCAATACATGGCGTATGATCAAGGATTTGCCCGTAAAAGTCCGATTGACATGAAAAAACTAGAGAAGTGGGAAACCCTTACAAAACGTTTATAAATGGCTGACGAATTAGTTAGCCAAAAGGGATATTATGCTGAAATATGCCAAAATCGACCCGTTATTGGTAACTTTATCGATTTTTACAAAACGTTATGGAAAATCATTTAGTGTTGAAGCCTTGACGGCAGATTTGCCGGTTGCCCCGGGTAAGGCAACGGCGGAAATGTTTTCTCTCAATAATTCAAAAGCGGTATTTTCACGCGCTTCGGCCAGAGCCGGGTTTAAATCCAAAATAGTTCAGCGCACGTTGGCCGATATTTCTCCCCTTGTCCTTCCGGTGATTCTTATTTTAAAAGATCAAAATGCCTGTATTCTGGAAAAAATTGATCTGGAGCAGGGCGGAGCATTTATCATATTGCCCGAAGACGAAGAGGGTGTTGAGCAGTGGGTTGAGCTGAAAGAGCTAGAAAAACAGTATCTTGGTTTTGCTTTTTATCTTAAAAAAAGCAGGAGTTTTCATCAGTTCGTGGATCCGCTGATCCATATGCAAAAAGAATCCTGGTTTTGGGGATCACTGAAGTATTCGAGAAAAATCTATGCGGATGTCATTATTGCTTCCTTGGTGATCAATCTTTTTGTCCTCGCCAGTCCTCTTTTTACCATGAATGTGTATGACAGGGTTGTCCCTAACGATGCTACGGAAACGCTTTATGTCTTGGCCTTAGGTGTCGTCGTCGTCTATTTCCTTGATATCATTTTGAAATTTGCGCGTTCTTATTTTTTAGAAATAGCTGCAAAAAAGAGCGATGTCATTATTTCATCCATACTTTTTCAGAAAGTGATGAATCTTAAATTTTCCAATATCCCTGAATCGGTGGGATCATTTGCCAATAATCTTAAAGAGTTTGACAGTATCCGCTCTTTTTTGGCGACATCAACACTGGCTCTGGTGATCGATCTCCCTTTTACCATCATTTTTATCGTGGTGATTTACATAATCGGCGGGATTATCAGTATTATCCCTATTGTATTTATTTTTCTGATTATGGCGTATGCTCTGGCTATCAAAGGATCGCTGCAGCGCAGTGTCGAGAGTACGTATCATGCCAGTGCCAATAAAAATGCCGTATTGATTGAAAGCCTGAATGCGCTTGAAACGATCCGAACGATGGGTATCAGCAACCATTCCCAATATATTTGGGAAGAGGCGACGGGGGATGTCGCATCCAAGGGGCTGACTTCCCGGGTTCTTTCCAACTCTTTAGGGAGTGTCACTTCATTTTTAATCCAGCTGAGTAATGTATTCATCTTGATCGCAGGTGTTTACCTCATTAAAGAGCTTGAAATGACAATGGGGGGACTGATTGCCGTTGTGATCCTTTCCTCCCGTGCATTGGCCCCAATGGGGCAGGTTGCTTCTCTCTCGGCAAATTACGAGCACACTAAAACCGCGTATAAGACGCTTGATAATATTATGAATCTTCCTGAGGAACGCCCTGCGGAAAAAGAGTTCCTTCGATTTAGCAAATTCTCAGGCCTTATTGAATTTCGTGACGTTACTTTTACCTATCCTAATGAGACGGCTCCTATTTTTGAGAACCTCTCATTCACAATCCATCCGGGCGAGCATGTCGCCTTTATCGGCAAGATAGGATCCGGAAAGACGACGGTTTTAAAACTCCTGTTAGGGCTTTATACTCCGGATAAAGGGTCTGTTTTGATGGATAATATCGATATCAATCAAATTGATCCTGCCGATATACGCCAAAATATCGGGTATGTGGCTCAAGACATCACGCTCTTTAGAGGGACGGTAAAATCCAATATCGTCTCTAAAGCCCCTTATGCCGATGACGGTGCCATCATACGAGCGGCTAAAATCGGTGGAGTCGATGAGTTTGTTCAGTACCATCCGAAAGGGTTTGATATGCCGGTACGCGAACGCGGAGACGGCATCTCAGGAGGACAGCGTCAGAGTATCGGAATTGCGCGGGCATTTTTAGTGGACGCACCGATTTTGCTGCTGGATGAGCCGGGAAATTCGATGGATGAAAGTTGTCTTTTGCGCATGATTCAAAAGATCAACGAAAATACTAAAGATAAAACACTGCTTCTCTCGACGCACGATACCCGAATGCTGAAAATGGTTAACCGTATCATCGTCCTTGATCGAGGCAAGATCGTTCTGGATGGATCTAAGCAGGAAGTAATGTCGGCGTTGATGAGAAACAATGCAAAAGTGAGCCAATCCAATGAATAAGATCAACCCTTTACAAACGGAAACTCCTGATAATACGACGGAAGTGCATCCGCACTATTCCCCTGAAGACATCGAATACATGTCCAGTCTCAGTGCCGCGGTATTGGAGCAGCAGACCTCAAAATCTCATATTGCGGTCTGGCTCGCTTCTATCGGGATTTTATGGCTGATCGTGTGGAGCAGTTTTGCACAGATTGATGAACGGACGCGCGGATCGGGAAAGGTTATCCCTTCTCAAAGAATCCAGACCATACAAAATCTCGAAGGGGGTATCCTCTCTGAAATTTATGTGAAGGAGGGGGCCCGTGTTAAGAAGGGGCAGCCTCTGATGAAAATTCAGGATGTCGGGTTTACCGGTTCTTACAATGAAAAACAGCTCAAAATCAATGAGCTAAAGGCTAAGATGTATCGCCTCAGAGCAGAAGCAAGCGGCCAAAGCTTTACGATTCCGGAGTCTGAGCGCAATGGAATGTCTATGCTTGTTTCACAAGAAGCAAATCTCCATATGTCCAATCAAAGCCAACTTTCCAATAGTGTCGCGATCATAGATTCTCAGATCTCCCAGAAAGAGAATGAATTGCTTGAGAGTAAGTCCAAACGTACCGAACTCAAAAATGCCTATGATCTTATTTCCAGAGAACTTTCCATTACCGAACCTTTGACAAAGAATAATGTCGTTTCGGAAGTGCAGTTCTTGCAGATGAAACGGCAGGCTACGATGATCAAGGGAGATTATGATGCCACAGAACATACAATTGCCAGAATTATGGGAAATATCGGGGAACTGCGAAAAAGACGGATGGAGGTTGTGTATGAGTTTCGCAACAAAGCGAAGCAGGATCTCAATGCGGTTACTGCCGAGATTCAGCAGATTAAAGAGACGGAATCAGTCCTCGCGGACAGGGTAGATCGAACGATCGTCCGTTCTCCGGTAAACGGAACGATCAATCAGATTTTGATCAATACGATCGGAGGAGTCGTCAAACCGGGTATGGATTTGCTAGACATCGTTCCGCAGGATGATGTTTTGATGGTCGAGGTAAAAATCAAACCTTCTGATATCGCTTATATCTATCCGGGACAAAGTGCTAATGTTAAATTCAGTGCGTATGATTTTTCGATTTACGGAGGACTGAAAGGGAAAGTAAAACACGTCAGTGCCGATACGATTACCGATGATCGCGGAAACAGTTTTTACTTGGTAAAGATTGCAACGGATAAAAGTTTTTTAGTGAAAGATGGGAAGCCGCTGGATATTATGCCCGGGATGACGGTCGATGTCGATATTTTAACCGGTAAAAAAACAGTGATGGATTTTATCCTTAAACCGATTCTAAAAGTTAAACAGAACGCATTAGGGGAACACTGATGAAAACCGTATTGACGTATACCGCACGTGATTCTATTCTTCAAGAGTGGAAAGAAGCCCTTCAAAACGAATACGAAATTATCGTCTGTCAGGATGAAGATACTTGTCTTAGCGCACTTGAACAACATCCGAAGAGTACCCTTCTCCTTCATAATAATTCGATGAAAAGTGATATCGCAAAGTTTCTCAAAACGATACATTATCAATTTCAGCATGCTAATATCCTCCTTTTGAGCGACGTCCCGAAATATCAAGAGGGGATCGCCATGCTGCGTATGGGAGTTAAAGGATATGGCAACAGTTATCTTAACAGGGCGCATCTGACTCATGCCATGGATGTCGTCAGTGACGGAAATATCTGGCTTTATCCCCAGTTTCTGGATGTTTTGATTAAAGAGACCTATCAACCGCACAATGAGAAAAAGGAGGACCCCCGCCTCAGTCTCCTTAGCAAACGGGAAATGGAAGTTGCCGAATATGTTGCACAAGGTCTCAATAACAATGAGATCGCGGAACGGGCACAAATCACGATACGCACCGTTAAAGCACACATTACCTCTATCTTTGAAAAACTTCATATTACAGATCGTCTTTCCCTTGCGCTGATTCTGCGCTAATTCACCAAAAATGTTTTCTGTTTGATCTAATTTATTATTAATTGGACCTAAGTACAATATAAATATTCAAACTTGGACCAAAGTACAATAGTATTGGTATTTCTTATGATGCTACAATGAACGTAATCAAATAGAAGGAGTCCATTATGGCAAAGGTAATTGGTACTGTTAAATCTATACATGGAAAAGCAGCCGTCAAAACAGTGGATGGTGAGTTAGTAACATTAAAAGTCGGTGATGTTCTCCATATAAACGAAATGGTTTATGCATTAGGCGCTGATTCGACCGTTACATTAGATCTCGAAGGAGGTCGCACTCTTAACTTAAACGGTTACGATGAAATTTTACTGGACAGCTCTGTTTTTGCCGGATTGGAAAAAGGGGAATCTCTAGATGTGGACGCATTGCGACAAGTGATTGCAGAAGGAGAGGATCAGACGGAAGCAGGCGAAACGGCAGCCGGTAATGAAGTTGTCAGTGAATCGAATGCAGGTGCCGATTTTGCCGTGCGTGCAGATGGACGAGGAAATCCCAGCAGTTATCTGACCGGTACGGAGAGCAGTCCGTTTGCCGTGACATTGGAACCGGATGACAACATAATACGTGAAGATGCAATTGTTCCAACGGATAATGGTGGAGGAGATGAAGGTGGAGGAGATGAAGGTGGAGGAAATGAAGGTGGGGAAAATAATCCGCCGGATGCCGTAGGTGATAATTTTACATCTCCGAATGAAACGTATACCATTCATACTGAAGGGCCGGGTGTCTCTATCCAGTTAGGGGGAGGAAAAGACTCGTGGAACTCTAATGTTGTAACAATCACTGCGATCGGCGGTGAGCTTGACATTAATAACGGGAATGGAAAATTAGGAGTACGCGGCTCAAATCCAGATTCTCCATTGATTGACAATGATGGGACAGATGAAGGAATCAAATTTGAGTTTAAGGAGCTTGTGCAATCGGCTGACGTGACATTGAGCAGCTTTAATACGGCCCATACCGGTACAGATATGCTGACATGGCAGGCGATGTTAGGTTCAGCCATCGTCGCATCCGGTACATTTGAAGCGTCCGCAAATGATGCGACATTGTCTATATATACTGATGGCAAGGTATTTGATACCCTGATTATTGGAACGGGAGAAGGTGACCATACAAATTATTTCATTGATTCTCTTACCGTCAGCACGCCAGGGTGGGAAAATGATTTAATAGTCAATCAAAACGTTCCATTGATTATCCCTGAAGATACATTAATCGCAAATGATAGCGACAGTGACGGAGATGCGTTAAATATAGTGGATTTCGATATAACGGGTACAATCGGAAATGTTTCGATGGATGGGGATGGAAATATTACATACGATCCGGCTGGCCGATTTGATTATCTTGGGGCAGGTGAAACGGCTACGGATACTTTCACCTATATTCTGAGTGATGGAAGTTTAACGGATACTGCAACCGTAACCGTAAATATTGTCGGAGGGAGCACGAATGCCGATAATATTATTGGAATCGATATTAACGAGTTGATGAATTATGATGGTGAAGTCGGTTACGATACAGTCGTCCTTTCCGGTGCAGGAAGCACTGCCATAGATTTTGATAATATCAGTAGCAAGCTTGTTAATATAGAACATCTTGATCTCAAAGATGGCGGTAAAGAACTCGTGAATATTACTCCTCAAAATGTTTTGGATATGACAGATAGTGATAATTATCTGAGAATTTCTGGAGAAGTGGATGATAAAGTTCAGCTTAATGGATTTTCCCTTGATGCGGAGGCTTCTGCCAATCTTGATGGATATAACGCTTATGTAGGCAATTTTGAAGGATCAGAAGTTGTCTTGCATATCGATGCTGACATCAACATTATCCCATAACTTTCGGTAGAGCTTCGGCTCTATCACCACTTTTTTTTAACACTCCCATTATTTTTATTATTGTTACTTGATTTGTCAATGAAGAGAAAAAAATTGCTGAATCCAAACAGGATCGAACTGTCGATTTTGATCCTGCGCGGATTCACTAAAAACGTTTTTAGTTTAATCTAATTTCTTATTGATTGGACCTAAGTACAATATAAATATTCAAACTTGGACCAAAGTACAATAGTATTGGTATTTCTTATAGTGTTACAATGGAATCAATTAAAGAGAAGGAGTCCATTATGGCAAAGGTAATTGGTACTGTTAAATCTATCCACGGAAAAGCAGCCGTCAAAACAGTAGATGGCGAGTTGGTAATTTTAAAAGTAGGTGATACTCTCCATGCAAACGAAATGGTTTATGCATTAGGCGCAGATTCAACTGTTACTTTAGCCCTCGAAGGAGGCCGTACTCTCAACCTAAACGGTTACGATGAGATTTTGCTTGACAGTTCAGTCTTTGCCGGATTGGAAAAAGGGGAATCTCTAGATGTGGACGCATTGCGACAAGCGATTGCAGAGGGTGAGGATCAGACGGAAGCAGGCGAAACGGCAGCCGGTAATGAAGTCGTCAGTGAATCGAATGCAGGTGCCGATTTTGTCGTGCGTGCAGACGGACGAGGAAATCCCAGCAGTTATCTGACCGGTACGGAGAGCAGTCCGTTTGCCGTGACATTGGACCCGGATGCTTTAGATATTCAAAACGCCGCCCCGATAGCGTTTGATGATGCCGGAGTCGCGGTCGAAGAGGGAAGCGGCGGGGAAAGTCAGTATGATGTTTCGGTACCGGCGACGGGAAACTTGCTTGCCAACGATAGCGACGACGGGATGCCTACGCCGCCGACGGATATGGATGTCATTGGCATTAGTTCGGATGATACGTCCAATATCACAACAACAGACGGTAGTGGTAATTTCTTGGTTGTTGGTAAATACGGTACTTTGGTGGTAAACGGTGAGACCGGTGAATATACGTATACCATTGACAACGCAAATGGAGCGGTTGATGCGCTTAATATCGGGGATTCGGTAGAAGAGAGCTTTACCTATACGGTCAGCGACGGATCATTGACCAATACAGCGACTCTTTCCATCACTGTAAACGGTAGCAATGATGCTCCTGTTGCAGTAAGTGAGGGTGGCCAAAATGTCTCTTATGATTCGGATGCCGCTTTGAGTGATATTTCGACATCGCCGACGGAAGGTGCAGCAGTAAAATTTGTTATTCAGGCCGAAGCAGGAGAAACGGTTACATTTAATTGGCAGTTCAATGCGGCCGATTATATGCCGTATAATGATTTTGCCTTTGTTGCCGTTGATAACGGTGACCTTCAGCTTCTGAGTAACGTCTCCATGGTAGGTGACTACGGAAGTTCAGGATTACAGACATTCAGTATTACCTTTTCTGATAGTGGTGCCCATACCGTTACATTCGGTACCATCGACTTTGGGGATACTGGAGTCGATTCTGCTCTGGTGATCTCCAATATGAGTGGTGGAAGTTTGCTGGATGTTTTGTCTATCGGTAGTGTTGGATCAAGTGGTATGACTTACTCTTTGACCAATGCAGGAGCATCTGTTGGAGCGATTAATGATTTCCTTGATACGAATATGACAATTGGCGAGTTGATTAATGCAATGGAGGGGAATGAGACTGATGCCGTTATTCCGGCAGAAGGGAATGTTCTGGCGAATGATTATGATGTCGACAATGACCATAGTAGCCTGAGTGTTATCAGTGTTAGCGGTGAAGCAGTGCCTCAGGGAGATGGTTCGATAATTGTTTATGGTCTATACGGTACACTTGTCATGCAATCGAATGGTGAATTTACTTATACCCCATATGAACCTGGCTCTGAGCATGAGAATGCCGGATTGGTCGACAGTCTTAATGTCGGCGATACCCTGAGTGAAAGTTTCAGCTACACGATCAGTGATAATGAGCCCGGCGGAGCCAAAACAGATTCAGCTACATTGATGGTAACGATCCAGGGGACCAATGATGCTCCTGTCGCATGGGATGATTTCAATACTATTACAGAAGACGAATATAGCCAACTTCCTGTTTATAATATTGCCCAAGCCGATTTCCCATTGGTTTTTAATGGTGAAGAAGGCTACTATTTCCAAACGATGAGCAGTGGAAATGTCATCGAAGGTATTGGTAATCCTGACACGCCGCAGGGACCGGACAGCGATGTTGACAATACGCTGTTGAGTGTTGTCAGCGTCGTTTCCCAAAATGTGGAATCAGGAGAAAGTGATTCTCCTTCAATGTTTCCGGATGCCAATTTCAGTAGTGTCGGTGAATATGGTACCCTTTATATGTACGAGAATGGTGCTTATATCTATGTGCTTCATAACGAGCAAGAGAATGTCAATAGTCTAAATGAAGGTGATCATGTACAGGAAGTGTTTTCCTATACTATTACCGATGGCGATAAATTCGCGAGTGCGACATTGACGATTAATATTGCAGGAACTAATGACGCGCCGGTTGCCCATCCTGACAGTGTAGAGGTCAGCGAAGATTGGTTCGGTGTGCTGAGTATTGATGCATTGAGTAATGATACCGATGTTGATTCGGGTGACAATCCGTCTAATTTCAATCTCGTTAGCGTCTCCGTTGAAGGCGGATGGGCAAATGGTATTGCATGGATCGATCCACATACAGATACAATCAAATATATCCCGACTTGGGCATTAAACCAAAGTCTAAACGTAGGCGATTCTAAAGATATTATCCTCAATTACACCATGATTGATGATTCAGGGGCTACTTCATCATCAACGGTCACAGTCACCATCATAGGGGTAAATGACAGTCCGTTTGCATATGGCGGGTGGAATATCGTATACGAAGATGCAAGCGTGGGCGGTCAAGTTCATGCAATAGATATCGATGAAGGGGAAACGAGTACGCTGACCTATTCATTGCTGCACGATGCACCTACAGGTTTGACGTTCAATGAAGACGGAACTTATACTTTTGATGCCGATAGCTATGATTATTTGAGTAAAGGTCAAATCAAGTTTCTGAGTATTCCTTATATGGCGACCGATGAAAACGGTGCAACATCCAATACCGCCTATTTAGTCATTAAAATCATCGGTACTAATGATGCTCCGACAATCGAAAATGCAACAGTAGCTTTCAATCTTTCGGAAGAGGGGCTTGCAGGCGGTATCGCAGATACCCTTCCTGCAGGCGATGATACTACTAATGCCGTATATGCAGAGGGTTCTATGGGGTTCAGCGATGTAGATGGCGGTACGTTACATGTCCATCTCTCGGCACCTTCTGAAGCGATGACGTCGGGCGGCGAAACAATCACATGGCAAGGTGTCGGTACGGGAACATTGGTCGGTTCTGCTAATGGCTCTGAAGTAGTTACCATTGCGGTAGATAATACCGGGCATTATGAAGTAACACTTAAAGGGGTTATTGATCATCCGATTAGCTCGATAGAAGATACCCTTTCATTTGGGGTCCATGTTACGGTTACCGATGGCAAAGGAGGCAGTGCCAATGCGGATCTTGAAATCACTATCGAAGATGATATGCCGACAGTGAATATTGTTGATCCTTCCGTTTCCGTTGAAGAAAGTTCTATTTCAAGTGCGCAGGATAATGTTGTATTGATTCTAGACCGCTCCGGCAGTATGAATAGCAGCATAGAATCGGTTAAAGCGGGGGTCCTCGATCTATTAAATAGCGGTCATGTCCATTCCGTCTTTATTGCTTCATTTGCAAAAAACGGCAGTGTTGAAACTAATTACGATACTGGCGGTCATTGGTATGACGTTACTACGCCTGATGGTATTGCGGCTGCTATGGACGCAGTGGATCATGTATATAGCGCTTATACGAGCTGGTTTTATAGCGGAGGGACGGATTACGATGCAGCTTTAAATACGGTTATGAGTAATTTTACAGCCCCAACCGGCGGCAATCGATTGATTTCTGTGTTTATGAGTGACGGCGAACCGAATGAAGAACCGGGAACTATCGGTATTAGCTCTGGCGAAGAGGCTGCGTGGATTCAATTTTTACAGGATAATGGTTTTGCCGAATCGTATGCAATCGGATTTGGGACTATCACAGCGGGTGATAGCAATTATTTGGAACCGATTGCCTGGACAAGCTCGGAAACGGCGGCAACCTATACGACGGGAGCTGACGATGCCAATGTTATAGTACTCAATGTTACAGAACTCGGCGATACCCTTGTCGGTATTACCCACACCCCTAATACCGTAGAAGGGAACTTGCTCGATAACGCAGTTCCTGGTGCTGATGGATGGGGTGAAACGCCTATATCAACAGCAACGGTCAACGGGGATACCTATAATTTCAGTTCAGCGAGTGATTCACATACCTTTACGTTGGAAAACAGTGCGGGTACCGTTACGATTTATGGAAACGGAGATTATATTTTTACCGGTTCTACAGATGTGAAATATGACGCGAGCGGTATCGTCACTTATACTGCCGTTGACGCAGACGGCGATGGTGTTGTTGGGCATATGACGTTGACTACGACCGACAGCAGTGAAGTGTATGCTTATGACAATGAGAATGGGGCTCAAATTGTTCAGGTAACGATACCTGGTACACCGACCACACAAATGTTGGCCGATTTCCAAACAGGCCAAACTCCGAGCGGGGATGACTATAATCCGTGGATCTATGATCATTCGGGAGGAACCAAATCGGTATATGATTGGGGTGATTTATCTTTCAATTCAGCCGTTTCCGGTCATACCAATAAGTGGGTTGTAGGCACACAAAATTCAAATAGCTTTGATGCACAGATTGAAAGCCATCGTCTTGTAATTCAGGACAATAACGGATCAGCTCCCGGCGAAGCAAAATTGTTAACACCTGTTTTCACGGTAGCAAACAATGGTACGATGCTACAATTTGATTATGCACGAGGAGACGCCAATGCTTCTGATAATGTGTCGTGGCAATTGTATAAACAAGTCGGAGGTAACTGGGTCGCCGTATCCGGTTCCGGGAATTCGGGTTCTCTCACTGCGGCCACTTCAGGGGAGCAAACTATTACTTCCGGTCTTTTGAACACGGGAAATTATCGTATCTATTTTAAAGTTAACGATGGGGGAGGAAGCGGTAATTCCAGACTGTATCTTGATGATATCCGCTTAATCGTACCGGGAGAAGATATCATCCAAACCAGTATTATCGCGGCTGCCGGTAATATCCTTACCGATCCGAACACGCTCATTTCCAGCAGTGATGTATGGCATGCAGTGGATTCTCAAGGCTCTGAAGGGGCTGAATTGAGCGTATTCAACGGCTTTACCTATATTCCGGTAGATACTGTGACCACGATAGCCGGGGCGTATGGTACTTTAGTCATCAACAGCGACGGTTCCTATGTTTATACACCTGATAGTGATGCCGTTGGTAATACAGAGACCTTTACCTATATGCTGACTCAACCTGACGGTGACAGCGATACGGCAAGTTTGGTCATCAATATTACGGACAGTACCTATACAGAACCGACACCGATCAGCGGATCTGGAGATGTGTATGGAACGAGTGGTGATGATGTTATTTTAGGTAGCAGTGGCGATGATACACTTTATGGCTATGCCGGAAATGACCATCTGGAAGGCAGGGATGGCAGTGACACCCTCTATGGCGGTGATGGAAATGATGTGCTGATCGGTGGTGCAGGAGAGGATAGCATGTATGGCGATATAGGCAACGATACCCTTGTCATCGACAGCGAAGACGGCATTGTCAATGGGGGAGAAGGGTATGATACCGTAATGCTAAGCGGTAATCACAATATCGATTTTAGTAATCTGAGCAATCTTCAGATCAGTAATATCGAAGCCCTTGATCTTACCAATGGAGATCACACCATCACAAATGTTACCGCTGCCGATGTGGTAAATATTACGAGTGATAGCAATACTCTGCAAATCACAGGGGATGGCGGTGATACTGTAGGACTCGCAGGAAGTGATTGGAGCGCTAGTGGTTCTACAGATATTGGTGGAGTTGAATACAATGTGTATGTCAGTACGGATGCCACCCTCAATATCCAAGATGGTGTTAATGTAGATATTATTCCTTAACCTTCACACGATAGAGCTTCGGCTCTATACCTGCTTTTTTTAAAATACCCATTTGTTTTTATGATTGTTACTTGGATTTTGATTCGTTAATGAAGAGATGGAAATTTGGTGGACCCTAGCGGGATCGAACCGCTGACCTCGTCGCTGCCAGCGACGCGCTCTCCCAGCTGAGCTAAGGGCCCTAAAGATGATAGGAGCAGAATTATACGGCGTGCGCTCTTAAATGTCAATGTGAATGCAAAAGAGATGGTCTCGGGTAAAGTTTTATTCTTAACATGTCGATATAGAGGTATGAAAAATTTAGCCCTAATTATGATGTTAAGTGTGACCGGTGTAGTGTTGAGTGCGGAGGAATATACGATTCAAACGATTAGTGCTCTCAAAGAGAGCTCGATCACTCCCGCTTTTGAAAAAAAAGTGAAAAAAAGTGCTCTTTCTTCTGCACAAATAAAAGAGGGGGATTGTAATATCGTAACGGTCGGTAAGTATCCTACCCCAAAAGCGGCAAAAACAGATATTCAAAAAGCCAAAGCGATTAGTAAAGACGCATTTGTCCGTCCGTTAAAACGAGTGATTCCGGCAGTATGTGAAAGTAAACATGCGATGAGTGCTATGGCGATGAATGATGCAAATAGTTCTGTTACGGTTCCAAAACAAGAGGATGCTGTAATGACCTCGGCAGAGAAAGTAGCTGTTGTTGCACAGGCAGTATCAAAAGAGACGGCTGCAGTAACTGAAGCTCCGACTGCCGTTGCAACTGCACCTATGGTTCAAACTGAGATGAAAATGGAACCGTGTAAAGTCCAGCCTTGTGAAAACTCAACTACGGTATACCTATACGACCGAAATCTAGCCCGCAAGAGTGATATTTCTGAAGCAATCGAATATTATAAGAACTCCCCTTATCACACTTTCCGTCCCGCACTCGCTTTACAGCGCTAAAAGAGCCTTAAGGCTCTTTATTAGCCGCACTATATAGGCAGTCTAAATCAATTTTATGTATTTTCTTTGCTTCTTGATGGAGGGATTCCAGCAACTCGTCTGCATGCTCTCCGTTGGAAGGGTAGCAGACTGCCGCAGAGGGGATAGGCACAGCAAAAAGATCTTCGATCATCCGCTTGACGATTCCGCATCCGTACCGGTCGGTATACGGCATGACAAAAAAGTAATAATGTTCCCAATGGACAATTGAATCCGAAGTACGAAGCAGGCTTGGAAGATTTGTATCTATCAACGTTTGTGAGATCTTCGAAAAATCGCAAAATAAAATGGTAAAACTTTCTGACCGATTCTCATCCAACCGATCCGAAATCCCGATATTGAGATCGATCAATGATGCAAAATTGTAAAATGAAAACAATACTCCTGCCATACTAACTCCTCAAAAAAAATGGTTAAAGTTAGTATAGCGTTAATTTACTCAAACTAATAATGCTTTAAAACGACTCGGAGTAAACTAAAATAATTATGTTTAATGATGCACGTTAAGAGGGAATCTATAGAGGTGCACTAAACAATACAGGTATAAGGAGAAACAATTATGGTTGATGAGATAAAAAGCCTTCCTCCTCTTCCGGCTTCAATCGTGCGGATTCAAGAATTATGCATGAATATTGATACTGATATTGATGAACTTGCACGGGTGATCGAAAGTGATCCTATGCTGAGTGCAAATATTCTAAAATCCGTAAATTCCCCGCTATATGGGATGAGTAAAGAGATATCATCCATTCCTCAAGCCGTGATGCTGTTTGGGATATCGATGATTCGCGGATTCGCGGCAGCCAATGCGATTAAGAAAACCATTCCTATCGATTTAACTCCTTACGGTGCTACGATCGATGGTTTAACGAAAGTGTCGACATTGCAAATGTCACTGGTTCGAGAGTGGTATCGTAATGTGGATAAAACGATGCTGCCGTTATTGCAAAGCGGTGCTTTTTTGATGGAATTAGGAAAACTTCCCGCATCGCTCAAAGTGATTAGTGCCGGCAAGTCAGAAAACTTTTCACAGGATATCGCAAAAGGTCAGCCGATTATCGAGATTGAGAAGTCCTATCTTGGAGTGAGCAGTTATGAGATAGCGTCAATGATGTTTGAACATTGGAATTTCGAGACAGCGCTTATCGAAGTATTAAGAGAAATTTCTAATCCTGCAACCCATAATCCTTATGCACAGGTATTAAATGCCGTATCGAAAGCTATTAATTTACGAGATACTCTCAGCTCTCAGGGGATAACGGAAGCAATAGAAGCGATTGAGGTTTTCGGGTTAAACCGTGCTGCATTTGAAGAAGCGGTAGAGACGCTTAAATCGGCGAAACGATAACTCAGAGCGGCAGATCGAAAAAATAAGCCAACCCGTAATAGACACTGTAGAGACCATAGATGAGAATTGCCAGCGCTGCGATACGATTCATGGTCTGACGAAAAGCGATCTCTTTGAAAAAACTCACCGACTGCCCTAGTGCCAGCAAGGTCGGAACCGTAGCGAGACCAAACGCCGCCATAATCAGCCCGCCGTCGATAATGGACGCCGAAGCGGCCGCTTTGGCAGCAAAGAAAAAGACAAATCCGCAAGGGAAAAATCCGTTCATTACCCCGAGGGCAAAGAAGCTCCCGATGCTTTTACTTTTGATCAGCCGTGAAAAGAGCGTTTTAAAAAGGGCATTGGTTGAGAATGAACGCTCCAGTATATGGATCAGTTTTGAGAGACCGAACATCCCCAGCGCCGTGACGATCATGACGATTCCCGCAAAGATAAACAATGCTCCATGCAGTTCCAGACTCAGGGCAAACAGCGAGCCTATCCCTCCAAAAATCATCCCAAGTGTGACGTAGGAGCTGACACGTCCGATATTGTAGGCCCCATGACGGATGAGCTGCGCTCCGCGGCTCATGGAAGCATCGATTTTGGTTGAACTGTAGGCAACGATAAAACCGCCGCACATCCCGATGCAATGGCCGAAGCTTCCGGCGAATGCTATTGAGATTATAAGCCACCATTCAATACCGTGCATCATAAAACCTTTTTCTAAAATATCAACAGTCTAAAGAATAATCGTTACAACAGTGTTAAGGTTTAACACAAATTTAACAGTTCTATGAAACAATAGCATGAAATCATTTAAAGGATTCGTGAATGAAAAAAGTTCTACTCTCGCTAACAGCATTGATCGCCGTTGCCAGTGCTGATCAACTGGTCAACTTGAAAATCGAGGGGATGATGTGTCCTGCGTGTGTCAAGAATGTCAAAGGCTCTTTGAATGAAGTCAATGGGGTCAAAGATGCAAGTATCTACCTCAAAGAAGGACGTGCAGAAGTAAAAGCTTCCGATGGCACCAAACCAGAAGCAATGTGCGATGCCGTTAAAAAAGCGGGATATGGCTGTTCTGTAGCGAAATAAACATCATACCCTGATGGGTATGGTAATCGATTAAATAAAATACTTCGTCGCATCTTTGCGACTAAGGTCACAGACCGCCGTGATCTTTTCTTCTCCGAAATCCAGTACCTGCGGCCCTTCGAAGTTCTGTTTACAATACGCTAGGATGAGTTTTGCCGCCAACATTTTATCGCTATCACTTGCATTGGCAGAGATGAGCGAATGAGGACCGAACAGATCGGTATCGATGTGGATGTATTTGCGATTTTCAATCGTTTTTAAGATAGCGTTATCGTCCGCATCACGTCCGATGATGAGTTTTGCCCCATCAGGAAGTCGAAGCTGACGACCGTATTTGAGAGTCGGGATATCGGCAACTTCGAAGGTGTCATGGGCGATAAAATCACGAATCTTACGGGAAAAATGCTCATCGGTCAGCAAACATCCGCCGCCTGGTGCTTCGTAATCTTTTAGACCGAAGGACTCGGCTAATTCCATCTGACGGTCGCGGTTGCGTCCAACAATGTTTTCGAGCTTTTCACGATCTACCCACCCCTCGAGTTCCGCAATCGTCGGTTCGAGTGATTGTGCGCTCATCGGGCGCAGAAGCAGGCCGTCACAATTGCTGAGGTTGAGTACTTTATCGAGGGATTCACGGTTTTGGCTCATCGGGCGTTGTCCTAACACTTCGCCGCTGATGAGGAAACTCGCTCCCCACTCCTCCATTTTCCGTTTCGCAACTTCAAACATTTTGCCATGACAGTCGATACAGGGATTGAAGTTTTTACCGTAACCGTATTTCGGTGAAAAAAGCACCTCTTGGATGTACTCATCACGGATATCGACACTCCGAAATTCGGCACCCACTTGCTCACACATATTTTTCATGTGACCCAGTCGGTCTTTCGTCGAACCGAATCCGGTATTGATATTACAGGCGATTACTTCGATTCCCTGGTCAATGATCAGTTTCATTGCCAAAGTAGAGTCGAGTCCGCCGCTGAATAGGGCTATTGCTTTCATGGAAGTCCTTGTCTAGGTCAGAGGTACTAATTCGCCTTTTTTAAGACGCGCTATTTTTTCACGTATCTGACGTATTAAATACGATTTTTGATCGAATGATACCGTATTTTGGGTCGTGAGTTTCTTGAGTTCACGGTTATAATGGGCGTTCAAGAAGGTAATAAGTTCCAGCTTTATCCCCTCGTCCCCCTCAAATACCCGAATCCGATCATCCATCATCAGAGCGCTGAGGCGGGGATCGTTAAACCGCCCTTGCAGCGCCGCTTCAAATTCACTCGCATGGTATTGCAGGAGGCTCCCGTCAATAAAGTCGAGCAGCGTATCGGTGATGTGAGGACGTTCGATCAGGGTTTTGATAAAGCTCAGTTCCCAAATATCGTGATGGGAGAGCTGAAGCGGCTGATGCTGAGTATTTTGGGTGTTTCCGAGCCGTATCAGTGAGGGTGATATGCCGAGTTTAGCGGCTACAAGAGGCCGGTACTCTTCTTGGAGCAGCGGAGAGAGGGTTTTGAGAAAACCGATCGTCTCATGTAACCCGCTCTCTTTTCCTTTCGGATCTTGAAGATCATAATTGTTGATTGTCTCGGAAATGACAAACTCGATAAAAGGGATCGGACGGTGCAGGAGTGCATTAAGGGCTTCGATCTGATTGTTTTTAATCATATCGGCAGGGTCAAGCCCCCCTTCAAACAGTACCACTCCACCGTCAAATCCCGACATGCTCAGCAGTTTTGAGGCTTTAAAGGCTGCCGCCCGTCCCGCTTTGTCTCCGTCATACGCCAAAAAGATTTTCGGCTCGCCTTTGCGCAGCAGCGGCAGGTGTTCGGCGGTCAGTGCCGTTCCCAGCGTCGCGACGGAATGAGTAAAACCGGCCTGATGGAGCATTACGACATCCAAATACCCTTCGGTGACGATGATCTCTCGGCGGCGGTAGATTGCTTCACGGGCGAGATGATAGGCATAAAGGAGACGTGATTTGTTAAAAATCGCACTTTGGGAGGAATTGACATATTTCGCTTGATGCCCGGTGATCGTCCGTCCGCCGAATCCGACGATGGCACCGCTGGTAGAGTGGATCGGAAAGGTGATCCGTTCGATAAACCTCGCAAAAAGTCTTCCGTCATCTCCTTTTCCGATTGCCCCTTGCTCGATTGCTTCGGACGTCGGGAGCCGACGCTGTTCTAAAAATCGGAGGGTATCCCCCGATACGGGAGCATATCCGATACCGAATCGTTCGATACTCGAGGCATAGATACCCCGCTCGTGCAGATAATCTTGTGCAACGCGGTTTTGTTCGAGAAGTTTTTGATACCACTCATTCAAGGTTTCCAGAAGATTGGAACGCTTTTTTTGGTGGGCATTATCGGTATAGTGAAGGGTAAAATTGGTCGAGGCCGCCAGTTTTTCAATGGCTTCGGGATAGCTGAGCTTTTCATACTCCATGACAAAGTTGATAGAGTCCCCTCCCGCGCCGCATCCGAAACAGTGATATTTTTGGCGCGAAGGATTGACGGTGAAGCTCGGAGATTTCTCATCGTGAAACGGGCAGGGAGCCTTGAAGCTCGACCCTGCGCGTTTGAGCTCAATGTAGGAGCCTACGACATCAACAATGTCAAGTCGGGCTTTGAGAGCCTCGATGGAATCTTGGGTAATCATAATAATATTTTAGCAAAATGGTGCTTATTTTAATGTGTCGTAAATTGTCCTAATTGAGTATCAAGTGCGTTTGCCGAAGAGGCAATCGCCTGAACGATAGCGGAGAGCTCTTGCATGGAGATGTCATTGGCCGATGTAATGGATCCCAGTGTATCAATATGGGAGAGCATATCCTCGATATGGCGGGCAATGGTTTGTGAATTGCTAACGCTTTGGGTGGTGAGGGCGTTAGTCTGCTCCATCGCCTGAACCGTTTCATTGATATTTCGGTCAACTTTTTCAGAGATCGTTGAGACATTTTGAAGGGCATCGGTGTTTTGGTGCATTTGATCGGTTGCATCGGAGATACTTTGGACAATGATATTGATCGTTGAATTGATTTCAATAAGGCTGTACTGGGTTTTCTCGGCAAGTTTGCGTACTTCATCCGCTACAACGGCGAACCCTCGACCGTGTTCCCCTGCGCGTGCCGCTTCGATGGCGGCATTAAGCGCCAGCAGATTGGTTTGGTCGGCGATATCGCCGATGACGGAAAGAATATGTTTGACCTGAGACGCTTCCGTATTGAGATTATTGAGTTTTTCGGCAAGTTCTGCTTCGAGCTGGGTACTGTGTGAAATCGTTTCGAGCAGTGTGGATAACTCCTGCCGTCCGTTATGCAGCTGTGTCAAAGCACCGCTCATGGTATGCAGGGTAGTGGATAAACTCTCAACCCCTTCATTGGCGATAATTTCAATGGATCGGGCTTGTTCAGATGTTTTGTTGGTGATGGTGTAGCCTTGATGGGCACGATCTTTGACCTCTTTACTGATGGAATCAAGCGTATGGGCGGCGGAGAGGTTAGAGGTTGCGATCGTTTTAGATTGCGAAATCGCATGCTCCATTTCGGAAACAAAGCGGTTTAGACTGCTCATCATAATGCCGGTTTCATCCCGGGTAAATCCTTGAAACGATTTGGTGAGATTAAAAAGATCCGTTTTAAGATTATCGGTGAGATTTTTGACGGGACGGGTTACCTGAGAGATGAGCAGGGTCATATTCAGGGCAGAAATGACGATCCCGATGAGGGCGACGACAATATTTTTACCGAGCAGCGTCGAAAGATCAAGATGAGGCAGCGCATAAAGCAAAATGGCATTCAGCAGAACCAATAAAACGATATTTCCGATGATCGTGGTAAAAATGGCGAGAACCATTTTTCGTCCAAATGATATAAAGGGATGGTGTTCGCTTAGCGGGACATCGGCCGTCCACTCTTCGAGGCGGATGACAAATAAAATAAATACCGGAATGATAAAGAGCAGAAGCAACGGCAATACGGCGAATTCAGCCAATCCGAATCGTTCAATCGTAATAAACGATTTCCCGGAAAGAACGACGGCAGGGCCTAAGAGAGTGTAGAGCATCTCCCCGACTAAAAACCAATACGGAAGCCGTGAGATGATGGCCGCCGCTTCTTCATGGTTCTGTGACGTGCTCATCAGTCTCTCAAGTTTGCCAAGGGTACGGTTAAACCCGAAAATCATGATCGAGGTAGCAATGACCATATAAAGGGTCATCGGAATAGAAACCAGTATCGAGACCAACTCTTCGAGGGTGAAAAGATGTGAATAAAAAAGGAGAAAAACCCACACTACAGGGGGAATCATCATCCCGGCAAAGACCAGCCACATCAATGTTCTGCGTGGATTCATTCAAAACTCCGCGTATGCAATATATAAATGATAACCTATATTAGGATAAAAGATTCCTTTTTCGATGAAATTCAGGTATGATTCGGTTTCAAAAATTTTAAATAGAAAGTAGGTGATGTGAATGCCTGGTATCGTTCTTAGACAAGATGATAACTTTGATGCTGCTTACCGCCGTTTCAAGAAACAAACAGATCGTAATCTGATTGTTACTGAAGCTCGTGCTCGTCGTAACCATGTTACAGAGACTGAAAAACGTAAACAGTTCAAAATCAGCGCTCGCAAAAAGATGTTAAAACGTTTGTATATGATGCGACGTTACGAATCTCGCCTGTAATCTCTTGCGCTTCGGCGCTTGGGTTACA
>NZ_JBASYM010000018.1:0-5061 GCF_049277495.1 Sulfuricurvum sp. | reverse complement strand
CCGCAGGACTATTATCCTAATATCATGGCATTGGATGCAAAATATTATGCTAAAAGAGACGGCCTGGAATGTACGATACTGGGTGAACATCTCATGCATGAGATGGGAATGAATGCTTTACTGAGCGTCGGCCGGGCATCCATACACGAATCCCAACTCATTCATCTCGTTTACCGCCCTAACAATCCCAAGGCTAAAATCGTTCTTTTGGGGAAAGGGCTTACCTATGACAGCGGAGGGTTGAGTCTCAAATCGGCCGATTCGATGGTCTCCATGAAATGTGATAAGGCGGGAGGGAGTGCGGTACTGGGGATTATGTGTACGTTGAAGGCCCTTAACATCGAGTGTGAAGTACATGGTATTATCGGTGCCGTTGAAAATATGATTGGTGGAAATGCCTATAAACCCGATGATGTTTTGCGGGCTAAAAACGGGATGACCATCGAAGTGAAAAATACGGATGCCGAGGGCAGGCTGGTTTTGGCAGATTGTTTGTGTTATGCTCAGGATGAGATTCAAGATTTTGATTATATATTTGATTTTGCTACGTTGACCGGTGCTTCAATCGTTGCTATGGGCAGCCATACGATGGCTGTTATGGGACACAGCGATAGTTTAAAGAAAAAAATCAATACGGCGGCATTGCAAAGCGGCGAGCTTATCGGATTTTTGCCCTATAACCGATATTTCGAACATGAACTTGACAGCGAGATCGCCGACATGGTGAATACGGCTTCGACACGCAATGGCGGTTCAATAACCGCCAGTCTTTTTTTAGACCGCTTTATCAAAGAAGAGAACAAGAAAAAATGGCTCCATTTTGATATGGCCGGGCCTGCCTATGCCCATAAACCCTGGGGATATAACCCCTACGGAGCGAGTGGGGCCGGGGTCCGTTTAATCGTGCAATTTTTAAAAAATATCATCTAAAATACCTCTGCAAGTTATAAAAAGTTCAAATACATAAAAGTTGATAAATTATCTGAATAATTAATAGTAAAATCATCAGGAATATCATTTTTTTATCATTTTTTCTGATAAAATATTAATATGAAAACATATACTTTTGAGTATCAGGATTTTGTACAGCAAACGTGGATGGATGACATCCAGGATGAACAGAATATATTGGTTCAAATCTTTTGCGGCAATAAAAAAGAGATTCTCCAAGAAGCGTCAAATCTTATCAAAAAGAAGCTTCCCAACAGTGTCATCATCGGTACGACTACCGACGGAGAGATCAAAAACTCGCATATTTTGACCCACTCCACGATTATCGCAGTCTCCGTTTTTGGCAAAACAACCATCACCAGTGCTTCAGTGGATGGAGTAGACTGTTTTCAAAACGGAGTCGATCTCGCTAAAAAACTTATCAAACCCGACACCAAACTGCTGATACTTTTTACGGACGGTTCTACCAGCAACGGTGAAGTGTTTTTAAAGGGTATCGAATCTGTTGACAATAAAGTGATTATTTGCGGCGGAATGGCCGGAGATAACGGTAAGTTTATTCAAACATACATCTGTGAAAATGAAACGATACTGGAACATGGCGCGGTCGGTGCTGCCCTGAATTCCGATCAACTAAGCGTTTACAACAGCTATAAATTCGACTGGTCTCCGATCGGCATCGAACACACCATTGATGAGATTATCAATAACAGAGTCTATAAAATCTCCGGTATGCCGGCGGTCAAGTTTTATGAAAAATATCTCGGTGCTGAAGTAGCAAAGGCGCTCCCCAAAACAGGGATAGAGTTTCCGCTGATCATGGATAAAAACGGTTTTAAAGTTGCACGTGCGGTTATTGCCAAACATGATGACGGCAGTATGAGCTTCGCCGGAAATCTCAATGTTGGCGACAAGGTGAGATTGGGATTCGGAAATGCAGAACTGATTATCCAGCAATCATTCGACAAACATTATCAGGCACCCTGTAAAAATATGCAAAGCTATTTTGTCTATTCGTGTATGGCACGCAGAAGGTATATGCCCAGTCTCATCAATATCGAGATGGACCCTTTTGTCAAGAATGCCACGACGGTCGGGTTCTTCAGCTATGCCGAGTTTTATCACCATGAAGATCATAATGAGTTGCTCAACCAAACCTTTACCGTCGTCGGTCTTTGCGAAGCAGACTGCATAGAGTGTGTCGCTCTGGAGAACAATGAAACAAGCGGTCCTTTGGAAAACGATGAATATGCCCTGACCGTCGGTGCGCTCGCACACCTCATAGCGCAGTCTGCCGAAGACTACGAACTGCAAAAAAAGCGTCTTGAAGCTGAGCAGGAGTACTCCCAGAGCCTATTGAAATCCCAAGACCTTTTTATTAAATATGCGGTACATGAGACCAATACGCCGCTCAGTGTCATCATGTGCAATGTCGAACTCTACGAAGCGGAACTCGGAAAAAACCTCTATCTCTCCAATATCGAAGCGGCGATGAAAAACGTCACTACTATTTATGATGATCTCTCTTATCTTCTTATTAACAAGACGGTGGAATACCCTAAACATACAATCGATTTAGTGGATTATATACGAAGCCGGATAGAGTTCTTTGATATTGTCGCTAAAAAAGTGAATGTCAGTTTCATTTTTTCGTCTTCCGTCAAAGAGTTTTTGATCTATTTTAATGAGTCCCAGCTTCAACGGATCATCGATAACAATCTGACCAATGCCATCAAATACACCAAAGAGAATGAGCCGATTTATGTTTCGATCGAACCGCATAATCATAATCAGCGTATCTACAAAGTAATTTTCAAAAGCCAATCGTCCGAGATCGCAAATCCGGATAAGATTTTTGATCAATTTTACCGAGAGAGCTCCAAACAAGAAGGGTTCGGACTTGGACTAAACCTCGTGAAGGAGATTTGTAACAATGAAAATATCGCTTTTCAATTGCATTCAACAAAAGATGAGACCTCTTTTACCTATGAATTTACGGAGGCCTACCAATGAAAATCTTATTGGTTGAAGACGATATTATGTTGGGTGAAGCTATCTCCAAATATATAGAAGCCACGGGACATGTTGTTGAATTGGTGAAAGACGGGGTTCAAGGCCTCCAGATGATCCATGACAGGAATTTTGATCTTCTGCTTTTGGATATTAATATTCCGGGGATGGACGGTCTGACACTCTTAGAGACTACCCATAATGAAAAAATACAGATTCCTACGATTTTTATCTCGGCACTTATCGATATCGAAGAAATTTCACGAGCTTTCAACCTGGGTTGTTATGATTATTTAAAAAAACCTTTTCATCTGAAAGAATTAAGTCTGCGAATCGACAAGATATTACAATCCAGACAAGTCCCCCAAGCGCATAAACGTCTCTCAAAATCGTATAGTTTTGACAGTGAAACAATGACGCTCCTCTTTAATAACGAACCCCATATCCTTCCAAGAAGACAATTGCAGATCATAGAACTTTTATCACAGAACAGAAGCAGAATCGTCACCTATGATATGTTCAGAGACTATGTTTGGAACGATGATATGATTGATAACGCTACCATCCGTGCAGAGTTGAACCGGATCAAAAATGTACTGAAAGAAGATATGATTATCAATATCCGATCGATCGGCTACATGGTAGAAAGACCCAAATAATCCCGCACAAAAGTACGAAAATATCCGGCTTTTTGACGAAGGTTATAAAGAGGTTTCAGAATGTGGAAACCCCTGATTTTTAGAGAAATCACCCATTTAAAATATCTAATGTTTTTTCATACACATGCAGCTTGTCTAGCTCATTTTTGAGGTCTTGCGTTATGAGCGATTGTGATCGAAGTTCGCCGGAAATGGTGGAACTCTTGTGTGAAAGATCTTCTATTTCGCCAGAGAGCTGTAAACTTTTGGATGAAACCGCTGTAAGGTCCTCGCTTACATGATCCATCGTTTCACCGATTCCTTCAACGGCCTGAATGATAACACTGACGGAAGCATTCGTTTCCGAGAGACTTTTTTGCGTTCGTTCGGCCAGTTTACGGACTTCATCCGCAACAACGGCAAATCCACGGCCGTGTTCTCCTGCACGGGCTGCTTCGATTGCAGCATTCAGGGCAAGAAGATTGGTCTGATCGGCAATATCGGAAATGACGCTGAGTACAGCCCGTATATCACGTACATTGCCTGTAAGATCATTGACATCCGAAGAGAGGTTCGTATTATCGGAACTGCTTTTTTCCATATGGGCTGAAAAAACCGAAAACTGATCTTTGACGGATGAGAGCTGGTTTCCTATCGTATCAATCGAATCAACGGCATTCAGGATGGTTTTTCCGATACTTTCAATGATGGGCATACTTTCTTTCATTTGACTCAGCATCGCTTTATTGATATTGTCAATCATACTTTGTCGATTAATCTTGCGCAGAAGAAAATAGCTTTTGAATCCGGCATATTTTTGAACAAACCGGTCGATATATTCATCATGAAAGGATTGATTGTCGATGTAATAAAAAAAGATAGCGGTCAATGTTTGATTGATATTGACACCCAGAAGTTCACCGAATGTAGAAAAGCCGGTCACCGGAATATCTTGAAAGGTACGAAGATTATTAAGCTCGGAAGCATTAAACAATCGTCGTAAAATACAGTCATTGAAGATAGCTCCGATGGCTTTCGGCTTATTTCGGCTGAACTCAGAAAAATTCTCGGTGGTTGTTCGGACAAAGTCGGTTTTTTCAAGCAGGATAAGTTCTTCCCCGGCTTCAATATCGCAATAAAAATGGATAGCACCGGCCGTCGTATCGATCGAAGCAATGGAACGGACATAAATCTCACCGTCAATCTCGATTCCGAACGTATAGTTGGCCAGTTTTAAATCAAGCTGCTGGGGCGAGCAGGAAAAATGCGCCGTTAATGCGTCGATAACGCTGATGCGGGCATTTGTTTTGGTATCCATAAAAGCGCTGATAACCCGTTTGATCGGATCAGCGGCCAAAACGGTGAATTTTGTTGCTGTTTTTCGGAAGTTTTGACTTTTGAAGATGCCGAATCGGTAGGCAGGATTAAACTTGATAAACGTGATGAGCGCATGGTGCTGTAA
>NZ_JBASYM010000017.1:0-43808 GCF_049277495.1 Sulfuricurvum sp. | reverse complement strand
GTATGGCATGACCGTGCGGTATTTCATTTCTTGCAAAAAGAGGAAGAACAGCATGCCTATATGGAGACGCTGCAGCGATTACTCTCTTCCACGGGACACGCCATAATCGGTACGTTTGCGGTAGACGGTCCCGACAGCTGCAGCGCATTGCCGGTGAAACAATACAATAAAGAACGGATGGAAAAGGTCATTCAGGGACGTTTTGAACTGATCGATCTAACGGATGAGACCCACATTACCCCAAGCGGCAGTGAGCAAAAGTATTGCTATTTTGTGCTGCGGCCGACAAAATAAAGAAGGAGACCCATGTCGCGACAACAATACGACCGATCCCTCCTTTTTGCCGGGCTGCTGATGTTTTCTACCGCGTGCAGTGCAGATAATTTTGAAGATATTTTTACGGAGGGGAAAGTGAGCGGTCAGCTCCGAGCCTTCTGGTATGACGGTCAACGCGATCTTCGCATCGACCGTACGGCGCTGACACTCGGCGGGATTCTTTCCTATCAAACGGCACCGATATCGGGACTTAACGCCGGAGTATCGTTTTTTTCGAGCAACGGCGTAACGTCGCTGAGCGATATGCCCGAATCGGGGCAGACCCATAATCTCAATCTCGACGGAAGTTCCATCAATACCCTCGGCGAAGCCTACCTGCAGTACAAAGCAGGGGATACATCGATCAAAGTCGGGCGGCAGCGTCTCGATCTTCCTTTGGCAAATGACTATTACAACCGTATGCTTCCCAACAGCTTCGAAGCACTCTCACTTGAGAATCGCTCTATGAAAAATATGGTTTTCAAAGCCGCTTATATCACGGGGTGGAAGTACAAAGCTGATGACACTTTCCTTTCTCCGACCTATACGCTCGGAATCGACCGCGATATCGCCGTTATCGGAGCGATCTACACTCCTGCGCCTTCGCTCAAATTTGAACTTTACGACACCTATGTACGCGATGTGATGAATGCACCGTATCTGCAGTTTATCGACAATGCGATCTGGAAATCTTCTGAGGGGACAACCCTCTCGGGTGCCGTGCAATATCTGCGAGAAAACAGTATCGGACTTCACGCGGCAGGTGAGATGGATACCTATTTGCTGGGAGTCAGGGGAACTTTATCTCAAGGGGCATGGAGTCTGAGCGCTCTGTATACGCAGATCGGGGATCAAAGCCTGATGGGTACCGGCGGACGCTATGAGAAAATGGGGTGGGGCGGGTTTATCACCTATACCGATCTGCAGATTGACGGGGAGAGCGAAAACGCCGGTGCGGAGGCCTATGGAGCTATCCTTGCCTATCGCCCGGTAGCTGCTTTCGAGATTGCCGCAAAATATGTGAAAATCAATCAAGACGATGCACGCCAGTCGAACCCTGCATCGCTCACTCTCAATCCCCGTCCCGATTCGGATGAATACAACATCGATGCGACCTATCAGCCGCGCAAAGAGTTTAGGTTGCGGACAAGACTCGCACGGATCGATTACGATAGCGGCAGTACCGAGCTGTATAAAGCCAAAGCGTACGATGAGACGAATGTCCGCATCATCGCCGATTATCTGTTTTAGCCGACTTTCATGAGCTTAATAACGGTATTTTAACCCGATGGACAAGGTTTCATTCTTTGTCTCGCTGTCGGGTTCATAATAGGTGTTGATAACGTTCGAAGCACCGATATTCCAATATTCGTAGTTATATGTCATAAAAGTACTCCATGAACGGTCGAGGGCAAATTCGAGAGGTACCGTGATTTTGTACCCGTGTACATCCTTGAGATCGAACGTATACCCGTGCCAATTTTCATACATTTGTGCATTAAACGCTTTTCGGTAATTGGCATCAGCACCGAGGGTGACCGCAGGCGACAGCGCAAAATGCAATCCGATCCCGATATCGTAATACCCCCAGTCATACACTTCACCGTATCCGGATACGCCGGGTGTACTTCGGATATCTCTTACCCATTCGCGGTATCCCAACCCAATTTTGATCGGCATTTTGACACTGCCTGTACGATCCAGAAATGCCGTCGTCTTATATCCGGCACTCATATCGACGATACGATTGTCGGTAGTCGTTCGATGCGACCCGTAAGTCGGAGAGAGGTTTGTCCCTCCGATATAATCGGTCGTCCCTTTCGCATAGCTGGTTTGCAGATACAGCCCTATATTCGTAGGCTCAATAGCGAGCGTAAAACCGCTTATGTCACCAAAATCATTGGTTTCGGTATCTATTAAACCCGACGCATCGGTTTCGGCATAATCAAACCGTGTCGTGTCGGCACTCACAGACCATGAATAGGAATCGGCATGTCCGCAGGCAGCTATTAAGAGGGAAATGGGAATTAGCAGTAATTTATTCATGTTTGAATCCTTTTATGGATGAATCGATAGAGATAGGATATAACATATAGACTTTAAACAATAATTTTAAAACAGTTTAACCCTGCACTGTAGCGGTATTGGAGTGTAAACCCGTGTTTTTGAAGTATGGCGTTCGTAATGTAGAGTCCCAAACCTAATCCGTTCATGGAGCTTTCATACATACGGTTAAAAGGTTTGGTAAAGGTCCGGTTTTCGTCCGGCAAGGGGTCGCCTAAACTGCATATTTCAATACTGTGGCTTAAAATCAAAAGGGTGGGCTTGGTATGAGAATATTTAAAGGCATTGTCGAGAAGGTTTTTCAGTGCGATCGCAAAGAGTGCAAAATCGACCTTGATCATCAAAGCCGATTCTTCACCTTTGATCGTCAGCGTATCTTTATCGCATAACAAAATATCGCAGGTGTGGTCGAGCAGATCGACGAAACGGTATTCTTGCAGATTTAAAGGCCATTCACCGCTGCTAAACTGCTCCATTTTCGAAAATTCTTCCAGTAGGTAATCCATTCGATCAAAGATGCGTTTTAGACGTTCCTGATCTGCTGAGGGGGCGATACAGTCGGTGGTCAGGGAACCTTTCATGATGGGTGTTTTCAGTTCATGCAGTATATTCCGTAAAAAGAGTGAGCGTGCCTCTTTTAACGATGCTATTTTTTGGAGTACACGGTTGAATTCATGGGTGATTTGAGAAATTTCATCTTTACCGGTAATCGTGACACCTAGTTGAACATCGCCCTCTTTAAAGTTCATAATGGCGTTTTTGAGATCTCGCAGCGGAAGAAGTTTTTGGAGGATATAGCCAAAAAAAAGCAAAAGTAAAAAATCAATCGCAACAAATACGATCCAAATCGGCCACAGAGATTGCGGGTGAAGGTCTTCTAAGACCATGTTGGTGAAAAATTCAGGCGGAGGCGGTTGAAGAGGCATCGGGGGTGCAAAGCGGTCCAAAAACGGCGGATGGAGCTCATTTGGAAACCTTGGCGGAGGAGTTTTGACGAAATAAATCCTGTTTTGGTATCGGATCACTTTGCCAAAAGGAAATTCGGAGAGGTTTTTCCCTTTCGATCGGAGCAGTTCGGGGGAGAGTGACGAAGGGCGAATCATCAATTCTTTCAGTTCCATTTTAAAATTGCCGTCAGGATGATGAAACAGGCGGTCGGCCAGTGCAAAACGGCGCATCCGATCCCCTTCCTGCTCTTTGGTAAAATGCTGATTCGCTATCCAGAACAATCCGTTGATCAGCGCAAATATCAGTAAAAAAAAGAGGGCGATGATTCTCAGCAGAGAGTGATTATTGATTGACAAATTTATATCCTATGCCTCTGACAGAAATGATGTAACGGGGGTTTTTAGGATCATCCCCTATTTTTTGCCGAATCCGTCCCATAATCACATCGATACTTTTGAGACTGCTTTCATATTTGATCGAGCCGATATTCATGAGAAGTTCTTCGCGTGATATGGCAATGCGCTCTTTCTTGATCATATAGGAGACGATGTCGTGTTCAGCCGGGGTCAACCGCAAAACGGTTCCGTAACGGCTGATTTCGTGACGTTCTTCATCCACGGCGAATACGGAGGATTTTTTTACCAGCGAAGGGTGGATCCGGCGCATGATCGCATCGATGCGAAAAATCAATTCTTGCGGATCGTAGGGTTTCGGAAGATAGTCATCAGCCCCGCGGGAAAACCCCATCATCTTATCGTGAATATCGGAACGTGCGGAGGATATGATAATCGGGATACTGCTCTCCTGACGGATCAGGCGGCAGATTTCCATTCCGTCCATTTGCGGCAAAGAGAGATCCAGCACAAGCAGATCAAAAGTCTGTGTTTGAAAAAGGCTTAGCCCCTCCAGCGGTGTGGACGCTACACTAACATAAATATCATCTTTAAAGAGCCGTATTTTCAGCAGCTGCGCCAGTTCAACATCATCTTCAATCATTAATACGTTAATCATAAGCCGATTATATCGATGGGCAAGTAAATAAAAAGTAACATGCTCCTAAGAGCATGCCCGGATTAGGCACTAATGCTTAAAAGCGATGTAGTATCCGTTGAAGTTGCATTATTGCCATAATAAGAGAGGATATTTTTGAGCATCATGTCACTCAGTTTTTGAGAAGAAGTATCGGATTGCGCCGTGGATGACGCAGTCGAAGAATCTGTTGTTGAGGATGTTCCGTTCTTAGCGGACGAATCTTTTTTTGAATCTCCTAATGCCGCCAATAATTCATCGATACTGACGGTACCGTCTTGGTTGGTATCCATAGCATCAATAATGTCACTGCTGCTCGTACTGGACGATGATTCGGAGGATGAATCACTTGGAGGCGGTGGAGGCATACCGCCCATCGCTTGTCCCTGCGGCGGTTCAGGCGGTGTCATGTTTTTGAGTGCAGTCATAAATTCATCCGTACTCAAACTGCCGTCACTATTGGAATCCAGTGTGTTGAACGTATCGTTTTCTGATGAGCTGTTGCTTGTTGTGCTGCTGCTTGAGTTTGATGCAAGTGCTTGCGCTGCGGCACTGAATTCGGCTGAATCAATGGTACCGCTGCTGTCGCTGTCCATTGAACTCAGTAACTGTTTAGCCATATCTTCAAAGTTGGGCTTATCCGCTTGTTTTGACGAAGAGACCCCTGAAGAGCTGTAAGACGAATATATACTGCCGGTGCTAGAACTAACAGTCATGATATACTCCTTGTCGGGTGTAGCAAGAAAAATTTCTTACTCGAGTGTAAGAATAGTTTTTATTCAGTAATTAATAAGTAACATCCAAGCCGTTTAAAGTTATTTACGATAAAGTTTCTCAATTTCAATTAGGGCAGACACCTATGGACCACCATCACCATCATCATCACGACAGTGATATAAGCGGAGGGAAACTCCTTTTTTCCGTTGTACTCAACCTTGTTATAACCCTTGCACAGTTTATCGGAGGGATATTATCCGGCTCTTTGGCTCTACTGAGCGATGCGCTTCATAATTTTAGCGATGTCATGAGTCTGGTGATCAGCTATTACGCCCACCGTTTATCGCACCGTCCCCAAAATATTCGCCAGACATTCGGTTTTAAACGTGCCGAGATCCTTGCAGCGCTGTTCAATGCCTCGGTTCTGATTGCGGTATCGATCTATCTGATCATCGAGTCTGTTCACCGTTTTTTAGCACCTCAGGCTGTAGACTCGATATGGGTTATGGCACTGGCAGGTTTGGGGATTGCCGTTAACGGACTTTCTGCATGGCTTTTGCACCGCGATGCGGGTCATAATCTGAACATTCGTTCTGCCTATCTGCATTTGATGGGCGATTTGATGACGTCGTTTGCCGTATTGGCGGGCGGAGCGATGATCTATCTGTACGGATGGTACTGGATTGATCCGCTTTTATCTTTGCTGATCTCATTTTACTTGATCCGTTCATCGTATGGGATCGTTCGTGAATCGGGCGGTATGCTGATGCAGTTCTCGCCGGCTCATATTTCTGTCGATACGATTGTTGAAAAAGTAGCGGAGTTTAAAAGTATCGAGAGCATCCACCATATCCATTTGTGGCAGCTGGACGATGAGACTGTTTTTCTAGAGGCACGGCTCAACTTTTGTGATGATTTGACCCTCAGCGCATCCAATGTAATCTTGCATGATCTCAGTCATGCGCTGGAAGCCATCGGGATCAACCATACGACGTTTCAGTGTGAAGTCGGTAAAGACGGACAGGAACGGGTACTGGAACGGTGCGAACACCATTAAAGGGTATTCTCATCCGTTTTGAGTTATAAAACGAAGAAGGTATCTTTGTATTCATCATGAAAGAATATTAATGAAAAAATTTTTCAAATGGTTTATCAAACCTGAATCTTCCGTTTATCGCTTATATGCTCTGATTGCGCTGCTTATTTTTTTGGGTGTGTCTGCCCGCAATATCATGGAATACCGTTCAATCATAAAAGAGATTGATCATACCGCATACAGTGAGGCCGAATTGCTTCACGAATATTTTTTATCGATCAATGAAGTCTACAATACCCAATACTTAAACAGCGGCGTTGAAATCAATGATAAGACGATCGGATTTCTCCCTTCTCATGCCGCTCCGCAAATCAGTGATGTATTTGTCAATAAGACATCGCACAAAATTATTCTTCGTAATGTATCAGATCAGGTTCGCAATATCAAGAATACTCCGACACGCTATGAACGCGAAGCCATCACATACTTTAAACAGAACCCTCAGAAAAAAATATTGACACGAAATTTAAATCATGGCGGGAAAAACTTCTTTTTCTATGCCGCTCCTATTAAAATTGAGGCCCATTGTCTGATGTGTCACGGCAAGCGCGAGGATGCACCCCCGTATATTCGAGATCGCTACGACTCCGGCTACGACTATAAACTCGGCGATGTCCGAGGAATCTTAAGTATTATCATGGATAAGGGAAGCTTTCAAGAAGATGCTCAGCAGCAATACAAAGACCGTTTTATCTATTCGGTGGTGATTGCCGCTGCCGTAGTAGCCCTGATTTTTTTGATTGTGTGGCGGACCAAAAGGACCGAAAAAGATCTTTTGGAGAAACTGAAAAAGATGTCGTTTTCCGATCCGTTAACGAGTTTGTATAATCGCCGTAAAATGATCGAATATATGACAGAATCGCATTATATTCTGGAACGATACAAAGAACCGTATTCCCTGATTATGATTGATATTGACCATTTCAAATTGATTAATGATCAATACGGACATGATATAGGGGACGCAGTGCTTAAAAAAATATCTAGTCTCCTACAGAAAAATGTACGTCATACCGATCATGTTGCCCGATGGGGAGGAGAAGAGTTTATAATCCTATGTCCAAAAACAAATTGGGAGAATGCAGCTAGACTGGCAGAAGATTTACGTCAGCTGATTGAAGCGTCTCGTGTTGAAATGGTTGAAAGATGCACGGCAAGTTTCGGAGTCGCACAGGCCAGTGAAAATGATTCGGTAGAGATTTTGATCAAACGGGCGGACGAAGCCCTGTATAAAGCTAAGACATCAGGCCGGAACCGTGTATACGTATCCGATTTGAATGCAATACGCTAACGATCTTTGATTACATCAAAATCATTTGGGATCACCGGTTTGAACCGGCTTGGTTCAATCGGCTTGTTCTGCAGGGGAGTCGTAAAGAGGATCGTGACTTTGTTATCAAATCCGTCTGCGTAGCTGATAGAGGTAAGTAATTCATTTTTGAAGATGATCGTATAGTCCTGTCCTTTGACCGATGCGCTGTAGCGCTCGTTGTCAAGGCGTTTGGCTTTTTGTACGATTTGCAAAAAATCGATCTCGCTGTCGAGGTTACGGAGCGTTACCTGCTCGATCGCGGGTTCGATAACGGTTACTTTTTGGGCATTGATATAGACACTTTTTTGAATCGGCTTTTGATAGAGCCAAAGAGCATTTTGAGGTTTTGCCGCCCAAAGTTCACCGTTGTAAACAATTTTCTTGCCGTTATCGTCGATAATGGTCTGGGTAAATTTGCTGTTAAATGAGGTGATCTCTTTCGGTGAAGCATAAAGAGAGAGGGATAGTAAGAAAATGAGGTGTAAAAAACGCACATAAAATCCTTGAATAGTGTTAGTATGACATTGTATCCTATGCGCATTAACCAAAACAATAGATTTCGTATGCTAAAATCAGCGACTTTTTCAATACTGTTCATAATGAAGGTTTTTAATGCTCCAATCGCTTGTCGGAAAAATTTTCGGTACCAAAAACGATCGAGAAGTCAAAAAATATCGTAAAAATATCGTGGCTATCAATGCCCTTGAATCTTATTACAGCGCAATGGGCGATGATGATCTTAAAATCGCATTCCAATCGCTCAAAGAATCGGTCCTAAGCGGTGCCAAGACACTCGATGATGTTCTGATTGATTCTTTTGCAATCACACGGGAAGCAAGTAAACGCGTTTTGGGTATGCGTCACTTTGATGTTCAGCTCATCGGGGGAATGGTTCTCCATGAGGGTCGAATCGCCGAGATGAAAACAGGGGAGGGGAAAACCCTCGTGGCAACCTTGCCGGTAGTGCTCAATGCGATGCTTGGACATGGTGTCCATGTCGTTACGGTCAATGATTACCTTGCCGAGCGTGACGGAATGCAAATGTCGGAGCTCTACGCCTATCTGGGATATACCACGGGGATCTTGGTAGAGAGCGGTTACAATCCTGCCTCCAAGCGTGAACAATACGGATGCGACATCACCTACGGTACCAATAACGAGTTTGGATTTGATTACCTCCGCGATAATATGACCTATTCAAAAGAGCACATGGTTCAGCGCGGGCATGCCTATGTCATCGTCGATGAAGTCGACTCCATCCTCATCGATGAAGCGCGTACCCCTCTGATCATCTCCGGACCGACCAACCGAACGCTGGAAAACTATACCCGTGCCGATGCGGTAGCCAAAGCCCTGGTGATTGAAGAGCATTTTACGGTCGATGAAAAAGACCGTCTTATCCTTATCACCGAAGAAGGGATCGGACGTGCCGAGGAGCTTTTCGGAGTCGATAATCTCTACAGTATCGAAAACTCGGCACTTTCCCACCACCTTGACCAAGCGCTAAAAGCAAACTATATTTTTGAAATCGATGTCGACTACGTTATCCAAGACGGCCAAATCGTTATCGTCGATGAGTTTACAGGCCGCCTCTCAGAGGGCCGCCGTTACTCAGAGGGTCTTCATCAGGCATTGGAAGCAAAAGAGGGCGTTATTATCAAAGAAGAGACGCAAACGCTTGCTGATATCACCTACCAAAACTATTTTCGCATGTATTCTAAAATCGGCGGTATGACCGGTACGGCCCAGACGGAAGCGACAGAATTCGCCCAAATCTACAATCTCGACGTTATTTCTATTCCGACCAATGTTCCCGTGATCCGACGCGATTTGAATGATCTTATCTATAAGACGGAAGAGGAAAAATTTGCGGCTGTTATTGCAAAAGTCAAAGAGTTGCACGCAGTAGGTCAGCCGATCTTGATCGGTACCGCATCGATTGAAAAATCTGAAAAACTGCATCTGTTGATCAAAGCCGAGAAATTGCCGCATACGGTTTTGAACGCTAAAAACCATACACAAGAATCAGAGATCATTAAAAATGCCGGTGTTAAGGGGGCGATCACCATTGCAACCAACATGGCAGGCCGCGGTGTTGACATCAAAGTAAGTGATGAGATCAAAGCCCTCGGCGGTCTCTATATTCTCGGAACCGAGCGGCATGAAAACCGCCGTATCGACAACCAGCTCCGCGGACGTGCAGGACGCCAGGGCGATCCGGGGACGACTCAGTTTTATCTCTCTTTGGAAGACAGCCTTTTACGTATATTCGGCTCAGACAAGATCAAATCGATTATGGAACGTTTAGGGGTAGAAGACGGCGAATACATCGAATCGGCGATGGTCACGCGTGCGGTTGAAAAAGCGCAGAAAAAAGTTGAAAATATGCACTTTGAAGGGCGTAAACATATCGTTGAATACGATGATGTTGCCAATGAACAGCGTAAAATCGTTTATCGTTTCCGCGGAGAGCTTCTCGACCCGGAATATCAGATTGACGATAAAATCGATCTGATCCGCAGCCAGTATGTTGACCGTACTTTGGCCTTTTGCGGTATCTTTGACGGTATCCCTGAAGAAGAGATTGATCTTGACCGCCTTATATTGACCCTCAAAGAGGAAATGAATGCCGATATCTATCCTGATCTTTTCAGCGAAAAAAGATTTGAAACGATTCGCGATACATTGTTACCGGCACTCAAAGCCCAATATGATGAAAAAATGTCGGTTGTGGACGAAAAACTCCGAAGCGAAATCGAGCGTGAGATTTATCTCAAAACACTCGATACGGCTTGGCGCGAACATTTGTATCAAATGGACAGCATGAAAACAGGGATCCGTTTGCGTGCATACAACCAAAAAGATCCGTTGGTAGAGTATAAAAAAGAGAGTTATAACCTCTTTAGCGAGCTGGTGGAAACTATTAAATACGATACGATCAAAACACTTCATGTTATCCGCTTTAAAGTGGAGAACGCCGAAGAAGAGGCTGAAGCATTTGCCCGTCAGCTTGAAATAGAGAAAAAACAAGAAGCGTTTCAGATGAGCTTGAACCATCAAGAGCACGAAGCGGAAGATAAAAAGGTCTCCCGTAATGACGAATGTCCTTGCGGAAGCGGACTCAAATACAAAAACTGCTGCGGCAAATCAGGACCTAAAAAAGGGGTATTTGCCTCTTGAATATCGTCTCTTATCTCGTCAAACGGTTTTTACGCTTTGACAAAGAGCAGCCTTTTATCTTCCTCTCCGCACTCCTCGCATTCTCTGGAATTGCGCTGGGTGTAATGGTCCTTATCATCGCAATGGCCTTGATGAACGGATTTGACAACGAGTTCAAAAAAAAGCTCACCGTCATGAACTACCCTCTTACGATCCAGCCTAAATTTTACGGTACCTGCGACACTGCTTTGCTCGAAGATCTCCGTAAAAAATTCCCCGATCTGTCGTTTAGCCCCTATGTAACCTCTGCGGTACTCTCCCGCGGCGGAGATCAGATGGAGGGGGGATATCTGTTCGGTGTCGATTTTGCCCAAGAAGCCAAAGTCAACCGGATCGTGGCCGAAGGGATGAAAAGCGGAGTCCCAAGCCGATTTGAAGTGATGGTGGGGAAATCGCTTAAAGAAGCATTTCTCCTGAGTCCGGGAGACAAGCTCACCTATATTTTTACCCAGATGGAGCCGGGCGGATTGGCGCTCACCCCTAAGATCAAACGTTTTGCCTTGGTCTCCACTTTTGACTCGGGACTCAGTGCCTACGACAAAGGTTTTTCCTATACTTCGCTGGAATCGTTGCAGCGTATATTGGGCATTCCGGAAAATCTTTATGACGGTATCCATATCCATTCTCTCAATCCGGAGGCGGATATTTCCCGTGTTGCAGCTGTTTTGCCCGATACCGTATCGATACGCGGCTGGTGGGAAGACAACGGCAACTTTTTTGCCGCACTCAAAATGGAGAAGATGTCCCTGTTTATTGTTCTCATGCTGATTATCCTCATTGCGGCGATTAATATCATCTCCTCGCTGTTAATGACCGTCATGAACCGCCGAAGCGAGATAGCACTCTTGATTTCTCTGGGAGCCTCTAAGCAAGAAGTGAAAAAGATCTTCTTAATCCTCGGAATCGTTATCGGTGTTTTGGGGATTACGACTGGGGCTGTATTAGGCTTTTTGGGGATGTGGATACTCGGAACTTTTGATATTATTTCCCTCCCCGCTGACGTTTACCCGACTTCAACCTTACCCCTTGATTTAAGTGTCATCGATTTTTTCTCGATTATCATCGGAGCGTTTGTCATCGTTTTGCTCTCCGCCTGGTATCCGGCTAAAAAAGCTTCGGAAGTCGATGTTTTGACCGTCCTTAGAAACGAGTGATTATCGTTTAGTCTTTGCCATTACGCTTTTATTTGTTGTATCATGTCAATATAACCCTAAAAGGAACGCAAACCTTATGACAGAACTTCAAGAACACCGCTTTTGGCTGAATGCAAAAGAGATACTGCGTGATCGACTGAGTCTGACGGAAGACAAAGCAGATGATGATGTAATCGATGAACGTATTCGCGGCGATATTCATATGAAGGGGGCTAATCTCTGGATTTTGATGTTTGCCATCCTTGTCGCTTCCGTCGGTTTGAATGTCAACTCAACCGCAGTCATTATCGGTGCAATGTTGATTTCACCTTTGATGGGCCCGATCATGGGGATCGGCTACGGCGCAGGGATTAACGATTTTTCATTGATCAACCGGGCGTTTAAAAATTTGGCGATTGCAACGCTTATCGGATTGCTGACGTCTACCCTTTATTTCTTGATCTCCCCTCTGGATACGGCTCAGTCTGAATTGCTGGCACGTACAACGCCGACGGCTTGGGATGTGTTGATCGGACTTTTCGGGGGTCTTGCCGGTATCGTAGGGGTAACGCGTAAAGAAAAAAGCAATGTCATTCCAGGTGTTGCGATTGCGACCGCATTGATGCCTCCATTGTGTACTGCGGGCTTTGGTTTGGCAACAGGGCATTGGAGTTATTTCTTCGGTGCTTTTTACCTCTATACGATCAATTTTGTTTTCATTGCCCTTTCGGCTTTTATAATTGTACGAGCATTTAATGTAACCGAGAAAAAATATGTTGACCCTGATCTCGCAAAACGGGCACAGCGCTATATTGTGGCTATAGCCATTATCACGATGCTTCCGAGCTCTTATCTGGCGTATCAACTGGTGGGAGAAGAAGTTTTCAAGGGAAAAGTAACCGCATTTGTCAACGATCAGCTTAACTTTCCCAATACCAACGTAGCACAAGTTAAAATCGATGCAAAAACCCATAAAATCAAAGTTTTTTTAATCGGTGACCACGTACCGCAGAGTGAACTTGACAATATTGCTTCACGAATGGCGAATGCCGGATTGGATAAGGCTCTGTTGAAAGTGTATCAAAACGGAGAACGCGATGATGTCGATATCTCGACATTGAAAACGGATATTGTTGCCGATTTGTATCAAAATTCTCAAGAAAGACTTGATATTAAAGAAAAAGAGATTGCAAATTTAAAAAATAAACTCCGATTGATGAATAATAATATTGATTATTTTAGTTCGGTCCCCGATGAACTCCAAACACTTTTTCCTAAAGTTAAACGCAGTATCCTTTCTCAAAGCTATGATCCCAAAGCAGCTGATCAGAATTTAAGTACGACGCAGCTTATTCTGAATCTCGATGTTAAAGGGCGATTGAGTAAAAAAGAGCAGGAACAGATCAAAGAATGGCTGAAAAAACGGACTAAAAATAATAATGTTGAGCTCTTTTATGATTAGAACGATATAGGCTTTAAAGGGAAATTATGGGTGATTTTTTTAATTTGAACGCGTATTTCTCGCTGGGAACAGGAATCGCTCCTGTCGTCTCAAAATTTTTAATCATTGTGGTCATTTTTGTATCCATGATATGGCTGCTTTCAAAATTGAAGTCACAGATTAACCGTACGGTTCTTGAGAGTGCAACGCGGTATAAAATGCGTAAAGCGGTTACCTTTATACTCTATATGATTTTCATCATTATCGTTATAGCAACCTTTAAACAGGACATGAGCGGATTTGCCGTAGCCATTGGTGTGATCGGCGGGGGTATTGCTTTTGCATTGCAGGAAGTCATTATCAGCATCGCGGGATGGCTGGCCATTACTTTTTCTTCTTTTTACCGTGTCGGGGATCGAATTAAGATCGGATCGATTTACGGGGATGTTATTGATATCGGCATTTTACGTACAACCTTAATGGAATGCGGCTCGTGGGTAAATAGTGATTTGTATAATGGTCGGATTGTACGTGTAACCAACAGTTTTATTTTTAAAGACCCTGTCTATAATTATTCGGGTGAATTCCCTTTTTTATGGGATGAAATTACGGTTCCGATACGATATGGCAGTTCTGTTGAGTTGACGCGTCAAACACTTCAATCGATTGCTGTTGAAATCGTAGGGGATTTTACGGAATCGGTTACGCAAAGCTGGGCCGATCTTGCAAAACTTTATGCCATTGAAGATGCTAAAGTAGAACCGATGGTGACGCTAGCCGCAACCGATAACTGGATCGAGTTTACCCTTCGTTATGTCGTTGATTTTAAGAAACGTCGTTCCACCCGTGATCGGATATTTACCCGTTTTTTAGAAGAGATGGAAAAAAGCGGAGGGAAGATTCAGATGGGATCATCGACATCCGAAATCGTGGCACTTCCGAAGATGCAAATAGAAATCAATCCTTAAAAATCTTATTGTGCTATTGTTTTTTCTTCGTATCATCCGGAATCATCCATAAAAATGGATAGACGAGCGTCCGTTTCAGGATATTGAACGGTGCAGTCACGATTTCCTGGGCGATAGCGGTTTCTACTTTAGGATCATCGAGTTTACCGCTGAGGGTAACGGTTGTCGAGATCGAACCGTCATTTCCAAATAGGATATACCCGACCAACGGCACTTTGCCCAATGCCGATCCCAGATCCGTTTTCAGGGTAAGCGCGCCGTTTAGGGTCTCTTTTTTCATATCGGCACGTCCTTCACCGCGTATTTTGATTTCCGGTGATTCGAGGGTAAAATTATCGACATTGAGTATACCCTTGTCATAGGTAAAGTGGGCATACCCTTCTTTGACGGGGAGCCCTTTCGTATTGTAGTTCGGAAGCGAAAAAGTTGCTAAGGAGGGGACGGTATTGACGAATGCCAGGACATTGTTTAGCAGCTTATAGTCTTTAAGAATCGTGTTTTCAACCCGCATGATGCCATCAAATACATCCGCTTCCCCTTTCGCTTCAAACGAAAACTTTCCACCGCTGAAATCACTCAAAGCAAAGAGATGTTCCATGAACTTATCATTAAATCCGCTGCCGTTAATATAAAACAGGCCGCTTCGTATTTTGAGAGCAGCATTGCCGCCCATATGGCTTAGGGATGCGTCCAAATCATTATCGACCAGCGAAGCCTCCATTTGATCCGCAACAATCTTACGGTTTTTCATGAGATAAAGATAGGTATTGGATGCATGGATTTTAATCGGAAATACACCGGTGTTTTCTGACGACGGTGCATCAGGGGAGGGCTGATGTGCCGACAAAAATTTGAATAATTGAGGTACATTGATACCGATATTTTTAGCATTGACCTCAATCTTATCATCTTTGCGATCGATGACAAGACGGTTATTCACCCGTATATTCGTATTGCCGTCTTGGTATGTACCTCTGAAATGATAACCGGATACGGCGACATCGTTGATCATCATCAAAGCATAAGGGTACTGCAGCGTTCCGTTAAAAGTATAACGGGAATTATCTGGTGTATAGAAGAGATTCAGTGTTCCCTTATTGATGTCATATCGGCGCAAGAAAGGGGAATGCTTGGACAACAAAGAGATATCGTCCAATACGATTTTCCATCCGTCCGGTATAGTCGAAAAGTGCGCTTTTAATGCCTTGGCATCTAAAACTATTTCTTTTCCGGAAGCATCGACATTCAGAAGCAGTGATTCCTGTGCATCGACCAGAGGTGAAATTTTAGGACTCAGGGGAACCATGTTGGCGAGTCGAATCGAACCTTTAAAGGTATCAAGAGAAAAATGGCCCGTAAATTTTCCTTTGAGCAAATCACCAAGGAGTATTTCGATATTTTCAAAGCTGACATCATCACGCTGCATGACGGCATTAAAAGGTGAAATAAGCACCGGAAGCTGATGAACGCTCCATGCCGAAGCGTCAGAGCTTTGAAGTGTTGAACGGTTGTCATCGTAATGCAAATCGACGTTAAAAGGGGCGTTATGGAGCTGCACTTCACCTAATTTGAAATCATCTAGCTGAATGTTCATATCGGTTTGCTGTTTTGCTCCGCTGAAAACTCCATTGATTTTTCCATGGATCGTGTCCGAAAGGTTGAAAGGAACCGATTTTAGCGTACAGGAAGCATTGTGATAATCAAAAGGGGCACGGAATGCTTCAATCCGAAGTTTTTCGCCCAGCACGTTCCATACAGAAGGCATCACGCTCAGTGTATCTCCCTGGGGGGCAATAATATAAGCGATACGAAGTGTCTCTTTGGGGGCGAGCTGTAAATATTTTTTCTCTGCTATCGGGGAAAGGACAAAGGCATCGATAGAGACAATCCCATGTCCTGAGGAAGCATCATATTCTCCCCGGACACGGGCATGCGCTTTATCAATACCATAGTGAGCGGTGAAATTGTCAAAACTGACGCGTGCATTGGAGAGGGTAACAACTCCGCCTTCCGAGCGCAGAGGGATTTTATCGAGGGAAAGTTCGGAGGGAGAAGGGCGGAAAGTCCCCTGTGCAGTTGTATCCAAGCTGTGAAGATTGACCGATAAGTCTAGATTGACATCGGTTGTTCCGAGCGTTTGTTTGATCGGTATATTGATGTTATAAAAACGTAAAAGTGCCAAGATCGGATCATTGAGCATGGCATGGGCTGTCTGAATATGGATGTCAAGCATCGTATTCGGTGTTGTAAAATCAATCGCAAGCCGGCTCTGCTCCGTACGAAGGGAATAAAACACTCCCTCAACGGGGGTAATATGGAGTTTTCCCTTTAAAAACAAAAGTTCTACCCGCGGAGCTGATATGGGTTCAAACCCTTGGGCAAAAGTATAGCGGGCATCAACAACCGTTGCTTCGGCTAAGAGAGTCTCTAGCAATTCTTCCGGCTTGTCGTAATGAAACTTTCCTTCCAATCGGTGCAAAGAGAGATACGAAGCCTGCGCGTAGTCATTGATCCACGGCTGGACATCCGGATCCACCCCGAAAAATTCAACGATAGGCTTTACCGATGTTATGTTTTGATCGCTGTGGACAATAAAACTGAGTGTGTCCGTATCACCGTATGCTTTAAGACGCAAAGCAGGGGTGTCCGGAAGATTCATCACGACCGATGCCGATAAACGTTCTTCTTTCAGTTGAATCGTCATATTGACACTGAAAAGAGCTTTCTTCATCCTGCAATCAGGCAAGTTTAGGTGAAATAGATTCTCATTAAGAGTAAAAGATCCGTCACACGAATCATTTCCGTCTTGGATTCTTATGCGTCCGGGTTCGTTTCTATGGTAGTGCAATGACGCAGTGACAGATTGATATTGGATAGTATCAATATCAATCTGCTTGGTCCAACGCTCGATTTGACGCACAAACGGAGGAAGCTTGCCCAGAGGTTTTAACGTTAGCGGAAGATTATCGGTTTTCAGCGCGCTAATATCAATTTTTGAAGCTTTGATAAGGAGTGAATCTTCCCATTTGAGATATAATTTCTCGATTATCAGACCTTTAAATGTCAAATGATCGATCTTAATACCTTCCAATAAAGCGACAAACGTGAAAAAGACAAATAAAAAAGTAAAAAACAGACCTAAAAGGATATATCTATGGGTTTTGGGGATAATATTGGCAATAACTGTCTCTTTCATGACCTACCTGTTCTCTACTATTACATCACCAAAAATTGTTTATATACCACAAGGTTCCGTCTTTAAAAGTATAGCACACCTCCAAGCCGAGGGGGTCAACGTCCATATGTTGGATGCTTTTATTTTACGCATGATCGGTCATCCCCAGAAAGGTTGGATCGATATTAAAGAAGAAAATGTCAGCCGTATCGTCTACCTCTATAGACTCACAACGGCAAAAGCGGCAACACGGCAGATTACCTTGATTCCCGGAGAGACGACCGTCGTCTTTTTACGTCAGCTGAGCGAGGAACTTTCTCTCGATTTCAATCTCCTGCAGAAAGCCTATATGTTGCATGCACCTTATAAAGAGGGGAGTTTTGTTCCGGAGACCTACAGCATTCCCAATGATATCAGTGAAGAAAAACTGATCATTCATCTTTTGACCCAATCCGAAAAGAAAATGAAACAGTGGGCGGATGAGTACAACCAACCTTTTGAGAAGGAAAAATGGTTACAAATTGTAACAAAAGCATCGGTTATTCAAAAAGAGGCTGCTTCGGTCTCTGATATGCCGCTTGTGAGCTCAGTTATCGATAATCGGATAAAAGAGGGGATGAGATTGCAAATGGACGGAACGCTTAATTACGGTGAATACTCTCATCAGAAAGTTACTGCCTATCGTATCAGAACTGACACAACCCCCTATAATACGTATAGAAACAAGGGTTTGCCTTTATATCCTGTTTGTAATGTATCCAAAGAGGCAATCCATGCCGCGCTCTATCCCAGCCACACAAATTACCTCTACTTCGTACGGGGGAAAAATGGAGAGCATATTTACACAAGTTACTTTTCTACACACCGTAAAAACATAGTAAATGCTACAAAATGAAACATATTGGCAACTTTTTCTCTCCAAAGGGGGGGCAAATAGAAAAAATCCCTCGGTAAGTGTTATCATGCTCAAATAAATAAAATGACAGGAGAACCTGATGTCAAAAATCATTTGGTCAGTAATTGATGAAGCTCCGGCACTAGCGACATACTCGCTACTTCCAATCGTAAATGCATTCACACAAGCAGCAGGTGTTGAAGTTGTAACAAGTGATATTTCACTTGCAGGTCGCGTTATCGCAACTTTCCCGGAAAGAATGACAGACGCACAGCGCATTCCGGATAATCTTGCAGAACTGGGTGTAATCGCTACTCAACCTGATGGCAATATCATTAAACTTCCGAATATTTCAGCTTCTGTTCCACAGTTAAAAGCATGTATTGAAGAACTCCAAAGTCAAGGTTACGATCTTCCTAACTACCCTGAAGAGCCAAAAACAGACGAAGAAAAAGAAATTTTTGCCCGTTATGCAACGTGCTTGGGTTCAGCGGTTAATCCTGTCCTCCGTGAAGGTAACTCTGACCGTCGTGCTGCGGTTGCGGTTAAAAACTTTGCTAAAAAGAACCCGCATAAACTCCGTGCATGGGATGAAGGGTCAAAAACTCGCGTTGCACATATGAGTAACGGCGATTTTTATGCGAACGAGCAGTCAATCATCAAAAACGGTGACGGTAAAGTAACGATCGCACTAAACGGCAAAACACTAAAAGAGATCGATGCAAAAGATAAAGAAGTTCTTGATGCAACATTTATGAGTGCAAAAGCACTTCGTGCATTCTTGGCAGATTCTATTGCAGAAGCAAAAGAGAAAAACATTCTTTGGTCGATTCACCTCAAAGCGACGATGATGAAAGTCTCTGACCCGATCATGTTCGGTCACGCGGTTACTGTATTCTTCAAAGACGTATTTGATAAATATGCGGCGGATTTCAAAGAGATCGGTGTCAACCCGAATCTTGGTCTTGGCGATCTGTATAAAAAATTGGCTAAATTGCCGGCAGATAAAAAAGCGGAAATCGAAGCGGCTATCATGGCGGTTTATCCTACCCAGCCGGCGATGGCGATGGTTGATTCGGATAAAGGGATTACCAATCTTCATGCATCAAACGACGTGATCATCGATGCTTCACTTCCGGTTGTCGTACGTGACGGCGGTAAAATGTGGAATCCGGCCGGCAAAGTAGAACAATGTGTTGTTACGATTCCGGATCGCTGCTATGCAACAATGTATTCTGAGATCATTGAAGACTGCAAGAAAAACGGCCAGTTTGACGTAACGACGATGGGGTCTGTTTCGAATGTCGGTTTGATGGCGCAAAAAGCGGAAGAGTACGGTTCACACCCGACTACGTTTGAAATCGCAGAAGACGGTGTTGTAACGGTGAGTGATGACAGCGGCGTATTGATGACATTCAACGTAGAAAAAGGTGATATCTGGCGTATGTCTCGTGCAAAAGACATCCCGATCAAAGACTGGGTACGTCTTGCCGTTGAGCGTGCAGAGATCGAAAACGTTCCGGTTGTGTTTTGGTTGGACGAAAATCGTGCGCATGATGCCAACATCATCAAAAAAGTGAACGAATACTTGCCGGAATTTAATAAAGCCGGCGTAGAATATCATATCATGGCACCTGAAAAAGCTATGGCATTCTCATTGAAGCGTGTACGTGCAGGTCAAAATACGATTTCAGCAACCGGTAACGTTCTTCGTGACTATTTGACAGACTTGTTCCCGATCCTTGAGCTCGGAACATCGGCTAAAATGCTTTCTATCGTTCCATTGCTTGCGGGCGGCGGATTGTTCGAAACAGGTGCAGGCGGATCGGCTCCGAAACACGTTGAGCAATTTGTCAACGAAGGTCACCTTCGTTGGGATTCATTGGGTGAGTTCTTGGCATTGGCTGAGTCACTTCGCCACATCAACAAAACGAAGAAAGACAACAAGTTGACTGCTCTTACAGCGGCACTTGATGAAGCGAATGCAGCGTATTTGGACAACAACAAAGAGCCTTCACGCAAAGCGGGAGAGCCGGATAATAAAGCAAGCCATTTCTACCTTGCGCAATACTGGGCAAAAGCTTTGGCTGAGCAAACTGCAGATGCAGAACTCGCAGCGCGTTTTGCTCCGGTTGCTAAAGCTCTTAGCGACAATGAAGCAAAAATCATGGAAGAGCTTCTTTCGGTAGAAGGCAAACCGCAGGATATCGGCGGTTACTTTCACCCGGACAGCGCTAAAACTGAAAAAGCGATGCGCCCTAGCCAAACTTTGAATGCTATCATCGCTAGTATCTAAAGTAAACATTATCCGAGTTTATCTCGGATAAAACAATCGTTTTTTATCTGCAGAGTTTTTCTCTTTAGATAAAAGACGATAATCTCGTCTTTTACTTGCTTTCTTTAACAATATGCTTATGCGTGTTTTCACAGTGAAAATAATGATGAGTATATTAGGACAGAGAAGCATTGATGTTATGACACAAGGAGTACGAAAATGGTAAAAGGAAAACGTGTCGGAATTGTAGGAGCAGGAAATGTCGGATCGACAATCGCCTACTCACTTGCTATGCTTGGTTCGTGCCATGAAATCATCTTACGCGACAACAAAATCGAAATTGCTAAAGGCAAAGCCCTTGATATGTCCCAAGCCGCTGCTGCAGTACGTTCACACTCAACGGTAGCCGTTGCGGAGAGCATGGCCGATTTGACGGATTGTGATGTTGTCGTCATTACAGCGGGAAGTCCCCGTCTTCCGGGTATGAGCCGCGACGATCTTTTGATGATCAATGCAAACGTGACCCGCGAAGTGATCGAAGGAGTAGCTAAATACTCCCCCAACGCTATTATTATCATGGTTTCTAATCCTCTGGATGCGATGACCTATGTCGCACTCAAAGAGAGTGGATTTGACCGCAGCCGTGTTATCGGTATGGCCGGAGTTTTGGACAGTGCGCGTATGGCGGCATTTATTCAGGAAAAACTCGGTTACGGAGGAGGGCAGATCCGTGCCTCCGTTATGGGCGGACATGGTGATGACATGGTCCCTTTGCCGCGCTATTCAACCGTTGCGGGTGTTCCGCTTTCGGATGTATTGACACAAGATGAGATTGATGAAATCGTTCAGCGTACACGCAAAGGGGGCGCGGAAATCGTAGCGCTTCTTCAAACGGGGTCGGCATATTACGCTCCTGCGAAAGCAACTGCGATCATGGTTGAAGCGATTTTAAAAGATACAAAACAAATTCACCCGTGTGCCGTCTATCTCGAAGGCGAATACGGATTCCATGATGTTGTCAGCGGTGTTCCGGTCATGCTTGGAGCAAACGGTGCCGAAAAAATTATCGAAGTGACACTGAATGATGCCGAAAAAGAGATGTTTGCCGCATCGTGTGCATCGGTTCAATCATTAATCGATACGCTCAACACCAATAAATTTTTTGAAGGAGCCAAATAATGAGTTTTCGCATCGAAAAAGATACGATGGGAGAAGTTCGCGTCCCTAATGATACCTATTGGGGAGCGCAAACCCAGCGTTCACTCGAAAATTTCCAAATCGGCGAAGAGAAAATGCCGTATGAAATTACCCGTGCATTTTCACTTTTGAAAAAAGCGGTTGCCTTGGTCAACTGTGATCTCGGTATGCTTCCGCGTGAAAAAGCCGATGCTATCGCGCAAGCCGCTGACGAGATGCTTGAGGGCAAACTTGATGCACACTATCCGCTTGTCGTATGGCAAACAGGTTCTGGTACCCAGTCGAATATGAATAACAATGAAGTTTTGGCTTCTCGCGCAACTGAAATTTTGGGCGGTGATTTCCGTACCCAAAAATTGGTTCACCCGAATGATGATGTCAATAAGTCACAAAGTTCAAATGATACCTATCCGACAGCGCTGCATGTCGCATCGGTTATCGCGGTCGAAACACGTCTTCTTCCGGCAATCGACCACTTGCGCAAAACATTGATCGCTAAATCGGCTGAGTTTAACGGCATCGTTAAGATCGGACGTACCCATTTACAAGATGCTACCCCGTTGACACTCGGTCAAGAGATCAGCGGATGGGTCGAGATGCTCAACAAATGTGAAAAAATGGCGAAAGATTCTCTGGAATCAGTACGTGAACTTGCTCTCGGCGGTACAGCGGTCGGTACAGGTTTGAATGCGCATCCTGAGCTCGGTGAACGTGTTGCGGCTAAATTGACGGAATTGACGGGGCACCAGTTTGTCACCGCTCCGAACAAATTTCACGCCCTTACGTCACATGATGCTTTGGTATTCGCCCACGGTGCACTAAAAGCGCTTGCGGCAGATATGATGAAGATTGCCAATGACGTACGCTGGTTGGCATCGGGTCCGCGTTGCGGAATCGGCGAAATCACGATTCCCGAAAACGAACCGGGATCATCCATCATGCCGGGTAAAGTCAATCCGACTCAAAGTGAAGCGGTCACCATGGTTGCCTGTCAAGTCATGGGTAACGATGCGACGATCGGTTTTGCAGCAAGCCAGGGGAATTTTGAGCTTAACGTCTTTAAACCGGTCATCGCGTACAACTTTTTACAGTCTGTCCGCTTATTGGCCGATTCAATCGTATCGTTCAATGATAACTGTGCTGTCGGTATCGAGCCGGTGCGTGATCAAATCGATCAATATTTGAATAATTCGTTGATGCTGGTGACTGCATTAAATCCGTATATCGGGTATGAAAATGCGGCAAAAATTGCAAAAACTGCACACAAAGAAAACTCCACTCTCAAAGCGACCGCAGTCAAACTCGGTTTGCTGAGCGAAGAAGAGTTCGATAAATATGTCATCCCGGAAGAGATGACAAGACCAATAGCTTAAATTTAAACAGGAGGAATTGATGAATATTCATGAGTATCAGGCAAAAGAGTTATTCAAAAAATACAATGTGCCGACACCTCGTGGTCACATTGCTTTTACACCCGATGAGGCGGTAAAAGCCGCTCAAGAATTAGGCGGCAATATCTGGGTTGTTAAAGCTCAAATCCATGCCGGCGGACGCGGTTTAGGCGGAGGGGTCAAACTTGCCCGTTCAACTTCGGAAGTTCGTGCACTCGCTGCTGAAATCCTTGGAATGCAGTTGGTGACACACCAAACAGGTCCTGAGGGTAAACTGGTTCAAAAAGTTTACATCGAAGAGGGTGCTGATATCCAAAAAGAGTACTATCTCGGACTTCTCCTTGATCGTGCCCTTGAAATGCCTATTATGATGGCATCGACCGAAGGCGGTATGGCAATTGAAGATGTTGCCCATAACACTCCGGAAAAAATCATTAAAGTATCGATCGATCCATTGACCGGTTTCCAATCGTTCCATGGTCGTAAATTGGCATTCGGCCTGGGCCTTCCGGTTGAAGAGATCAATACCTTTATCAAATTCGCATCGGCACTCTACAAAGTCTATATGGAACACGATGCCGAGATGATCGAGATCAATCCGTTGGTTAAAACCGGCGACGGCAAATTTTTGGCACTCGATGCAAAAATGGGCTTTGACAACAATGCTCTCTACCGTCAAGACCAAGTTCGTGAAATGCGTGATTTGAGCGAAGAAGAACCGACTGAAATCGAAGCGGACAAATACGGTTTGAGCTACATCAAACTTGACGGTAATGTCGGTTGTATGGTTAACGGTGCAGGATTGGCGATGGGTACGATGGATACCATCAATTATGAAGGCGGAAAACCGGCTAACTTCCTTGACGTAGGCGGTTCGGCAAGTGCTGAAACGGTTGCAAAAGGGTTTGATATCATCCTGAAAGACCCGAACGTAAAAGCGATTTTTGTTAATATTTTCGGTGGAATCGTCCGTTGTGACCGTGTTGCCAACGGTATTATCGAAGCAACAAAAATTACCAATGTAAACGTTCCTGTCATCGTACGTCTTGATGGTACCAATGCTATTGAAGCGGCAGAAATTTTAAATAATGCCGGTATCGCCAATATCGTTGCGGCGACCGATCTTGCAGACGGTGCGCGTAAAGCCGTTGCAGCAGCTAAGGGAGAATAATTAATGTCTATTTTGGTCAACAAAGATACAAAAGTAATCGTACAAGGTTTTACAGGTAAAGAAGGTACATTCCATGCTGAACAATGTTTAGCATACGGTACCAAAATTGTAGGCGGTGTAACTCCAGGCAAAGGCGGTCAAGAGCACTTGGGCCAACCGGTATTTAATACCGTTTCCGAGGCTGTCGCCGCTACAGGTGCAACGGTTTCTATGATTTTCGTTCCACCGGCTTTCGTTTCGGATGCCGTTATGGAAGCTGCGGATGCGGGTATTACTCTTGCGGTTATCATTACCGAAGGTGCCCCGGTCAAAGACATGATGTTTGCAAAAGCTTATGCCGTCAAAAAAGACATGATGACCATCGGGCCGAACTGTCCTGGTATTATCACGGCGGAAGAGTGCAAAATCGGAATTATGCCGGGCTTCATTTTCAAAAAAGGGAATGTCGGTCTGATCTCTAAATCGGGAACGTTGACGTATGAGTCTGCGAATCAGGTCGTTAAAGAAGGTTTCGGAATTACAACGGCAGTCGGTATCGGCGGAGACCCGATCATCGGTCTTAGCTACAAACAATTGCTGCCGATGTTCGAAGCGGATCCGGAAACACATGCAATCGTTATGATCGGTGAGATTGGCGGTGATCTTGAGATTCAGGCAGCTGCTTATATCAAAGAACATATCACCAAACCGGTTGTCGCATTTATCGCAGGTCAAACGGCACCGGCTGGAAAGCGTATGGGTCACGCCGGCGCTATTATTTCAGGCGGAGCAGGGACTGCAGCCGAAAAAATGGCAGCATTGGAAGCTGCGGGTGTTAAAGTCGTCGTATCTCCTGCAGATATCGGCAAAGCACTTGCAGAGATAATGAAAAAATAATGACCAGTGTCTTTGAAGTCGAAAATATTCGTTGCGGCGGTTGCGCCAATACGATTACGAAAGCACTCAAAGAAAATGGATTTGAAGAGGTCAGTGTTGACCTTTCGTGCGAGCCTCGTAAGGTTACAGTTTTGATAGCTGACGAGGCGCAATTAGCACAGTTTAAGGTTATATTAAGAAGTCTCGGTTATCCTCTAACAGGTCAAGAAAGAGGATTTACAGAAAATACGGTCCTTAAAGCAAAAAGCTTTGTTTCGTGTGCTATCGGTAAAATAAATTAGTTAATCTAAAGTTGAGGAGTAGGAATGTCAATAATTAAAGCGCCAGAAAACACTCCGGTGTGGGTAGATGAAACAAGATGTAAAGCTTGTGATATTTGTGTATCAGTGTGTCCGGCAGGAGTTTTATCAATGAGACTTGAGCCAACATCGACATTGGGAGCTATGATTGAAATCGTAGCACCAGAGTCTTGCATCGGCTGTAATGATTGTGAGCTTAACTGTCCTGATTTTGCTATCTTTGTAGCGGATAAATCTGAATTCAAATTTTCAAAACTTTCGGATCAAGCGAAAGAAAGACAAGAAGCGATCAAGAAGAATAACTATATGAAAATTAGTGCATAAGGAGATATGAATGGCAACAAGAGATATTATATCTACGGGAAATGATTTAGCTGCAATCGCTGCTGTAGATGCAGGATGTAAGTTCTTTGGCGGTTATCCTATTACTCCTTCGAGTGAAGTAATGCAGACCATATCCGATTTGTTACCTAAAATCGGTGGTGTTTGTATTCAAATGGAAGATGAGATTGCCGGTGTTGCCGTTGCAATCGGAGCCGGTATGGCGGGTCATCGTACAATGACTGCAACGAGTGGACCGGGAATCAGTTTAAAAGCTGAAAACCTTGGACTTGCACAAATGTGTGAAGTTCCTTTGGTTGTTGTCAACGTTATGCGTGGCGGTCCGTCTACCGGTCTTCCGACACGTGTATCACAAGGGGACGTGCGTCAAGCAAAAAACCCTTCACACGGTGACTATCGTTCGATTACTTTGTGTGCAGGAAGCTTGGCTGAATGTTATACGGAAACAGTCCGTGCATTTAATCTTGCTGACCGTTTCATGCAGCCGGTTTTCGTTCTTCTTGACGAAACAATCGGACACATGCACGGTAAAGCCGTTATTCCAACGGTAGAAGCCGTTCAAGCCGGTGTTGTCCCTCGTAAAAAATTTACAGGTGCACCTGAAGAGTATCGTCCTTATGGTGTCGGTGCGGATGAGCCGGCAGTTTTGAATCCTATGTTTGAAGGTTACCGCTACCATTACACAGGACTTCACCACGATGCAAAAGGTTTCCCGACTGAAGAGATTGAGACATGTCGTAAACTCATTCAGCGTCTTGAAGACAAAGTCATGATGCATACCGATGAGCTTGAACTCAATGAAGAGTACATGTGTGATGATTTGGAAGAAAACGATGTTTTGATTATCGCTTACGGTTCTGTATCCCTTGCTGCGAAAGAGTCGATCCGTCACTTGCGCGCAGAAGGCATTAAAGCCGGATTGTTCAGACCGATTACGCTATGGCCTAGCCCGGCGGAAAGAATCAAACATTTTACAGACAAAGTAAAAAATGTTCTTTGTGTCGAATTGAATATTCGTCAATACACTGAAGAGGTTGAACGTGTTTCAAGCAGACTTGATATTCATGGTTTGTTTAAAGTTAATGGAAGACCAATCTCTCCATATGAAATCGTTAATAAAGTGAAGGAGATACTCTAATGGCATTCAATTATGACCAATATTTAAGACTTGAAAAAATGCCAACACTTTGGTGTTGGGGATGTGGTGATGGCGTCATCCTAAAAGCTGTAATCCGTGCGATTGAAGTATGCGGATGGAAGCAAGACGATGTTTGTGTCGTTTCAGGTATCGGATGTTCAGGCCGTTTCTCTTCATATGTTGATTTTAATACGGTTCATACAACTCATGGACGTACGGTTGCGTTTGCTACAGGTATCCAATTGATGCACCCGGATAAACATATTATTTGTGTTGCAGGTGATGGCGATGCTATGGCAATCGGCGGTAATCACACGATTCACGGTTGTCGCAGAAATATCAATATCAAAATGATTGTTATCAATAACTTCATTTATGGTTTGACCAATTCTCAAACAAGTCCTACAACACCTCAGGGTATGTGGACTGTGACACAGAAAGCAGGTAACATTGACCCGACTTTCGACTGTTGTAATGTTGCTATTGCTGCGGGTGCTTCATTTGTTGCGCGTGAAACAATGCTTGATCCGAAAAAACTTGAAAAAGTATTGGTTAAAGGGTTCCAGCACAGAGGATTTGCATTCTTTGATATTTTGTCTAACTGTCATATTAACCTTGGCCGTAAAAACAAAATGGCATCGGCTATGGAAAACTTGGAATGGATCGACAGTATTACTATTCCGTTGAAAAAATGGGAAGCGTTGTCTCCAGAGGAGCAATTAAATAAATTCCCTACGGGTGTTTTGAAACACGATGAAACAGCTCGTGAATATTCTGATATGTACTATCAAGATGTAATTGGGTTCCATCAAGGTAAACGTAAAGTGATTTCCCAAGACGATTTCGCTAAGAAAATTTAAGGAGAATACCTATGGCTAGAACTTTAATGAGATTTACAGGTGTTGGCGGACAGGGTGTTCTTCTTGCAGGTGAGATTTTTGCTGCCGCAAAAATCAAAGCAGGCGGACATGGTCTTAAAACGGCTACTTATACGTCACAGGTTCGTGGCGGACCAACGGTTGTAGATATTACTCTCGATGACGATGAGATTTTTTATCCTTACGCTAACGATGGTGAGATTGACTTCATGCTTTCTGTTGCACAAGTGAGCTACAACTCGTTCAAGGGCGGGGTATCCGAGGGCGGAACGATCGTTGTTGAGCCAAACTTGGTTCACCCGACTGATGAGGATCGCAAACGCTGGAACATTGTTGAAATTCCTATTATCACGATTGCTAAAGATGAAATCGGAAACGTTATTACTCAGTCTGTTGTCGCACTTGCGATTGCGAATACCTACATGAAAGCATTGGATGATGAATTGCTTCGTAGTGTAATGCTCTCAAAAGTACCGGCAAAAGTTCATGATGTTAATAACAAAGCTTATGATCTTGGTAAAAAATACGCACTAGAGGCTATGGCTAAAAAAGCCTAATACTTTTTCCGCTTCTGCGGAAAAGTATTCTTCTCTTTTTTCTTCAAGTTTCTTCTTTATAGAACCATTCTAGTACCAATGTTGCTCTAATTATTAATGTTCAATTTGATACTCTTTCGTAAATGATCACAAGGAATAAAAATGAATAAGTTTGATGCTTTATTTGAGGATGCAGATGATATTTTCGGAGGTACGCCTCAGTCGAAATATTGGGATATTTCCAAACAAATCAGTGATGATTTAGTACAATTTGAATTTGATGACGTCATTATGCGTCTCGCTGTCATGGAAAAAATGCTTATGAAAATTCATGGTGAAGAGATGCTTGATAAAATTATTAAGAATTATTTTTATGAAAATGGCGATGAAATTGAGTTGCATAAAAAAAGTATTTATATGGAACTGGCGGGGAAGCTTATTTACCGTCTCGCTGACTAGTTTTAAAAGTATCAATCTTCCATATATACGGCATTGAGCCGTATATATTTCTCTTTCTATTGCTTGCATCAGAACCTATATGATATTATTTTTCAAAACCTGTCCCTGAAGACGAGTTTTTTGAGTTATTGGAAAAGAATCGCAAGCTTTAACGTGCAAAATACCCCTTTCTAATCTAATATACTTTATAATTCCTCAGGTACAACAGGTGATAGCTTGGAACTAGTAATCCCAAGAGGTAAAGTCCGGGCTGCCGTAGGACACGGTTCCATCTAACTGATGGCCATGGTAACATGAGGGATAGTGCAACAGAGAGTAGACCGCCTCGCAAGAGGTGAGGGTGAAACGGCGGGGTAAGAGCCCACCAGTCTTATAGGCAACTATGAGAGCTATGTAAACCCAACCGCGCAGCAAGAAACAGATGGTTAGCGTCCTACATCGCTATTGTTTCGCTAAAGACTCTGAGCGATCAGAGTATTAGATTAATTATCACTTCATCCAGAACCCGGCTTACGTTGTACCTACCTTCGATTTACAATTTTCTAGTCGGTTCTATACAAATCTTTTTTTACATAACCAATCAAAAAAGCTTGATCCCTGAATTATATTCTGATCATATTTTTATACTTTTATTTGTTAAGCAGTAACTTAAATAATTAAAACAAAATATTTTTAAAAATGATAACTATCAAACTAGTATAAATTAATAGTACTAATGTATAATCTATAAATTTTGTAATTACATGAATATGTTAAATATTGATAAATGGAGATAATAAGTGGATAAAAGTAACAGCCTGGATATTGTTTTAGATTTAGATCATACAGATACCCAAATAGTGGAAAATACTAAATTGCTTGGCCTACAACAAGAAGCATATAAAGAAGTAATTGAATTACTTGTAGAACGACGCGAGAAAATAAATGATCAATCCAAACTTAAAAATATTTATGATTGTCGTACGCGAAATACGATAATGATTAATGGTGGACGAGGTACTGGAAAAACTTTTTTTGTTCTAAATATCAAAAAGTATCTTGAATATTTTGGAAGTGATGATAAAGAAAAAAAAATATTGGATGGGCTTTATTTTTTTAAAACAATTGATCCGACACTTTTACATGATAGCGAAAACTTTTTGACGATTATACTTGCTAAAATTCTTAATGAGATTGAGTTAAAAGAGTGTGATGATAAAGTTGGGGAGGACGATAAAAAACAGTTTTATAAAAAACTCTCTGCTGTTGCCGATTCGATCGATGGAATTTGTGGTATGGACGGATGTAAACGAAGTGCTTTTGAGATCATTTCTCAGGATCAATCGAGTCTTAAACTGGAACAAAATCTACATGAATTTTTTGGATTGGTGTGCATGTTATTAAAGAAAAAACAATTGGTTTTAGCAATTGATGATATCGATATGGCATTTGACAAGGGGTATGAAGTCCTTGAAGTAGTGCGTAAATATCTAAATTCTCCCTATATTATTCCGATTATTACTGGAGATATACAATTGTATGAGATGATTATTCAAAAAAAGTTTGCGGATAAGTTGACATTGACTAATCGACGGCTTGATCCATATTTGAAGGATAATAATATAAAGGAAGATGAGCAAGAAGATAATAATATTGACAGTATTAATAAAAGTGAATTAAGTCGTAAAATAAGTGTAGATTATTTAGGTAAATTGTTTGAGCAAAAATCGAGAGTTCATCTTAAATCTTTAAAAGATTTAAAACCAACCACAAAGAGAAAAGTTAAATTAAAAGATTGTAAAAATGAAATGTCTTTACTGCGTTATGAATCAAGACTACGTAAAGCAACTAATGACGATGTTCAAGATAAAGTATTTGAAGAATTTAGTTTACGAACCTTTCTTTCTTTTGCAAAAGAAACCTTAAGCATTTTAAATGTGAAAAAAGATTCAGATGATGAAACAAAATATATACGGGAGATTCAACAAAAATTATTTGATTTGAGTGAAAAATACAGATTAGGTTTTGAAAAAGCATTATTTTATTTTAAAAAAGCAAACGAATTAGTTCTTCGTGGCAAACATGATTCAGCTATTAAATATTATGAAAAAGCGACTCAAAGCAACCCAAAATATTCAGATGCATATGCACATATGGGTATTGCTTATTATCATAATGGGGATTTAGATCAAGCGATAGAGGCTTTGATTAAAGCAATTGAATTGAATCCACATGATGATGATTTTAATTATCAACTTGGTCGTGTGTATATTGCTAAAGAAGAGTATCCTCAAGCAATAGAGTCATATCTTAAAGCAATTGAGATAAATCCTAAAAATGGTCGTTATTATATGAATTTGGGATATGCATATGCTGCACTCGATGAAAATAAAAAAGCTGTTTTAGCTTATGAAAAAGGAATTGAATTAAATCCAGAAATAGGTATCGCTTATAATAATCTTGGTGTTGCATACAAAAATGTTGGTAAAATAGAAGAAGCTATTAAATCATATAAAAAAGCAATTGATTTAGATCCAGCGTTAGATTTACCGTATATTAACCTATATGAAATTCAGATTTTGAAAAATGAAAAATTGAATCCAGCCCTGATAGAATCTTTTAAAACAAATGTATTAAGTTCGAGTTGGTTACTTGTATTTGATATGTTTGAAATATTAGCGAATAGATTAGATGATGAAAATTTAGATGATATATTAAATACTTGGAATAGTTCACATGGAGTTTATCCAAAAGATTGGGATTTTGATGATTTAGATAAATGGGCAACTAATCATCCTGAATCAGCTAAAATACAAAAATGTTTAGATGTTTTCAAAAGTCATAAACGACGTTAATTGATGCTGAAAAATACTCTTGATTATATCCCTCATATTGTACTACTGCGCAGTGATAAGGTATTCCATACCCTTATCCAAAGACTTCTCAAGTGTAAAGGTGATAGCTTCCGTGAGAATGAATTTAAGCCTTTGATAGATGGTATAAGGGACTTTTATCCCAATACGTACCGCCTAGATGAGATTGAGCTGTCGCTTCGTCAAGAGATGATTAAAGATACAAAAATTGATTATTCGTTTGATTATTTAGAGCCTCTGTTTGACCGACTGCTAGTGATTGATGGGAGCAAGATATATCCTAAAGATGAGCATCTGGAAGAGTATATCGCCCTTATTACTAAGATATCCCCTTATCATCTGATTGGGTATAAACTTGCTGTTCTTTTACGAGATGAACATATTGCTATGCGAGACATCTATGCGTTTATAGAAATGGCTACTCCATTGGGATTCAAAGTACGTAAAAACACCGAATATGCTGATAACCATTTGCATCTCAAGGGTGCAGGATATTCATCATTTAATCTAATGCGATTAATGAATCGAAAAACAGACAAGAAATATTATTCTGATACATATTTAAGAGAACAGCCAAGAATTAATGAATTTAGCTATCTAAACAACGGTACATATTCAATCGGTCAGGTAATCGATATTGCCAAACTTAGTATTGATGTTGTCTATAGTACGATAGTTGATCATAATGATAAGAATGCAGTACGAAAGCTTCAAAAGATTGTGTCAATCAATCGTGAAGGATTTGTCCATTTTGATACATCTTTAAGTCAGTTGATTAAAACGAATAAAGTATTTAACTTCTTTCCAAGAAACATCCAGGGTGAACTTCTCTCGCTCGTTACTGATTTATATAAAAAACGAAATTATGATAAAGCTAATTTGGTAGAGAGTATTCTTTTGTTTTATACATTTTTGACAATAAATAACCCTAATCTCCGCTTATATATAAAACTTTACTTGCAAGCAATCAATATTTTACGTTCTTATATGGTGATGTCTCAGAATATAGGTTTGGCACATTTTAGTGAATTTAGTGGTGCAGACATCCGTCAAGCTGATAAACGTAATGGTCAAAATATTGCATCGGGTATTATTAATAGCGGTACAAATTATCTTCATGCCAAGATGGGAATTCAAACAAAGAGCAAACAGATTGCTGATTCGGTAGAACATATTTATCATATTTTTCAAACAGCAAAAGCAACTAACAAAGAAATAAATTTTAATTACAATTTTGGATTATCCACGATCAAAGCAAGAGAAAAGAAGAAGAAATTATTTTCACTTATGGAAATGATGCAGGTGGATTTTATTGATAAGCGAAAATCATTGCGGATGGAAGCTAATGGACTTGACGATTTTTTACGAAATGCAGTCTATAAAAATACAGATAAATTTAGACTATTATTAAAGCATGATCCTAAAAAAGCATTTGTCGAAAAATGCAAACTTCAAGGTGAAAAAATAGATCTTTCTTCGTTAGTAATTGCAATTGATGCTGTTGGTAAAGAGACCCATACCCCTCCTGAAGTTTTTGCCCCTTTTTTCCGCTATCTACGTGCACAACCAAAAAGTATCCGTAATGCCATTGCACTGCATAATACAGTGATGCACCATCCTCGTCTGATTATTACTGCACATGCAGGTGAAGATTTTAACCATATAATCAGTGGTATGCGTTCTGTAGCTGAATGTATAGAATATTTTGGCATGGGAAAAGAAGACCGTATAGGGCATGCACTGAGTCTGGGAATTAATCCGAGTGATTGGTTTGCTTCTCAACAAGTGATATTCGTAACTCGGGGAGAATATTTAGACAATCTTGTATGGTTAAGCGGTATACTCAAAGAGATTAAAGCCGAAAACTCGTATCTAACACGCTATATTTTAAAGATTCAAGATTTGGCATTAGCAGAGTTTCGAGAGATTTATGGGGCTCATACTGAGAGCGTTTCAGATATGTATTGTGCATGGGAGTATCGTAAGAATTGCCCATTGGTTTATCTTGATAGTGTTAATAAAAAACATTATGATGAGTATTCTAAATTTGTATGTGACAGAATGGATAATGAAGTTGCACGAGATATTTATCAAAGGTATCATACTTGTAAACGTGTTCGTGACAAATCAAAAGAAGTAAAAAAAATTGAAAAACAAGAAATAGACAAAGATGTATTAGAAATATATGAGATGCTTCAGGATTATTTGATCGATAAATACGCCAAAGCAGGAATTATTTTTGAGACAAACCCTTCATCCAATATTTTTGTTTCTGCTCTCTCTACGTATAGTAAGCATCCAATTTTTAGGTTTTATCCTCCGAAACAAAGTTTTATGGAAAAAGGTGCACAGTTTAATAAATATGGATTGCGTCAGGGGATGGCATCTGTGACAATCAATAGTGATGATCCTGCTATTTTTGTCACTTCAATCCAAAATGAGTATGAGACACTTCGACGAGTTGCAGTTGAACATTTTGAATGTACGAAAAAAGAGGCAGATGATTGGCTAGATGATATCCGTCGGTTTGGAATTAATGTATTTAAGGAGAGTTATGTCGGAAGTTGTTAAATTAATTGTTGAAAAGTTTGAGGGATTTATTAAACGTGCTATTTTACCGTCAGCTACTTTTGTATTTGTATATATTGCATTATATATGTGTTTCGGAAAACTGTATGATGAAAACATTGTAAGTAATATTTATTTACCGATAGATGCAAATCTAAAAGTTTATGTATATGGTATACTTTTTATTGGGTTGAGCTACTTTCTTAGTATGTTTCAACAAGCTATTTTTGATAATTTTATAAAAGAAAATTACTCCAATGGAAAAGAACTAACAATACTAAGAGCAGAAATAAAAAAGCAACTTAAAAAAGATAAAAATATTGAAGACGATAAGGATAATTGGCTGTTTACTGACTATTTAATCTATCAGATGACTGCAAAAGGAAAAGAAACATCTCGATATGTTGATGAAACAAAAGCTATTGGTATTGCAATTTTATCAGTTATGATTAATTTGATCATATCAAGTGTATTATTGATAGATGCAATGGGATATTTGATAATTGGATTTTTATTTTTAGTTGGTTTATTTTATCGTTTGGGATTGTATCTAATCAAAAAGAAATATGAATCTCGTGCAATACGACTTTATGTAAATTATCTTTATTCGTAAAGAATAATAGCAGTGTGACAAAATATGCCAATTAATGCATAGTATCTCTGTCACACTAGTCGACTTTAGCCCTGGAATAGGGTTATTTAGTAATTCAGTATACGTTGTACCTACTTCTTCTGCTCCTCAACATAATGCTCAATCGCACTTTTTATATTGACGAGCTTATTCGGATTGCCCTGAAGATTTTTAAAATAGAACGACATGTCGTTTTCTTCGTCTATAGGCAACGATGCGATTTTCGCGCAAATCTGCAAAAACACTTCATAGGGGACATCATCTCCGCGTTTTAAAAAGTAGATTGCCCGCTGGAGAGATACAAACGGGTTAAGGCTGACTTTGGACAAACGGTTGACACGGGTATTGATATAGTTGACAAATTCGATTCTCATGTCGCACCGGACAATGGTAAAGAGCCTTTTCAGCGTGTCGTAATGGCACTCAAAAGCAATTTTCGTCGAATCAAAATCGAAGCCCTCAACCAGTTCTTCCAGTGTCGCATCTTTAAACCTCTCCCGATAGACGAGCTGGTAAATGTCGTTTTTGTATTTGTAGGTATAAGAGTTGTTCTCGTATTCGAAATAGTCCTTGTTCATCGCATTGTTGATGAGTTCCTGATCCTCTTTTGAGGGAAAGAACATATCAAGATCCCTGAATGTATCCGCCTTGATACATGAGCCTGCCAAATAAAAATGGATTTCCCGTTTCTCGATATGTTCGATTATCAGTCTTTGGAAGAAGATATTGAGTTTGATGGCAATGCTATCGAGCCTGTAATCGAGCAAGGATGCCTGTTCATACGAAAGCAACTCGTCATAGTCTTTCCAAAAGTCGTAAATCATTGTTTCTCCTCATATGGATATGATTGTTTTTACTATGATGTTTAAATCATAACAGGATCAAGGCTAAATAGCTATTTTAACTGGTTTATTCAAAAGAAGGAACAATTCAATAAAAAATTGATCTAAGAAGGGGACACTTTTAGTAAAAAAATTATATGTCTACAATGCATAGTATATTTTTTCTCTTATATAGGAGTTTAAGTGCTTTTATTTTTTGACTGTGACTATATTGCGTCAACGATTATCCAATATAATATACCTCCATATGAACTTTCTTAAAACATAAGTATAAAATACAAGTTTTTGTTATAATTTAATTGATATATATTTCATTTAAAAAAAGGAAATAATTAATTGTTTAACAATACAGAAATATTTAAAATTTTAGAAAATAATTTAGATTACATTTTTTTTATCTATGGATTATCTTTTATCCTTATTGGCTTTTTCTCTTACTTGCTGCACTTGCGTAAATCATCAAATATTCCTTGGCTTTGGCTCTCATTATTCGGATTTATACACGGCATTTATCCATGGGTATCACTCTTTGGGATAATTTTTTTGCAACAGATAAATGTTGATTTTGCTGCCTCTTTAGTCTTAACGATATCAATGATAGCCCTTTTGGAATTTTGGCGCCGCATCGTTGTATATTCATCCTTTCTTACCTATACGAGCATGTCCATTGTATTCGCTTTATTGGCTTGGCTAAACTTCGCGCCCATAGAGATTATGATCTATCACACGATCACCGCTACATCAATTATGTTGGGGTTCATAGCCCTTTGGAAAGTTTCAATCAAATCATCGGAAAAACACTTCAAAATCATTGGTGTTATGATTTGGTTGTATGCAATCGCCAACATAATTGTTGTCTTTAAATCCAATATGCTATCTATAAATACGGTTAATCCGGACATGAGTATTTTTCTTTTTCAATTCATTGGTTCATTTCTTAATATTCTTATTTTCGGGCTACTATGGATATTTTATTTAATTTTTGGGGTAAACAGCGACAAAATTTACTATGTTCCATTACGAAAAGCATTGTTGCCTCTTTTTGTTCTGGTTATCATACTTTCATTAGGATGGGTATTTATCGATTATTTGGGTAAACACCGTGAAAAGCTTCTTAGTGAGAATTTATTGACACGAATTACCGTTGCAGCGAAAAGTGTTGACCAGGAAAAATTGAAGCATTTAACAGCAACCGAATCGGATATCGGAAAGCCGGATTATGAAGAACTCAAAAAGTTTTTGATGACTATTAAAATAAAATCCCGTTTCCTATATCTAATGACACTCCGTGACGGGAAGGTCTATTTTATGATCGATTCCGAACCGGTGGATTCTCCGGATTATTCTCCGGCAGGACAGACCTACACAGAAATTGAGCCGGATTTTGTCAAAAAACTTCAGCAGAATAAACCATTTATCTATGGCCCATATACTGATCGATGGGGAACATGGAATACGGCTGTAATCCCGATCGAACTCACTTTAAATGGGAAGTTTCCTATCTATTTTTGCGGCGATGCCGATGCCGCCGGTTGGCTGCAGGAAATCCATCATGAGCGCTTTTCCGGGATAATCATTGTATTTCTTTTTTCTGTTTTAGTGATCTATTTCTATTTTATGACGACGAAAATTCTCGATATTAACAGAAAGCTAGAAGAGGAAGTCGGTCTGTTCGTCGGAGGACCTTCTTTTGTTATGAAGTGGACATTATTGCGAGATAATTTTAAAATTCTCTATGTTTCACCCAACATGACGTTGCATTTGGGCTACAACACTGATATATTTCTGATGCAAAAAATTGCATTTATTGAGATCGTTCATCCTGATGATCGTACAAAATTACTCCAAGTACTTGATACAATTGGCAAACATGTTGGCACTCAAATCGATTTGGAATTTCGTCTGCTTCATTCGAATGGCACTTATCGATGGCTTGAAGCCTTTATATTGTCGAAGAATCATCAACATCCGCTCTCATATCACGGTTATTTTACCGATATCACCGACAAAAAAGATGCAGAATCTGCCCTGAAAATAATAACAGAAAGACTGGTATCCCATTTTAATCAGGTTCCATTTGCCGTTATCGAATGGGATACAGACTTTAGGGTTGTGGCTTGGAACCCGGCAGCTGAGAAAATCTTTGGCTATACCAAGGAAGAGGCACTTGGCCATAGAGCCGCAGATCTTATTCTCCCCTCCCATGTAATTGAGCAGACATCAAAAATTTGGTCCGATCTGTTATTCGCAAATGGTGGCAATCGCAGCACCAATGAGAATCAGACAAAAGAGGGAATGATAATCCTGTGCGAATGGTACAATTCCCCTCTAATCGATGAAAATGGCAGTGTGATCGGCGTTGCATCGGTCGCGGAAGACGTGACGGAGAAAAAACAATTTGAACAAAAACTGCAATATTTGGCATATTACGATGAACTGACAGGGTTACCGAATCGTGCGCTGTTTAAAGATCGCTTAGAGAATGACAGTCGTCGGGCAGATAGAAATCATACTATAGTCAGTATTGTTTTTATCGATATCGATTTCTTTAAAACTGTCAATGATACACTAGGGCATGGAGTCGGAGATATGCTTTTGCAAGCGGTAGCATCTCGACTCAAAGCAAGCTTCAGAAAAAGCGATACCGTTTCCCGTTTCGGGGGGGACGAATTCGCAATTCTCATTCCTGACCTCAAGCGAGCGGAAGAGATAGAGGGCATTCTGCAACATGTGTATGATCATTTTGTACCTCCGTTTGAAATTTTAGAACATACCCTCCATATTACTATGAGCCTCGGGTACAATTTTTATCCCCTTGATGCGACCAATTCGGAAATGCTATTTCGCAATGCCGATGCCGCAATGTATGCGGCTAAAGAATCGGGACGGAACAAATACCGGCGCTACAAGCTAGAAATGACGGATTATATTCAAAGCCAATTAACGGTTCAAAACGGGTTGATCGATGCCCTTAAAAATGATGAGTTCGTTCTGTACTATCAGCCGCAGATGAACATAGCAACGGGTGTGATCACAGGATCGGAAGCATTGATACGATGGAATCATCCGACAAAAGGGATACTTGCACCGGCAGAGTTTATCCATATCGCAGAAAAAACGGGGATGATTGTCCCTATCGGAGAGTGGGTCCTCCGCAGTGCCGCTCAACAGCTCAAACGCTGGAACACACAGGGAATAGACCACTTAACCATGGCGATTAATCTCTCCTCACGACAATTTAAAGAAGAGAACTTTTTTAAAAAAACAATGGATATCTTTCAAGAAACAGGCATTAATTTGAACACGATTGAGCTTGAATTGACCGAAAGTATATTATTAGAAGAAACGGCTAAAGTGCTAAAAATATTGACCGACTTTAAGACAGCAGGAATCCAGCTTTCTCTGGATGATTTCGGTACAGGATATTCGTCGTTGAGTTATTTAAAACTTTTTCCTATCAATAAACTGAAAATTGATCAGTCTTTTGTTAAAAATATCACGGCTTACGGAAGCGATAGCACTCTGGTGAAGGCGATTATTGCCATGGCGAGGGCACTCAATCTGACGACTATCGCGGAGGGGGTTGAGACACAGGAAGAGTTTGAATTTTTACGTCAGGAGGGGTGTGATGAAATACAGGGATATTTGTTGGGTAAACCCATGCCTGCCGATCAATTTGAAATTTTTCTAAAGGATTGGATACTGACGCATAACGCTGAGCAAACTATAAATTAGGACATAGTTTCATTCTCTTTAGAACCAAAAATATGATATCGGTTTTTACCTGATTGCTTAGCTTCATACATTGCTTGATCGGCCTGCCGGATTAGCTGATCCCCGTCCACTTCATCTTTCTGCGGGTAAAAAGTAACGCCGATACTCGCAGAAACTTGGACACTTAATCTATTAAGCTGTATGGGTTGGCCGGCTGCTTCAAGAAGCCTATTGATAATCGGCATTGCATCTGACGACTCATGCAAATCTACGAGAATCGCGACAAATTCATCCCCGCCCAATCGGCAGAGGGTATCCCCCTCGCGTAGGGCATGCTTCATCCGGGTCGAAAGAGCTATAAGCAATTGGTCTCCGACAGGGTGCCCGTAAGTATCATTGACGTGTTTAAACCCATCCAAGTCAAGATAGAGCACAGCTAATCGTTCTCCCCGTCGCAAGGTTTGAATCATCCCTTGGTGGAGGCGATCCGATTCTAAAATACGATTCGGAAGGCCTGTCAATGCATCATAATGGGCTAAATACTCGAGTTGCCGCGCGTGTTCTTTCATCACGCTGATATCTTTGGTGCTGATCAGGACACGCTCTTTGTCAGGAAAGAGGGAGGCCGTCATATTGATATAAATTTGTTTTCCGTCTTTCACTATGTATATTTGTTCAAAACCTTTAATAAAACCTAGTTCAAAAATGCTTTTCATCACTTCCGTTGATCGGGCAATGTCCTCTGGAGCACTTAAAGATATGCAATTCAATTTTAGAAGTTCCTCACGTGTAAATCCGGTCATTTCCAGATAAGCATCGTTAAAATCCAGGAAATTAGATTCTTTATCCAAGATGGCGATGCCGTCTTTTGAGGTATTAAAAATGGTTTGAAATTCATCTCTTTGTTCTTCTAATTCTTTCTGGAGATTTTTTTCTTTGGTAATATTATAGAACCATCCGAGTACACAAGATTCCCCTTCAAACTCTATTGGCATATAAGAGGCCAAAACCCAGACAGTTTGATTATTGATAGAGAGTTCTACCAGTCGGTCATAGATTGCTTCTTGATTATTGATTTGAGCAACAATCGTGTCGTATTCTTCATTATGGGCATAATAATTTTTCGGATTATTGCCTAAAACGGCAGATATATCTGTTTGAATCAGACGGGAATACGCTTCGTTGGCAAATACAACTTCCGTGCCGCCTTTTTTTGCTATTCTGACAGCAATCGGGCTCATTTTCAAGAGAAATCGAAGCGTATTTTCACTTTCTTCCAAGCGCATCTTGGACTGTATCGCCTCCGTAATATCCTGAACCGTCCCTAAGGAACAAATCGGTTTTCCGTTCGGATCAAATTTCGTATCACACTGCTCACTGACATATTTGATTCTTCCGTCTTTCATCAGCAATCTATGGGTTATTTCGTATTTTTCTTTTGTAATGAGCGAATTTTCATAGGCTTCTGCGACCTGCTTACGCTCATCAGGGTGTATCATATTGATAAAAGCCTCATACGAAGGTTCAAAGCTCTCTTTATCCAGTTCAAAAATATGAAAAATCTCATCAGACCAATCTAGTCTTTTACTAGGCAGGTCAAGATGCCAATTGCCGATTTGGGCAATTTTTTCGGCTTGTCTAAGGTTGTCTAATAATTTTTGGGTTTCTTCTTCAGCCGTTTTTCGCTCGGTAATATCTTCGATGATCGCAATTCCGCCCTCAATCATACCCTCAGCATCACGAAGAGGCACATAGGACATTATTATCCAGAGTTGAATGTTGCTAAGTGTCGAGTGGTATTCTCCCACATACACCCCTTCTTTCCCTTCAATGGCATTTCTTAGTGACGGTATTAATCTTTGATCCTTTAATGTCTTTATATCAAGTCCGATAAGCTTCTCTATAGGCGCTTTCATAACTTCTGCAAAACGGTTGTTGCAGTAGGTAATCACGAGCTCTTTGTTGTAATGAACAATTCCTGCCGGCGAATATTGAAGAATAAGACGATAGCGTTCCTCACTGGTTTGCGCCTCTTTTGCACTTACTTCAGCTTTGTGCTGCATAATGCTGCTCTTGAGAATAATTGTATTAATGAATCTTCCGACGATGACAAGAAAGACAAAATAGAGAATAAATGCTATACCGATATATGTAGATAGAGTGTTTTCATCCAGAAATAAATAAACGGTTATGGGTGACAATGCCGAAAAAGAAAAACCGATACTGCTGGGAAGATCGGATGCATTGGAAACCGTATTGCCAGCTGTTAGTCCGGACAAAATAAAAATTAAAAAAAAGAGATGATCCATATCGTTGGTCGAAAACAATAAAATACTGATTGAGCCCCATACGATGCCGGACATAATAGTCGCGATCCGTATATTTCTCAGACGTGTACTGACAGATAAATTTGTATCGGCAGAGCGCTGATATACAGTTATCATCATTATGCGTATGAATGACACCAGAAGCAGTACGGCAAACCAAATAATAATGAGCTTCTGATCGGATGTATTCCGCGCACCAAAAAGAAATACAAATCCCAACAACAAACTTGTGAGGATCGCAAACTTACTTGTTTTAAGCAAATTGTGCAATTGTTCGGCTTGGGTTAGTGGATTCATTCGATTTCAACCTTTGAATGCAATTGGTGTCAATAAGTACTTTGTATAAAAAAATTCTATAAATATTTTAGTAGAAAGCATCTAAACTTGTGAGGAAAAACTTACTGTTCTATAGATTATTTATTATAGCGAAAGCAAGGGGATGGAAATGTTTTATTTCACCCGTACCAAGAGAAGCAAACGGGCTGGTTCCTGATTTAGCGTATGAAATCGATACAGAATACGTAAGTATTTTCTTCAAGCTCTATTTTACGCGCATAGGTACAGCACAGATTACCAGTAGCCAATGAGACGTAGTTGTCTGTCAGATGAGAGCTGTTCATCGAATCGATCGTACGTGAATAGTACTCTTTGCGGGAGTGATCACATCCATCCCTCATCGGCTCAAAAAATGAGCGTGTTTGTCTCAGAAGGAGGGTAGGGCCCACCTGTCTTGCGGATGAGTCGATAATGTATAAGGCTTCTATATTGCTCTCGGATACGGCGATCGGCTTTACTTTTTCTTCCCAGTTTAAAAGATCTTCCGCAGACGTGAGACATTCAGAAAATTGTTCGAATAGCGATTCGGCCTGAATGCGCAGACTCTTATCATAGGTATAGAGCTCTGATTGCAAGTTGTCTGAGGAGGATTTGAGTCGGTCCATTTTGTATCTGAAGTTTTCGCAAACCGGACTCTGTGATGGTTTAGCGATCCAAAATCCCTGGATCAGTGTTGCACCCAGATGCTGCGAATAACTAGCCTCTTCGAGCCTCTCCACCCCTTCTGCCAGTGCCATTGCTCCGATATTGGTACTCATCCGGCAAATGGCCCGCACGATCTCCTGATGGATGTATTGGGTATCGATGTCCGCGATCAACGATCGGTCGATTTTGATAATGTCCGGGCGGACAGCAGCGAGACGGTCGAAACTGGAACGTCCGATACCGAAGTCATCCAAAGCAATGTTGAAGCCAAGCCCCCGGTAATGGGTACAGAAGTCTTGAAGTTTGGCGGTATCTTTAACTTCATCTTCCTTAATCTCCAGGACAATGTTGCTAAAAGGGATTCCGTAACGGTTGAGCAGACCGTCGAAGAGATAATGCCCCGACTCGAAGGTATCGATCAGTTTTGATTCAAAGTTGACAAATAAAATGAGCCTCTTGTTGATCTGCCATAGAGGATAAAACGATTCAATAGCAAGATGACGTGCAAGTCTGTCAAGTTCAGCGCTTAACCCATATTCAGATGCCTGTTCAAAGAGCCATAACGGTGATAATACGGAACCATCTGAAGCGATACCCCGCACCAATGCTTCTACACCGAAAAATGTCCTTCCGCGAACAGAAAGAATCGGTTGAAAATGTATGGTCAGCCGTTTCGATTCAAGTATAGTCTGTATGCTGTCCATCACGCTCCTTTTTAATTTAAGAACGTGATGATACCTTTTTGTTGACTGCACTATGTTCCGTGTATGGTTAAAAAATGAGCATCATTCCGCTCTCTATGCATTAATATATAATATATTGTGTAAAAAAGAACAGAACTGGTATAATAATATTCTAGAGCATATCTAGCAAAGGAGAATACATGCATATATCAAAAGTTATCTTATCGGTAGCATTAAGTATTACCCTGTTTGCCCAGGTTTCATGGGCACAAATGGCTTCAACAGAGGCTGTTTTAGTCCAGCCTGTTGCGGTTTCGTCCCACGTAAAAGTGAGTC
>NZ_JBASYM010000016.1:0-45014 GCF_049277495.1 Sulfuricurvum sp. | reverse complement strand
CTGCATCTTTCAGGTGTGGAAACGTAGGTCGCCGCCTGGCCTCAGATTTATTACCTCTTCCTTCTTTTCACAATCAATCTTTTAATTCAAATCCCAATCCAATTTTACTTTTCCATAACAACCTCTTAGTATCCCTGCTGTATACTTCTTTTTATGAAACCAACATTTTATTTTCTCAGATCCTCCGAACAAAAAATTGTTACCGATATGCTCCATTATTCAATGCGTTTGCATAGTGTCAGTAAAACATTGGCAGAGATTCCGATTCTAGCCATATACGAGCAATTCTACGGCTTTACAAGCAAAGATCTAGGACTTTATGCCCTTATTGATAATCAGCTTGCAGGAGCTGTGTGGATACGCCGCCTGAATTCAGATCATGGCTCAAACGGATATGTTGATGATACTACCCCCGTTATGAATATTGCGGTGATTCCTGAGTTTAGAGGGCAAGGTCTGGGTTCTATGATGCTGGAGCAGTTGTTTGTAGAAGCAGGTGCCCTGCATGAGAGCATCAGCCTCAGCGTCCAAAGTGAGTCGCCTGCAGTCCGTTTTTATGAACGGCACGGTTTTTCAGTGTATGAGAACGGATTTAAAAAGAAAAGTCCGGTTGATGGCAGCGATGTGGTGACAATGGTCAAAAAGCTTCAAAAAGCCGAAATCAAACGACCATCGGACGGATATGATCCCCGACGATGGATGGATTGATTTTTAACAAAATAAAAAGAGATAGATCGAACATCCCATGATCGAGGTAACGCTCAACGCCGCAAATATCCATCTTCCCATTTTGTGATGTTTTTCTTTATCTTCGAGCTGATTATTTCGATACGATTTGTAGGTGGAAATGATCAAATAAATCCATCCTCCTACCGCCATAATCGCTATGAAAATGTGTACTACGAGAAAGAGCAGGAGAAAGTCATAGGACATGGGACTTTCTTTGGCGTATTCGACAAATCCTCCCGTAATCCTCACTCCGATTTCAAAAATGATGACCATCACCAAGGTTGCGGATAAGATCATAAATTGACTTTGGTAATGAAGTTTGTGATTGCCTTTAATCGCCTGATAAATAGAGAGTCCCAGTAAAAACGGTAATATCGCAAAATAGAGTGTGACGATATCCATATACATTAACGCTTTGGTGCCTAAAAAGCCGGGTTCAAAAAACATAACTGTCCTCTTGGTGTGAATGCGACATTATAGCGAGAGGTTTGTATGGTGCTGGTTATAAAGAAAGTAAAAAGTAAAAGAGGCGGGAAGGGTGTGTCGGCAGAACGCCGACACGGAGGAAGTTAACGCATTTCCTCGAATGGAGCACCAGCGATCACTTTACGTGATACTGTGTAAGGGATCAAGGCAGCAGCGCGAGATTGTTTAATCGCGATGGTAACCATATCCTGGTGACGTTTACAGTTACCTGTAAGACGACGTGGCATGATTTTATAACGCTCAGAGAGCGAATATTTCAAAGATTGAACATCTTTGTAATCGATAAAATCAACTTTTTGCTCGCAGTATTTGCAAAAGCGTTTTTTGTATTTTCTTTTTTCTGACATGGTTATTTCCTTGTACTTTTTCTAAAACGGAATTTCGTCTTCGTTGATATCAATCTCGGGGAGATTGTTTTCAGGCATTCTTGCCGGTGATGGTTTAGAATACGATGGTGCTTGGTTGTAGGTTTTTGGCTGTGGAGCATCATAGCCCCCGCCATAACTGTTACTTCCGCCATCGCTTTCTGTATAACCACCCTGAGAACCGCCTTCGCCTCGTGAATCGAGCATTTGCATCGTTTCGACGATAACGGAGTGTTTAGAGCGCTTTTGTCCACTTGTCTGGTCAACCCATTGGTCAAATTTCAATCGGCCTTCAACGAGGATTTTTGAACCCTTGCGAAGGTATTGATTAGCTACCTCACCCGAACGGCCGAAAAAAGTGATGTCGACAAAACATGTCTCCTCTTTTTTCTCACCGTTCACCGTAAATTTGCGACTCGTTGCAATGGCAGTATTAGCGATTGCCGATCCACCTTGTGCATATTTAAGCTCAATATCACGTGTAAGATTTCCAACCAAAATAATTTTATTAAACATGGGTTTTCCTTAAGGGATTAAGAAGCTACTTCTTCTTTTTTCTCAGCAACAACAGGAGCTACTTTTTTGGTTTTTTCAACCATAGTTTCCCATGCTTTGATCTCACGTTTGCTATCGTATTTCATTGTTACGAAACGCAAAATTTCCTCATTGATACGGAAACGTCTTTCAATTTCACTAATTGCTGACGGTGCAGCTTTATAGTACATTACGTAGAAATAACCACGAGCATTTTTCTCGATAGGGTAAGCCAATTTTTTCATTCCCATAGCGTCGCGAGCAATGATTTCTCCGCCGTTAGCAGTAATCACTTCTTCAACGAGAGCGATGGTGTTTTTAATCTCTTCTTCTGTAAGAGTAGGTTTTACGATTACTAAGTTTTCGTAATGTCTCATAGCGTATGTCTCCTTATGGTGTTCGCCCCTTATGGTTGTTATACAGCACGACAGTCGTGTTGCAAAGAGCAAGGAACGCGCGGATTATACTGAAAAATAGCTTAATATTAGTTTTGGTTTAATCAATAGAACATTGGAGATCATGAAGGTTCTGCTTGAAAAAAATCACTCCTCCTGCAGCCATTGGGCGCTTTGCCCATTGGTATATATTCACAAAATACTTTGCAGTTTCAGCAGTGCGGACAATAGGAGAGATTCCTGATCGGGTGAACCGGTCGATTTCATCTTCAGTTCGGTATCGAGGAGGAGGTTGATTCCCCGTTTGTACCCCTCAGGGGAGATTTTAATCGAGAGGGCGGCGCGCTCTTTTTCGATAAATCCGGGAAGTTTGTATCCCAGTACCAGTGCGGAATCGGCGATACCGTGAATCTTGATAGCTGTATTAAAAAGATACAGCTGAGTCATAAATCCGCTGATAGCGGTGAGGAGCTGGATCTCGTTTTCACCCGATTCGAGCAAATGGTGAAGCGCGGGAAGGAACTCTTTTTTCTCTATGACCCGGGTGATAAATTGGTCCGTTTTGATTTCACTCAATCCGAAAACGTGTTCGTCGATCTCTTTCATCGTGATCGGTTTGCCCAAGATGGAGAGTTTGGAGAGCTCATTGCACGCCAAGGCGAGATCGTTGTTATGAATATCCAGCAGATGAAATGCGGCTTGGTTCTCAAGCTGTACGCCGAGGGCCTGTGCTTCTTGTATTACGATGGCACGCGCTTCGTTGGCATAAGGATGGAAGAAACGGACAGAGCCCGCGTGAGTGCCTTTGAACGCCGTATCGGCCCCTTTGACATCTTCCCCGTAGTAGCAATAGATGAAAGTGTTATCCGGATTTTTGCCGACGAGTTCGACCAAAATATCGAGTTCCGCTTTGGGGAGTTTTTTCTCATGTTTGATGATGAGGAGATTTTGATCGCCGAAGAGCGAACCCTGTGATAAATGGGCTTTTGCGGCATTGAAATCATATTCGTCATGGTAGAGGCTCAGTACCGATGAGCCTTCGATTTGGGCTAATTTATGGGCATATCGGTCGGTGAGAAAGTGACTCTCTCCGAAGAGTGCCATCGCCCGCGGCGCGGAATTGTTTTGGAGATGGCGGTCTAACTCCTGTCTATTCATATAATTTTCCTGCGAGTTGCGCATTCGCGTGCGTTTCATCTTCTTTATCGATGCGGCTCACAAATGAGGCGGTGATTTTAGCGGTAGCGAGATTGGCACTTTCGATTTTAACGATGATGTCATCGAAAAGCATCAAGCCAAACTGTGACGTAACGCTCACTTTGGCTCCGGTGATCTCATCGTGAATCTCCGCCATCATGTTGTCTTCGGTGCGCATGATACGGGCTTTAAACTCTTGACCGATAACGGTACTCGCCCAGCGGGCAAACTTACGCTCTTGGAAGCGGATCTCGATATCGCTCGCCTCACGTTCTTTTTCACTGATCGAGGTACAGAGTGACTCGATGTTGCGCAGGACGTAGGATCCTTCTTCAGTGTCTCCCGCGGCGATCGCTTTCAGAAGGCGATGGACGATCAGATCGCTGTAGCGGCGGATGGGGGAGGTAAAGTGGGTATAGCGTGCGAACCCGAGACCGAAATGTCCCATATTATAAGGGGCATAGCGTGCCTGCATCTGGGCGCGGATGATGAGGGTATCGACTTCGCTCACGAGATCGCGTCGCTCCGCTTCAGCTTGGATGGCGGTGATGGTCTCTTTGATCGTCCCCTGAGATTCGACAAAAATTCCGATGCTTGCCAGTTCGGTGTAGAGGCTTTGGAGCTTGAGCGGAGAGGGAGATTCGTGGATACGAAAAACACCCCGCTCATACAGCGATGCGGCGGCTTTGTTGGCCAAAAGCATACAATCTTCGATCAGGGCATGAGACGGGGTTTCGACGGCAAATTCGGTGGAGACGATATTTTGATCTTCATCAATCCGCATCTCCAGTTCGCTGGAACGGAAGTTATACCCTTTTTTCATCCGCTCGGCACGGAGTTTTTCGGTGAGTTCGTTGAGTGCGGGGATATAGGCAAGAACGAGAGCCTCTTTCTCATTTTCGGCATGGTGATTGCCTTCAAAAAACGCATCGATCTGTTCGTACGAAAACCTTCGATGAGAGTGGATGATCGACTCATAATGGGTATGGGAATCCATCTCATACGTTACCGGGTCGATGTGCATCTCGAACGTGTACGCCAAACGATCGACGAGAGGCTGAAGCGAACAGAGGGTTTCACTGAGTTCGCGCGGCAGCATCGGAATCGAGCGGTGGGGAAGGTAGATCGAAAAACTGCGGTAAATCGCTTCGGCATCGATTGCGCCGAAAGGGCGGACGTATTCGCTGACATCGGCAATAGCGACGTAGAGAGTAGAGGTTTCGGGGATGTAGCAGATCGCATCATCAAAGTCTTTGGCGGTGACGGGATCGATCGTACAAAACGGCAGGTGACGCAAGTCACGGCGGTGAGGATAGAGGGAAGCATCGACCTCTTTGGGAAACTCCTGCGCCATTGCGAGGACATCCTCTTCAAACGCGTCATGTTTGTTGTAGAGTGCGAGGACGATTTTTTCATCGACTTTGGGATCACTGAGATTACCCAAATAGGCGGCGATGGTTCCGCTTTGATTATTGATCTGGTAGAGCGAACCTTCGGCAGTTTCGGGGAGGTCGGACAGGGCAAATCCTGCCGGATGTTCGGTACGGATGTCCTGTAGGCTCAAATAACCGTTTTTCATGGCCACAACGGCAACGCTGAAGGTTTCGCTTCGTCCGGCAATGACGATGACTTTGGCCTGTGGACCGCCCCGTTTCCCCAATAGACGTTGTGCTATGACCAAATCGCCGCTTTTGGCACCCATCAAGTTGGCAGTATCGATAAAATGGTCCCGGATACTCTCTCCTAATGTTTGCAGATAGGCTCCGTTTTCCGAGGCAAGAGAGATGATACCTGCGCGGAATTGGGAACCAAACTGATATTTTCCCTCATCATAGGTGATGAGCTTCATAGCAGCCCACTGATCAACGCTTTCGCGCTCTTCGGGTGCGATATCCTGGTCATAAAGGCCGTGGGTAAGACGAATAAGGAGTGATTTCATACAGATATTATAGTGTATTTATTGTTGAACACCAAAGGAATCAAATCCCTTTGGCTGCGCTGGCCGCTAAGGCACTAAAGCCAGCCTTCTTGCAAGGCAGATATTTTATGTTAGAATAACCCCTTTAATTTTATAAAGGAACCTAACTATGACACATGAAGCGATTCTAAACCAACTCGGATATACCCCAAATGAGGCATTAAGCCTTCAACTCAGTCGTATCGAGGCGAACACTGTCGGGTATGAGAAAATCATCAAACATATTTTAGATCTGCACGAAGCACTTAAATCCGCTGAATCGTATGTAGCAATGTCAAACAGCAACGACTATTTTAAAATCAAGATCGATGCAACAAGTGAAATCAGTGCGGCAGAAGCGATGGAAAAAATCAACCATTTTGCCGATAAATACAAAGCGCAACTCCAAAAAGTAGATGGAAAACCGACCTATTATATTCTCGGATTTGCGGCATAAATGACGAATGAGCCGATGACGCCGAGAGGATATGATGAACTCTTACGGGAGTTCAAGTACCTCAAAGATGTCGAAAAACCGCGTGTCAATCAGGAAAAACAGCGTGCCGCCGAGCTGGGAGACCGGAGTGAAAATGCCGAATACCATGCGGCAAAAGAGAAGCTTCGCCATATCGATAAGCGGCTCTTTTATCTGAATTCGATGATTCAAAAAGCGCAAATTATCGATCCTTCTGTTTTGGATCATTCCCGGGCCCATTTCGGTGCGACGATTACCATCGCAGACGTCAATAGCGATGAAGAAGCCAGCTACAGTATTTGCGGAACGTTAGAGAGTGAACCGGAAAACGCTCTGATATCGGTTCACTCGCCGATCGCCCGGGCATTGCTGGGAAAAGAGGAGGGAGATGAAGTTACCGTCCAACTTCCGGGAGGAAGAAAGACGTATGAGATTCTCTCCATTACTTACCGTGATATTTTCGAGCTGAAAAAAAATCATCGGAATGAAGAGCATTTCGGATTTCACTGATCCTTTCTATTTGATCTCGATCTTTTTCGAGGTTTTTTTGCCCGGACTTTTCGGAACGGTGATTTTCAGAACACCGTTGAGCGATGTGGCCGTGATAGCCTCTAAATTAGCATCTTCCGGAAGAAGATAGCTTTGTTTAAACTCTCGGTAAGAACGTTTGGTACTCTCTTTGGATTCACTTTCTTCTTTACGTTCCCCTGAGATCATCAAACGATTTCCTGCCGTTTCAATCGAAATGTCTTTTTTATCCATACCCGGAAGATCGATACTGATGAGGTAGGCTTTATTCGTCTCTTTCATCGAGGAAGAGTACTGATATCCTCCCGCTGGATGAAAAGGGCGGTTAAAAAAGTTTTCCATCTCTTCCATCCCCCACAACGGGCAGCCTTGTTCGCATGGATGCTCAACTTTCTGCTGAGGTGTCGCTGCTGCCGCACTTAACAAAAGGGGAGCAGCACCTAAAAGGATCACAAGCCGTTTAGACAGAGTCGTCAACATGGATAAACCTCCAAGAGTGATTTGAGAGTATAAATTTAAAACGGTTTTGTAAATGAACGGGAAATTAAGGGGGGCTTTGTCTCCCCTTTGGTATAATCGCGAAATCAATATTGACAACTGCCCCTTTGGGCAAGCGTTCGCCTGCACCGCGCCAGGCTTTTAAATATAAATAATAAGGAATTTGCCGTGAGCACTCCCCTCCCAGATATCGAAAAAGTTCTCAAACAACATAAGCTTTCCCTCGGAGATTATGATCATATCAAGAAAATTCTTGGACGTGAACCAAACCTCGTTGAGATCGGGATTTTTTCCGCAATGTGGAGTGAACACTGCAGCTATAAATCGTCAAAGAAGCATTTGAACGGATTCCCGACCAAAGCACCGTGGGTTATTCAAGGGCCGGGTGAGAATGCCGGAGTTATCGATATCGGCGGCGGATATGCGGCGGTTTTCAAAATGGAGAGCCATAACCACCCGAGTTTTATCGAACCGTACCAAGGGGCTGCAACGGGAGTCGGCGGTATCATGCGTGACGTATTTACGATGGGTGCCCGCCCGATCGCAAACCTTAATGCCCTCCGTTTCGGAAATGTGCTGAACAACGATGATATCAGTGCGCATCAGCGTTATTTGGTACGGGGTGTCGTATCGGGTATCGGCGGATACGGTAACTGTATGGGGGTTCCGACCATCGGCGGTGAAACGAGTTTCGATGAGTGCTACAACGGAAATATCCTTGTTAACGCATTTACCCTCGGGTTGGCAAAAAGCGACGAAATTTTCTACGGAAAAGCGGAGGGGATCGGGAACCCGGTCATTTATGTCGGAAGTAAAACAGGGCGCGACGGTCTTGGCGGTGCGGTCATGAGTTCGGACAGTTTTACCGAAGCATCCAAAGGGCTTCGTCCTACGGTACAAGTGGGTGATCCGTTTACCGAAAAACTTTTGTTGGAAGCGTGTTTGGAACTTTTCAAAACCGATTACGTTGTCGGGATTCAAGATATGGGTGCTGCAGGGCTTACTTCAAGTTCTTTTGAGATGGCGGGACGTTCGGGAAGCGGAATGATCATGCACCTTGATAAGGTTCCTGCACGCGAAGAGGGGATGATGCCGTATGAATTCATGCTCTCAGAATCGCAAGAGCGGATGCTAATTTGTGCACGAAAAGGGACAGAACAGGCGATTATCGATATTTTCGAGAAATGGGATCTTGACTGTGCCGTGATCGGAGAAGTAACGGCTACTGGAAATATGGAGCTTTTCTGGCACGGTGAGAAGTGTGCGGAAGTACCGGTCGATCCGGTCAGCGAAGAGGCTCCGGTATTGGATCGCCCGATGAGCCGTCCTGCGTATCTCGATGAGATCGCTAACGTTAAACTCAGCGATTTTGATGCGGTAGAGAACCAAGCGGCATTTGAAAAACTGATTGCCTCGATGGAAGTCGTTGACAAGGGGTGGATCTATCAGCAATACGATTCAATGGTCCAAACCAATACTGTCAAAAAAGGGGGAGAACTGGATGCTTCGGTTATCCGTATTAAAGAAAACGGCGTTGCATTGGCAATGAGTGCCGATTGTAACGTCCGTTACTGCTATATCGATCCGAAAGCGGGAGCGGCGGCAGCGGTCATCGAGAGCGGGCGTAATGTCGCAATGAGCGGTGCGACACCCAAAGCGATCACCGACTGTCTCAACTACGGTAACCCTGAAAACCCTGAAGTGATGTGGCAGTTTGGCCAAGGATGTTTGGGGATCAAAGAAGCGTGTCTGGAACTTAATACCCCGGTTATCGGCGGAAACGTATCGTTGTATAATGAAACGAACGGCAAATCGGTATTCCCGACGCCGTCGATCGCAATGGTCGGGGTGAATGAAGACCAGCATAAAGTTCTTCTTTCCGCATTTCAAAAAGAGGGGAATACATTGTACCTCGTGGGTGAAAACCGTAGTGAATTCGGCGGATCACTCTACATGAAAGAACTTTATAATGTGGTTGCCGGAACAATCCCTGCCATCGACTACAATGCAGAACGCGCGCTTTGGAATCTTGTGATCGAAGCCAACAAAAAAGGGCTTCTTTCAGCGGCAAAAGACTGCAGCTCGGGCGGATTGGCAATCGCGTTGGCAAAAATGGCGTGTGTAAGCTCCAAAGGGGTGAATGCTTCCGTTCCTGTCAGTGATTCACGTGATATTTTTGCGGAGAGCATGTCTCGTGCAATCATCGAAGTTGCTCCGGAAAACTGTGCTGCATTTGAAGCGATGGCCGGTTCTTTGGCATGTCAGAAAATCGGAACCGTCGGCGGTGATACTTTTACGCTTAATGATGTAACAATGAATCTGTCCGATATGCAAAATGTCTATTACGGAACCTTCCAAAAAGTCATCGAAGGCGACTTGTAATTTTTAGAACGCCAACGGAGCAAAGCCCCGCTTGGCTGCGCTAACACTGGGTCCTCTTCAGCAGAGAACTCACGTGCAGTGTTCTGCACTATTTTTTCTTTTCCCCCCTCGTTTGAGGAGACCTCTTTTCCCCCATAAAACGCTTACTTTGGAATACTTTTTGCATGCAGGTTGGCATGAAAAAGCTATTGAGAAAAATATTTCGGAGACGACCGAAAAACCATTACGAATATCACATTACGAATCTTAGTTTTGGATGCGGGGAATAAAAGTTCATGACGCAGAAAAGTTATCGTAACCCGCTCATGGAGAGCGTGTTCACTCAGGGCGAGCAGTTATTCTTTGAGGCGTACGATAGTCGCACCGAGAGCCTGAAGTTTCTGTTCTAGATTCTCATATCCGCGGTCAAGATGATAGATACGGTGAACATTGGTCGTACCCTCAGCTGCCATAGCCGCAAGGACCAGGGCACTGGAAGCGCGCAGGTCGGTCGCCATAACGTCGGCACCAAAGAGCGGTGTTCCGCCGATAACGGTAGCCGTATGGCCGTTTAGCATGATGTCGGCTCCCAAACGCTGCAATTCGCTGACGTGCATAAAACGGTTTTCAAATAACCGCTCTTCGATGATGCTGGTTCCGCTTGCAAGTGTCGCAAGGGCTAAAAATTGGGCTTGCATATCGGTCGGGAACGCCGGATATTCCTGGGTGATAATATTGACGTGTTTGAGCTGAGCCGCCGGATGAATGGTCATCGTATTTTCGGTAATGTCAAAAGTACATCCCATTTGCTCCAACTTTCCGGTTACGGCATCAAGATGATCCGCACGGACATTTTCAAGGGTAATGGTTGAGTTGGTAATTGCACCTGCACATAAATAGGTTCCCGCTTCGATACGGTCAGGGATGACTTCGAAATCGACCATGTCGATGGTTTTTCCGCCGGTACCGATGATGGTAAGTTCAGATGTACCGATTCCGGTAATATCGATGCCGCTGTCGCGGAGGATTTCACATAACTGTACGACTTCAGGTTCGCGTGCGCAGTTGGTGAGAATCGTTTTTCCATGGGCTAATGCCGCAGCCATGACGATATTGGCAGTACCGGTGACCGTGATCTTATCAAAAATGATATGAGCGCCTTGGAGACCTTTCGGTGCAACGGCATGGACGTACCCGGCATGGATGGTGATTTCCGCACCCATTTGTTCCAATGCTTTTAGATGAAGATCGATCGGGCGCTGACCGATAGCGCATCCGCCCGGGAGAGAGACTTCACAGTGTCCGAAACGGGCAAGAAGCGGTCCAAGTACGAGGATGGAAGCGCGCATCGTTTTGACGATATCGTAGTTTGCCATCGTGTGGTTGACGGTGGACGTGTCAACTTGCAGGACATGGTTTTCGAGTGAGCAGCTGGCACCCAGATTCTGGAGAAGCTTGAGGAGCGTTTTAATGTCCACCACTTCCGGCATATTGGTGATTTTTAACGGATTGTGCGCTAAAAGCGTCAACGTAATAAGTGGTAAAGCGGCATTTTTTGCCCCAGAGATCGTAACGGTTCCACTAAGTTTAGTAGGTCCTTGAATTTGTAAATAGTCCATTAAATTCCCGCAATGTAAAAAGTTTGATATTATAAGTCAATGTTGGTTAAAATTATCAAAATATAGAGATACTCAAAGGAGAAAATGTGAGTTCGGCACTTGATCGTCTGAAAAACCTGACGGCACAGATCTCCAGTTATGAGTTAGAGCGTAAAAGCAACCTAAAAGAGCTCGAAGAACTCTATGCAAAATTAGGAATTGATCGTAAGGTAGAACGGTTTGAAGAACTGTTTGCTTTTAAAGCGGTCAATCTTTCCGGATTGTCACTGGCGGATGACGATATCGGTGCGATCAAAGAGGGTAAATATGCCCAGATCATTGCTATCATTTATGATAAAAATGGGAAAGTAAAAAATAAAAACATTTCGCTGGCCTATTTCGGACGTGCGGAAAAACTCAGTCCGGGTCTCAAAAAAGAGATCATCTCTTTTGTATTGGGATGGCGTTTTGAAAAAAGCTTCCGTACCTTGGAACATTATCATAATCTAAAGGGTATTGTGAGGGAGATGGGGGATGAATAGATTTTATCTCATCCTTGGGGTGCGATGGATCATCTCCTTTATTTTTATCGGCGTGATAGTATCGACGGTTTTCGCAACCTTGATGAGTATCGGGACCTATGCCTATAAAGGCTTTGCACCGCTGGATGCCCAGACCTGGAGTGCCCTCCAAACGATTTGGCTATTTTGGCTGGGGATCGGATACGGTATCGGTATGATTGCGGCATTGGTACTGGCTTTAGGGGCATTGCTTTACCGATGTATTGAAGGTCAACATTTATTATTGCTCAACTGCAAAGAAGAACGCATCGAATCGTTGGAACTGAAACCCTACTTCAAACTGTGGAGAAAATGGTTTTTTACCATTATCTGGATAAATGCGGCGCAGGCAGTTATCCTGATTGTGATCCATAAACTCCTTTTTGGCGGAGCCGTCTGGATCAGCTGGTTCAATCCGTGGATTGTGACCCCGATGATCATCTTTTCGGGTCTGCTCGCCTTGCCGATCATGATCCGAAGAAGCAAGAGGGTAAGGATCGAGCCGTGCATCTCATAATCGACGTCGAAACTACCGGTCTGGAACTCTCTGACCGGATATGTTCCGTGGGGATGATTACGGATGATCAGGTTCATCATGAATTGATCCATCCGGGTAAAAAAATCCCTCCCGCTGCTTCTGCCATCCACCATATTACGAATGAGATGGTGAAAGAGTCTCCCTCTTTTGCCCAATCGCTCAGTGCCGAAAAAATTGAAGGTCTGAATGCTCCTGAAAATGTATTGGTATCTCACAATGCCCCTTTTGAATTGGCGATGCTGCAAAAAGAGGGGATTGCATGGCAAGGGGATATTATCGATACCCTCAAGTGTGCCAAATCGCTGATGGATGATCTGGATGGATACAGTTTACAGTTTTTGCGGTATGAATTGAGGCTGTACCGCGATGAAGAGGCTTTTTTTGAAAGATTCGGCGTTCCCATTGTTCCTCACCATGCTCTGAGCGATGCACTGCATACGCAGATGGTATTGGATTATCTTCTGGATTTGGCGGACGTTGAGAGACTCATCGAGATATCCAAAAGCCATGTCCTCTTAACGCGTCTGCCGTTTGGAAAATACGCTAAAAAACGGATTGAAGAGATCGCCCTCAAAGACCCTGGATATCTCAAATGGATGAATGAGAGTTTGATGGACATGGATGAGGATTTGCGTTATAGTATCGATTATTATTTAAGGAGGTCATTGTGAAAGTAGCCATTCAGTGTGACTCTCCATTGCTGCAGCGTTCTTTGGAACTTTTTTTGGAAGGGCATTTAAGCTCCATCCGTCAATGTGACATCCTGATCCGTGACAAAGATATCCGTGATGAAGTGCATCCTACTTTTGTCATCGGTGTTAACGAATCCTCAGATTTGATCAAACCTTTTTCCAAAGCACAGTTGCTCCATACCTTGAATCAAAAATTTGAGGCTCAAAAACTCATTCCAGCTCCCATTGAAGAAGAGAATATCCCTCTTCCCGAAGAAGTGGTGAGTTTTGAGATTCTGGAACGTCATATCGATAAATTGACACGTGAATATCAATCAAACATCCTTAAAGCGATACGGGCATTTTATGAAAAATAATTCTACGATTACCAAAAAAATCATTGCCGGAAAATATAAAGGCAAAACCCTCAAACTCCCTTCCAAAGAGACGACACGCAGTTCTAAAGGGATTGTATTGGAATCCTTTTTTAATACGCTTCAGTTCGACGTTATCGATTCTGTTTTGGTAGAAGTCTTCTCCGGGAGCGGATCGATCGGACTTGAAGCGCTCAGCCGCGGAGCAAAAAAAATTATTTTTATGGAAAAAGACCGTGATGCGATTCGAACCCTGCGTGAGAATATCGCCCAGACCGATCCTGCGTCATGCGAAATTCTTGAGGGAGACAGTTTTAGCAATATGGTTCAAGTTAAAAAGCGTCTTACCGCACTCGGTGAAAGTGCTTTTTTTTATGTTGATCCGCCGTTTGCCTACCGTGAGGGGATGGAAGAGATATACGATAAAACGATTGCCATGATCGCATCTTTGCCTCTTGAACTCGCGAAATTGATTATTTTGGAGCATATGAGTACCTTGGAACTTCCCGAATTAATCGGTCACTTCAATCGGATCAAGTCTAAACGTTTCGGAAAAACTTCGCTTACCTACTACGCATAAATCTTTATAGGATTGAGAGAATACCCCCTCAATCTGCCCGTACGCTCCCAGCACTAAAAATATGGAATAAACTTTGCTTTATCTTTGTATATTCAAAGGATAGGCATGAAATTTTTTATACTGCTTTTTTGCTTACTGACACTTTCTCAAGCAGCCCGTATCAGTGAAGTTGCCAATATCATCGGCGTGCGGGATAATCAGATTATCGGTTATTCGCTTGTCGTCGGTTTGAAAAAAACCGGTGACGGGACGACTTCTAAATTTACCCTTCAATCGATCGCCAATATGCTCAAAGCCATGAATATCGATATGAATCCGGTCGATATCAAATCCAAAAACGTTGCCGCTGTTGTGGTTACGGCAAAATTTGCTCCATTCTCTCGACAAGGTGATGCATTTGACGTCACCGTTTCTTCTATCGGAGATGCAAAGTCACTCGAAGGCGGAACACTGTTAATGACACCGCTCAAAGGGGTTGACGGTAAGATTTATGCATTGGCTCAAGGGGCGATCAGCATCGGCGGAAAAAATGAAAAGGGTGCCGGCGCAGAATCGCATCCGACGGTCGGTGTCGTTTACGGCGGCGGTTTGGTTGAACGTGAAATCATGCAGGATATGGCACATATGCAAAATGCGACCCTTTCACTTAAAGAATCAAATTTTGCGAATTCCGTAGCCATCCAAAAAGCGATCAATACAAAATACCATACGAATGTTGCCACTGCAATCGATCCGAGAACGATCAATTTACAGCTTCCGAAAAATAAATCCATGGTTGAATTTTTAGCGGAAGTCCAAAATCTTGAAATCAATTATGCACAAGAATCTAAGATCATAATTAATGAACGGACGGGAACTATTGTCGCAGGGGTTGATGTAGAGGTTCAGCCCGTTGTGATTACTCAAGGAGACCTGACGGTTAAGATCCTTTCTCAGGATACCGTCTCCAAACCTGCCGGAAGTGTGAGCATGGATAAAAGTCTCGTCATCGGTTTAAATGAAAATGAAGTCTATACCGAAAAAGGGACGACAACGGTCGCCAATATCGCCCGTTCACTCCAAAAGCTCGGGGCTACTCCGAAAGAGATGATCTCGATTTTTCAAGCGATGAAAAGTGCCGGAGCTATCTCCGTTGATCTGGAGGTTATCTGATGGATATCTCAACTGTACAATATCATAAACCCGCTCCTGTCATCGGGACAAAAGAGGGTGATGCGGCGTTACGTCAAAAAACCGATCAGTTTGAAGCGATAATCGTCAAAATGATGCTGGATGAAGCAATGAAAGATGAGAAAAATCTTTTTAATACCAATGATCCCGGAGATAAGATTTTTAAATCGATGTACCGTGAAGAGCTATCCAATGCCAGTGCGGGCGGATTCGGGTTTTCTCAAATGCTCTTTGAGAATCTGAGTCAAAAAGGTGTAAAAACAGAGAAATAGACTAAATTTTTAGTGGTTTTAGCCGATATGGTATATACACATCATAAACGGACAACAAGGATTCACCATGATTTCAAGCGTGAACGGCTCACTCATTCGAGGGGCATACCAAGAACCATCATTAAAAACCAAAGAGCAGGAGAAATCCGTGCAATCTGTTACAAAGCAAGGTGACACAAGCCGAATCGAAGAGCTTAAAGCATCTATCGAAAAAGGTGAATACCGTGTCGATATCGAAACGTTAGCCAAGCGCATAGCGCAAGAGCTTACTTAAAAGTCCAGGAGTTTATGATGTTGTCTTATCAATTGCAAAGTGCTATCAAAGATCTCGAATCTCTCATCTCCTTGTCTCGGGAAGATATCGATGACATTAAAGAAGCAAAGCATAATCCTCAGTTTGATCGCTTATCGATCAAAGAAGAGAAAATCAAAAATTTTGAACACAAGAAAGCGATGATCGATCGCGAGATTTCAAAATTGATGACGCAAAATCCTGCACGTCCTCTCTCTGAACTTTTAGATAATGAACAACATCAGCAACTCGACTCTCTTAAAGAGCATCTCTCAATGTTACGGGAAGTGAATCAACAATACGCAAAAATGGTTTTAAGTGTCGGATCTTTTTACAATACGCTACTTGAGCGAGTCGTTCCGACACAGATGCAGGGGTATCAAAAAGTAGCCTCGGCAGAATCTTCATTTTTGGAAATACGAGCATAACATGGCATCAATATTTAACGCATTGCATATTGGGTACAGCGCACTAAACGCCGCTCAAATCGGAATCGATACAACGGGACATAATATCTCAAACGCCGAAACGGACGGGTATAGCCGACAGCGCGTCGTAACGGCTGCCGCATATCCTATCAGCATTGATCCGGGACAACGGGGAAATGGAACCCAAATTACCGAAATCACGCGCATTTTTGACCAATTCGTGTTTGACCGTTATGCCACGGCAACACAAAATAAAGAGTATTCGGATACCCTGAAAAATAATTTGGAAGAACTCTCTACCTATTTCCCGGAGATCGATAAAGTAGGGATTAAAAATGATTTGCAAAACTATTTTGACTCTTGGCAATCCTTGGCGGACAATCCGGGGAACAGCGCGCTAAAAGTGGATTTGGCACAGCAAACACAAACGCTGACTCAGCATATCAATCAAACACGTTCGCAAATCACAGCGTTACAAAATTCTCTCAATGATCAGGTAAAAGTCAATATTGATGAGGTAAACCGTGTTGCTGAGCAGATTGCAGGTTTGAACAAGGCAATTAATATAGCGGAGGCGGGCGGTGCGAATAATGCCAATGATTTACGTGATCAACGCAATCAGCTTGAATTGACAATGTCTAAACTGGTTGGATCCAAAGTAACCATCGGTCAAATTCAGAGCGATACGAGCGCAACGACAGGGACCTCCGAATCAGAGGGAAGCTATACGATTCAAATCGGCGGATTTAATATCGTGGATGGCAATAGTTTCCATCCCATCGGGATTGAGAGCACGGGCAATCAAAATGGGTTTAATGATATCTATTATGAACGTCAAGATGGAGTAAAAATTCCGTTTGCCCAAAATATTACCGGAGGAAAAATCGGTGCTATCTTGGAACTGCGCGGCTCAAAAATAGGGACGAACGGTGAGTTCGAGAATGGATTCTTGCAAGAGACGATCAATAATATGGATACCTTTGCCAAGGGGCTGATCGAATCTACGAATAATCTTTATGCGCAAACGGCGACATCAACGATGCGTTCCAATGTACTCGGATTTTCCGACAATCAGTCTTTGCTGGGGACGGGTGAAAATTTCAATGCAGGAACTTTTGATGTCGTCGCGTATGATATCTACGGGAAAGAAGTTGCTCGCAGATCCATTACGATCGATCAGGGGACGGTTTTGGATAATGCCTCACCCAACAGTATTATCCAGCAGCTGAGAGCGCAGCAAGATGATAATGCCGATAACAATGCGTTGAATGATATCAACAGTATCCTCTCTACGTCGTATAATTCGGTACAAAATGTTTTGCAGATTGACCTGAGTACGGACTACGCATCGCAGGGGTATACGTTTTCCATTGAAGACCACGGTACTAATTTTGCAGGGGTAACCGGAATTAACCGTTTTTTAGATGGCTATGATGCTAAGAATATTACCCTGAAAAATGAACTTAAAAACGATCCGACACAGATTAAAGGTTTTAAATCTCCGGCTAACGGGGATAACCAGACTGCTCTGGATATGGTCAATCTCCAATTTTCATCGATTACCTTTAAAAATGGAATCGATAGTTCTTCAGAAACGGTGTATGGATATTTTGACACAATGGTTACTAAAGTCGGGACAAAAACGAATTCGGCGATACTCAGCAATGATTCGATCACGGCACAGTTCAACGCCATCAAGCAAGAACAAGATTCGGTGAGTAAAGTCAGTATCGACGAAGAATTGGCAAATCTTATCCGCTACCAAACTTCTTACGGTGCCGCGGCAAAAATCATTACGACGATTGATCAGATGATGACAACCCTCTTAGGCATTAAGGCCTGATGCCATATATTAGCATTGCCTCTCTGGTAGGGGTAATTATTTTCTCTTTTATCGCCCCCTTTTTCTATACCGTAAACCCTCTTTTTTTAGATTCCAACGCTATTTTGCTCCCCCCGTCGATGAGTCATTGGTTCGGCACCGACCGTTTGGGACGTGATTTGTTGGCGCGGTTGATGGAAGGGGGGAAAGTCTCCTTGCTGATCGGATTTGCCAGTGCTTTGATTTCTACGATGATCGGGCTGCTTTATGGAGTCAGTGCGGCATTGCTCCGAGGCGGCTATGACAAACTCTTTATCGTCATCGTAGACCTGTTCTTAACGTTTCCAACCCTTTTCTTGCTTTTGACCCTGGTGAGTTATGTGAATGCTTCGATTTGGGTCTTAGTGCTGATCATCTCGATTACAGGGTGGATGGGAACAGCACGTTTGATCCGTTCGGAAAGTTTTGCCATTTCCTCTAAACCGTTTATTCGAATTTTGCATATTGGCAAGGTACATCCGCTCAAAATTATCTTTAAATATTATGCTCCATTGCTTGCACCCATCGTGTTGGTCAGTTTTACCTTCGGAGTAGGCGGAGCGATTTTGGCGGAGTCTGGGCTCTCTTTTTTGGGGTTGGGAATCGTAGCCCCGCAGATGAGCTGGGGGAGTATTCTCAGCGGCGGCAAAGAGGTGATTGATATTGCGTGGTGGGTGAGTTTTTTCCCCGGTTTGATGATTTTCGTGGTGACGTTTGCATTGATGAATATTTCCAATGCTCTGCAAGCACGTTTAAATCAAAAAGAGGCGCGTTAAACAGACGATTTGAACGTGAGGGTCACTGTATAATTCTGGCAATTTCAAGCAGACTGTCGGGCAATGAATAATGGTTGGTGCGGAGTTCTTTGGCATTGATCAGGATAACGGGTGTCCGTTCCATTTGTATGGAAAGCAGCATATTACTCTCTCCGAGTTTATCCGCTTCATATAAGGCCGTTATCGCCCCGGACGGACTGACCGCATTACGAAGCTTTTTGAGCTGAGAGACGCTTGCTTTGAGTGAATAGACAAAATGATAAGAAGCCGATCCTTCAAGTTTGTCAAAAGGGGTGATTGTCACAATAATCGGATGATTGTTGAGATTCCCGTTGAATTTCCTCTTCAGTATTTCGGCAGATAAATTTGCCGCATCTTCATCCTCACGATCATACGCTATCAGTAATTTAACCGGAGATCTGGGATGAGAAAAAACAAGGTTTTTTTCCAACATGGCAATTTTTGGGAGCAAAGTGAGCTGTGTCTCCAGTAAAAACGGATCGTAAGCAGCACACCATAGCTGTGAGGTGAGAATAATGCTCAGAAAGATCTTCTTCAAAATGTCCCTCTAACGGTGAGCAAATAAGCACGGCCTGTTGCGGGATAGTCGTCAGTGTATGTCCCTTTCGGACTAGGATAAAGTTCTTTTTCATTGAAAATATTTTTGATCGATAATTGGACTTCAGTGTTCCAATAAGGCAGTTTGTACCCGATAGAGGTATCGATGATACCTATGGCTTTCATATCGTCACGAGTATCGGTTGCCGATCTTGGTGTCGTATTTTGCCATCTGCCCGAAAGTGAGCCGTACCAATTCTTATCCAGAGTCTGGGTAATATATCCGCGCAGGGTATCGGAGGGAACATTGGGCAAAGTCGCACCGTTGCCGTCTTCAGCCCATAGATGGGTGTATGCGGCATAGAAAGAGGTCGTATCATACCGTTTTCGCCATTCTCCCTCAACTCCCCGAATGACACTTTTTGATCCGTTCACGTATTCATAGCGAGCCAGCGGTGTATTGTACTGAAGATAGATCTGATCACTGTTATTGAGCTGAAAAAGGTTGAGCGAAAGGGTATGCTCGGTTTCAAACCGATGAATGAATTGGGTTTCATAGGCGGTAACAGACTCTGGGCGAAGATCGGGGTTACCCCATCGGGCTTTATTGTTCAGGGTAAACATCTCTTGCCACGAGGGATTCCTATGGGCATGAGAGACTGAAAATTTGACGAGATTTGTGGGATCGATTGTATAAACAGCCGCAAGACGCGGATCGATTTGTGCCGCCAATCCATTGCGATGATCGATGGTGAGTGAAGCGTATCCGACCAAAGAATCGGACAGAGGGCGTTCATAGGTCATGTAGGCTGTCAAACTGTGGATAGATCCGTCGGGATTGAAGAAAGGGAGGGTGGATGAATAATCCGTCAACCCCGTCCCGCTATCCCTGTCGGTTGTCATTGTTTTTTCGGAGGAGACACTGCTCCATGAGCCGCTGAGTCCAAAAGTCGCTTCACCTCCGAATAAAGTCCCGGTAAGGGTATTGTTTGCCCGATAGGTACGGATGAATGCTTCATGAATACCGTAAAAACCGTCATTGAAGGTGACAACAGGAAAATAGGTGATAGGTTTTGGCAGTATCAGTCCTATCGGCCCTAATAATTGATGACTGGTGAAGCTATCTTGAACCATCGCTGCTTGGAGTGTTCCGGCAAAATCTCCGGCATTATAATGGGCACCGGCACGGATTTGCCACTGATCGATGTTGTAGTGATCATCATCGGAAGCAAGCGCATAGTTGATCCCTCCACCTGAACCGTGTTGATAGGTTGAGAGTCGGCCGTCGATAAAAAAAGGACCTTTGGAAAGAGATGCCGAAACCATTGTTGCATCGGTCGCTGATGGTGCATTGCCGGAACGGGACAGGGGACGGTTGTCAATACCAAGAGAATCATAACTTAGAATACCATTACTGAGACCGTCTTGCCCGTAGGAGAGGGAGAGATTGTCATGAACCGTGTAGAAATCTGCCGCAAATGCAAAATCATCATGTGCCAATGTATAGGAAGCCCCTGCTTTACGCGTCCCGAACGTACCGGCTGAGACAAACCACCGGCCATTCTTTCCCTCGGAGGCCTCGCCTTTATAGGTTGTGATGACGATGGATCCTGCATAGCCTGAGTGGCCGTTGCTATAACTTCCAGGTCCACGGATGATTTCAATCCGTTTGATCATATCGATAGGCATCGCGAGATAGGCAGTATAGCCGTCAAAAAAGAGATCATTGACTTCGACTCCGTCGATAATCAGTTTGCTCTGGCCGTAGGCGACGGGATTAGACCCTCGAAATACGGGATTGAACAAAGAGAGGTTGTCGCTGGCGATATTGACGCCGGCGACAAGAGTGAGTGCTTCTTTGAGAGACGATGCACCGGCACGGGAAAGCTCTTCACCGTCAAATACCGTCATGATGTAGGGGAGGTAGTCGATGTTGGCGCGCTGCATTTTTGCCGTTTGGGAAATGGTACTGATATCGTCAGTGAGGTTATTGAAAAGATTTGAATTGACCTCTGCATCGGCACTGAGAAGTGATAACGGGAGTAAAATAAGAGAAAAATTGGGTTTCATCGGGTCTCTTTCAAGGAAGAGGTATACTCTTGAAGTGTCAGAATGATCGGATACCGTTCAGCTCCGATATGAAGCTGAAGCGGACCGATCGGACGGTAAGGCAAACGTGACTGATTCAGAAGGCGTAGAAAAGCGGGTCCGACGGCTCCGACCCATTGCACGATTGCATACTCGGCAGAAATTCGATTGATCTCTTGTTGCATTATTTGGAGAATCCTTATCGTTTTCCTGAAGCCTCTTTGGGTGGAAGCAATGGTGATACGCGAAATTTCGGCAGTCGTCTGGTCATTTTTAAATTTTTCAGAATCAATCTGCATTGAGGTGAGTGTCGGCAAACCGAAGGGGCAATTTGGAAGAATAAGGCGGCAGGATGCGATCAGATTATCTTCTTCCCATACTCCGAATAAAAGAGCATAGGTATCGTATTGATCATATTCGAGCTTCTGAATAGCATCTTTTGGAGCAAAAAAATTAAACTCTTCCACAAAAACATCATGACGCTGCCGTAATACAGCGGTTTGTTCTATTTCTGTTGATGCTATCCGGCATTCCATCGTATGCATCCTTTTTGGATTCTATAAAAGATAGTAGATGTATTATAGAATAAAATCAAATATATTACGAATAAATTTTCAGTTAAGTCTAACATGGTATGACTTATAGTGCTTCATTAATGATTGTTTAGAAGGAAAGTTGATGATCTTTTTTTCCAAAACACGCCTTTCTTATAAAATTGTCGGATCGTTGTTATTGATTTTGCTATTGATTTTTGTGACGCTCGGAGTCATCGTCCGTATAGTATTCAACAATACAATATTGCTCTCTGAAAAACAAAAAGCCGAGTTACTTTTACAAACCGTTGAAAAGCCGATTCAAATGGCACTTTATTTAAAGTTGTACAATCAAATTTCCGCCAAAGTCTCTCCCGTCGTCTCGGTTCCTGATGTGACCGAACTTACGGTTCGTGATGCGCAGGAAAAGATACTCTATTACTATAGCAATAAAAAAGTAGCTTCCAACCACGAAGCGGTTCAAATTTCTCATCCGTTAAATGAACCGGTTACCGGCGAATTGATGGGGTCCATTACCTTGTACTACAGTGATTTAGCCTATGATGATACGCATGCGTCTATCCAAAATATTTTTTACGGTATCGGGGTTACTATTGCATTGCTGTTTTTTGTGGCGGTATGGTGGGTCCGCTATCTTCTTTCACCGCTGACGAAGATTGCAAAAAAAGTCCGTGACTATAAACCCGGAGATCATTTGGAATGTATGGAAGACGGGAGTATAGAGATTGAACAAATTGCGGCTGCATTCAAGGCAATGCAGAAAACGGCACAGTCGTATATGGATCAAATCGAAGCGATGAATACATCTCTTGAGATGAAAGTGAATGAAAAAACCCATGAGTTGGAAGATCAGTATTATCGTGATCGGCTGACAGGACTGCCGAACCGTTATAGACTGCAAGAGAAATTATTGGAAGGGAATATTACCGCATTGGCCATTCTCAATGTGGATGATTTTAAAGAAGTCAATGATTTTTTCGGAATAGCTACGGGAGACGAGATGCTGATTCAACTCGGCGGATGGCTCAATGAATTATCAAGCGGATGCTATCGGCTGGGAAGCGATGAATTTGCTTTGACATTTAACGAGGCGTTAGATCATGCCGAACTGGAACACCGGTTGAATATGCTGATCAAACTTTTGGATAAAAAGACCTTTATGATCCACGAAGAGAGCCTTAATGTCAGGGTCACAATCGGTGTTGCCATGGGAATCGAAAAAGTATTGACCCGTGCGGATATTGCATTGCATTATGGTAAAGAGCATAAGAAGCAGATTGCTTTTTATAATCAAAATGAAAAGGTTGAAGAGCATTATCGGGCTAATCTGACGATGGCCTCCAATGTTCGCAGGGCCCTTTTTGAACATCGTATAGTGTGCTATTATCAGCCGATCGTTAATCTTATCAGCGGAGAAATCGTCAAATATGAAACCTTGGTCCGAATGCTGGATGAAGAGGGACATATTGTACCTCCAATGGATTTTTTACCTATCGCAAAACAAACAAAGCTTTATCCGCAGATTACCCTTGAAGTCGTCTATCAAGCCTGCACATTGTTCGCAACGCGTCAAGAGGAATTCTCGATCAATCTGTCCGACAGTGACATACGCAATCCCCATACGGTCAGTGAGATCATTAAAACGATTACGGAAACGGGAACGGCATCCCGTGTCGTTTTTGAGATTTTGGAATCGGAGGGGATTGAAAACTATGATGAAGTGACACGCTTTATTAATCAAGTCAAAGTACTGGGGGCAAAGATCGCCATTGATGATTTTGGAACAGGATACTCTAATTTTGAAAATATTTTAAAGTTGAATGTCGATTATATTAAAATAGACGGATCTTTGATCCGCGAGATTACTACGAATCAGCGTCACCATATTATTGTCGAAACGATTATTGATTTTGCACAGAAAATCGGTGCCAAAACGATTGCAGAATTTGTAACGGATGAACTTGTCTATAACAGGGTAAAAGAACTGGGTGTCGACTATTCACAGGGTTATTATACCGGCAAGCCGATACCGCTATTGTAATAGAGGATCGATAAAACTGCGGGTTATCGCAGTACATGCCCCACAAATTTGGACATATTGTTCAGGATTTTTCCTCCGCGGCGGAATCCCAACCCGCAGGCTTCATAGGCGAAAAAGACTCCGGCTTGATAACGGTTTCCCTGTGCATCGCGAGGGAATTCTACATATTCTTGGTAAATAGGCTTGAAATTTTCATAGGGTCCGTCGTTCGCCTCAATTATATTGCCCTCGCCATCCATGATTCGTACATTTGCCCCTTCGCGTCCAAACATCCGTTTTTCGACACAGGCGATCCCTTTTAGCGGTTCAAAAGAGGTTTGAAGCAGATAAGGGGAATCCGGATAAAGATCACAGAGGATTTTCATCATCCCTTTGGATTGAAACAGAAGCGTATAGGCCGGATTGATCAGAATCGCTTTTTGGTTATTCATAATGGAGGTGAGCAATGTCGCCAGTTCAGGTTCTTCGATAGCGATATCTTCCCACGGATAGAGTTTAAACCAATATTCATAGGGAGTCTCATGAGAGTCATAAATTCCCTCTTCATCGAACTTCACTCCGCCAAGAGGTTCAAACCCGGTTTCAAATCCGGCATCGATGGCCATTTGCTGTAAAAGACGAACGGTTTGTTCCTCTTCGATATCGCCGCTTACGGAGCTAAAGAGAATTTTCCAACCGTCATAGAGTTTTTCAAATGTTTCAGTATCATCAAATAATGTCACAAGGCGTCGAAAATTATCGCTGATCGCTTGATAGACATTGTTAAATTGACGCTCTTCATCCATATTGTTGTGTTTAAGAAGCGCCCACTGTAAAATAGCGGTTTCAAAGAGAGAGGTCGGGGTATCGGCATTAAACTCGATCAGTTTGATCGGTGCTCCGCCGATTCCTCCTGCGAGATCGAAGCGTCCGTACAGGTGCCAATGGACATCATTTTCCCAGCTTTTTTTGATTGCTTCGACGAGGTTGAAGGGAATTCCAAGATCAAAGAAAAGATTGTTATCGATAACATGCTGTGCGGCAGCGGCATACATATCATAGAGTTCATTGACCGCTTCATAGTAGGCTTCGGCCTCTTCATCTGTTACGACGACAAGGCTGTCTGCGATGTATTTACTCTCATCCTTATCGGTATGCCATCCGAATCCGAGCTGTTCTAATGTTTTATCATCAATGGGTTTGATGCTTTGAAGCGCTACCACACTCATCCTCCGAAACTGCTGCTGGCTGAGGTGCTGCGGGACGCTGCATTACCGAAGAAACTTTTTTTCTGACTCCCCATCGCAGAACCGGAACCTGCGGCTGAACGGTGGTATGCGGAACGATTCGACGCGTCTTGGTTTTTGCGAAAGTTTGAGTTGTTCATCAGTGCATTACCGATCATATTCCCGAGCAAGGCACCCCCTGCAGCTGCGAGAATGGTGCCCCCTAGGCCCATTCCCTCACCCTGCGGCTCACTATTAAGCTCGGATTTTCCGGCTTGCATTTTTTGGTATTCCTGATCTGCGAGCGCTTTCATTTCCGATTCGCTCATGACCCGCTCATGTACCGTACCGTTCTCATCGGTTTCATGGATGATTGCACGGCTTGGTCCCGTTGTCGGCATCTCTTCGATAACCACGTATTTACCGTTAGGTTGCTGCTCAACGACTAAAAATTTATTTTGGGCTTCGGGCTGCTCTTCCGGCGTACTTTGGCATCCGGTCAAAGCGCTAATGAGCGTTGCACTCATAGCTCCTAAAAATACGGTATTGGCATTCATAATATGTTTCATTTTTTTTCCTTCGGCAGTGTAATAACGCGTTGCAGATCGGTATCGTAAAAATAGATTTGATGTCGATCGTTGTAGAGAATATCTCCTCGGTATGTGTTGGGAGCTATCGTGATTTCAAGATTGGCTTGGCGGAAAAGGGCATCTCCAAGTTTACTGCCGATGGCAGGGATAACAGAAGACCCGCTGAGCACAAACAAAAAGGCTAAAATAATGGCTGCAGATTTAGTACTGCGAAGATAAATAGTAATCCATCCGATAAAGACGGTCAAGAGCAAAAACAACCATAGATTTTGGTTGTCGACGAAGAAAGGGTTAAAGTAGGTTTTAATCCCATGAACATCGATATAGTTCAGTTTCAGCCCTAAAAAAAGGGTGAAATCCAAGATAAATGTGAAAAATATGCCGGTCAGAAAGGCTTGAAAAGCTTTAGTCATCGTATCCTCCGTAAACGTGTAGATCCAAGTTTGTAAATACGCGACGCTGAGAGTTCCTGCAAACCGCGATAATCTTCGATAATCCAATCGGCAGCCGAAATACAAAATTCCGCGTCATATTTTTGACCGCTCTCATTTGCCGAGGTGGAGTAGAGCCATCCGTAAGGTCGAATGAGTCGGGCATGTTCAGGATCGCTAACGTAGCGAAAAGCTTGATTTTTGACAATGAAAGTTGTTTTACGGGAATGACGGACACGGTGTTTATGAAGAACCGGAATACGGATATCGCGACGCAAAACATAAAAGTCTGCGTAGACCTTTAGAAACGGTTTGTCACTTGCTCTCATTTTGATCTCTTCTAAACGCTTGGCATCTTGGGAGAGAAAACCGACAGTGGTGTCGGTTTGGGCAAGGAGGACTTTTTTCATACTTTAGGGAATAAGGTAATCTTGGAGCGCGTGAGGCTCCATCCAGCTGTCATCGTGCATATGTCCCATCGCTTCAATAGCAGCACGTGCGGCACTAAGAGTCGTAAAATACGGGGTTCCCATACGCAATACGATTTGACGGATCTGTTCGGCATCTTTTTTCGAGGTATTGTTATCCGAAGTGTTAATGGCCAAAGAGATCTCACCGTTTTTCATGACATCTTCGATATTTGGGCGGCCTTCACTGATTTTTAGGACGGCTTCACATGGAATCCCGGCTTCTTCTAGAATTTTTTGAGTCCCTCGGGTTGCGATGAGTTTAAAGCCGTGAAGATGCAATCCGCGTCCGATTTCAGCGGCGTGAGTTTTGTCGTCATCAATAAACGAGAGGAAACAGGTTCCGGAAGTAGGAATTTTATTCCCTGCGGCTAGTTGGCTTTTCGCGAAACTGACTCCGAAATTTTGGCTGATACCCATAACTTCTCCGGTGGATTTCATCTCAGGAGAGAGAACGAGATCGGCGCCGTAGAGTTTGTTGAACGGGAAAACAGCCTCTTTGATGGCAACATGCCCTTTTAGGCGAGGTTTGAGAAGACCGTTTTCTTCCATAACGACATTATAGTTGTCATAGAAATTCAAGGCATTGCGGAGGGTGTCTCCGAGCATAACCCGAGTGGCTACTTTTGCCAACGGCATTCCGGTTGCTTTGGAAACAAACGGCACCGTGCGGGATGCTCTCGGATTAACCTCGATAAGGTAGACTTCATTTCGGTAGATCGCGTACTGAATGTTGAGCAGACCGATAACCCCGAGACCCAATGCGATCTTTTTCGTTTGTTGTTCCACTTGCGCTTGGAGTTCAGGACTCAAACTCACCGGAGGGAGTGAACAGGCACTGTCCCCTGAGTGAATCCCGGCTTCTTCAATATGCTGCATGACCGAACCGATATAGACTTCAGTACCGTCACTGATCGCATCGACATCAAGCTCAACCGCTTGGTCAAGAAATTTATCGACCAATACCGGAGAATCATTGCTGACGGATACGGCAACGTCCATATAGGTACGGAGCTCATCTTCGTTGTAGACGATACGCATTGCCCGTCCGCCCAAAACATAGGAAGGACGGACCAAAACAGGATAGCCCAGTGATTCAGCGACTTTAAATGCCGCTTCTTTGGTCATGGCAATACCGTTTTCAGGCTGTTTTAGCCCTTGCTCGACGACGAAAGCGGAAAACTTCTCACGGTTTTCAGCCAAGTCGATCACTTCAGCCGAAGTACCGGCAATTTTGGCGCCGATGGCATGTAGGCCGTTTGCCAGTTTAAGAGGAGTCTGACCGCCGAAGTGGACGATGATACCGTCAGGCTGTTCCGCATCGACGATGGATCGGACGTGTTCGAAATCGATCGGTTCGAAGTAAAGAACATCGGAAGTATCGTAGTCTGTTGAAACCGTTTCGGGATTACAGTTGACCATGATCGTCTCGATTCCCATCTCTTTAAGAGCAAAAGATGCATGAACACAGCAATAGTCAAACTCGATCCCCTGTCCGATACGGTTCGGTCCTCCGCCGAGAATCATCACTTTTTTCTTGTCGCTCATACGCGGCGACTGAAGCCCGAGACGGCTTATATTGGTTGTCGAATAAAGATACGGAGTCAGAGATCCGAACTCTGCGGCGCAGGTATCGACTTCATTGTATTCGAACATGATTTCAAGCGCTTTACGTGCATCATAGACGTCATTTTCTTTTGCACTGCCGCCGTTTAGGGTAATAAGGCGGGCGATATTTTTATCGGAGAAACCTTCGGTTTTAAGCCGGCGAAGTTGAGATTCATTGGTGAGTGTTGCAGACGTGATATTTTTCTCTTCTGCAATGATCTCTTCGATTTGGGTCAAGAACCACGGGTCGATTTTGGAGAGTTCAAATATCTCTTCTTTGGAAAGTCCCATACGGAAACCTTGGCCGACGTAGAGGATACGTTCCGCATTCGGACGGCGGATTTCATGTTTGACAAATTCGAGATCACCGTCGATCGGATCGAAACCGCTGAGGCCCGTTTCAAGTGAGCAAAGGGCTTTTTGAACCGACTCTTTGAAGGTTCGTCCGATAGCCATCGCTTCACCGACCGATTTCATGCTGGTCGTAAGAGTTGATTCTGCTTCGGGGAATTTTTCAAAGGTAAAGCGGGGAACTTTGGTCACGATATAGTCGATAACCGGTTCAAATGCAGCCGGAGTTCCGGTGATGTCATTGGTGATTTCATCGAGGGTAAATCCGACGGCAAGCAAGGTCGCCACTTTAGCGATCGGGTACCCGGTTGCTTTGGATGCCAAAGCTGATGAACGCGATACTCGCGGATTCATCTCGATAACGATCATACGCCCCGTCTCAGGATTTACGGAGAATTGTACGTTTGATCCTCCCGTATCGACGCCGATTTCACGAAGAATCGCGAACGATGCGTCACGCATACGCTGATACTCTTTATCCGTGAGGGTAAGGGCAGGGGCAACGGTGATCGAATCTCCCGTATGGACACCCATCGGATCGAAGTTTTCGATGGAGCAGACAATGATACAGTTGTCATTACGGTCACGGATAACTTCCATCTCGTACTCTTTCCATCCAAGAAGCGACTCTTCGATCAAAATTTCAGTGATAGGAGATTCATCAAGTCCGCGTTGCGCCAACATTTTAAATTCATCGATATTATAAGCAACACCGCTACCGCCGCCTGCAAGGGTGTATGATGCACGGATGATGATCGGAAAACCGATTGCTTCTGCCGCTCCCATTGCCTCTTCCATATTGTAGGCATAGCGGGAGATCGGAAGATCCATCCCGATTTTAACCATACACTCTTTGAAAGCTTGACGGTCTTCCCCTTTTTTGATGGCACTTGGATTGGCACCGAGAAACTCGATCCCCTCAAGCATTCCGAGTTCGTGCATTTTCATTGCGGCATTCAAGGCGGTTTGTCCACCCATAGTAGGCAAGATAGCGTCTACTTTCTCTTTTTTGATGATTTCAGCGATGATTTCAGGTTTGATAGGCTCGATGTAGGTTCGATCAGCAAATTCGGGGTCGGTCATAATGGTTGCCGGATTCGAGTTGATCAAAACTACGCGGTACCCGAGCTCTTTGAGCGTTTTGACCGCTTGCGTCCCTGAGTAGTCAAATTCACAGGCTTGACCGATGACGATCGGGCCTGATCCGATGAGTAATATCGTTTTGATGTCGTCGCGTTTTGGCATTTAGACCCCTCGTCATAAAAATTTTATTATTATAGACGAGAAGCACTTAAAATCCGATTACAAGTGCTGGAGAGAGGTTGCGGAGGAAGAAAATTCTGCTTCTATGAGGGAGGCCGTGCCTGCTCTGTGTTAGCCTTTGCGCTTTGCTATCTGCGGCATGGGTTCATACACAGGCGAAAGGATTTTATCCCTTCGCCCCTCAAATTATCGTACTTTGGTAATTACATGAAAGTAGGCAGGATTTTTGCCATAAAAGTAGGGCTCGATTACGGCACTTTGATAACCGCTGGCTCGGGTGATAGAGACTACTCTGCCCACTTTTAGACCTGCCATGAAAATTTGATCCAGTCCTGAGGTGAGGACTTCATCTCCGACGGAAATAGGAATCCATGTCGGAATGAATTCAACGATAAGGCGCCGTTCATTATTTCCGCGAACAATCCCGGGTGCCATGGAAGTCCCGACATTAACGGCATAGGAACTTTTGACATCACCGTTGAGCAAGGCAATAGGGCGGTTGTTGTTGGAGACGACAATCCCGGCAGCGTAACCGCGATACAGAAGACCGTAGACTTTTTTGGGATCAAAGTTGTCCATTTCGATCCACACCCGGTGAGGATCACCGAAACGAACATATGAAAGGGTACGGACTAAGGCCGTATTGGGTGTTGTCTGGAAGGTACTGTTTTGTTCTTGAATCAATTTTTGATATTCGTCGGCGACTTGGTGGAGGTTCAAGAACTCTTGTTCATAGTAGCGATTTTTTTGACGCAGGTCAATGATGGTACGCTGCTGATTGAAATGCTCGTCAATCGAATATTGAATCGACTCAACGGTATCTTGGTAAGAGGATTTAAGGGCATGGGTGAGCGAAATTATCGGTGATTGGAGTAAGTTGGTGAAATAGAGTGCTCCGCCCACCAAAACGGCAAGCAGGGAAGCGATGCTTAATATATTTTTATTCATTATCGAAGAGTTCGTGGAGTTGATCAATCTCTTCGAGTGCACGGCCGGTTCCGCGAGCAACACATAAAAGCGGCTCATCGGCAACGTAAACCGGTATTTTAATGATTTCGGAGATGTATTTGTCCAATTGACGGATCAATGCACCGCCGCCGGTAAGGATAACTCCGTTGTTGACGATATCGCCTGCCAAATCCGGAGGCATATTTTCGAGGACGTCACGGATCGCTTCAAGGATCTCTTTGAGAGGGTCACGCATCGCTTCACGGGCATCTTCGCTGGATAGCTCGATTGAGGTAAGCAAGCCTTCAACCTGGTCACGTCCGTTGATGATCATCTTAAGTTCTTGCGCTAATGGCATAGCGGTACCGATATTGATCTTGATATCTTCGGCGATCCGTTCTCCGATGAGGAGATTGTATTTGCGTTTAACGTAATCCATGATCGAACGGTCGATTTTATCTCCGGCAACCCGGATAGAGCGGCAAAGAACCAAACCGCCTAGAGATACAACACCGATTTCGGTGGTTCCGCCGCCGATATCGACGACGATGTTCCCCTTCGGTTCGCGAATATCGATCCCGGCTCCGATAGCGGCTGCCATCGGTTCGTCGATCAAATATACTTCACGGGCACCGGCACTCATCGCGGACTCACGAACCGCTTTGCGTTCGACTTGCGTAAGGCCGTAAGGGATACAGATAATGATACGCGGGCTGATAAGACTTGAACGTCCGTGCGCTTTTTCGATAAATTTGCGGATCATTTTTTCGGTCATATCAAAGTCGGCGATCACTCCGTCTCTCATAGGACGGATTGCTTTGATGTTGCCCGGAGTTTTTCCGACCATCTCTTTGGCTTCGCGACCGACGGCCAATACTCTTTGCTGTCCGTATTTTTCCATTTTTACCGCGACGACGGAAGGTTCATTGATAATGATCCCTTTCCCTTTTGCGATCACGATGGTATTTGCCGTTCCTAAGTCGATAGAGAGATCGTTTGAGAACATTCCGATAAGTTTATTAAATAGCATTGTCTCTCCTATGCGCTTTTTTTATTCGATTTTTTGATGTAGACAGGTTTGGTGTTTTCTTCTACGACATCTTTGGTGATAAGGACTTCATAGCCGCTGTATTCCGGGAGTTCATACATGATATCACCCATGATCTCTTCGAGAATTGCGCGGAGGCCGCGTGCACCTGTTTTACGGGTCAACGCTTTTGCGGCTATCGCATTCAGCGCCTCTTTGTCAAAAGTGAGTTCCACTTCATCGATAGCAAACAGTTTGGTGTATTGTTTGACAAGAGAATTCTTTGGCTCGGTAAGGATACGGACCATCTCTTCTTCGGTGATTTTATTGAGTGACGCGATGATCGGCAAACGTCCGATCAGCTCAGGGATCAAACCGTAGCTGACCAAATCATCCGGTTCGACATTTTCAAAGCTGTCATCGATATCGCTGGTACTTCGTTTGTCGTGTCCGAAGCCCATGACGTTGGAACCTTTTTTACGCTCCAAAATCTGTCCAAGGCCGTCAAATGCACCGCCGCAGATGAAGAGAATCCCTGACGTATCGATTTGGATAAAGTCTTGATTCGGGTGTTTGCGTCCCCCTTTGGGAGGGATGTTGACAACGGCACCTTCGATGATTTTCAAAAGTGCCTGTTGTACCCCTTCTCCGGAGACGTCACGGGTAATCGAACGGTTTTCGCTCATACGGGAAATCTTGTCGATCTCATCGATAAATACGATCCCCTGCTGTGCACGTTCAACATCGCCATCCGCCGCTTGGAGAAGTTTGGTAAGGATGTTTTCGACATCTTCACCGACATATCCCGCTTCGGTAAGGCTGGTTGCATCGGCAATTGCGATCGGAACATTCAATACACGGGCAATCGTTTGCGCCATCAACGTTTTACCGCTTCCGGTAGGACCGATAAGCAAGACGTTGGATTTGGCGATTTCAGTTTCGTCTTCCACAAGAGTATGTTTAAAAATACGTTTGTAATGGTTGTATACGGCGACGGAGAGGAGTTTGCGCGCCCGTTGCTGACCGATAATGTACTGACCCAAAAAGGTGTTCAGCTCTTTCGGGGTTAGCAGTTCCGTAGCGTTCGTCTCTTGGGTAGAGGTACTCTCTCCCTCAGAATCACCGAACATGATTTTGTAGGCGGAAAATACACAATTTTTACAGATATAAACATTGTTTCCGGCAATGAGCGGATTGTGGTCGCTTTCTTGTGCGTCGCAGAAACTGCAATGGCGATGAATCATGATTGATTCCTTTCGTAAGGGATACCCCGTTTGGTGTTGACAATAAAATTACAAAGATTTTTAACCAGTTCGCTCGTCGTGCTTTCGAGTAAGGCACTCGCTTGTTCCTGGAGCGGTTTTCCCGATTCGAACAGTTCGCGATAGGCTGCTCTAAGGGCATCGATATCGGAACGTTCAACATGCCGGCGCAGACCATTAAGATTCAATCCGCGCAAAACCGCACGATTCCCCTCCGCCAAACAATACGGCGGAACGTCTTGCGAAAGGGCAGATGCCCCTGCGATCATCGCATAATCGCCGATTTTGACAAACTGATGGATCGGTGTCATACCGCCGATAACGGCATGGTTGCCCAATTCGACATGCCCCGCAAGCGTTGCCGCATTCGCAAGGATACAGTGGTCTCCGATAATAACGTCGTGCCCTAAATGAACGTATCCCATAAACAGATTATGGTTTCCGACGACGGTTTTACCGCCTCCGCCCGCTGTACCGGGGTTAAAGAGGGTGAATTCACGGATCTTGTTGTAATCGCCGATGATGAGTTCGACCTCTTCACCCGCATATTTTAAATCCTGAGGGATAGAACCCAATACGGCATGAGAAAAAATCTCATTGTATTCGCCGATCGTCGTGTTGCCGTAGATACACGTATTGGCAGCAATCTTCGTCCCTTTGCCGATTTTGGTTTTTCCGGAGATAAAACAAAAAGGGCCGATTTCGACATCAGGACCGATAATGGCACCTTCTTCGATAATGGCATGTGGAGAGATCAAACTCATAGGACCTACTTGTTCACGATCATAGCTTTGAGTTCGGCTTCCGCAACGAGAGCATCATCAACGTACGCTTTTCCCTCGAGTACCCAAATGGAGCCTTTGTGTTTGACAACGCTCATTCGGTATTCCAAACGGTCTCCCGGACGGACAGGTGCACGGAACTTTGCTCCGTCGATACTCATGAAGTATACTACTTTTTGTGCCGCTTCTTCTTCGGTCATATCCATACTCTGGAATGCCAAAATACCGCCGGCTTGCGCCATGCCTTCTAGAATCATAACACCCGGATAGATCGGATGCCCCGGGAAATGGCCCTCGAAAATCTGTTCACCGATGGTGACATTTTTGAAACCGATGAGCGACTCATTCGGGGTGAGTGCAGTGACACGATCGACTAGAAGAAAAGGGAATCGGTGGGGTAAAATTTTTTGAATTTGAACGACATCTATCATATTTATATAGCACCTTGGGTAAAAAATCCCCCAATTTTACCGCAAAAATTGTTAATTAGGGATAACGAGGTCTTCTTTCGTATTGCGGCAGGTTTCCTCAAGAGATAGTTTGTGCAAATACTAATTTTTGAGTGCATGATTGACAAGGAGATCTGCGACTTCAAAACTCGCATCCACAAATTCCAGTTCCGGCAAGTCTCGCATGCTTTTTCGTTCTTCGGCATTGTCGACTTTAATAATGACATTGGCCTCTTTGCTATAACCGAGAACAGCTTCGCTGATGAGGCGACGATTGTGTTCGCTGCTCATCGTGATGATGATTGCTTTGGCCTCTTTGACCATCAAAGATTCCAAAACCGGGAGTTTGTTCAAGTGTCCGAAATACGCCATATAGCCGAGTTTTCTCGCATGCAAAACCTGTTTCAGGTTATCGGAGATGATGATAAAGTTGGCTCCTTTGGATTGCAAAGAGGCGGCTACGATTTTCCCGAGTGTCGCAAAACCGGCAACGATAATATGATCTTTGCGTTCGATGGGGGTGATGACGTCTGATTCGAAAAACTCTTTTTCAAAATAGGAAGAGAGTTTATAGATATTGCCGATGATAAACGGAGTGAGGATCATCGAAATGACGCTCACAAGGATTAAAAAACTCGCCATCTCTTCGGAGAGAAGCTTTTGTGAACCTGCCAAAGCGAAAATAGCGAAGGAAAACTCTCCGATCTGTGCAAGAGAGAGAGCCGTTTTTGCCGAGGTGTTTTTATCAGAATTTCGCCGTATGATTGCATAGATGACGACTGCTTTAAAGAGCATGGCAAAGATAAAAATAAAGGTGATGATGTGAATGTTTTCTAAAAAGTAGAGCATATCGATCTTGGTTCCCACGCCGAAGAAAAAGGCTCCGAGAAGGAGGTCTTTATAGCTGGCGATGTCCGACTCGACTTTGACGTTAAAACGGGTGTCGGCGATGATCATTCCTGCGATAAAAGCTCCCAGCGAGTAAGTAAATCCCATCGAATGGGCAAGAAGCGAAGCCCCGATGAGAATGGAGAAAACCGAACCCAAAAAGAGCTCTTCAAGCTCTGTCTTTGCCGAAAACTGCAAAAGGGCGTTAACGATCTTTTCTCCGATCGTAAACATAAATACCACAACAAAAATGGCGGATATGACGGTTTTAAAAAGGATTTCCCCTATCGAGAGGGTCTCGTTGGACAAAAAGGTGATGAGGAGCAAAATCGGGATAACCGCCAAATCCTGAAAGATCAGAATCCCCATCGATTTTTGGCCGTAAGGGGTATGGATGTCTTTGGACTCTTTGAGATACGTGAGGACGATGGCGGTGGATGAGAGTGAAAAAGCCAACGAGATGATGAGCGATGTATTAAAATTGAGACCGAAAAGAAAATAAGAGAGTAAAAAGATCACCACGACACTGAATACGACCTGCAGCAGCCCGTTGGTGAGGAGGATTTCTTTCATCTTTTTGATTTTTTCCAGACTCAGCTCCAGTCCGATCGTAAACATCAAAAAGACGATCCCGAATTCCCCGATCAGCTCTAGCGAATCGTTTCCGTGTCCGTTGAAGCCGAAAAGAGTGCTGATAATCGTTCCGGTGGCGATATACCCGATAATGTGCGAGATACCGAACCGTTTGAGGATGATGTTCAGCACCGTAGCGATGGCAATCGTTAAAAAGATTGATAAGAGTAAGTTTTCCATATGAACATTATAGTGCAAGGTGTGTGCTAAGGGTGGTTAAAAAGTGAGCGGTTACGTTTTATAGATTATTTTTCTGTGGACTCACTTGAAAGCATTTGTTGATGGAGTTGATTAATATGGGTAACTGCATCATGACCGTTTTTGATATGGGTCAGGACAATCTCACTTGTTTTAGTGAAACGGTGACGAATACGAACGCTGTATGATTGTAGTATCTAGCTGAAAAAGTTTGAATAATAGATTTGCTTCAAATAAAAATGAAATATTTAGACTCATTTGCATAAAATGTAGGATATTTAATCGTTTCACATTTTTCAACTAATAAGGAGGAATGGCATGGTAAATCTACTAATTGTTATTTTGGGAGTGGTAATAGTTTTTATTATTGCTATTTTGAATAATTTCAATAATGCTTCCATTGGAGCATTTGAAGTTTTATTTGTTGATTTTTTTGTAACATTTTTGATTGCAAAATATAAGCCAACACTTTGTAAGTATCTTTTAATAATTTTAATTGGAGTAAATTTTTTTCTTTCACCATTTTTACCAGAAGATCTTCTTACGGGGTTCTTTCTTTTTGCAATGCTTTTATTATTAAGTCCAATTGCATATGGTATTTTTTTATATAATTTAGTCAAATTGTTTTGTCAAAAGAATAAAAAATGTGATGAGGTAGACACTCAGAACAGTGTCAAATAGATGATTTTTCCTAAGCTCCAGCTTGGGAGTGTATAACATTAGTTTGCGTTCCCAACGAGGACGTTGGGAACGAGGGAAAAGATTGTTAAAAGTAAATTTTCCATAATGGAAATTATAGTCAACTATCGCGTCTACAGATGCTAAAGCGATGGTTAAAAAGTATGCGGTTACGTTTTATAGATTATTTTTCTGTGGACTCACTTGAAAGCATTTGTTGATGGAGTTGATTAATATGGGTAACCGCATCATGACCGTTTTTGATATGGGTCAGGATAATTTCACTTGTTTTGGTGAAACGGTGACTGATGCGAACGGTGTAGGACTTTAACATCCAGCTGAAAAAGTTTGAATAATAGACGGCATCTTCCATATCGCGCCACTTGACCCCGATAACGCCTTTAGACCATGGTAATATACCACTGTAAACCCACACACCATGCTCGTTCGTGTAAAGCAAATAACTGTGAATCATAAGAAATTGATAGATGAATATACCGATAGACAAAAGGGAAAAAGCTATTCCGAGCCATTGGTTCATATAGAACAGGGCGGCACTAACAAGGGCCATGACTAAAAAAATCAGAAAAGAAGTGAAATAAGCTGTCCATGATTTTGTAAAACTTGAATCGGTTTGAGTGGGTTTTTGAGAGGATTCTTGTGCTTCCATCGTATGATCAACTTTGTATTGAATTTCGGTCCATTCTATACTAAGTTGTTATCATTTACATTTAAACTGTATCAGTAGTATTTTCACTCAAAGGGCGAAGTCGTCAATTAATGAGGATAAGCTGCTCTTTCGTATCATCATACGTTTTGGTCTCTAAGAGAAGAGTGATTTTAGCGGCAGGTATTTCATCCGCGATAATGATCGCCGAAGTATTAAACGGACTCCCCGTAAGGGCAGAACGGAGGGTGATTTCGGTTTCGATAGAGGGTGCGTTAAACATTAACTCGCGAGTGTTTTGATAGGTTGAACCGGTAAGGGCATTAAACGTCTCAAGAGTGATAAAGCGCACCTCTTCGCGGTTCATAAAAAACTGCCCGTCGATCTCGAAATCGATATTTCCCTGTGCCTGAGTACGGTTGATGGTCGAATAGAAGAGGGGATAGGAGGGGATGATGGCATTACCGACTTTGACCGACGAACGGATCAGACGGTAGTTTAAAAACCGTTCTTTGATGATGCGATAGGGAGTGCCTTGATCTTCGAGTTCCATGCGGCGGGTGTAAAGTTCCAACCGTTCTTCGATCGAAGCGGGGAGGATCTGGCGCGAAATCGGAGAGAACATCTCATCCATCAGACGGTGCTGCTGGTCACGCTGCATGGTGAGTCCGTAGATACAGCCGCAGTAGTCCTGACGGTAGAGCTGCTGTTCTTTGCTCACTCTTCCCTGATCGTTGGTACCGCCGTTTTTACGGTAATCAAACGCGATGAACTCGACGCCATGCGTTGCGTGAAACGCATCGCCCGATTTTTTGAGTTGTTCTTGCGATTTGAGAGGGCTGACGAGCAGCGTGGTGGTCATCGATCTCTCGCCGAGTTCGAGGGCTTTGTGAGCACTCACTTCGAAACGTTTGTCAAAGCACACTTCGCAGCGTGCACCCTTCTCGGGTTCTTTTTCTAATCCGCGGACGGCATCCATCCAGTTTTCATAATCATAGGGGCCTTCTATCAGCTCAATGCCCAGTTTTTTACAGCTGCGTTCTACGTCGAGAAGTCGGAGTTGATATTCGCTGTAAGGGTGGATGTTGGGGTCATAGAAGAACCCGACGAGTTTTTCGTCGGGGAATTCCTGCTGCAGTTTCTCCATAAAAAAATGGGAATCGACGCTGCAGCAGATGTGAACTAACATGAATTAGTCGCGTGACGCTAAGATTTCGACTTTTTCAATGACGTCGCGCATTTGGATGCTGTCAAGAACCGCCATAGATTCTTTATCATCCGCTTCGATCCCGCCGAAAACAGTGTGAACTCCGTCAAGATGAGGAGTGCTTGCGAAACAGATGAAAAATTGGCTTCCGCCGGTGTTTGGACCAGCGTGTGCCATAGAGAGGGTCCCTTTGACGTGACGGTGTTTGTTGAGTGACGTTTCACATGGAATCGCCCAACCCGGTCCGCCGGTACCTGTACCGTGAGGGCATCCGCCCTGAGCCATGAATCCAGGGATTACACGGTGAAAGTTAAGACCGTTATAGTAACCGTCGTTTACCAGTGCAGCGAAGTTTGCAACGGTATTTGGAGTCTCGTCGTTATACAATTTGATCCACATAACCCCTTTTGCAGTGGTCATTTTCGCCCATTGGTAGCTTGCCAACTCTTCGGCTGTAGGTGTGTAGGTTTTAAGTTCTTTGCGTCCGAACATGAATAGGATCCTTGAGGGAATTTTTTGCAATTATAGTAGAACAATCTTAACTATCAAAAGGGAATGGGTTATAATGGCTCATTTTAATTTGGGGAATAGACATAGTGGAATCTTGGTTGCAGCGGCGTTTATCACGTATCTCTTTACGTGAATTCCATTTTTATACGATTGTCTTTATTCTGCTTTTCACGGTTATTTTTTCCTCATTGCTGATTTATGACGAATATAAAGGATTTGCAAAAACGGTTCATCTGGAAGTATTGATTCAGAATGATGCCAATATCTCGCAGCCGAACGCCTTGACCCATGATGCGATCAAAGGGCGTTTGATCAAGATCGTTCTCGAGATTGCAACGCTGGCTTTGATTCTGTTCGGTTTTATCGTCGGTATCTCGAAAATCGTTAACAGCATGATTGCTCGGGATATGGACCGTTTTTTAGATTTTTTCGAATCTGTCCGAGACCAGACCAAGATCATAGAACCGGATGAACTGTATTTCAGCGAGTTTCGGCGTATGGCGGGATATGCGAATGAGATGGCGCTAACCATGCAAGAGCAAAGAGAATCCCTGCAGCAGCTTAATGCCGGGCTGGAAGAACGTGTACGGTTTAAAACACAGGCCTTGCAGCTCAAAAACGATGCTCTGGAAGAGGAGCAAAGGTTTTCCCGAGGACTGCTCGAATCGCATAAACAGTTTATCCGTTATGCGATTCATGAAACCCATACCCCTTTATCGGTGATCATGGCCAATATCGAACTTTTTTCGATGAACGAGGGGCGAAACCGTTATCTGGCGAAGATTGAGGCGGCGGTCAAAAATATCTTCAGTATCTATGATGATTTGAGCTACTTGGTCAAAAAAGATCAAATCGAGTATCCGAAACGTCCGATAGATTTAAGTGAATATGTGGAAAAACGGCTTGAATTTTTCGATGAGGTCGCCCATTTTTCCAATCTGACGTTTGACTATACTAAGCCGGAATTTCCGGCATGGATCCAATTTAATGAGACCAAACTCCAGCGGGTCATCGATAATAACCTCACCAATGCAATCAAATACACCAAAAACGGGGAGTCGATTCGTGTCGGGGTGGACTGTGACACCCAGGAGTGCCGATTTTGGGTAGAGAGCAGATCCCAAAAGATTCATGATGAGCAAAAGATTTTTGAGGCATACTACAGAGAACGTAAAAAAACAGATGGATTTGGGCTTGGGCTCAGTCTGGTCAAATCGATCTGTGATGAAGACGGGGTAGAGATCAAAATTGTATCGGGCAATGATCTCACCCGCTTTGAGTATCACTTTAAAAAGGGTAACATTGAAAATACTGCTGCTTGAAGATGAACAAATGCTCAGTGAGGCGATAAATGAGTATTTACTCTCATTAGGCCACTGTGTTACCTCGTTTTATGACGGATCGGAAGCACTTGAATCCCTCAAAAAAGAGACGTTCGATCTGCTGATTCTCGATATCAACGTTCCGGGGATCGACGGTTTGGATCTGCTCGAACAGCTCCATTTGCTCAAGATCCGTCCGCCGGCAATTTATATCAGTGCCCTTGTCGATATCGAGGGGATCAGCCGTGCGTATGATCTTGGATGCTATGACTATCTTAAGAAACCGTTCCATCTCAAAGAACTGGCTTTGCGGATCGATAAAGTGATACAAAACTGTGCGACTCCCCAGAATCATCTGCGTCTTTCGAAGAGTTACGGGTATGATGCTTCGACTTCGACCTTACTGTGTGATAACGTAACACAGCCTCTGACCAAGCGTCAGCTCCAAATCATCGATCTTCTCGCACGCAATCGCGGACGTGTCGTCGATTTTGATCAGTTTCGCACCTATGTATGGGATGAAGAGTATGTTGATAATGCGACGATTCGTGCTGAAGTGAGCCGCTTGAAAAAGATTCTGAAAGAAGATTTCATCCAAAATATACGTGCGTTAGGTTACATGATCGATATCCCTCGATCGTATTAGTGTTACTTTTATACACAATACCCTTCTCAAATTCCTCAATTCAACAATAATTTTTTCTAATTCAACTAATGCTACGTTATTGCTACGTTTTGTTTACATAATGACACTGTTAAAAACTTACAAGGAGCAAGAATGAGACATACAGTACGTCTTTCACTCTTAGCGTCAGTATTCGTATTGAATGCTCACGCTGCCGACGATTTGGCAGGAATGTTTGAAAATGGAAAAGTAAGCGGGCAATTCCGAGAATTTTCCATCAGCAGAGAGGTTGATGATACACGACCGGCTGCGAATAATGACTATACGCGCAAAGCTAATACTCTGGGTGGATATTTAAAATACGAAACTGCTGCATTCAATGGGGTAAGTCTTGGTGCTGCAGCATATACGACGATCGGATTTCATCTGGGAAATCGTAATGATTTAAATGATGTTGATCCTACATTGCTGGGCAAAGATAACAAAAATGACATCTATTTAGGTGAAGCGTATCTTCAATACAAAAATGGAAATACTACATTTAAAGGTGGCCGCCAAAAATTGGATACACCGATGGCGGGAAGTGATGATGCCCGTATGCTTCCGAATCTATTTGAAGCCTATGTGCTGAGTAATACTAATGTTAAAGATACGACGTTGATCGCAGCGCACGTTACGAAGTTTGCACAAGGGACGTTTGGACGTGTATATGCTGCAACACCGGCTCTTGGTATTAATTCAGTGCTTAGTGTTACTTCGGGGTATTCTCTGGTCGATTCACGCAATCAGACCGGTGATTTTGTTGATATGGGTAAATATGCTATCGGAGAAAATACCGGCGGTGTATCGGTAGCTGCAGCTATTTATTCCGGCGTACCGGGACTGAAGCTACAGTTGTGGGATTATTATGCGCATGATATTTTGAATGCCATCTATGCAGAAGCGAATTACGGCTGGTCATATACAAGCGGTGTAGCACCCTATGTAGCGGCACAGTGGATTCATGAAAGCGATGTCGGGTCTAATTCGTTAGCTGCATTGAATAAAGTCAACAGTGATTTTGTTGCCGCAAAAGCAGGGGTTAAAGTTGCTAATTTTGATCTCTACGGGGCAGTTTCTCACAACAGTAAAGATGCGGATGCAGCTGTAAACGGAGGAACCATTTCTCCATGGGGCGGTATGCCGGCGTACACGCAGGGAATGGTAACGCGTCATCAGTTTATGGCGGGTACCGATGCATGGAAAGTTGCCGGAAATTACAACTGGAAAGACTTTGGTGTCAATCTTAATACGGGTGTTTATTACGCTTCATTTGATATGGATGGCTTAAACGGCTATTCACCTGCAGGATATGAATGGACAGCTAAAGAATCCGGATTTGACATTATTTTTGTACCAGAATCGGTTAAAAAGCTTCAGCTTCGTCTTCGTGCGAACTATACGGATGATTTTTATCAAAACTCAACCGGTTCTGTCAGCTGGAACGAATATCGTTTCATCGCTAACTACAACTTTTAAAAGGAGGTCTAATTATGAAACAAGATATGGTTGATCGTATTAATAACGATCCGGATTTTCACCATCTCGTCAAAGTGCGAAGCAAATTCGCATGGACATTAACGATCGTAATGCTCGTGATCTATTTCGGGTTTGTTTTGACGATCGCGTTTGATCCGTCAATTTTAGGTACACCGCTCTCAGCGGGATCGGTAACAACGGTCGGTATCCCTGTCGGTGTGGGTGTTATTATCAGTGCATTTATTTTGACGGGTATTTATGTCCGTCGCGCAAACAGTGAGTTTGATGAGTTGACCGCTAAAATTAAAGCCAAAGCAAAGGGAGAGTGATGAAAGCGCTATCAGTACTTTTATTTTCCATCGCTGCATATGCGGGAGAAGCACTCAGCGGTGCGGTAGAAAAACAACCGTTGAATATGTCGGCGATTATCATGTTCGTTATATTTGTCGGTGCAACATTGGGGATTACCTATTGGGCGGCTAAACGTACCAAAACGGCAAAAGATTTCTATACTGCCGGCGGCGGGATTACCGGGTTCCAAAACGGTATGGCGATTGCGGGAGACTATATGTCTGCGGCATCATTTTTGGGAATTTCAGCCCTCGTTTATTCTAAGGGATATGACGGGTTGATCTATTCTATCGGGTTCTTGGTCGGCTGGCCGATTATCTTGTTTATGGTGGCTGAACAGCTCCGTAACCTCGGTAAATATACGTTTGCTGACGTTGCATCGTATCGTTTACGTCAAACGCCTATCCGTACATTGGCGGCATTCGGTTCAATTTTGACCGTTGTTTTGTATCTGATCGCACAAATGGTCGGAGCGGGCAAATTGATCCAGCTACTTTTCGGTTTGGATTATGAAATCGCGGTTATTCTGGTCGGAGTACTCATGATTCTTTACGTGACGTTCGGGGGAATGCTCGCAACGACGTGGGTACAGATCATTAAAGCGTTCTTGCTTCTCTCCGGTGCAACATTTATGGCGATTGCGGTTATGGCACACTATAACTTCAACTTCGAGTCATTGTTTGCGACAGCGGTAAGTATGAAAGATCAGTCTATCATGGCTCCGGGCGGTTTGGTCAGTGATCCGATTTCGGCGATTTCACTCGGTATTGCATTGATGTTCGGTACGGCGGGTCTTCCGCATATCCTTATGCGCTTTTTCACCGTCAGCGATGCCAAAGAGGCTCGTAAATCGGTTTTCTATGCGACAGGATTTATCGGGTATTTCTATATCTTGACGTTTATCATCGGTTTCGGTGCGATCGTTATGGTATTCCAAAACCCGCAATATCTTGACCTTGCTAAACAAGCAATTGACGGCGGTTATCCGATCCTCGGCGGAAACAACATGGCAGCGATTCACCTTTCCCATGCAGTGGGCGGCGACTTCTTCCTCGGATTTATCTCTGCGGTAGCGTTTGCAACAATCCTTGCGGTTGTTTCCGGTCTTACCTTGGCAGGAGCTTCAGCGATTTCACATGACCTGTATGCCAGTGTCATCAAAAAAGGGAAAACTGACGGATTGATGGAGATGAAAGTTTCTAAAATCGCAACGGTTCTTTTAGGTATCGTAGCAATTTTCCTTGGGATTATTTTCGAAGATCAAAACATTGCGTTCATGGTCGGGTTAGCGTTCGCTGTTGCGGCAAGTGCCAACTTCCCGATTTTGTTCCTCTCTATGTATTGGTCAAAACTTACAACTCGCGGTGCATTGCTCGGCGGATCGTTAGGTTTGTTGACGGCAGCGGTTCTTGTGATCTTGGGACCAACAGTTTGGGTAGACGTTATGGGTAATGCGGAAGCGATCTTCCCTTACAAATATCCGGCATTGTTCTCGGTAACGGCAGCGTTTATCGGAATCTGGTTCTTCTCGATTACCGATAGCAGTGATGACGCGGCAAAAGAGATTGAGGCGTACGAAGCACAGTTTATCCGCAGCCAAACGGGTATCGGTGCAGAAGGTGCTGTTGAGCATTAATTTTAAAGCTGCTCCGAATGGGGCAGCTTTTTATTGAATTTTAGGAGTTAGCTTTGAGTCTTTTTGACCAAAAAGCACTATTGATGTCGATTCATCCTTTTGACCTGTTAGGGGAGAGGATGATCGAAAAACTGATGACCCAGATGGATATCGCCTATTACCCCAAAGAGACGGTACTGATCGCTCCGAGGGTTCGGGCGGAATCCCTCTATATCATAATCAAAGGTATTGTCAACGAAACCATCGAGGGTGAGCTCCAAAATGTGTATGGGGAGCGCGACAGCTTTGACGCGAACTCCCTGATATACGGAAATACCCAAAGCACCTTTAGCGTTGCCGAAGATCTAATCTGCTACGAACTCCCCAAAGAATCTTTTCTGAACCTTCTCCAAGACGTTGAACCTTTCCAACACTACTTTATGCAAGATTTCATCACGAAACATCAAAATCTAAAAGAGCGCCAGCATCAGAGTGAATTGACCCCTTTTATGGTTTCCAGAGTCGATGAAAAC
>NZ_JBASYM010000015.1:0-22844 GCF_049277495.1 Sulfuricurvum sp. | reverse complement strand
TTGACTAAAATATTTGCCGTGTTCTCATTCGATTTAAGCACTCGCCATTTAATAATTGCTGAAAAATCCACAGGTAGACTTTCGCCCAAAAATATAGACATATTCTCTATTTCTTTTTCATTTTGCATGGTATTAGTAATACATTCAGTGACTTTTTTAGTTTCCTCTATCGATTTTCCCGATGGTAGGTCTACATAAATCGTGAAATAATCTGCGGTCGGCTTCGGTAAAAGTTTTGCTTTTACCAACATAGTAGGAAACATCATAATGGAAATTCCTACTATGATTAATGTGGCTAAAATAATGCCTTTTTGATTGCGATCACTGTGAAGAATCTTTAAAACGGTCTTTTCGATAAACTTTCTTTTAGTATGCATACTAGTCTCTTTTGGTCATAATTTTATTGACAAAATACGGTGTAAATATATAGGCAACCAACAGCGAAGCAAAAAGTGCAATTGGTGTGAAAATAGCCAACGGTCTGATATATTGACCAATGGTGCCGCCTACTAAAAAAATACTCAAAAAAGTTATCATGATTGCCACTGTTGCGAGATTCGTAGGGTTTCCCACTTCATTCGTAGCCGTAATAGCAATTTCTGCTACGCTTTTATCTTTCGATTCATGGTCATGAAAATGTCGATGAATATTTTCTATGACGATAATTGCGGCATCGACTAATATCCCTAGACTCAAAAGAAGTGCAAAGAGTGAAATTTTATTGATTGACAACCCTAATAGATATCCGCTCAAAAGGGTTAAAGATATAATCATGGGAACCGTCAATGTGACGATAAAGGCTTCTTTATAACCAAGTTGTAAAATCAAGAGAATACCGATAATAATCACGGATATAATGATATGTAAAACCAGTTCATTAACAGAATGGTTTGCGGTATACCCGTCATTACGAGTTATGATATATCCTATTCCTTCTTTTTCAAACTGTGGCTTCATGGTTTCCAGGAGGTCGTTGATCTGATTATTGATTTCAACAACATTGGCACCTTTTCTTTTGGAGACGGTTAAAGTGATCTGCTCTTTTTCGTTTGACAGTCCCAATTCTTTGGAACGGATCAAAGCCGATTTATAGTTTTGGATATCGAAACCTTTTTCAACCTTGGCAACATCTCTGATATATACGGAATTGGCTATTTGAATATTTTCAATATCACGTACCGTTTCAATTTCTTTTTTTAACCCGAATAATATTATTTTATTATCTTCATAATGTCCCTTCATATCCGGCACTCTCAGCGTTATTCCCTCGACCGCTTTTATAAAATGACCTAACGAGAGGTTGTAAGCACTGAGTTTATGCAAATCAACTAACACGTTGAATTGCTCTTTGCGCTCACCGATAAAGTCAGTCAGAGCAACGTCATTAATTCTATTAATTTGATGCTGAACAGGAATGAGTTTTCGGTGTAACTCCACAATATCCTTATCTTTGCCTTTGGAATAAAATGCTACCGATGCTACCGCGATATCAGAGTCAATATTAAAAGTTTTGATGATAGGTTGCATGATCCCTTTCGGCAAAGCATCGAGATTACGCATTACACTGTTATACAGATCGAAATCAGCTTCGGAGGAATCAGTACCTAAATAAAACTGTATGTTAAAAATAGCCATATTGTCCTGTGCAATACCGTAAATGTTTTCAACATTCGGAATTTCTTGCAACCTTCTTTCAAGCGGCTTGATAATCAGATTCTGAATCTCATCAGCTTTGACTCCGGGATAGGGAATCAGTACCGTCCCACCTGCGACCACGATTTGCGGATTTGCTTCTCTGGCGGATGATTGCAAAGAGATATATCCCATCGCCAATATAAACAGACTCAACATTAACGTTAGTGGGTGCTTGATAAATTTTCGTGCTAAAACCCCTGCGATATTTTCATTAGTTTCTTTGTTATCCATGAGTGTCAACTTTCAAGGTAGCCAGAAATGTAGTACATACTTCATGAACACTCTCAAGCAAGTCTATATTTTTTGTCACCATCCAAAAACTAATGTATCCATCACTGTATCCGCTTAAGGCATAAGCTCTTTTCATCGCTTCGATGTCATCTACATTGGAATCAAACTGCTTAAAGGTATTGGCAAGGAATTCGTAGACTTCATCAAAGGGATTATTAAAGTCGTTGTATAACGTATTGAAAAATAATGGATTATTCTTAAGTGTATGCTGTAACGCTTTTTCTTTTTGTATGTAGTATGAAAATTTTAATTTGATGAACGCTTCGATCTTGTCACGGTTTGTACTGTTTGGAGTTATTGAACTGTTAAGTTCTTCCATAAAACCTTTGATGTGATATCGAATATATTCAAGGTATAAACCTTCTTTATTAACAAAAATAGCATAGATGGTACTTTGAGACACTCCCGCATTTTTTGCTAAATCTGATATTTTCATATTTTCGTAACCGACTGTTTCAAATAACGTGGAAGCCTCTTCAAGAAGCAAATCTTTTTTGATCTCTTTCATTTTTTCATTAATTTTTTTAGCCATACATTCCCCTTTTTTACACATTACTAATTGAATTATACGTATATTATTTTAATTAGTAATTAAGTTACCATTATTATATTAAATTACCAATATATACTTGCTATCCCGATACAAGAAGTTTGTATACAGGACTATCAGAATTAGAAATATTCAAATGAGTGTGCTATTTTTTTAATCGATTAGAAAGAATTTATGACTGAAGTGATGAGAAATACGTCTTATTAAGTGAGCGTCTGATCCAATGTGTTCAAAATGCAAGCAGAGTATTTCTCGTAGCTCTTCTTCCCGCTTCAATTGTTGTGTAAGCTTTATGAAAATCAAAAGTCCCGCATACTTCCATGGAAATATTAATCAATACGTCCGGGGGATAGTTACCTAAATGATAACTAATTAATGTTCGTTGCATAGAATCTAAAGTTTTTTCCAAGACTTTAAACACAGGAATGGATGCAATCTCATCATCTGATAGAATTCCCTGTGTTTTTTGTATTACATTGTCTATCATAGATTTAATTGTTGATTCTTTTTCTATTTCAATCATGGGTAATGAATCATCAAAATTCTGACGATCAGCATATAAATTAACAGCAATAATGATATCAGAATGATCAGACATAGTTGGGGCAACTGGTAGAGGGTTCAATACGCCTCCATCAACTAATAACATACCATCAGTTTGAATTGGAGTAAAAAGTGACGGTATTGAAATTGATGCACGTACAGCTTCTAAAAGATTGCCATGCTGAAACCATACCTCTTTGTTCCGATTCAAATCAGTGGCAACGACTGTATATTGGGTGTAAACCTACAAAGGGATTTTTCTTCCCATGCGCTTTAAAGTTTGCTTAAAATCGTATTCTTTAAGCTTTTAGAGTTCATTTTCCTAGCTGTGATTGAAGTGTCTTTCATCTAATAAATTTTATAAAATTCTAAAATCTGCAATCACCCTTTACCCGCTTTACATCAGCTTTTGGAGGAAAACCAAACATTCGCGCATATTCTCGGCTGAACTGCGATGGACTTTCATATCCGATGTCAAATGCAACTTGGGAAGCGTCGATCTCTTTTGACATTAATCTGAGTCTTGCTTCATGCAACCGAAGTGTTTTTTTGAAACTGTAATGGACTCATTGTCGTAATCTTTTTGAAGTTATGATAGAGCGATGATTCACTCATGGAGACCAATTTGGCTAAATCTGGAATATCCAGTTTCTCAGCAAAATCATCTTTAATCTTTGTTATCACTTTTACTATGCGCTAAGTCGCACTTCCATCCATAATATATCGACGGATAAAATCTTCTCCCTCTTCATTCATTATAAGATCTATAGATTTAGAGAGAATGAGTGGGCATTCTAACAAAGTAAATTTAACAATATGGTTTTGTACTACAAGATATTAATTTTGGTAAAGATGAGATCTGTTTACGTGCTTCTTCAATCCAACATTGTAAAGTAGAATCAGGATTTGCAGTTAAAGAATAAATTACCCATTTTCCTTCTTGCATTGAATCAAGAATACCGGCTTCGCGCATTTGCTTAAGATGTCGGGAGACGAGCGGCTGTGAAAGTTCTAACGTGTCACAAATCTCACATACACACACTCTTTTGTCTCTTAAAAGAAAAATTAGTATTTTCAACCGATTAATATCGCTAAATATTTTTGATAATTGAACCAATCTTTCCATCTAACCTTCTTCTAAGTCTTTTTATATAACAATCTCGTTATATAACATTAAAGTTATATGATTATAACGTAAGAAGAGGTTATTTATGGAACATATTGTTCTTTTCATTGATGCTATAGTAGATTTGAGCAATGCAATGGCTTTTTATATACTCTTCGGTCTGCTCTTCGCTGGAATCTTACATGAAATGGTACCTGAAACATTGGTTTCCAAACATCTAGGAAAGGACTCTATCGCTTCCGTAATCAAAGCTACCTTATTTGGTATCCCTTTACCCGTGTGCTCTTGTGGGGTGATCCCGCTAGCCGCTTCTATCAAAAAAAATGGTGCAAGTAACGGGGCAACGCTCTCTTTTTTGATTTCTACCCCTATTACCGGAGTCGATTCAATTTTGGCAACTTATGGAATGTTCGGCTGGGCTTTTACAATTTACAGAGTTGTTACGTCCATTATTATCTCTATGATAGCAGGAATAATTACTAATCTGAAAGCTCCCGGTGAATCAAAGAACTCTCAACCATTGTTCACTATGGCACACTCAAAGCCGGTTAACCCATCCACGGTTTTAGTTGGTACATTACCTAATAATGAAAGATGTTCTGCCGATGATTGTGGATGCGGTCAACCCAAAGCGAAAAAACGTTTTTCCTTTATCGATGCGATGCACTATGCGTTTGTGACTTTGCTGGGTGACATCGCCAAGCCGCTATTGTTTGGACTCATTATCGGTGCATTGATAACGGTGGCGGTTCCGAAAAATTTAAGTGACATACTGATTACCTATCATTGGATCTCTTATCTGATCGTCGTTGCGATTGCGATACCGATGTATGTGTGTGCGACAGCTTCTTTACCTATTGCGGCGGGGCTTATGCTCGCAGGTGTTTCACCCGGAGCCGCTTTTGTCTTTCTCTCAGCCGGACCTGCAACCAATACGGTAACAATTGGCGTTGTCAAAAAAATGATGGGTACTCAAATCCTCACTATTTATTTGGTGACCATCGGTATCGGAAGTATTCTATTTGGTTTTGGATTGGACTATTTGTTAGACGGTGTTAATGTCAACGAAATTATCCATATCGATGAAAACCCCGGATTGATCGAGTGGATAAGCAGTACGATTTTATGGGGATTTGTGCTCTATTTTATCGCGAAGCCCTATATCAGACCTAGTAAAATCAAAAATACAGGAGACAAGAAAAATGATTTATAAGCACGAGACAAAGCATTCCATTGGTGCGATTAAAGAGCAAATGACATCAAAAGCAAAAGAGTATGGATTCGGTGTGCTCAAAGAGTACAATTTTAAAGATCTTCTACAGGAAAAAGGGTTTCCGATTGAGAGGGATATTACTGTATTCGAGCTATGCAATCCCAGCGGTGCACAAGCGATTCTTGGTTTGCATCCGGAAGTATCTATTTTTCTCCCCTGTCGCATCTCAATTTATGACGATAACGGTCAAACGGTCATAAGCACCATAGGTATGGAAGATATAGTGCATAATTTCAATCTTGAGGAAACGATAAAAAGCCATATGACAGGACTTTTTAGCAAACTTCAGGCATTGATAAACAGCTGGGAATAGTATATAATCATCCATCATGAAAAAACGTAATTTCTGGACGATACTGCTGTTGCTCTCCTTTAGCTTCTCAATTGTGAATGATTTTGTTATTGAGAGCAATGAGAAAGATCATTGTAGCATCCAACAATATGTTCAAGAATTTTCTCAACCTACGCATTGTGGGGATTTATGCGATATTCGATATATGTTTCATATCAGCTTTATTCTCCCTGCTCAGACACAACTTGTCGAATTTGAGAGCCATACGTTTGCACCGATTTATAACTCTGAGTATTATATCAGCCATAATCCCCCTTCTAATTTTCGTCCTCCAATAGCCGTTTAATTTTCCTATTTTTCAAAAAACAATAATCATTAAAACAGCCTTTTAGGCAAATTATTAACAGTATTAAAGGATTAGTCATGAAAATATTATTCGCACTTTGCACATTAATTTTTGCATTACACGCTCAATCAGCGGAAATGACTGCACGGGAACATATGTCGATTCACACCTCTAACTCTCGCCCTTCCGCACAGCTTCAAGCCAAACAGGAAATGCACCGAATTCATAAAGTCGATGAAAAACAGTTGGAGCAGTTGGTTCAAAAAGAGACCGGAGAAGAAATTACCAGTAAAAAATTAACCCACAGAGGCGAAATCCTCTACTACGATGTATACACTGCGAATTATCGTTTGGAAGTCAATGCGCTCGACGGTGCCTTCCTGAAAAAAGAAAAAAAATGATTAAGATTATTCTTTCTTTGTCGTTGTATTCAGCGGCAGTTATGGCAGAGAGTTTTGATCTTTTTTTAGAACAGGCTATCGAAAAAAGTCCCTATTTGAATGCTTCATCATTAAGGACTGATCAAGCCATACTTGAAGGAAGCAAACTGACCCGTTATGAGAATCCTACCCTCGAAGTGGAAAGATCCCGATTTAAGTCCGATAATGGCTATCGGTTGGGACTCAATCAACCGGTTCGCGTATGGGGCGTAGGTGAAGACAAAGAACGCATAGCCAGATCGTTATCAACCAATGCTAAAGCCAATGTTGCGGTTGAACGATCCCGTTTTATCAAAGAGCTTTCACTTTTGTATGTCGATTATGCACAAGCTCAAAAACTATTGAATCTTGCCAACGAAGAGTTGAAAATCGCTCAAAGCATCAATAACGTCTCTAAAGAGCGTTATGCCAAAGGTTCTTTATCCAAAGCACTAATGCTCCAAGCCGATGTTGCGTATTCCGATGCCCTATCCAACCGCGCTGAATCCCAAAAAGAAGCAGTAAAAAGCTATGACGCATTACGTGAATACGCTGGATTTAGTGAAGAAATTGCAATTGACGCGGATACTAATTTCATTCGTTTTGGGGATGAGAAATCAAATCCTGATTTAGCGTTATTGACATCGGAAAATGACCTCAAAGCCTCGCAGGCAAAACTCGAAACCCGTATCATCGAATCGGTTGGCGTATTCACAGAATATGAAAAAGAGCCCGATCAAAATATTTACCGTGCAGGAGTTTCGATCCCTTTGCCGATTTTCAACACGAAGCGCGAAGAAAAATCGATTCAAGAACTTCAAATACGCCAAAACGTACTGTTTTTCAAAGCGCAAAATGATCGTCTTGGGCTTCGAAAAAAAAGTTTGCTTAAAGAGATCACCTCTCTGGAAACACTTTTGCAACAACGCAAAGAAAATCTTAAAAATGCGCAAGAACTCTTGGGGATGTATCAGGATGCCTATGCGATTGCTAATGTTAATCTTTTAGAACTCTATGAGATCAAAAATCGCCGTATTGCGACCCAAGAAGAGATCATTTCTCTCCAATCACAAATTAATCGTTCCACTATCGAATACAACTACCTACAAGGGGCTTATAATGAGTAAAATTTTAACGAGTGTACTACTATTTTCAGCAGTACTTTTCGGTGCCGTACAGATACCGACTGAAACGGTGCAATCACGACCATTTGGTGCCACGATTGACGTAAACGCCAAAGTGATTCAGCAAAAGAATGACCAACATGCTATTACAACGTCGCTGGAAGGGTACATCGAAGAATATTACGTCCGTGCCGGTGATACGGTTAAAAAGGGGGATAAAATCGCACGGTTGCGTTCGGTTGCCCTCTCCAAACTTTCCATCGATTATCAGTCGTTAAAAACCCAATACGCTCATTTCGATAAAAATTTTCAGTCCGATAAAGCGTTGTATGAACGGGGGATGCTCTCGCGGCAGGAGATGACGACCAAACAAATCGAGCGGGATGCACTGCTTTCTCAGATCAAAGGGATCGAAGTCCAGATCAAAGGTTCTAACGTTAATCCATCATCACTGACAAACAGCGGTAATTCCCATTATGTCTATGCCTCTGCATCAGGACGGATCGGTGAGATTCTTGAACCGGTGGGTGCGTTTATCAAAGACGAAAAAGTGATGGCAATCATTATTAACGCCGATGCGTTTTATCTGCAATGTTTTGTCCCTCTCAAATATTCGGCTCAGGTGCAAAAGGGACAAAAGGTTTTGGTGAAAAGTAATACACCCTCTGTGATATATGGACAAATCAATCGTGTATTGCCGAGTATTGATGAAGCAACTCAGCGAATCAGTGCATTGGCTTCGCTCGATAAATCTTCATCTTTGTATTTGAATCAGTATGTCGGAGCGACCATCTATACCCAAAAAGATAAAAACTACCTCGCGGTGAAAAAATCGGCGCTTACCTTTTTTCAAAACGAATGGGTTGTCTTTATCCCGACTGTTACTAAAGTGCACGTAAAAAAAGAAAAGAACGATGAGCATGAGGAAGAAAAAGCCCCCTATGAAGCGAGAGTGGTGGAAATCATTGCTAAAGACGACCAATATATCGCCATTAAAGGGTTGAATGCCGGTGAACGCTACGTTAGCGATAAAAGCTATTACGTTAAATCAATGCTGTTGAAATCAGCTATTGGCGAGGAATAAGGGAACAACGATGATACATAAATTAATCGATAGTGCGCTCAAATACCGTATGCTCGTTTTGGTAGTATTTATCGGGATTGTTGTACTGGGAATACGTTCCTATCAGACAATCCCGGTGGATGCCTTCCCCGATATTACCCCTAAGCAGGTGGTGATTTATACTGAAAGCCCCGGCAATTCTGCCGAAGATATTGAAAAGATGATTACTTATCCTATTGAGTCGGCTCTCTCTGGAATGGCGGGTGTTAAAACGGTTATGTCCAATTCTGTATTTGGACTCTCTTATGTGTCGGTCTTCTTTGACGATAATATGGATATTTACTTTTTACGCCAGTTGGTCAACGAACGCCTCAACAGCGTTAATATACCGCAAGGGTGGGGCAAACCTGTTATTGGACCCAATACAACTGGTTTGGGTCAGGTGTTTTGGTATCAAATCTATGACAGAACCGGTCGTTTTAGCCTCAGCGAATTACGACAGATGCAAGAATATATTGTTGCCCCTTTGTATAAAAGTGTTGCAGGAGTAGAAGATATTATTGGATGGGGCGGGCATGAAAAACAATATGACGTTGAAATCGATACCCATAAACTTCAAGATTTTGGGATCACCTACGAAGAGGTCGTTCAAGCTCTTGAAAAAAGCAATACCGCCGCAGGTGGGCAGTATTTGGAGTTTAATAAGGAACAATACCTTATCCGTGGTGTAGGACTTTATAGCTCATTGGATGATGTACGCAATACTCCTATCAAAGCATTAAAAGGCGAATCGATCACGATCAATGATGTTGCCGAAGTCAAAGAGGGGACATCGCCACGATCCGGTGCCGTATCGCTTGATGGACACGAAGCCGTTATGGGAATGGTATTGCAACGGGCTGGAACAAATGCAGCAGAGGTTGTTAAACAGCTCAAAGCGAAAACCGCTACGGTTAATTCAGCTTTACCCGATGGTGTCAGTGTTCGAATGTTGTATGACCGAACGGAAATCACAAAAAAAGCGGTTGAGACAATGGATATAGCACTAATGACCGGTATGGTATTAGTAGGGATTGTTCTGTTCTTATTTTTGTTTGAATTACGCTCGGCTTTTATCGTTATCCTCTCTCTTCCTGTATCGCTATTGATTGCATTTTCACTGATGGATTATTACGGTCTTAGCGCCAATCTGATGAGTTTGAGTGGACTTGCCATTGCGGTGGGAATGATTGTGGACGGTACGGTCGTTATTGTTGAAAACAGCTTTCGAAAACTTCACGATCATCCTGATGCTTCGAGGTTTGAAGTAATAGCAGGAGCTGCTAAAGAAGTTTCGACTCCAGTGACGTTTGCCATTTTGATTATTGCTATTGTGTTTATACCGTTATTAAGTCTTGATGGTTTGGCGGGAAAACTTTATGTTCCCATGGCGCTTAATATTACCTTTGTGATGCTGGGATCGCTTGCGGTCGCACTTATCTTGGTTCCGGTGCTTGCAACGTACCTTCTTAAACCAACTGCACATCACGATAATAGCGTGATGTGTTCCATCAAAAAGCGCTATACGCCTATGCTGAATTTCGCGCTGGAACATGCAAAACAACTGTTAATTGCGGTGACTATTCTCTTTCTGGTCTCTGTAGTATTGTTAACCCAGCAAGGGCGTGAATTTATGCCTAAACTCAATGAAGAGTCGATTATGTACCGCGTCACTGCTATTCCCGGTACGGGATTGTCTCAATCAACCGATACCGCGCAGAAGATAGAAAAATTTATTCTCAAACATCATGGGGATGAAGTAGAGTCCGTTCTCTCGATGATCGGACGAAGTGAAAAAGGGGAAACGGCGCAAGCCAACTATTTTGAGGTATTGCTGATTCTCAAACCTGAAATTGGAAATTACGAAAAGCTTGCTAAAGAGATCGATACGGAGTTGGACAAAGAGTTTACGTATGTGCAGTTTACCGCTACCCAACCCATCGGTATGCGTATTGAAGAGCTGTTAGAAGGGGTCAAAGCAGAACTCGCCATCAAGGTGTATGGTGAAGATCAAAAAGTACTTGATAGGATTGCTACGGATATTCAAAAGAATATCGGCTCCATGAAGGGTATTCAAGGGATGGAAGTTGAATCGCAACTGGGTCAGGCTCAAATTAAAATAGAACCCGATTATCAGGCGTTAGCCCGTTATGGAATCAGTGTTGATGAAATAATGGATGTGATTCGTTACGGTATCGGTGAAGAACCGGCGACCTATATGATCGAAGGGGTGCGCCGCTACGGCATCGTTCCAAAAATCAAAGATGCCAAAATCGATATCGAAACGATTAAAAATATTCCGATACGTACCCATGAGGGCAATATTGTGAATTTGGAAGATGTGTGCCGTATTGATACGGTACAAGGTTCATCGTTTATAAAACGGGAAAACATGAGTCGCTACCTTGTCATTTCTCTCGATGTCGAAGGTCGCGATATTGCGTCGTTCGTCAAAGAAGCCGATGCTAAAATTTCCAAAAGTGTCAATATGCCTCAAGGGTATTACATCGGGTGGGCAGGGGATTTTAAAAACATGCAAGAAGCGACCCAAAAGCTCATGATCATTATCCCGATTACCCTGTTGGTGATTATTCTACTGTTGTATATGGCATTCAATTCTCTTTCTAAAGCGGGATTAATTTTGATGAGTGTTCCGTTTGGATTGATCGGGGCGATATTTGCGTTGGTTATTAGCGGTGTCTATCTATCGGTATCGGCGATTGTCGGGTTTATCGCTATTTTTGCTATTGCGGTACTGAATGGAATTGTTTTGGTGAGTTTTATCGATGAGATGCGTGCCAAATTTCCCGATGTTGAACTCAAAGAGGTGATCAAGAATGCAACGCTTTTACGTCTTCGTCCGGTACTTATGACCGCTTCGACGGCTTTACTGGGTATCTTGCCTTTGCTTTTTGCTACGGGTGTGGGAAGTGAAATCCATTATCCGTTGGCAGTCGTCGTTACGGGTGGGATTATCAGTTCAACATTCCTAACTTTGATGATTTTACCATCAGCGTACTGGATTTTTTATCGGAAAGAATCGGCTATTTCACAAAAATAAAGCCCACTTTTTAATCAGTATGATATGTATTGCACATAGAGTTTACCTGCTTGAATAGAAGATCGAGACGATCCGCCATTTTGTGGATCGTCTTCAAACACTGGTGACAAATTTCGATGAGAATCGGGAAGTATTTTTTGATGATAAGATTGCTTTAATTAAAAAATAACAGTACGCGATCCACATGGGGTTACAATTGTTTAAAAGTTGCACACCAATTGAAAAACAAATGCTCTGGTAACACCTTTCAGTGGGCTTGAAAATTTCTCAAAAGCTTATCAAGGGGTCTCCTGAGAAAGCGGAATATATAGTACGTTAAGCTAAAATAACTCAAAAACGGGTACAAACCTAAAGGGAGTTTTCCCCTATGCCTTTGCTGTCTTCAGCTCAAAAAAGTGGCTATGGGCGTGGCATTAGTTCTTGGTTTTAGTATTGGATTGTCGCTTACTTTGGTTCTTACAGGTGTGATCTCTGTATTAAGTATCAATTATATATCCAAAAAGTTTACTGGATTCGGAGATATCATAAGAAAAGCTCCCTATATTTCAAGTGTCTTAATCTTGTGTATCGGAGTATATATCGGATATGAGGGATTGAGTCATTTGATGAAATAATGATGGATTTGTGATGGTTGAATTCAGAAGCTTTGCTATTTGATACTATAAAAAATAAAATATCTCAAAGCAGTCATTGATATTGGTTTATCGAGTTTTGCATTTATTATTTTTAAAATGCTACTTTGACTTACTCCTATAGTAAGTAGGCGAGTGATCTCTTCCTTATAGGGATCAAGAATGCGAGTTTTATTTTTAGCTCCCTTTGGCCTACCAAGAACTTTTCCCATCGCACGAGCAGCCGAGAGTCCCTGTTTGGTTCGTTCACTAATAATTTCTCTCTCTGTTTGTGCGAAGTATCCATATATGGCAAGAAGTAAAGATGAAAGTGCCTCGTTTTGATTAGTGGAGAGTTCTGGCTGATTGGTAAAGATGAGTTTTATTTTATGTTGGTTGAATTGTTCAACGAGATTTAGGATCTCTAACATGTTGCGTCCAAGACGAGAGAGCTCAGTACAGATAAGAATATCGCCTTCACCCATCTTTTCTAATAGGATATCGATCTTTCGATCTTTTTGACTTTTTTTGGAAGAGATTTCTAGTTCGATAAATTCGTCGATCAGTAGTTTATGCTGTTGGGCGTATTCGAGGATCTTGTGTTTTTGATTTTGCAAAGATTGTTGTTCTGTACTGACTCGAATATAGCCAAAAATCATCACAATCTCCTCTTTGCTATAAAATAGATAATAATTAAGTATTTTATCATATATTTTTGTTTTATATCTGACCTTATTCATAGCTTATATTAATGTAAACTAACGGTCGTTAAAATAGTAAAAAAGAGATTACATGCCACTAATTCAAATCCTTAATTACTCTCAGAAAAAAGAGTTCGAATCTCCTCCTGCTTTGGAGGAAAAAATTCAAAAGGAAATATTCACGATACCGCTATTAATGCAGCGTGAATTGGAAACATTTGAAAACGATAGTAATAAATCTATTTTCATTGCATTGTATGGTTATTTTAAACTGACACGTACATTTTATGACACGTTGTTTTTGAGTAGCCCTGATCTTGCATATATTCAAAAACAATACAGCTTCGTCCAAAGCGCATTGAAACAGCCAAGTCAAAAAACAATCATTCGTTATAAAAAAATAATCAGGGAACATTTCGGCTATATATCACCGGATGAAAATCTCAAACAAAAACTTCTTACTGAATCTATGAAACTTATTGCCCAGCTCTCTACACCTAAAGCAGTATTCTATGCGCTGGTCGAATCGGCTATTGCTTATCGATATGAAGTACCGTCCTACACTTTCCTTTCTAAAATCATCACCGAAGCGATGAATACGCATCGGGCGGATATCTTCGAGAGGCTGAAGTCGTATTCGGCTCATACGGCACTGCAACCGCTAGAGCTTTTTTTACAAACTGATGAAACACTGCCAGGGCGCTACACCATTGCACGATTCAAGAAGTTTTCCCATTCGCTCAAGCCTTCGAAAATCAAAGAAGAAGTCCGTACCTATGAGACACTCCGCAATATACATACATCACTAACCGATATTATCCGCGACATTAGACTGGAGGAGAATACTGCCCGCCACTATGCGCAGTGGGTAGAAAAAAGTGATGTCCACCAAATATTGCGAAAAGCAAAACACAAACAGCAGTTCGATCTAATCTGTTTCGTTGCACATCAGACAAGGATACGGAGCGATCAGCTCTGTGAGATACTGGTTCAATCGGTCCAAAGCGCCAAACTCTCCGCACTGCGTGAACATCAGAATGCCTATTTCCTTCAAAGGCAGTCACGCTCCAAAGCTTCCATTGAAATTGCAGATCTGATCAAAAACCGCTTGATTCCAAAACTTTATTCCATTAAACAAATGCTCATTTCTGATATCAGTTCAGATGAAAAAATTCACCTTATCAGCGAACAAGTCGAAGCGATGATTGCCGATGAAAAGGAGAAAAAACCGTATCTGGATGCACATGATGAATTGGAAGATCATATTGGTTATCACGCCATACTCGAAGAGCGTTCCCGTAAACTTCAAAATCGGGTCTCCGATATCATTAAAGCATTAGAATTCGATGAAAAGGAATCAGACAAGTCACTGCTTAAAGCGATTGCATTCTTCAAAACGACCGGAGGAAACGTTACAGTAAAATTGCCAATGGAATTTTTGGGTGAAGAGGAAAAAAATTCTTTGCTTCAAAGTACCACAGACGAACCGTTTCGGATATCGCTGTATAAAATGTTTCTTTTCGTAGCTATAGCCGAGGGAATCAAATCAGGGTCACTCAATCTCAATAACTCCTATCGCTACCGTGCGTTTAACGATTATCTGATTGATATTGGCGAATACAACCGAAAGAAAGAACTCTATATCAAGCGCTATGGAATGGATAAGTTGAAATCTTCAATCGGTGTACTTGATGACTTAAGAGGTGAGCTTGATGGAATCTACCGCAACGTCAACAATAATGTCATCAAAGGGATTAACAGCTTTTTTCATGCTAAAGGAGATGGATCGTTTATTGTACATACCCCTAAACTCGAAAAGCGTGAAGAGGAGGATGGGCTGAATGCCTATCTGCCAAAAGAGAAATTTATCCCTCTTATTGACGTGCTTCGTCAAATCGACCGGCTGGCGATATTTGGTGTAAAGTTTCATCACCATACAAGGACGCTACATCATCGCGCACCCAAACCAAATGCTCTATATGCATCGATCATCGGATATGGATGCAACATCAGCATCCCGAAAATGGCAAAGATATCCAAAGGGATATCAGTACACGACATCGATTATATTCGCACATGGTATCTCTCACCCGATATACTTCAAGAAGCTAATGATGCCGTACTCGCGTTTACGGAAACACTTAATATTCCTAAACTCTTTCGTGCCAATCCCGATAAAAATCATACCGCCAGTGATGGCCAGAAATTTAATCTCAACGTCGATTCGCTTAATTCAGGCTATTCGTTCAAGTATTTTGGTTTGGGGCGAGGAGTAAGCAGATACAGTTTTGTGGATGAATCGCACCGGCTGTTTTATACGACAGTGATCAATGCCAGCGAGCGCGAAGCCGCCTACGTTATCGATGGATTAATGCATCAAGAGATAATTCAAAGCGATATCCATTCTACGGATACGTTCGGATACAGTGAGGTGATATTTGCTCTGACCCATTTACTGGGATTCTCATTTGCACCACGGATTAAAAATTTCAAAGATCAACAACTCTATGCATTTGAGCCTAAAAAGCTTTATCGGGAGAACGGTTATACACTCCTGCCGGTTAAGCAAATCAACACCGCTATCATCGAAGAGCAGTGGGAACAGATGATTCGTCTGATAATCACCATTAAAGAGCGACGTGTCACTGCCTCACAGCTACTTAAGCGTCTGACATCCTATTCGCGTAAACATAAACTTTATCAGGCACTCAGGGAATTTGGCCGTATCATCAAGACACAGTTTCTGCTCAACTACATCGACGACATTAGCTTGCGACAGCAGATCGAAAAACAGCTCAATAAAGTGGAAAGTGCAAATAAATTCTCCAAAGCGGTTTTTTTCGGAAATAGCGGCGAATATTTTTATGCTACAAAGGAGGAACAGGATATTGCCAGCAATGCATTGCGTCTGATTCAAAACTCGATTATCTGCTGGAACTATCTCTATTTTTCAGATTTACTTGCGAAAGAAAAAGATCCTGAACAACAAAATAAAATTATCCATGCCCTTAAAAATGGCTCGATTATCCACTGGCAGCACATCAATTTTTATGGGGAGTATGATTTTACAGAAAACCCGATAGAAGATGAATTTGATATGGATGCGATAAAAGCGTTATCTGTATCCATGATTGAATCTAAAATAGAAAAATGATTTGTAGAGACTCAGAGAATCAATTTAAGCAAACTTTAAAGCGCATGGGAAGAAAAATCCCTTTGTAGGTTTACACCCTATATTTAATTAGTAAGTCTTCAATATTTTTATCACCAATCATTGTCGCAAGTTTTTCCATTAGTTTAATTCCGCGGAATATGCCACTTCGATTATCCCAAGAAATATCAAGCCATGTCGTTAAATCCATTCCATTAAGCCCCAGAACCCATTCCTTGAACTCATCAATCTTGTTGCATGCGTAAAGTGCGCCGATCAGTGCACCCATCGATGACCCGCTTATGGAAACAATCTCATAGCTCGAACGTTCTAGCTCTTCAATGACACCAATATGAGCATAACCGCGCGCACCGCCACTTCCTAAAACTAAAGAAACTTTTTTTTTATCCATTTTATATTCCTTCATATTACGATGATGCAGACAAACTTCTTCGAAACAGCATCAACGCAAGAGAAAAATAGACGAGACCAATTACAAACATAGCGATGAAATCTGGCCAAACAACCTCTATACCAGCCCCCCTATACAATACAGCCTGTGCCATACTGACAAAATGACTTGTAGGCGCTAGCTTCATTATATACTGCAAAATATCTGGCATACTTTCATATGGGGTTATACCACCAGAAAGTATCTGCAATGGAAGAATCGTTAAAATTAAAATTAATCCGAATTGTGGCATCGTACGTGCAATAGTTCCCATAAAAATACCCATCGAAGTTGTCGCAAACAGTACCAGAAAAGCCCCACATAAGAAAAGTATCTCGGAGCCTGCAATCGGAATGTGAAGTATTCCCTCTACAACAAACTGTAACGATAAAGCTGCCGCAGTTAATACAACCAATCCCATTGACCATACTTTTCCCAGCATAATTTCGAAAGCGCTCAGCGGCATAACCATCAAATGTTCCAGTGTCCCGTGTTCTCGTTCTCTTATCAAAGCAGCACCAGTCAACACAATAGAGAGTAGTGATATCATACTGATAATCTCCATCACACCTCCAAACCAGCTCCCTTCAAGATTCGGATTATATTTCATTCGAGTAATAATACCTACTGGAAGTATAGTACTTTGATGCAATGTATTAGCCACTTCACGATTAATGATCTGCTGTATATATCCTGCCCCTATTCCAGCTTGCGTCATTCTCGTCGCATCAATATTAAGTTGAATTGCAGGGTGCTTTCCGGATATAACCTCTTTTTCAAAATTTGGCGGTATCGTTACCACAAAAGTGTATTTTCCAGCATCTAATCCCTCATCTCCTTGATCAAATGAAGCAAGTTTAAAAGATTTAAAGCGAGGCGGATAAAAAGCATCGATTATTTTTCTTGAAAGTATTGACCGGTCTTCATCTAGAAATGCTATAGGTGCATTATGAATTTCACTCTTAGCTGCTGTAGCTCCGACATAAATAGCAATACTAAATGAATAAATGATCAAAACTATCATTATTTTGTCATGCCATAAACTACGCAGTTCCTTAATCCCTAAACGAAAAATATTTAATAGATGATTCATCATACTTCCTGTTTTTTCAACAATATCATAGATAAAACAGTAATAACAGTCGCAGCAATCATCAAAGCGAAAAAATCACGGTATAAATCCTGTAGTTCTAATGCTTTACTAAATATGCCACGGCTTATATTTATAAAATAGGTTGCCGGGAAAATTGCTCCTATCCATGATGCAATTCCTTCAAGCGAAGAAACAGGATCCTTTAATCCTGAGAAGTTAATTGTAGGCAGAAGTGTCAAAATAGCGGTACCGGCAAGAGCCGATATCTGTGTTTTAGTAAAAGACGAAATCATAAAACCCAAGCCTGTCGTAGTAATAACATAAAGCAGTGTTCCTAGGATCAGAATTAAAAGGCTCCCTTTGGGTATGATCCCAAAAACAAAATACGCCAATATTAGTAAAAGAAAAAAACCAATCATACTAATAACGATATAAGGTACCTGCTTGCCGATAAAAAATTCCAAGCGGGTTACCGGTGTTGCATAAAAATTAGTAATTGACCCTAGTTCTTTCTCTCGAACAACGCTCAAAGCCATTAGAATAGAAGGAATAAATATTAGTAACATAGGAATAACTGCTGGAACCATGGCATAAATGCTCTTGAAATCCGGATTGTATCGATAACGCATTTCTATATTTACTGTAGAAATAGAGGGGGTATAGCCTAACGTCTGACGCGTAAGCTGCTGAAGATAATCATAATGCATTCCTTGAAGATACCCATGTATGGTTTCGGCACGAAATGGCATCGCACCATCAACCCATACGGCAATTTCAGTATATCGTCCTTTTTGAAGGTCTTCACCAAATCCGGAGGGGATAATAAGCGCTACGGAAAGCTCACCGCTTTTCATCCGAGAATCCAGTTCATCAAATGACCGCAATGGCGGCTGCTCTAAAAAATAGCGCGAGCCTGAGATGTTTTGGACGTAGTTTCGGCTTTGGGGTGTACCGTCTTCATCAAGTACTCCAAAACGAAGATCTTCTACATCGAGACTCAACCCAAATCCCAAAATCATCATTAGAATTCCCATACCCAACAATGCAAAGACTAGTCTTACAGGATCTCGAATTAACTCCAACGATTCACGATACGCATATCCAAACAAGCGTAATGAGCTAAAGTAGCGGTTCGCTTGTTGATGTTCGTGTGGCAATATATGAGATTCATTGCTTCTCTCTGCACTCTGTTCACATTCTCCAACTGCTTCCTGAAGATAATCAATAAATGCTTCTTCCAATGTCTCTTTATTACGTGTACGTATCAAAGAAGAAGGAGAATCACTCGCCAAAACTTTTCCTTGATGCATTAGAGAGATACGATCACACCGTTCCCCTTCGTTCATAAAGTGAGTCGAGACGAAAATTGTCACTCCATCATTCCGAGAGAGATCGATCAAGTATTCCCAAAAACGGTCACGAGACACAGGGTCAACTCCCGATGTCGGTTCATCTAAAATAAGCATCTCGGGACGGTGAACAACTGCAACCGCCAAAGAGAGTCTTTGCCGGATCCCTAAAGGAAGATCTGAAGCACTGTTATCACGATATTCTTCAAGATGGAAACGTTCAATCATTTCGGCAATACGACTATCAATCTGATTTTTCGGGAGATGGAAAAGCTGTGCATGAAGCAGTAGATTCTGGTAAACGGTGAGCTCGGAATAAAGCGAAAAGGCCTGCGTCATATATCCTACACGTTTACGTGTTGCAATATCATTAGCAGCGGCTGGTTCTCCAAAAAGCCATGCTTTTCCTTCTGTAGGTGATAACAAACCTGTCAACATTTTCATAGTTGTTGTTTTACCACAGCCATTTGATCCTAAAAATCCAAAAATTTCCCCTTTATCAATGCTAAAACTAACATGATCAACTGCTTTAAAATCTCCAAAACTAATTGTCAGGTTCTCAGCAATAATAGCAAATGCATCTCCTTGAAAACTACTATTTCGTGGAGGAACAACGAGAGTTGTATGACCACTTCGTTTGTTTTCGGGAAGAAGTTGTATAAACGCTTCATCGAGATTTGCCGTATCGGTTTGCTGTAGGAGTTCTTCTGGAGTACCACTGGCTAAAATCTTTCCTTCATCCATCGCAATCAGCCAGTCAAACCGCTCAGCTTCTTCCATATAGGCTGTTGCGACGATGACGCTCATCCCTTCGCGACGATGACGGATACGGTTGACCAGTTCCCAAAACTGCCGGCGTGAGAGGGGATCGACCCCTGTGGTCGGCTCATCCAGAATCAGGAGATCCGGATCATGGATCAGGGCACAGCATAATCCGAGTTTTTGCTTCATTCCACCTGAAAGCTGTCCTGCTGGACGATCTTTAAACGGCAACAATCCCGTACTCTCAAGAAGTTCTTCAATACGTACCCGCCGTTCCTGTTTTTCCAGTGCAAACAAGCGTCCGAAGAACTCAACATTTTCAAACACGGAGAGAGACATATAAAGATTCTTACCAAGTCCTTGTGGCATATAAGCAATACGTGAGTATATTTGTTCACGATAGTGTTTATTATGCATATCACCACCGAAAACCGTAATTCTTCCTTCTTGAATCTTACGTACTCCAGAAATCAAAGCAAGAACACTTGATTTACCGACTCCATCAGGTCCTATAAACCCAACCATACATCCAGATGGTATTCGAAGAGATATATCCTTTATGGCAATGCTATCTCCATAGCAATGGGTAACGTGTTCAAGTATAGCAATAGTATTCATTGTACGTTTGAAACTATTTTCAACTCATCTGGCCATGGAGTTTTTTCATCTAACCGGATATGTGCTATACCTGGTGTGCCACTACTAAATCGAAAGGATTGATTTTTGAGAAAAGTAGGATCAATTTTAACTTTTATGCGAAACATCAATTTTTCTCGTTCACTCTCAGTTTCAATCTCTTTAGGTGTGAACTGTGCCTCAGGTGAAATGAATGAAACTCTCGCCGGAATAGCCGCATCCAGAGCATCAAGTTTAATCCGGGCTTCAGAACCTATTTTCACCCGTCCCGCATCAGCGGTCGGGAGGAAAATGGTCATGTATATGTCATCAATTTCCAATACCGTCAGTACTTTTCCACCAGAACCGATAACTTCACCAACTTCGAGTATTTTGTATAAAACACGTCCGTTAACGGGAGATTTAAGAGTACTGTCATCGATATTTGTCTCAATTGCCTCTTTTTGCGCCAATGCCGCACTGATGGCATTATCTGCAGCAATAATTTGTGTTTTTGCCGCAGCCAAAGCTGCACTAAGGGTATCAAGGGCTGATTCATGCTGCTGAAGCTGCACGAGTGATATATTGTTGTTCACATAAAGATTTTGGGATCGTGCCAGATTTTTTCGTGCTAGGTTCAGTTCACTTTGACGTTGACGAACAATGGCAAGTGCATAATTTCTATTCTCTCTGGCCTGCTGAATCTGGGCTTGTGCCTGCTTAACCTTGGCATTGAGCTCGTCCGTATCGAGCTTTGCCACTATCTGACCTGTCTTAACGGCGTCCCCTTCATTAACCGATACATCGATCAAACGTCCAGGTATTTTCGTGGCGATATCCACTTCCGTCGCTTCGATCCGTCCGTTTCCAAAAGCGATGGATTTAGGAAGTTCCGGCCGATTCATGTAATTGAAGAGATAGATGCCTCCTATGGTTGCCGTAGCTAAACCGGCAACTATCAGCCCTTTATAAATTATTTTCTGCATGGCTATTCCCTTTAATCATTTGATTTTCTTTATTTCCATTCGATAAATATGATTTTAATCGGGTAATCAACTGTGCTCTCCCTGAATCGTCGGAAAAAAGCTCAAATGCACCTATATCCTGTTGTAGCTGGACAAGATCCAGGATAAAACGGTGTACTGTATTGGCCGATGCATTATCGGCAATCAGACTGGCATTTTGGGCGCTGAGAAGATCGCTCATCGTTCTTGTTCCTTGGGCATAATTGTCCCTAACCATATAAAAACTTTTTTTGGCAGAAAGAGATGCTTCTTCTGAAAGGGCTATCGAAGAATAACTTGCCTTTATCATATGAAGATCACTTCGTATCCGTTGCTCGATAGTTCGCATTTCTTCCTGATAGTTCACTTGCAATTGTTGCAGTTTCAGCTGGGAACGAGAACTTCGCGCATTCCGAGCTCCTCCTTCATACAAAGGCAACGAGAGTTTTATACCAGCCTGCCAATCGGTTTCATTTTCCATATTAATACCCGCATTTGGATTCCTTGTTTCATCAAAAACATGGGATACGTCGGCAGCCAGTATGATATCCGGTGACCAGTACGAACGCTCGTCCGATAAAAGCTGACGTTTCTGCGCTCTCTTTTGCGCATTGATCTGATGCAAACGGGGAATATTTACGAGCCCTTCCTTGATAAAAAAATCTGCCATTGCATCAAAATCCCGCTGATCACCAATCAGACTCAAAAAAATCTGTTTATCCCGTAAAAAGTGGGGATCGTTCAATGTCGCAGGTTCTGTGATGAAACGGCTGCTGATATTTCGATTTAGAATGAGGTTCAAACTGTCTTTTGCTTTTTCGACATCCGCTTCGGCTTTCAATACATCTTGCCGTACCGTCGCAATAGCGCTTTCCCAATAATAGACATCTGACATATCTGATGTACCGGCCTGAACCCGCCCGTGTGCCAGTTCGAGGTTCGTTTGCGTCAGGGCAAGATTGTCCTGTTGGATACGGTGATATGTCTGAAACATCAATACATTTAAGAAAGTACTCATCGCCTGTTTGACGACTTCGATTTCCAATGAACGCTGCTGCTCTTCGACAGCTATCTGCAACTCTTTTTGAATCTCCAGATTTGCCAGCGCTTTTTCCGAAAACAGAATCTGCTGAAGCTTGATCGCACCGGAAACACTCTTTTCGGCATAGAATCCATTTTCTACATAAACATTATCGCTGTTTAGCCGTGTATACCCCAGTTCGCCGGTTACTCGCGGAAAAAGAGTCGAACGTACTTCGGTAACGTTTTCATTATTTGCCGCAAC
>NZ_JBASYM010000014.1:0-61453 GCF_049277495.1 Sulfuricurvum sp. | reverse complement strand
GCTTTAAATGGCGAACAGCCATACCCTTGGGACCTGCTCCAGCCCCAGGATGCGATGAGCCGACATCGAGGTGCCAAACCTCCCCGTCGATGTGAGCTCTTGGGGGAGATCAGCCTGTTATCCCCGGCGTACCTTTTATCCTTTGAGCGATGGCCCTTCCACACAGAACCACCGGATCACTATGACCGTCTTTCGACTCTGCTCGACTTGTCTGTCTTACAGTCAGTCCGGCTTATGCCATTATACTCTACGAAGGATTTCCAACCCTTCTGAGCCGAACTTTGTAAGCCTCCGTTACTTTTTAGGAGGCGACCGCCCCAGTCAAACTACCCACCAGACAGTGTCCTCCATGCGGATAACGCATGCGAGTTAGCTATCAGAATACTCAAGGGTGGTATCTCAAGGATGCCTCCACTGCAACTAGCGTCACAGCATCAACAGCTCCCACCTATCCTGCACAAAAGTATCCCAATAGCAATGTCAAGCTATAGTAAAGGTGCACGGGGTCTTTCCGTCTTTCCGCGGGTAGGAGGAATTTTCACCTCCACTACAATTTCACTGGATCCCTGGTTGAGACAGCTCCCATCTCGTTACGCCATTCATGCAGGTCGGTATTTAACCGACAAGGAATTTCGCTACCTTAGGACCGTTATAGTTACGGCCGCCGTTTACTCGTGCTTCAATTCAATGCTTCGCTTGCGCTGACACATCCTTTTAACATTCGAGCACCGGGCAGGCGTCACACCCTATACATCCTCTTACGAGTTAGCAGAGTGCTGTGTTTTTGGTAAACAGTCGGGAGGGACACTTTGCTGCGACCCGGTTCTGCTCCAGAGGCAAGCTCCTTCACATACTTAGGGCACACCTTATACCGAAGATACGGTGCTAGTTTGCAGAGTTCCTTAACCAGGGTTCTTCCACGCGCCTTAGAATACTCATCTCACCCACCTGTGTCGGTTTACGGTACGGGCGACAATTGTTCTCGCTTAGAGGCTTTTCTTGGCACGACAGTATCATCGATTCTCCTCGCAGACCGAAGTCCTTGAAGAGCCTGTAAGATCTCGGAGTATTGCAACACGGATTTGCCTGTGTTACCTCCTACGTCCTTCGACCCACTATTCCATCAGTGAGCTCGATTAACTCTATGCGTCCCCCCATCACTCAAACGAACAATTGTCGGTGTTGGAATATTAACCAACTTGCCATCGTCTACCCCTTTCGGACTCGACTTAGGTCCCGACTAACCCTACGATGACGAGCATCGCGTAGGAAACCTTGGGTTTACGGCGAAGCAGATTCTCACTGCTTTTATCGCTACTCATGCCTGCATGCTCACTTCCAAACGCTCCAGCACTCCTCACCGGTATACCTTCAACGCTGTTTGGAACGCTCTCCTACCACTCGTATAAATACGAATCTAAAGCTTCGGTGCGTATCTTAGCCCCGTTATATTTTCAGCGCAGAATCGCTAGATCAGTGAGCTGTTACGCTTTCTTTAAAGGATGGCTGCTTCTAAGCCAACTTCCTGATTGTCTCAGCAACTCCACATCTTTTTCCACTCAGATACGACTTTGGGACCTTAGCTGTTAGTCTGGGTTGTTCCCCTCTTGACGATTGATTTTATCACCCACCGCCTGACTCCCGAGATTACGCATGAAGTATTCGGAGTTTGAAAGGGTTTGGTACCGCGGTAAGCAGCCCTAGCCCTGTCAGTGCTCTACCCCTTCATGTTACGACTCGAGGCTATACCTAAATATATTTCGGAGAGAACCAGCTATCACTAAGTTTGATTGGCCTTTCACCCCTATCCACAAGTCATCCGAGGGTTTTTCAACACCCACCGGTTCGGTCCTCCACTGGCTCTTACACCAGCTTCAACCTGCTCATGGATAGATCACTTAGTTTCGGGTCTGCAGCATCTGACTAATTCGCCCTATTAAGACTCGCTTTCGCTACGGCTTCCCGTTAGGTTAACCTTGCCAGACACCACAACTCGCAGGCTCATTATGCAAAAGGCAGTCCGTCACACTTCATAAAGAATAGTGCTCCGAATGATTGTAAGCCATAGGTTTCAGGTTCTATTTCACTCTGCTCACCGCAGTTCTTTTCACCTTTCCCTTACGGTACTAGTTCGCTATCGGTCTGGTAGTAGTATTTAGGATTGGAGGGTGGTCCCCCCGGCTTCAGTCAAGATAACACGTGTCCCGACCTACTCTGGATCCTGCTAGCTGTTTGTCAATTTCGATTACGGGACTATCACCCTCTGTGGTTCAACTTTCCAGCTGATTCATCTATCGACTCGCAATGCCGTATGCAGTCCGCAACCCCGGTTACAAGTAACCGGTTTGTCCTAATCCCATTTCGCTCGCCGCTACTTTGGGAATCTCGTTTGATTTATATTCCTTCAGGTACTGAGATGTTTCACTTCCCTGAGTTCGCCCCCCGTAGGGTACTGTACCTCGCGATACAGTGGGTTGCCCCATTCGGAAATCCCCGGATCAAAGCTCTTTGGCAGCTCCCCGAGGCTTATCGCAGCCTAATACGTCCTTCATCGCCTCTACCAGCCAAGGCATCCACCTATGGCCCTTAATATCTTTTTCTAATTTGCGCTCACCGCCTTATTAAGAATAAGACGGTGAAATGTGTTTGTAGTTACGTTGTATAGTTATTCACTATACAGTAAATAGTGTTTCTCCATAGATTACTCTATGGTTAACATATTTAGTTGACGACTTAACAATAATAATTCAAATAACATTAGACTTTAAAAGTCTAATTCAAATACTCTCATTTAAGTACTTGAATCAGACTTCTTTTTCTGATTTCACACGTTTCTGGTGGAGAATAGCGGGATCGAACCGCTGACCTCCTGCGTGCAAGGCAGGCGCTCTCCCAGCTGAGCTAATTCCCCAGATAAGTGATCGAATGGTGGGTTTGAATGGACTCGAACCATCGACCTCACCCTTATCAGGGGTGTGCTCTAACCAGCTGAGCTACAAACCCATATGTATTATGTCAAATAACATGGATCACTGAAAACTAAGTAGGTAAACGGTCAAGACAATACTCTGTGAGATTTTTAAGATGACGCAGTCAAATGAATGACTCGTCGTTACTCTTAGAAAGGAGGTGATCCAACCGCAGGTTCTCCTACGGTTACCTTGTTACGACTTCACCCCAGTCGCTAATTCCACCGTAAGCGGTAGCCAGTTTGGCATCCCGATTTCGGGTGAAATCAACTCCCATGGTGTGACGGGCGGTGAGTACAAGACCCGGGAACGTATTCACCGTAGCATAGCTGATCTACGATTACTAGTGATTCCAGCTTCATGTTCTCGAGTTGCAGAGAACAATCCGAACTGAGAGACGCTTTAAGAGATTGGCTCCACCTCGCGGTATTGCAGCTCTTTGTACGCCCCATTGTAGCACGTGTGTAGCCCTGGCCGTAAGGGCCATGATGACTTGACGTCGTCCTCACCTTCCTCCTTCTTGCGAAGGCAGTCTCGTTAGAGTGCTCAGCCGAACTGTTAGCAACTAACGACGAGGGTTGCGCTCGTTGCGGGACTTAACCCAACATCTCACGACACGAGCTGACGACAGCCGTGCAGCACCTGTCACCGAGTTCTAGCAAGCTAGCACCCCCTAATCTCTTAAGGGTTCTCGGGATGTCAAGGCCAGGTAAGGTTCTTCGTGTATCTTCGAATTAAACCACATGCTCCACCACTTGTGCGGGTCCCCGTCTATTCCTTTGAGTTTTAATCTTGCGACCGTACTCCCCAGGCGGAATGCTTAATCTGTTAAGTGCATCACCGAAGAGACGAGCTCCCCGACGACTAGCATTCATCGTTTAGGGCGTGGACTACCAGGGTATCTAATCCTGTTTGCTCCCCACGCTTTCGTGCCTCAGCGTCAGTATCATCCCAGCAGATCGCCTTCGCTTTTGATATTCCTAGTGATATCTACGGATTTTACCCCTACACCACTAATTCCATCTGCCCCTTCTGAACTCTAGGCTCCCAGTTTCAAATGCAGTTCAATGGTTGAGCCATTGGATTTCACATCTGACTTAGAAGCCAGCCTACGCACCCTTTACGCCCAGTGATTCCGAGTAACGCTTGCACCCTCCGTATTACCGCGGCTGCTGGCACGGAGTTAGCCGGTGCTTATTCAAGAGGTACCGTCATTATCTTCCCTCTTAAAAGGAGTTTACACACCGAAATGCGTCATCCTCCACGCGGCGTTGCTGCATCAGAGTTTCCTCCATTGTGCAATATTCCTCACTGCTGCCTCCCGTAGGAGTCTGGACCGTGTCTCAGTTCCAGTGTGTCTGATCATCCTCTCAAACCAGATACCCGTCATAGCCTTGGTGAGCCATTACCTCACCAACTAGCTGATAGGACATAGACTGATCTCTTAGCGAAAAAACTTTCCCGACTCGTCTTATAACGAGAAGGAGTATCTGGTATTAATCACCGTTTCCAGTGGCTATCCCAAACTAAGAGGTACATTATCTATGGTATACTCACCCGTGCGCCACTAATCAAGGAAGCAAGCTTCCTATCATCGTTCGACTTGCATGTGTTAGGCACGCCGCCAGCGTTCACTCTGAGCCAGGATCAAACTCTCCATAATTGGTTTGTCCAATCCTATGACCCAAGATGTTAAAATCATTGGCTTCATAAATTGTTATCTATTTTACTTTTTGGTGACTGTTTCCAGTCAAAGTAAATAGACGGTTGTTGTATTGTGTTGACATAAAGGTCAACGTCTTCGAGAAAGTCTCGAACCGTTTGACCTACTTAGTTTTCAATGATCTCAAACTCAAACTTAACCCTTCTTTTCGAAGCGTCTCATCGTTTGTGGACGGGAATTATAGGGGATTTAGACTTAGATGTCAAGAGTAATCCAAAAGAAATTACATGTAAATTAGAATGACTTCATATCGTTACATTATGTTTCCGCCTACGTTAAAAATCCCCTTCTATTATATATAGCATTTCGGCGATTTGACCGGTTTTAGTTTTATTAAGCTCTTGACATCACTCCCCTTTCTCTATAAACTCCGATTCAGTTATCCTCCAAAGGTTTTATGTGTCGGACATCACCACCCAAAAATATTCAATTCTCAAGCAGACCTTTGGATTTTCTGATTTTAGATCGATGCAAGAAGAAGCAGTCGATGCTATAGTAAGCGGACGGGATTTAGCCATGTTGCTTCCAACAGGAGGCGGCAAATCACTATGTTATCAGCTTCCGTCATTAATGATGGATGGAGTGACAGTTGTGGTTTCTCCTCTGATTGCTCTGATGCAAGACCAGATTATCGCGTTAAAGGAGTTGGAAATCGAAGCGGAGATGATCTCATCCGCCCAAACCTCCGAAGAATTACAGCAAATTTATACGAAGATCAAAAACGGTATATTAAAACTCCTCTATATTGCCCCGGAACGATTGGGAAGTGAGCACTTTACCTCTCTGCTCAGAACATTGAACATCAATTTTTTCGTTATTGACGAAGCGCACTGTATTAGCGAATGGGGACATGAGTTCCGTGATGACTATCGACGGCTTGGAGAACTGAGAGCAGCTTTCCCAAGCACACCTATTGCCGCCTTCACCGCAACTGCTACCCCGAAAGTACGTGAAGACATCCTTTCTCAATTGCGTTTGAACAATCCGCTGATACTGCGGGCTCCGGTTTTACGTAAAAATATCAAAATAACGCTTCATCAGCGTGATACGGCCTGGCGGTCTGAACTAATCACTATTTTGAAAAAGCACAAGGGCGAAAGCGGCATCGTTTATGCCTTCTCACGTAAAGAGACCGAAGAACTGGCAGAATTTCTAGTCAAAAATGGTTTTAAGTGTTTGCCGTATCATGCAGGAATGACTGCAGAACACCGGCATGACACCCACAAAGCTTTTTTAAATGATGAAACACAAATCATAGTCGCTACCGTCGCATTCGGAATGGGGATCGACAAAGGGGACATCCGTTTCGTTATCCATACCTCTCTTCCCAAAACAATCGAAAATTATTATCAGGAGATCGGACGGGCCGGACGTGACGGTGTCGATTCCGAAGCAGTCCTCTTTTATTCGGGAACGGATTTTTATAACAAAAAGCGGCTGATCGAAAGTAATGCAGATCTTGGCTACCAGGAGATGATCCTTCAAAAACTAAAATCGGCAATGGATTACGCCAATGGCGAAGAGTGCCGACATAAACTGATCGCTTCTTATTTCAATGACACGGTTGATCCCTGCAAAACACAATGCGATAACTGTCTCGACTCCGACACACTCAAAACCGACATTACGGTATTAGCTCAAAAACTCCTCTCCTGCGCCTACAAGACGGGCGAACGGTTCGGCGCACTCTACCTCTCAGAAGTGCTCTGCGGAGAAAATAAAGAAAAGATCCTCTCTAACGGCCACGAGAGACTAAGCGTTTACGGGATCGGAAAAGACATCAGTAAAACAACATGGAATACGATTACCAAAAGGCTCATAGAAATCAGTGCCCTTGAACCTGATGAGTATAAAGCCCTTAAAATAACCACGGTCGGTGCAGAAATTCTCAGGGGAAAAAAGTCTCTTAGCATTAAACAAGATCGCTTGGCACCGAAAAAAGCCGTTTCGAAAACAAAATCGTACGATACCCATCTGCCTCAATTTGTCGAAGAGTTTAAAATATTACGTGCCGCGATTGCCAAAGAGAATAAAATTCCGGCTTACATCGTGTTCGGAGATAAAACACTTTTTGAAATGGCGGAAAAATTGCCGACGAACAAAGAAGATATGCTTGGTGTCAGTGGTGTGGGAGAAGTGAAATTTGAACGCTACGGAGAACGTTTTTTAGAACTCTGCCGTTCCTTAAAACGGAAATAGCTTATACCATCATATAAAGATTGTTACTCGTATCACATGCCTCGCGAAAAAAATCTTTCAGTTCCCGGTCAAACGTCATGACATAGACATCGGCATTGCGCAGTCGGAGCTGTTTAAAGTTTTCCAGCAAAATCCCATCTGCAACATTCTTACCATGATCGCATTTGGTAAAATGAAACGATTTAAGCGTTTTCCCATAATCATACAAATTGGCTTCCCATTCGTCTTTGAAGAGATAAAGAGAGTCCGGGTTAGCAGCGATATAGATATGATCATCGGGAATCGTATATTTGTCGATCAGATCATTAAACATCGGTGCGATATTCGAAAAGTTTTCGATATCCCAAAAAAGATAGCTTTCATTTGCCGGAGATTTGCGTTCTTTGTTCACCAAACCGAGCCGCTTGGAAATATTAAAATGGGTATGCGCCATATCGTTGATCAGTTCAATACTGTTTTTGAGTTTAACCGCATCGTCCGTATTAAACCGCAATATTTTCCCCAACTCGATATAAAGTTCCAAATCTAGCAGTTCCTGCCATGCTCCCCCAGTTTGGTAGACTTTGAGCGCACGGAGTTTGCCCGGAGAAAATAGCATAGCAGCTCTCATAGGCTTTCGGGTTTCATAAGCCCGTGTCACAACGGTTAATACTCTGCGGGCAGCTTCTGTTTCGGGCATTTCGATCGAACCGTATAGTTTTTGATTGATGATAATTTTTTGTACGGTTGCCATTTCAAAATTCCTTTATATTGGCGCGCATTGTACCTCTCCTAGCTTAGAACCGGCTATAGAATCAGACCTTGTAAATTACTATTGCTTATACTATATTTCTACAGAAAATATTAATCACAGCCATAAAGTTTTTCACACTTCTCTAGGCCCCCTTCAACTTCTTCAAACCAGGATAAAAACTGCTGCGCAATCTCTCCTTTGAATAATGACCCGTGCTGCGGAGCGACGATATCGATTTCATGATAGCGTACACATTTGACCCATGCACGGCAAAAACGGTTGGATGCCATATACCGCCCATGGAAACTTTCTAAAAAAGGCCGATGTTCTTCGAAATCGTCCACCTGCTTGTTAAGGTTCTGAGGAGAAAGAACCGCAGCACCGATATCACCGGAAAAGAGTATTTTAGATCGGCTGTCATAGAGCGAAAAATTTCCCGGACTGTGGAGAAAATGAGCCGGAATGAATTGCAAAAAATCATGTTCGAAATTGATTCGCGCTCCGTGGTCTTCCAATGCAATAATGCGCCCCATATCCATCAAGCCGTAATGTCCCATAAAACGGGTCCATAACTGCGACATAATCAGTTTAGCCGAAGTGGCAACGCTCCACTCGGAAATTGCTCCGGCAACATCGGGGTCTTGGTGTGAGAAAAATATGTATTTGATCTTCTGCGGATCGATATGTGCCGATACGGCATCATAAAGTTCTGAAAAAATCCCTCCGCTCCCCGGATCGATCAATACGGCACTGTCGCGCTGAATGATTAAAAACTGGTTGACGGAAAGAGAGTATTCACTATGTTCTTCGTCTTCCAGACTGAACATAACGCATTTGTGGTTTCCATCATCATAAAGCAGCGTCTCATTTTTCATATTGTATTCCTTTAAATTCGCGTATAAGCACCATTTGACGTTTCGCAATGTAATCAATCAGATTTTTTTGTGTTGTCCCGTGCAGTTCAAACATACATACAACCTCATAACGATTTTTTTCGTGATGGATCCGAAATACCTCCGCTTCTGTGTTTATAATAACCGGGCGCTGTCCCAATTTGATTACAATATCGAGTACAACAGACTGTTTTACCGCTAACCCTGAGGGAAGAGTGGAAAATAAAAGACGTACGGCATTCATCGATATATCCATGATAGAAAGATCGGTTTCAAATTTACGCCCTTCATATAAAAAAGTGATCGTCAAACTCTCATCCGGCACTATCCGGATCGCACTCCTACGCGTCGGTGAGGTTTGGACCAAATGATATTGATTAAAATGGACACTTTGCACATCAAAATCAAGACGTTGAATGTTGCTGCAGAAAATTGCCATGGGAAATAGCTCGGAGGTTAGATAAAACACTTCCTCATGCTGAATTGCTTTGAGCTGCACGTAAGGGGTTTTCAGAGTAACCTCTTTTTCATCAATCTTCTCGATTAACCCGTCATTGGTAATACTGAGACCTTTATAGAGGTTGTGTACACGGATTTTAGCCCCGTTCCGCATTGCCATATCCAGCAAGCCTCGGACCATTTTTTCATCTTTTGCCAAGCGTTCTCTTTCAACGGAAGAGGCATCGTAGAGCTTGAGCAGACCCAGTTCCGATACATCGTTCAGCGAAAGGACACCGTATCCTTCTTTTTCCGGAATACTTTGGTATCGGAGAATAAAATGGTGATGCGTATCATCCTTGCCGGCGATTTTGACATTGAACAACTTTCCCGGGTTTTGGGTCAATTCATTAAACCAATGAAATCTATCATGATCGTACAAAAAACCGTTATGCTCCAGCAGCAGTTTTCCAAACTCGTCAAAACGGGTGCGGAGAGCCTCCATACTTTCGCTATTGAAAAACTCTAAACACGGCTGATTCGCCATCACAACCTTTTCTCCCTGCAGCAATAAAACAAGGCTGTTTTGATAATTAAAGATCGCATGGAGATTCGAGTTGAAAATTTTGTGATGGAGAATTTCTCTCAATGAAGCGCTGCACCGGGTGAGAGTTTCGGTAAGAATATCTATCCGCAACGGTTTGGTTAAAAAATCAAATATCCCTATCCGAATAGCTTTATGGAGAAATTCTTGATCATCATGGGCGGTAGTAATAATGACCTTAACTTCCGAGTCAATCTTTAATATCGCCTCCGCCATTGTCAATCCATCCATTTTCGGCATGGTAATATCGGTTATGACGATAGCTGGACGATGTTGTTCAAAAAGTTTTAGCCCCTCTTCTCCATTATACGCGCTGTATACAGACTCGAAAAGTTTTTTAAACAATGCGGTGGCCTGAGCATTTAATCCGGCATTATCTTCTACGTATAACAACGAATACGGCTGCAATGAAGTTCGTAGCTGTTTTAACGTATTGGACTCATCCATTCCATCGGATCCTTGGGTATCTTTAAAATTAGAGTATCAAAACCTCACTTAGAAATAACCAAAATTAATGCAACGCAGAGTGCACTTTTTATTTGAACATATAAATGATACAATCATCTTTACTAAAATCAGTCGGAAAGGCAAACATGAGTGATACGAAGATTTATGATAAAATATTTTCCATTCATGACCAAACAGTTTCTACCCTTCGTGCACTTCAAATCCCGCCCTATCCTTCTCATTACAAAAAATACTTTGATGAAATATTTATCGAGCAGGCCGATGAGACTCTGATTAAAGCCCAAAAAGAAGATGAAAATCTTACACAGATACATGATGATTTATCACGTTATCTTGATATAGCCCATCGATCAATCATTTCTTTTGTTGAAACCCATGCCGATATTTCCCATGTTGCCGAACTGCAGGAAAACTATATCAGCAAGGCGGCTCAGGAAGGAGTGGAGAGGTGTGTTCATTTTGTCGATGGATTGAGCGAATTGGGCAAGAATATGTCAGCTGAACTCAAAAAAGCTCAAACGCGGATTGAACAGCTCAGCAGTGAATTACAGCAAGCTTTATCTGAACTCACGATCGACCCTCTCACACAAATCACCAATCGCAAAGGGCTCATTGAAGATTTGGTTGCAGCTATTCATGCGGGACAAAGTAAAACCCTGCCGATGGTGATCATGATGATAGATGCCGACAATTTTAAGGCCCTTAATGATGTACACGGCCACCTGGCCGGAGATAAAGTCCTCTATTTTTTAGCCCAGACAATCAAATCCGTCATACGCGGCGGAGATAAAGTCTATCGTTTCGGCGGAGAAGAATTTACCGTCATACTGAACCGATGCGAAAAAGACCAGGCATTTGCCGTTGCCGATAAGATCCGCAGTAAAATTGAACACAGCAATTTAATCTACATGGGTAAAACCATCCATATGACCGTCAGTATCGGGGCTGTAACCCATCGAATCGGTGATAATTATGATGATTTTATGGGGCGTGCGGACAAAGCCTTATATCAGGCCAAACAAGAAGGAAAAAACAAAACAGTTTTATTTAATTAAAATCTTAATAATAACTCATAAATATAGACGAATATTACACGCAATCCCTTCTATTCGCCATTGTCGCACTCCTTTTTAGTATCCTTTAAACTTCCCTTAGTAACAATAGCGAACATAATGATTTAAGGGGATTTGTGAAAGTTTCTGTTTATGCCGCTTCCGTGATCGCCCTTGTTCTCAATGCCAATGAAAGTTCTCTTATCACATCGCTGAATGAAGATATGATGCAGACCACTGAACTGGCAACTCAAATGAATCATAATATCGATTATCAGCCCTTCATTCTCTCCATATTACACGGAGACGATATCTCAAAATTTGGCATCAAAACATTGGGGGAAGCTCTTATGCTTATTCCCGGCGTGGATATGGCTACCAATACGATGAATAATCGAACACCTATTTTTCGGGGTTCCAATCCAACCGCTTATGGCCAATCAACCCTCGTTATTGACGGAGTGGTTGTCAATGACGATCTTTTCAGCAATTACAACTCTTATCTCGATTTTCCGGTCGAGCTGATTGACCGGATCGAAGTGGTACGGGGTTCAGGGAGCTTCATCGAAGGGGTGAACGGATATGCAGGGACGATCAACGTCATTACCCGCGCACAGCATGATCCCCTTAGTTCCGACATCGGAACGGTCTTTGGCTGGGGCGGAAACAACGGTATGTCCGGAATGGGTGGATGGAGCCGATATCGCGGCGAAACGTGGAAACTCTCTCTTGATGCATTTACACAACGTCATGATCAAGAGACTCCCATTAGTGTTATCGATGCCGCAGGACGAACCGGATATGCCCAATTAGGGATGGAGCAGAAAGGCTTTGGGATAACCTATGAAAACAACGGATTCATTGTACGCGGTCGCTACAACGATTATCAAAGCGACAGTGCGTTCGGGAATCTGAATATCCTCCCGAACGAAGATGGAAAACTTCAACAGCCTTCATGGTATATTCAAGGCCAATATACTCTCCCCTTGATTTCAAAGATGAACCTTGTTCTCAAATCTTCCGTTATGGAAAATACCTGGCAAAGTGATTCTCTCCCCCTGCCTGCGAACTTTGTCTACAATAGCATCGTTTTACCGGATGGATACTATGCATCCTTGCTCATCAAAAGCCGCCGAATCGCCGGCGGGGCATCGGTTCATTACGACGGATTTGATTCCCACCGCCTCACTGCAGGAATGGAATCGACGTGGGATAAAGCTGTCGATATGCACTCTGTCACGACGAATAAATTCACGGGAACCGGAATGGTGGATTATTCCGATACACCGCTGGCATTTATCGATGCCAAAAGTGCCAAGCGTCAGACAACGAATCTCTATCTCACCGATATGATCACCCTCAATGAGATGACAGCCGTGGCATTGACCGTAGGCCAAATACAAACTTCCGATATAGAATCACATAGATATGGTCGAGCAGCCGTCGTTTATCAGCCGACCCGCAATGATATTTTCAAACTGATGGCGGCATCCGGTGAACGATTTCCCTCTTTTCAAGAGATGTATCTTGCTCCCAGCCCCTATGGAACCGGTAATTCTGATCTCACCCATGAACATGTTTATTCCATCGAAGCACAATATCTACGCAAACTGGATTCCAGTCTCACTGCGGGACTCAACTTTTTTTACAGTGAGAATTCCCAACAAATTGTTCGTGACCAGAGTGGAAAATTCCAAAACTACGGAAAAAGCACCATTGATGGAGCTGAAGCCGAATTGCACGGAAAATTCTCTTCGGAAGATACCGTCTCTCTCTCCTACAGTTATATCCATGGTAAAACAGAAGATAATCAGCACAATGTAGCTTCTATCCCCTACACCGCTTCACATCTGATCAAAGCCGCCTATGCCTACGATTTCACGAATGATTGGACCTTGGGGGGCGTCTGGCAATATGTCGGCTCCAAAAAGCGTTATTCTCCGGATACGCGCGACGATTTAGCCGCATACAATACCCTGGACATCGCCTTGGGATGGGGTATGAACACCCATAACGGATGGTATGCTCAAGGGGTTGTCAAGAATATCAATAACACGATAGTCCGTTACCCCTCGCCCGCTTCAACGTACAGAGATGATTATCCCGTGGCGGGACGCAGTTTCTGGCTTCGTACAGGATGGAAGTTTTGATCCGCTCTGTTCTTATCCTGTTACTGGGCTTTTTATTGGCTGAAGCCGAAGATCCGATTTTGCTGAATGCCCATATTCGAATGATTCCTAAGATCATGGCGCTTGATACGAAAATAACCTCCAAATTTACCCTTAATAAAGCAAATCTCGCCGTTATCTACGACAACAACCGAAAAGCAAATGCCCAAAAGATCGCTGATGACATGGTCCAATACTACAACGGAAAAGTAGCTGACATCCCCTTTGCTACCATCGTCCTTTCTGCGGATGAGTTAGCGAACAGACATGATATAGCCTTTATCTATTTAACCCAAATGTCTACTCCATCCATAAAAAAAGTGGCAAAATGGGGAAGCACTAATTCTATTGCCACATTTTCATATAATGTCGGTGATCTCGAACTCGGGGTTTTAGGCTCTATTACTATTGAGCGTTCAACGATTATTTATATCAATAAAAATGTATTGAAACTCGGTAACCTCCGTTTTAATGATACTTTATTCCAAATTGCAAAGCTGACTGAATGAACCGTTTTAAACATGCCCGCCTTTCGACCAAACTCTTTGCAATGATGATTATCATCTCTTTTGTTATTTTCACGACGATTACACTGATCACCTTTTCGATTGTCCGTGATTTGACCATGAATTCTCAAAATGAAAAGGCCGTTTTATTACTCGATGCCGTGGAACCTTCCGTATCATTGTCTCTCTTTTTAGGGATTAAAGATATGGGGGAAAAACTTTCTGCTATCACACGGCTTAATGAAGTCATTGCATTGCGTATTTTAGATGCTGATGGAAAAATTCTTCTGGATTACCGCAGTAACGGGATGAATTCCCCCTATGAATCGATCCAAGTAACAAAAAATCTGATGGAACCGTCTACGCTCAGACCGATCGGTTTGATGACACTCACCTATTCGGGTGAAGAATTCACCAAAACGATGGATCGTTTTTATACTCTATACAGCTGGATTGCGGTCAGTGTATTCATTACCCTTTTATTGATGCTGTTGTGGATCAACCATCTTTTATTACCCATCAAATTAATTGCCAAAAAAGTCCGAAACTTCAAACCGGGAGAAAAAATCACTTTTGATATCCCCTATACCCAACGCGAATTTTCTCAAATCATCCATGCCTTTGAGTCGATGCAAAATCGGGTCTATGAATATTCTCATGAGATCAAATCTATCAATAAAAACTTAGAGATCAAAGTTGCGGAACAAACCCATGAAGCGACACGCCACCTCTATTATGACAACCTCACTGCACTTCCGAATCGTCTTAAACTCCAAGAAGACCTGAATGTGAAACCTTCCAATACCGTCGCCATTTTAAATATTGATGATTTTAAAGAGATCAATGATTTTTTCGGTATCGATGCAGGAGATTGGCTTCTCACCCAAATTGCCCATTGGCTTACCGAAATGAAACTTTCCCCTTACCGTCTCGGCGGCGATGAGTTTGCGTTTCGTTTAAAGCCCGGAAGTTCAACGACAGAGTTTCGTCACGATATCGAAATACTCCTCTCTCTTTTAAGCGAAAAGCTCTTTATGATTGCCGATGAGACCGTTCATGTCCGTGCAACGGTCGGTATTGCGGTTGATAGCGACAAACCCCTCATACATGCAGACGTCGCTCTCAATAAAGCTCGCAAGCTCAAGCTTCCCTATTCGGTGTATGATCAATCAGAGGGGATCGAGCAACAGTACCAGGCCAATATTGCCATGTCAGCCCAAATCCGGCAAGCTTTGGTCGAACACCGCATTGTCTGCCAATATCAGCCGATTGTTTCGTGCATCAGCGGTAAAATTGAAAAATTCGAGACCTTGGTACGGATACGCAATGAAGACGGTTCTTTGATCGGCCCTTATGAATTTTTGCCGATTGCCCAAAAAACAAAGCTCTATCACCACATTACCCAAGAAGTTGTCTACCAATCATGCAACCTGTTTGCCTCACGTCATGAACAATTTTCCATTAACCTTTCCAGCAGTGATATCTTAGACAGCCGCACCGTCGCGACTATCGAGAATATACTTCGCCAAACGGGTACTGCGAATCGTGTTATCTTTGAAATATTGGAATCAGAAGGGATCGAAAATTTTGATGAAGTGGCCTCATTTATCGGACGTATGAAAGCATTGGGGGCTAAAATCGCCATTGATGACTTCGGTACAGGATATTCCAATTTTGAAAATATTCTAAAACTTAATGTCGATATCCTCAAAATCGACGGTTCTCTCATCAAATCGATCGATCAAAATCCCCGCCATCGAATCGTCGTTGAAGCCATCGTCGACTTTGCCCATCGTATCGGTATCGACACCGTAGCAGAGTATGTCACTTCAGAGGAAGTCCTCAAAAATATTACCGAATTGGGTGTGACCTATGCACAGGGTTTCCATACAGGAAAACCGCAGTTTTTAAATTAGCGACTCATGTAAAAATTAAAGCCAGCCATGATATAATTTCGAAATTTTTTAGAAGGGCTGCTTATGCTAACCGATCGCGTCAATACACTCTCCGAATCGATTACCATCGCTATTACCACTTTGGCTCAAGAGCTCAAAGCACAGGGAAAAAACATCCTCAGTTTTTCAGCCGGTGAACCCGATTTCGATACTCCTCAAGTCATTAAAGATGCCGCAATCGCAGCCATTAATTCAGGTTTTACCAAATACACAGCCGTTGACGGTATTCCTGAGCTCAAAGCAGCTATCGCACAAAAACTCAAACGTGACAATAATCTCGAGTACAAACCGAACCAAATCATTGCCAGCAATGGCGCCAAACACTCGCTTTATAACCTTTTTGCCGTAACGATTCAAAACGGTGATGAAGTGATTATTCCGGCCCCGTATTGGGTCACCTATCCGGAGTTGGTGCAATATTGCGGCGGAACTGTTGTCGAGATCATGACCGATGATGCAAGCGGTTTTAAAATCACCCCTGAGCAGCTCAAAGCAGCTATCACCCCTAAGACGAAGATGCTTATCCTCACGTCTCCGTCGAATCCTACCGGTGCCGTTTACTCACGAGAAGAGCTTACAGCTCTCGGAAAAGTCTTGGAAGGTACAGATATTATCGTTGCCAGCGATGAGATGTATGAAAAACTCGTTTATGAAGGCGAGTTTGCTTCTGCCGCGTCCGTCAGCGATGATATGTTTCAACGAACTATCACCATCAACGGACTGAGCAAATCGGTAGCGATGACGGGATGGCGTTTTGGTTATATGGCTGCAGCCAATACCGAAATCATCCAAGCAACCAAAAAGCTGCAAAGCCAAAGTACTTCCAATATCAACAGTATCACCCAAAAAGCGGCAATAGTCGGCCTTAACGGCGCTGCTGATGCCGATGTCGAGGCTATGCGTATCGCATTTAAAGCACGTCGTGACGAAGCGGTAAAACTGCTGAATGAGATTGATGGAATTTCAGTTCTCTGCCCGGCCGGTGCATTTTATCTTTTTGTCAATATCAAAGAGATCAGTAACGATTCGATGGATTTTTGTAAAGGACTCTTGGAAGAGCAAGGCATTGCCGTTGTTCCAGGTGTCGGATTCGGTTCTGAAGGGTACTTCCGATTCAGCTTTGCAACCGATATCGACAGTATTCGTGAAGGTATTAAGCGTATCGCAGCTTTTGCCGCTTCACGCCGCTAGAAAAATTTTCTCTGCCTCTACTGCGAGGCAGACACCTGCTTATTTAATCGATTTTAACGCTTCAACCACTGCATCAATATTTCCGATCGGAAGATGGACTTTCCATTCAGGATTTTTAGCATCACCGGATAATGAAATACCGATACTGGCGACACTGCTGCTTCCGGCTCCATAAGGTTCATCGACTTTACTGATAGATATAACCCCTTTTTTGGTACCATCCAAAGGAATCTCTTGAATAATTGTTACACCAGAACTCATAATCTCTCCTAATAACTGTAGTGAAAAGAGTTTAGCCGATTTTGGCTAAAGCAATCTTAAAAAATTGAGGATTTAATTTGAGCCTTGGCCATTCGGGGTATTTGAGTAGATAAAAGCGTACATTTTGCGGTAATAGCGTTCGTTTCGGGTTCGATCCGTCGCACTGAAATGGTGATAGCGTCCTAATGTTTCCCATGAATATCCAAAGCTCTTGACCAGCTTTGTCAGGATTGTATTGGCGTGTTCACGTGCGCTGCTGTCTTCAAAATATTCATGCAGCATTGGATTAGGATGGTATTTGTAGTTGATTTGGTAGGGTCCGAGATCGAGGTTCACTATCCCGCCGTCGATCAAAGCCTGAGCTTGTGCACTGCACTGCTCCGATGACCCGCAGCGTATCAAATGTCCGTTTACGGCAAAGCCTGCTGCAGCAGCACGTTGAGCTTCCTCTGCGGCATTAATACGAATGACGTTCGGATTACACATGCCGTTCTCTTGCAGACATTCGCAATGCTTGATGGCATCGAGAACAATGTCCGGCATACGAATATCACTGACACCTTCACCGTCTGCACGCAACAATGATGTCAGAACCATAAAACCGGCAATCGCTATTCGCATTCTTTGTCCTCTGTAGCTTAATGTTCTAATATTTTAGCCAATTTAGCCTGCATTTTCAGCCATAATTTATGTTCCATTAACGGAAAGCCGCTGTAGACACCCTTTTGCATGATACTTTTAGTAACACCTGAGCGTGCCGCCAATGTTGTAAAGGGTGCAATACTAAGATGCCCGGCAGTCGCACTTTGTCCTCCCATCACAACGTTACGCCCCAATGTCGTCGATCCGGCAAGTCCCGATTGAGAGACCAGGATCGAATGTTCGCCTACTACACAGTTATGTCCGATTTGAACCAGATTATCGATTTTAGACCCCTGTTTGATGACCGTAGAACCAAAGACGGCACAGTCAACTGTCGTATTAGCACCGATCTCGACATCATCTTCAATGATTACATTGCCGTTTTGATAGAGTTTGATATGTTCACCCATCTTCGTGTGAGCATACCCGAATCCATCACTCCCGATAACGGTACCGGAATGAATCATTACACGGTTGCCGATCTTCGAATCACGGTAAACACTGACATTGGGATAGAGGATTACATCATCGCCGATAACCGATTCCGCACCCACATAGACACCGCTCATAATCGTACAATTAGAACCGATTTTGACCCCGTTTTCAATATGAGCCGTCGGATAAACAACACTGCCTTCACCGATAACGGGCTCTACATCACTGCTTTGAAGCGGCTTGGCAAAATATTTTGACAAGAGTGCAACACTCATGTATGGCTCATCGGATTCCAATGCAATAACCCCATCAGGCAAAAGATGGGCTTTGGATGCAGGAAGAATAACCGCTGAGGCACGCGTAGCCCCAAGATCTTTTTCGTATTTAGAATCGGAAAGAAACGATATTTCTCCTGCTCCTGCATTTTGAAGCGTATTCATTCCAAAGATTTCAATGCCGCTGACGATTTCTTTGAATCCCAGGAGTTCCGCAATTTTCTGTAAAGTCATAGCGTCTTATCTCTCTAGAGCGACAGAACCGCTTCGGACGATCTCTTTGGGGTGGAAACGCTTGATCGCTTCGAGAAAATGGTTGACTCGTGATGGCTCATCCGCAATCATTGCGATCATCGTGTCACTTCCGACATTAACGATTCGCCCATTGTACGCATGGGTCAATGCCTCGATGTCCCCCAAGGATTCGTTCATCGGAATTTTGACCAATGCCATTTCGGTCTCGACCAAATCGGCATGTTCATAAACTTTCAAAACCGGAATCAGTTTGTGCAACTGCTTGGTGATCTGTTCGACGACACGAACCGAACCTGCTGTAACGATAGTAATACGAGAATACTTCGATTCAGGGATCGGAGCTACCGTCAATGACTCAATATTGTATCCGCGACCTGAAAACAATCCTGCAATACGTGAGAGTACGCTTGCTTCATTCATAACAATTACGGAAATAACGCGACGTTCTGTCTGTTCCATCATTTCTCCTTGTACTCTAACATCATATTAAAGAGCGATCCGCCCGCCGGAACCATCGGAAGTACATTCTCAAAACGGTTAACCGAAACATCGATAATCGCAACGACATCTTTTTCAACGGCATCTTTCAATGCCGCATCAAACTCTTCTTTCGTGGTAACACGGTAACCGACACCGCCGAAAGCATCTGCAAGCTTGACAAAATCAGGCTGCATTGAGAGATCGGTTGACGAGTGGCGTTTATCATAAAAGAGGGTCTGCCATTGGCGAACCATCCCCAAAAAGTTATTATTCAAAATGACATTAATAACGGGAAGCTTATACTCCACTGCCGTCATCAATTCTTGGATGTTCATCAAAATCGAACCGTCACCCGTAATGTTGATACTGACACGTTCCATATCGGCACGCTTAACCCCGAGGGCTGCGGGAAATCCGAATCCCATTGTTCCAAGACCGCCGGAACTGACCCATTGGCGCGGGCGGGTAAACGGATAAAATTGTGCCGTCCACATTTGGTGCTGTCCGACATCTGTTGAGATATTGGCACCATCTCCCAAAAGCTGTCCGATACGCTCAACGACCCATTGAGGTTTAAGGCGATCCCCCTCTTCTGTATATGAAAGCGGATGGAGCTTGTTAAAATTGGCAATCGTGTTGTGCCATGGCGTATAGCGCGCCGGATCGATCTGTTCTTTCGCCATCGGCATCATTTGTTCCAAAACATTTTTAACATCACCGACGATCGGAAAATGGGCATTAACGAGTTTTGAAATACTGGCCGGATCGATATCGACATGGATGATCTGAGCATTTTTGGCAAACTCTGAAAGTTTCCCGGTAACCCGGTCATCAAACCGGGCACCCAGACCGATAACGAGATCGGTTTCAGACATCGCCATATTGGCCGCATACGACCCATGCATTCCCAACATGGAGATCAGCAACGGATCATCGTAACGAAGTGTCCCGCGCGCCATAAACGTCTCAACGGCAGGAATCTGAGTCATTTTTGAAAACTCACGTACCAATTCTGCGGCATTCGAGTTGATAATCCCTCCGCCCAGGTACAACAGAGGCCGTTTTGCAGCAGCGATCGCCTCGATCGCTTTTTTGATCTGTCGCGTATTTCCCTTGACATTAGGTTTATACGTCTCTAAATCCACTTCTTTGGAATAGTCGAATTTAGCGATTTGTGCGGTTACGTCTTTTGGGATGTCGACATGGACAGGACCCGGACGTCCCGTACGTGCAATATAAAATGCCTCTTTGAGAATGCGCGGCAAATCGGCTGCATCGGTTACCAAATAGTTGTGTTTCGTACAAGGACGGCTAATACCGACCGCATCGATCTCTTGAAACGCATCGGTTCCGATCAAAGACATAGGGACTTGCCCGCTGATGACAACGAGGGGAATCGAATCCATATAGGCATCGGCTAATCCCGTCACACCGTTTGTAAAACCGGGACCTGAGGTAATCATGGCTACCCCTACTTTACCGGTAGCTTTTGCATACCCTTCTGCCGCGTGTACCGCCGCTTGTTCATGACGAGTCAAAATATGTTGAAACGAGTGTTGTTTGTAAATCTCATCATAGACGTTCATGATCGCCCCACCGGGGTAGCCGAATACGACTTCGACTTCCTCGGCGATGAGTGCTTCGATAACCATCTGTGCACCGCTGATTTGCATGTCGTCTCCTTATTTATATTAAATTTAAACGCCAAAGGAACAAAATTCCTTTGTCTACGTTTGCCGCTTGGGCTTCTAAAGCTAGCCTCTGTAGAGGCAGATTAAAATTTTGATGCGAATATAGCCGAAAAAAATTAGGCAATTATAAAAGAAAATAGCTATAAATTACGTTAAAAGAACCCAAAGAAGCCGTGAAAATAGAATTTATCTAAAGCTATAAGGATCTTTTGGTAGCAGTTACCACGAAGACAGGGTAATTCTTGACCTCTTTTTCTATTGTGTACGCATGATGAAAACGGACATGTTCAAAGCCGGCTTTCTCAATGATTTCGCGCAGCGCGGTCCGCTCAAATCCGAAATGGTGAACCCCCTCGTTTCCGTGAGAATGAAAACTCCCGTCCTCCGCTTCAAGATCGGCAATCGCGATGAATCCGTCTCGTTTGAGATGTGCATGAAACGTCTCGAACAAGGCTGTCGTGTTCTCGACATGGTGCATGGCCATTGAGCTGACGATACCGTGGAATTTCTCTTCCAAAGGGCTGCTCATAATGTCTCGGCACAACGGCTGAACCTGAACTTTGGAACTGTTTTTTGTCTCTATCTGCTCCAACATCTTCTCGGAGAGATCCACTCCGACAACCTGTTTGACCATCGGAGCGATTTTAAAACTGAGCAGACCCGTACCGGCGCCAAAATCCATAATACTCATCGTATTGAGCAGTGTTATCCGGCTGGTGATCGTTTGGAATACGCTGTGAGCAATATTTTGGCGTGTATCCCCTTTATCCCACTCTTCTGCAACCCGGTTAAAACGCTCCGTCATCGGTTATTCCTCATCTCTATTTTTTTGCTCACTAAACTATTTTTTATATTGGATGTTATTATAGAGTAATTCTCTAACATCCTACAAAAATTTTACAATTTCCGAAATACTCGGATGAGCATGAATCATAGAAGAAAGTTCTTTAGCCGTAAGCTTTTTCTCAACCGCCACGACCAGTTCATGAATGATCTCCGTCGCCTCGGCACCGATAATCGTTGCCCCCAGTATCACACCGCTCTGCGCGCAGACTACCATTTTGGCAAATCCCGAATCGTCTCCAAGGATTTTTGCCTTGGAATTGGCTTTAAAAAAGGCTTTTTTGACCTCAATTTCACGGCTTTGCTCTTTCGCTTCCTTCTCTCTCATCCCGCAGCTGGCAATTTGAGGGTCGGAAAAAATCGTCGATGGCGTGACATGGAAATTGATCTCTGCATCGCCGCTGATAATGTTATGGGCTGCAATACGTGCTTCGGCATACGCCGTATGGGCATATGCAAGCGTATCGATACAGTCGCCGACCGCATAAATATCCTTTTGGGATGTTTGGAACGCTTCGTTAACTTCGACAAATCCTTTTTGGGTTAGCTTCACTCCGGCATTCTCAAGAAAAAGTCCATCCGTGTATGGGACACGCCCCGCTGCGCAAAGGACCAGTTCGCACCGGATTTGCTCTTCGCTCACCCCCCGAAGGAAGAGTTCCACATCCGTTTTTGTTACGTGAGCCTTTTCGACGACAGCGGAGGTGATGACATTGATATTGCGCTTTTTAAATGCCCGAAGCAATGCTTTGGATACATCCTCATCCTCGCTTGAGAGAAGCTGTGTACCGCGTATAATCAGTGTAACCTTAACGCCGAACGCACTGAAAAAGGTCGCAAACTCGCATCCGATCGCCCCGCCGCCTACAATCGCTATCGATTCAGGAAGATACGAAAGTTCAAATACCTCGCGGCTAGAGAGTATTCGTCTGCCATCAACTGCCAAAGCTGGAATGTCCCGTGTCTTTGCCCCCGTAGCGATGATACACTTTTGAAATCCGATCCTCTCGCCTGAGACCTCGATCGTGTGGCTATCAACAAACGATGCAGAGCCGTACAGTGTTTCGACCCCGGCTTGTTCCAGCAGCCATACGACACCTGAACGAAGCTCATTTTTTAAACGTGCGGTTTGATCACGAAGACGCTCCATATCCAGACCGTTGACTTCCATCAAGACACCGCAGTCTCGAAAATGAGATGCTTTTACCGCATAGTCGGCACTCTGCAGATAATTTTTGGCCGAAATACACCCCTCATTCAGACATATTCCTCCGATCCGCTCTTTAGAGCGTTCGATCAAAAGGCATTTCATCCCCCCTTTTGCCAATTCCAATGCCGCTTCATATCCTCCGGGACCTGCCCCGATCACCACTGCTTCGACTTGTTTCATCGTCTCTCCAAATATTCATGTGCCATATAACTGCTGCGGGTATAGGGTGAGCTTTTAATGTAATTAAACCCCATATTCATTCCCAGGTTTCGGAGAAATTCAAACCGCTTTGGGTCTACGTACTCCACTACCGCCGCATGATGAGCAGAAGGGGCTAAATACTGCCCGATACTGAGATAGCGGCAGCCGACAGCTAATAATTCTTCCATCAACGAGCGAACCTCATCGTCATTTTCCCCTAATCCCAGCATGATCCCGCTTTTAGTTGCGAGAGAGGGATTCAACGATGCAAGTTTTTCCAGCACCCGCAAAGAACGCTGATACTCCGATCCCCGACGAACGTGATACAGACGCGGTACCGTCTCCAGATTATGCCCGATTATCTCGGCTCCGCTCACGGAGATCTGGCCCAATGCCGATTCATTCTCTTCCATATCGGGGATCAGGAGTTCTACGATGATCGTATTATCCAGCCTTTTGATGGCGTGTACCGTTTGACAAAAATGATCGGCTCCGCCATCTGGAAGATCATCACGTGTGGAACTGGTAATGACGACATGCTTCAGCCCCAGGCGCTTCACCGCCTGTGCCACATTCTCCGGTTCCATCGGATCGGGTGGCAAAGGCTTTCCCCGGCTGACGGCACAAAAAGTGCATGCTCGGGTACAGAGGGTTCCCAATATCATAAACGTTGCTACCTTTTGGGCAAAACACTCGCTGATATTCGGGCACATCGCCTCTTCGCAAATGGTATGAAGTCTCCCTGCTTCCAAAACACTCTCCACACTCCGGTGAAGACTCGGCGTGATCTTTTTCCGAAGCCACTGAGGCTTAGGGGTAAATGCTCTCACCATGGATATTCCACCTTTCATTGGTATATTTGGATGCTAAAAGTTCCTCAGCACATCGTACTTCAGATTCATTCAGCGTATCCGGAAGGGTATTCACACCAAACGTTTTGCAAAATGCTTCCTTCAAATGCTGGGAAAGCTGGTCACGTGTCATCAAAATCCCCAGATTTTCCAGAGACTCCGCACGCTCCAGTCCCGAATTCCCATAGAAACAAGATTGAAAGAGCGATGGTTCCAAACGCATCGGTATGGAACCGTGTTGAAACACAGCCTCCCGCGTATAACGCTGCGCATTACCCCCTATTTTTTTCCCGCCGATCAGGATATCGTATGATTCGTTGCCGGCCAGACAAATATCGGAATGGGAGAGTTCATACTCTGTATCGCACGCATACTCAGCCGTATATCCGATTCCATGATACAAACGGATCAAAAATCCGCACACCGTGCGATAACTCTCTTTGACCCCTTTTTGTCGTACTGATTTGCGCGGCATGATCAGGCTATAGGAGAGATCGCCTCCGTGTACCAGGATTCCTCCTCCGCTCATTCTTCGAACACAGGAAATGTTCTTCTTTTTGAGTTTTTCCATATCTATACTGTTCTCAAGCTTGGAAAAACGTCCCGCACTTAACGCGGGTTCCCATCCATAGAGCCGCAAAATCGGCAAATCCCCCTCTCTAAAACTGTTTAGAAGAGCTTCGTCTACGGCCATATTCCACGCAGCTGAGTTTATTCCCGATTCTATGGTTCGCCAGCTGTCCGTTTTTTTCATTGGTACCTCTGTAACAATTGTTTCATAAGGAAACTAAAATAAACTTTATCTTATGATAGACTGTTATTCGATCGTATCTTGAATTATAGTTTTCGGAGGATACAGGATGAAAGAGCAGATTGACAAAAGCACTCAGATATTTACCGTTACACCGAATTTGATCAACTATGATGAGGAATATGCATCTTTCAACTGGGGAGATATTTCTTCTCAGTTTGACGGATTGCCCTCAGGCGGACTGAACATTGCCCATGAAGCAATCGACCGCCATGCCGAGGGCCCTCTTGCTGATAAAACCGCGTTGATATGGTTGGGAGAGAACGGTGCTCGGCGTACCTATACTTTTCTCGAGATGAAAAAACTGAGTGGCAAATTTGCCAATGTTCTTAGATCCCTCGGAATCACCAAAAGTGACCGGGTCTTTACCCTCTCAACCCGTTTACCCGAACTCTACATCGCCGCTATGGGAATTCTTAAAAATCAAAGCGTCCTCTGCCCTCTTTTTTCCCAATTCGGTCCTGACCCCATTTTGCAGCGGCTTCAGCGCGGTGATGCCAAAGTACTTCTGACAACCCAGACTCTTTTTGATAAAAAAGTCCGCCCTCTTCTCGATCAGTTACCTCAGCTTCGCTATGTTCTGCTGATCGATGCCGAAAAAGACGAGAATGATCAGATACGTTGTCTCTCTAACGCCATGGACAATGCTTCCGAACGTTTTGACATTTTGCCCACCGATCCAGAAGATATGTCGATTCTCCACTTCACAAGCGGAACGACGGGGATGCCAAAAGGGGTCGTACATGTCCACAAAGCGATTTATACCCACTGGATGAGCGGTCATTACGTACTGGATCTTCATCCGGATGACATCTACTGGTGCACCGCCGATCCGGGCTGGGTCACGGGGACATCGTACGGAATCATCACACCGTGGCTGCTCGGCGTCACCAATATCGTTGATGAATCGGAATTTGATGCAGCACGATGGTACCGGATATTGCAGGATGAACGCGTCAGTGTCTGGTACACGGCGCCGACGGCCATACGGCGTCTGATGCGGATCGATACCGACCCGCTCAAAGAGTATGACCTTTCCAAGCTCCGGCTGATCCAGAGTGTCGGTGAACCCCTCAATCCCGAAGCGGTTGTCTGGGGGGCGGATAAACTGGGAATGCCGATCCATGACAACTGGTGGCAGACGGAGACGGGAGGAATTATGATCGCCAATCTTCTCTCACAGCCGATCCGTCCGGGATCGATGGGGCGTCCTTTGCCGGGAATTGAAGCAGGGATCGTCCATCATAACGATGACGGCACGGTTAGTGAAGTCGCTGAACCCGGAAAAGAGGGAGAACTCGCTATCAAACCCGGATGGCCCTCCATGTTTCGCGGATATCTGCATGACGAAGAGCGCTATGCCAAATCGTTTGCCGGAGGGTGGTACCTCTCGGGTGATCTGGCCTACAAAGATGAAGATGGCTATTACTGGTTCGTGGGACGTTCTGATGACATCATCAAAACTTCCGGGCATATGGTAGGTCCTTTCGAAGTCGAAAGTACGTTGATGGAGCATCCCTCCGTGGCGGAAGCGGGGGTCATCGGGAAGCCTGACCCCATGATCGGGCAGCTTGTCAAGGCATTCGTCTCACTTAAAGCCGGATACGAGCCGAGCGAAGAGCTCCGCCGTGAGCTGATAGGATTCGGACGTAAAAAACTGGGGGTTGCCGTGGCTCCGAAAGAGATTGACTTTCTCGAAAATCTTCCCAAAACACGAAGCGGAAAGATTATGCGTCGTCTCCTGAAAGCACGGGAAATGGGATTGCCGGAGGGCGATACCTCTACTTTGGAAGATTAAAAGGGAGCTGTAATGAAAATGGATAGAGCACTGGCCGAAAAGTTTTACCGACAAATGCTGTTGATCCGGCGATTTGAAGAAAAATGCGTAGAACTCTACAGCCGCGAAAAGATTCGTGGATTTTTGCATCTTTACATCGGCGAAGAGGCGATAGCCGTAGGTATCATGCACGCGCTCAGTTCCGAAGATGCCGTTCTTGCCACCTATCGTGAACACGGGCAGGCTCTCGCACGCGGCATTCATCCAAACCGCATCATGGCCGAAATGTACGGTAAAGAGCAAGGGTGTTCGCGGGGACGGGGTGGTTCGATGCATTTGTTTGATGCCGAAACCCGTTTCTACGGCGGCAGTGCGATCGTGGCCGGCGGTCTTCCGCTGGCCGTGGGAATGGCACTGGCCGATAAGATGATGAAACGCAACCGTGTTACCGTCTGCTTTTTCGGTGACGGCGCCGTAGCCGAAGGGGAGTTTCACGAATCGCTGAATCTTGCGGCACTGTGGAAACTTCCCCTCCTTTTTGTCTGCGAAAACAACCGCTACGGAATGGGGACAGCCTTGGAATTCTCCGAATCGGAAACCAATCTTTCCCGCAAAGCCGCATGCTACCGTATCACCTCCCATCAAGTGGACGGTATGGATGTCGAAGCAGTAGCCGAAGCCGCTGAAAATGCCATCTCAGAGATCCGCTCCGGAAACGGTCCGATATTTATCGAATGCCTCACCTATCGGTTCCGTGCCCATTCGATGTTTGATGCCGAACTCTACCGCTCCAAATCCGAAGTCGAAGAGTGGAAGAAAAAAGATCCTCTCCCCCTTTTGCATCAGCGATGGCCGGACATCAATATTGAGAAATATGAGAATGAAATAGCCTCCATTATCGAAGAAGCGGTCGTATTTGCCGAAAACGGCACCTTCGAACCGCTTGAGGATCTTGAAAAATACGTCTACTCTCCGGAGGCAGTACAATGAACACGACAATCACTTACCGCGAAGCGGTACGGCAGGCTATACGCGAAATCATGGAAAAAGACGAAAGGGTCTTTTTGATGGGAGAGGATGTCGGACGATACGGCGGAGGCTATGCTGTCAGTATGGGACTTTTGGAGGTCTTCGGCCCTGAGCGGATTATCGATACCCCTTTGTGCGAATCGGCGTTTACCGGGGCAGGAATCGGTGCGGCACTGGGCGGAATGCGCCCGATCGTCGAGATCATGACAGTCAATTTCAGCCTCCTCGCCCTCGATCAGATCATGAACAATGCCGCAACGCTTCTGCACATGTCGGGAGGACAGTTCAACGTTCCGCTGGTCATTAGAATGGTAACCGGAGGGGGAAAACAGCTGGCAGCCCAGCATTCGCACTCACTGGAAGGGATGTACGCTCATATTCCCGGCCTCAAAGTATTGACGCCGGCAACGGTGCAGGACGCATACGATATGGTTCATCTCGCCTTGAATGATCCCGATCCGGTATTGATTTTCGAGAATGCACTTCTTTACAATACGAAAGGATCTCTCGATACGCAGATACCGCCATTAGCGATCGGAAAAGCCAAAACGATGCGCAGCGGCAAAAATCTGAGTATCATCACCTACGGAATCAGCGTCTCTAAAGCGCTCGAAGCGGCCGAGATACTCGCAGCCGAAGGAATCGATGCCGAGGTGGTCGATCTGCGAAGTCTGCGCCCTCTCGATGATGAAGCGATTATGGCTTCCTTGCGTAAAACCCACCGGGTGCTGATCGTCGATGAGGGGTGGAAATCGGGCAGTATTTCGGGTGAGATCATGGCCCGGATCAACGAACAGGCCTTTTTTGAGCTCGATGCCCCGATGGGCAGGGTTTGTACCGCAGAGGTCCCCATCCCCTATGCCGCCCACCTTGAACATGCGGCACTGCCGCAAACCGATAAGATCGTCGCGAAGGCACGTACGATAATGGAGGAACTATGAGTCAGTTTGTAATGCCCTCTCTCGGGGCGGATATGGAATCAGCCGTTTTGATGGAGTGGCACGTCAAAGAAGGGGATAGCGTTACCAAAGGGCAGGTAATCGCCGAAGTTGAAACATCCAAAGGGGTGATTGAAATCGAAGTATTCGAAGATGGAATCGTCGAAAAAATCCTCGTCAAAGAAGAGACCGAATGCGCGGTAGGGACACCTCTCGCACTGATCCGTTCTGCCGATGAGACTCCATCCGTAGAAAAATCCGTACCGACCGTATCAGAACCCGTACCCAACGTGCCGGAGGTATCCGAATCGACTATCCCCGAAAGCGCCCCAAGCGAACGGATAAAGGCTTCCCCCGCCGCACGCCGAAAAGCCAAAGAGCTTGGGGTTAATCTCTCCTCACTTGCCCTCAGCGGAGGGGAAGTGCGCATGGCACAGGTCGAATCCGCCGCTGCCCCTATTCCAAAAGCTGAAGCAAGCGGCATGCGCCAAGCGATCGCCCGCGCGATGAGCCGCTCCAATGCCGAAATCCCCCACTATTATCTGAATACTTCCATCAATATGACCCCCGCATTGCACTGGCTCGAAGAAGAGAACAAAAAACGCCCGATCAAAGAGCGTATCCTCCCCGCCGCCCTCCTTATCCGTGCCGTGGTCAAAGCGCTCGAGGAAGTCCCCGAACTCAACGGATTTTGGGAAAATGACGCTCCGGACATAAAAGCGCAAATCAACCCCGGAATCGCCATTGCCCTGCGTAAAGAAGGACTCATCACACCGGCGCTGCTCAATGCCGGTGCCATGGATCTGAATGAGACGATGCGTTCGCTCGATGATCTCATCACCCGAACCCGTGCAGGCAAACTGCGCAACACCGAAATCACCCAGCAGACGATTACCATCACCAACCTCGGCGATTTGGGAGTCGAAAGTGTCTATGGCGTCATCTACCCCCCGCAAGTCGCACTGGTAGGGCTTGGGCGGATCACGGACACCCCTTGGGCTGAGGGAGATGCATTGTCCATCCGTAAAGTGATTCAGGTGACCCTCGCGGGAGATCATCGCGCCACGGACGGACGAACCGGCGCAAAGTTTCTCGAAAAACTGAACGACCTATTACAACATCCCGAGGAGTTACTATGACCAAAGATCAGATTAAAGCGGCTATTGTCGAACAGATTCTATTTATCGCCCCCGATGTGGACGAAGCCGACATCATCCCTGATAAAAATATCCAACGCTCATTGGAGATTGACTCCTTTGATTTTCTCAAAATATTAACGGCGCTGAATGAGGTGACAGGGGTAGAAGTGCCCGAAGCGGATTATGCGAAAGTCGATACGCTGGAGCATATGGTTGAATATTTTTCCAGATCTCTTAACTCTTAACTACCTAAAATTAAGAAAACTGATTCCGAATTTCTAAAAATGCTTCAATATTTTCAAAAAACAGTTCAATCAATTGTGGATCGAACTGTTTGCCTTGTTCCTCTTTAAAGAGTTCTAGAATTTTCTCCAGCGGCCATGCCTCTTTATACACTCTTTCTGTACCAAGGGCATCAAAAACATCCGCAATCGCGGTAATCCGGCCGTATAAATGGATATCTTCCCCTTTTAATTGTCGGGGGTATCCTTCACCGTCCCATCGTTCATGATGTTCATAGGCTATAATCGAAGCGGCCTGCAGAAGATCCCGTTTTGAAGTTTTAAAAACTTCATACCCTTTTTCCGCATGGGTTTTCATAATGGCGAATTCTTCTTTGTCTAAACGGCCAGGCTTTAGCAAGACAGAATCAGGAATCGCAATTTTGCCAATATCATGCATGGGAGAGGCCATCTTTATCAGGCTTATCTCTTTTTCATCCAGACCATAATATCTCGCGAGCAATGCAGAGTATTCTGCAACTCTGTGAACGTGCCGGCCGGTCTCTTCTGAACGTGTTTCGGCTAAATCACCAAGACGCTCCAGCATCTCTTTTTGTGTCTCTATGATCTCATTTTGAAGATTGTACACCTCGGTTATATCTTCACGGATGGCAATATATTCCTGCACATCATCATTCATATCCAAAATAGGTGTTATGGTCGCTTTGACAATGTACGCCGTGCCGTCCTTGGCTCTGTTTTTGACAGTCCCTTTCCAGCTCTTATGCGCTTTAAGTCTTGACCACATATCTTTGAACGCTTCTTTGGGCATCTCCATATGCCTGACAATATTATGAGACTTTCCGATCAGTTCCTCGCGTGCGTATCCGCTGATTCTGCAAAACTCGTCATTGACATAGATAATAATTCCTCGTTTATCCGTTTTAGAAACAATCGTCCCCTCATCAACAGCTTTTTTGTATTGCGTCAGCAAGGATTCGTTTTCGTGCAAATAGCCCTGAAGCGTCTGATTGGAACGATGGAGTTCCAAGGTAATCCGTTCCAGAATTTCTTCCGTTTCAGATCGGGCGAACTGTTCTCGCTCAAGTTGTCGTAAAAGTGCCTCTTTATCCATTTTTTTTCACCTCAAAACGATGTACAGGGGATTTGTTTTCATCAACAATCTTGTATCCGCACTCTTTGCTCATAATCACTTCGGAATCATCTTGATAATATTTCAGGCACCCTTGTAATAAACCAAAAACAAAATGCGGGATATTCACAGCACTGCAATACTCGATAATTATATGCTCTTTCTCTAGACGATTGAGTTCAAACCTGGGAAATTTTGCGTCCGGATAGAGTTTATTTAACTCTTCAAAATGGATAATGTTTAAATTCTCTAAAAAATCATAGGCATTGTTTGAATGTAAATGGCTGGCATTGTCTTGATACGAAGCTTTAAATCTATCGAGCAAAAATCCAAAAGCAAATTTTCCGAATGCTTCTTGAACTTGTTCCTGGGAGTTTTTAAAGAGGTAGGCACTGTTCTTTATCAAAGAATGTAAATATTTGACATCATAGTTTCCGGCGGTAGAAAACCCTCCCTTATTAGGATAGGTATCCGACAATAAAAGATTGTCGACTTTTTCATAACCAAATTTAGTTTCAATAAAATTAGTAAATGTTCTAAAAATAATTCCCCTCATTTTTTATGGTTCCTCATTCTTTTTTATTTCTTGATATGCATTTTTTAAACGACCATGAAAAAATATGTGATAAATTCATTGGTTAAAATAATTTAACATCATAAATTAATCACATTTTAGCGAACATAGTTCTAGGATACAACCAAAAAATCATAAAAAATACTTTTTTTTCAATAATCTAATTCAAAACATATAAAATTTCAGCAGTCTTCGGAGAATATTTCATCACCCTTCTCTACCGTTTACTTTTCCCCTCATCTTTTTGATGTTCCCGTGCTTCGTTTTACTGTCCATCCGCCGTTTCTGAGAGTTCTTCGTCGGTTTGGTCGGTCGACGTTTTTTTTGAACGACGGTGACGCTTTTGATCAGTTCTTTGAGCCGCTCCAATGCCGCTTCTTTGTTCTCTTCCTGACTTCTCGATTCTTGGGATTTGATGTTGATGATCCCGTCTTTGGTAATGCGGTGATCGTTGAGTTCTAGCAGACGTTCTTTGTAAAAATCGGGTAAAGAAGAGGCATTGATGTCGAAGCGGAGGTGGATGGCCGTAGAAACTTTGTTGACATTTTGCCCCCCTGCTCCCTGAGAGCGTATGGCGGTGATTTCCATTTCGGAATCGGGAATAGTGACCGTATTAGATATTTCGAGCAATTACTCATGTCCTTCATGTTTTTTTCGGCTGACGTAGTTGAGTACCGCCATGGAGATGATCAAAATACCGACACCGCTGATGAGATAGAACGCATAGTTCATGTTGCGGATATCATCGATCGCTACTTTAAAGACGACCATCAGTGACTCGATCGAAAGAGCGATAATGATAGAGGTCAAAAATTTGGTCAGCGTCTTGTATTCGCTCCCCTCTTCTGGAGTCAGCGAACGGTAGAACACTTCTTGTTCCAAAATCGTTTTGGAGAGATCAAAAATCGCGATCGCCAGCGTTATACCGATAATCGATTTAAAGACATACTGCAGTGTTTCGTCTCCGAAACTCATGAGTGCTTTCGCAAATCCGATCAGACCATAGACCCCGAGGAAAAGGGCCAACAATACCAACCCGCCGCCTAACAGGGCATAGACGGCGACGGAAAGTTTGGAGATGAGGCGGTTGCTGTCGATCAAATGCATCTTGCTCAACACCGCAACCACATCGAGATCAAAAACGGCGATCTTTCCGTCGGGGTATTTACGGGCAACCGAGACTTTTGGCTGACCGCTGTTGGCACAAATATACGGACTGGAGATATAGTTGCCTTTTTCATCAAACTGTATTCGGTTGATAAAATAGGATCGGTCAGACCCTTTTAAACTCATATCATGGTCATTTTTGCGCCATGTCGGAGTAATCTGTTCCCCTGAAGCATCCAGCAGATACATATCGGTTAGACAGGGAAGCCGCTTGAAAAAATTCTTCACCTGCGCATTATCAAAATCTTGGTGAGGATTGTCACTGATCGTCGTTAACAAAAAACCCTCTACCGCTGATCGATTGTCCCGGTATATCTGCATCATCTGTTTCATTGTATATTCCGCTCTATAAAGTTCTTTAGTTTACCCAAATCGTGGACAGGTTGTCAAAAGAATGTCGAAGGGTCTTTATACGAAATAGTTCAAAAAATGTTTTTTCTAGACATTATTATTTTTTTTTTGTTATGATGTAAAAGAAGAATATTTTATTACCGAAGGAGACATTATGAGTAACAAAGAAAATATGGACCTCAAAGAATTTGAAGCGCTTCTCAGAGCAGAAAAAACAAAAATCGAAAAGAATATCGAAATGATCTTAGCGGAAGTAAGCAGTATCGGAACCGAAGAGGAGATCGGTGATTTGGAAGACATGGCAGAACTTGAAATCGACAATACCACGGATCAGGCTCTCCTTCTTCAGTTAAAAAATCAGATAGCGGAAATTGATGCCGCATTGGGACGTATCGTTCAGGGGACGTACGGAATTTGTGAAAAAACCCACAAACCCATTCCGGTTGAGAGATTAAGAGCGATTCCGTGGGCACGAACCGTCGTAGGCGAATAAAAGATTCCCTATGACCTATCCCGAACACTTAAATAGATCACTGGTAGAGATTGCCGAGAACATAGGGGTACACCCCTCAGAAATGACCGTTATCAAAATGAGCAGCGGCTCGGATGAACGCCATAAAGAGCTGGAATTGCTGCAAGGAAGCTGGAACCCGGAACAGCCGTGGATCATTATCGATGAAGAGGAACATATCTATACCCTCACCTCTGTTGAATCCCTATCCAAAATCATACAGCTCCTCAGTATCACCCAAAGTGAAAGTTTTCAGCTCAAGCTTGAAAAAGCGATTATGCAGCGTTTGCCGATCGATTTTCATGATGTATGGGAAGTCGCCATGGATCGGATCCGCTCACTCGCCCAAAGCCGTCCGGACAGTACGATTGTGGATCTTGACCTTGATTGGCTGGTCAGTGAGATCAAACAAAAATATCCGAATCTTTTTTATAACATCGAACAAATACTCGGAAAAGAAAAACATTCATGAGTATCATGGCGGATTGAGATGTACAACAATCGAGAGCTCATCGAGCACCTGATCAATTCAAGCGTCCTTCGCTCTCCGGTACTTATCAATGCATTCCGTAAATGTGACCGTATTTTTTTCGTCCCCGAAGTCTATCATTCAGAGGCGTATATCGATCATCCTCTGCCGATCGGTGAGGGGCAAACGGTATCCCAACCCTATACGGTTGCCGTCATGTTGGAACTGCTGTGTCCGGAATCCGGAAACACTATTTTGGATATTGGATCGGGATCAGGCTGGACGACGGCACTCCTGGCTTCCATTGTCGGTGAAAGCGGGTTTGTTGAGGGGATCGAGCGAATCCCGGCACTCGTTGAATACGGCCGCAGCAATTTGAAAAAAATTCCTATCACCAATGCGTCAATCGAACTGGCTTCGCCGTCGATTCTAGGCAAACCGGGCCATTTTTATGACCGGATACTGGTCTCAGCCAGTGCTGAGAAAATACCGGAGTCTCTCTTTGATCAGCTCAACCCCGGAGGCATACTCGTTATTCCGGTTCAAAACAGCATTTGGCGTATCACAAAAAACGAGAATGGAGCGATAACCCGTTCTGAGCTCTACGGCTTCCAGTTCGTCCCCCTTATCGTATGAGCATACGCTTTAGCGCTTCTCTAAATAACGTACCAGCCCTTTTCTAAGCTCTTCTGCCGCTAGTATGATGAATGTCACTGCAATAACTGCCCACCAATAGATCGGATCAAATGCGGAAGTACCAAAAATAGTACTGAAAGGGGCGACAAAAATAAGAAGCGCCAATAACCCGATCTCAGCAACAACTCCGCCCAAATAATAGCGGTTGCTCCACAAACCGATGGTGAAAAGAGATTCTCTTTGGCTGCGGCAGGACAAACCGTTGCCGATCTGGGCAAAAACAATAGAGGCAAAGGCCAATGTTGCCGATTCAAGATAGAGAGGGTTATTCCAGGACAAAGGTTCCCCGTTCCAACCGTGTGCGGTGAGATAAATCCAAAAAAGCCCCATAGACATCACGGCACTCAACAGTCCCAAAAATCCGAAGGCTCTCAGGTATACGCCCATCGTTAAAATGTGATCTTTTCGTTTTCGCGGGGCTTTTCTCATCAATGCTTTATGCGGCAGCTCTGCCCCGAGTGCCATCCCCGGCAAAATATCCGTTCCCAGATCAATGGCAAGCACCATTGCAACCGGGAGCGCCAAAGGAAGGCCGAACGCAAAAAACAAAACATATGGCACCGCTTCGGGCAAGTTACTGGCTAGCATATAGGTGATAAAGCGGCGTATATTTTCATACACGGTTCTCCCCTCTTCGATCCCTTTTACTATCGTTGCAAAATGGTCATCCATCAAAATAGCATCGGCAGACTGCTTTGCCACATCGGTACCCGATCCCATAGCGATACCGACATCGGCACGCTTGAGTGCCGGAGCATCATTGACTCCATCTCCCGTTACTGCCACCATGTCGCCCATCTCTTTTAGAAGCGTTATAAGATAAAGTTTCTGTTCCGGTGACACGCGTGCAAATACATGGTTTTTACGCAATAGCCGTTTGATTGCCGACGCCGGGAGGGTATCGAGATATTCTCCCGTACTCACTTCTGCCATTGCAGTGACAATTCCTGCCCTCATCCCGATCGCAGCCGCTGTCAGCGGATGATCCCCCGTAATCATGACGATGCGTATGCCCGCCTTACGACACTCTGAGACTGCTTCAATGATATCATCGCGCAATGGATCTACCATCGCAATAAAACCGACAAAACTCAGTCCTTGTTCAGCTTCTTGCCGTGATGAGGGGAGTACGCTGTATTCGCGTGAAGCAAATCCGATAACACGATACCCCTGTGCGGCCAAAGCATCGTGCCTGTCGATCAGATTTCGGTATTCAATTTCGTTCAGCTCTTTTTTACCGTTTGCGGTAACAACCTCATCGCATAATTGCAAAATGACTTCCGGTGCCCCTTTACAGAAGATTGAAAATCCATCTTTAGCAGAGTGTACGGTACACATTCTCTTAAGATGATAGTCAAACGGATATTCATGCACAAGGGGATATTCACCCCGTCTGCGAGCGACATCGGTATAACCATCAGCAAAGCTGAAAAGGGCCTGTTCTACCGGGTCACCGTTTGAAGCATCGGCACGATTGCATAAAAGAGCGGCATCCAGAAGTTCCTTAAGGGGCGGCTGTTGATCCTCCCCCCAGACTTCTACTTTCATCTTGTTTTGAGTAATGGTCCCCGTTTTATCGGTCGCAATCACCGTTACCGCTCCGAGATTTTCAATCACGGAAAGGCCATTGACTAAAAAACCTTTCGATGCCATTCGCTGCGCTCCGAAGGCCAAGGAGAGCGTAACGGTCGGCAGCAGCCCCTCAGGGATCAAAGCAACCAAAACACCGAGTGAAAATAAAAAAGTTTTCCATAATTCGTTGTCTCCGAGTTTGGAGATAAAAATCAGACTTCCCGCGATCACAAGAGATGTCAATGCAATGAGTTTGGAGATATGGGCTATCTCTTTTTGAAGATGGCTCTCTCCCGCTTCCACACTCTGTGTCAATGCCGCAATCGTTCCGTACCGGCTCTCTTTGCCGATAGCAAAAACCAGCCCGCGGGCTTCGCCCCTTACGACATACGTTCCCGAATACACTATATTTTTGATATGACCGCTCTCTGCCGTATCCGCAGAAACCAGCTCACTTTCCCCATTCAAGGTACTTTCATTAATCCACAAATCAAACGCATGGATCAGATACATGTCGGCGGGAACTTTGTCTCCCTCTTTCAGAAGTACAATATCCCCCGGAACAAGTTCGCTCGCCAAAACGGTACGTTCAGTTCCGTGACGATAGACATTTACTTTTAACGGGAGCATATTCCGGAGTGCTTCCAAGCTTTTTTCCGTTCGATATTCCTGATAAAATCCGAATGCGCCGTTCAAAATGATCACAATCACAATCGCCCATCCGACCGCCAGCATATTCGACTCAGGATCGCTCCAGGCAATACCAAAACTGATGGCTGCGGCTACCCACAGTAAAAGAGCAAAAAAATGGGTAAATTGCGTGACTAATTTAGAATACCACGGGAGCGTCGGAATTTTGGAGAGGACATTGAACCCATACTGAAGATGTCTTCGCTCAACTTCTTCATCACTCAATCCCTCCTCAGAGGTACCGAATGCCAAAAACAACTCATGAAGGGTCATTTTTTTCATATCTTAATGCCAAACTCCTTCGATTTTTGTACCGCAGTAAGGACATTCGTTTGCGTTGATCAAATGGTTGGTGACGTACTGCCCTATATGACCGTGCCGGTCAATGACCAACTTATGGCAGTGAGGACAATAGGTCGATTCGCGGGCTTCATCATCGATATTTCCGACATAGACATATTTCAATCCAACCTCTTTGCCGATCTCGTAGGCACGGCGAAGCGTCGATGCGGGTGTTCTGGGGACATCGGTCATTTTATACATAGGATGAAATCCGCTGATATGCCACGGCATGGCAGGGTCAAGATTGAACTGAAATTCGGCAATTGCGCGGATCTCATCCTCCGAATCGTTGTATCCGGGGATAAGAAGCGTCGTTGTTTCGACCCAAATCCCCTTTTTATGGGCATATTCTATGGTATCAAGTACCGGTTTTAGGGATCCTCCGCAGATATCCTTATAAAATGATTGGCTATACCCTTTGATATCAATATTCATACCGTCCAAATACGGAGCAATCGTATCGATCGCTTTATGGGTTTCGTATCCGCTCGTGACGTAGACGTTTTTGAGTCCCGCTTCGTGTGCAAGTTTAGCGGTATCATAGGTGTATTCGAAAAAGACGACCGGTTCGTTGTACGTGTAAGCGATGCTGTCACATCCGTATTCAAGTGCCAAATCGACCGCTTCACGAGGCGAAAGTGAACGTCCTGCGATCTCATGGTTATGTTCTTTAGGATATTGGGAGATATCGGCGTTTTGGCAGAATTTACACGAAAAATTGCATCCGACCGTCCCGAAGGAGAAGATACTCGAACCCGGAAGGAAATGAAACATCGGTTTTTTCTCAACCGGATCGACATTGACGGCTGCCGCAAGGCCGTAGGTGAGGAGACGGAGCTCCCCATTTTCAACTTTACGAATACCGCAAATACCATATTCGCCCTCATGAAGCTTGCAATGCTGATTGCATGCTTCACAGGCAATTCTTCCATCATCAAGTCTGCTGGATAACCATGCTAATGACGACATTGTGACTCCTTTTAAAAAAGTGTCTGATCCCTCTTTATTTTGTAAAATGCTCCAACAATTGATCGTCCGGAGTTTTAGTCAGATCAGAATGAAGGTTGATCGTCATCGTACTTTTGAGTGCTGGATCGATCAATTCGACGATTTGGTTATTAATCGCTTTGGGAGCCGCAAAATACCAGGAATCATAGCTACATGCTTGCAGGTTATTGGTGATCTGTGCCGCGATCTCTTTGATTCGGCGATGTTCTTCTTCCAATGCTAGATTATGGTTTTCACCTGATCCGCTCGCTCCGACTCCTTGGAAATTTCCTTTTCTGTCCGAAACTTTTTCTCTTAAACGCAGATGCGTTTCAAGACTGTCGATACTTTGGACAAGTTCAACGGATTCTCTTCCCATCGGGTCTTCTTTGATCGAAAAGAGCTTAAAACGCTGTAAATCAGTGACAATAATGAGTTTTGTTGACATAGTAACCCCTCTTTTTTAATAAAACTGTCAAGAAATATCTGAATAATAAAAGTAGATCAACTCTCTCCAGTTACTAAATTGTAGCAAAAAATATTTCAATAAGTCTCTAAAAAAAACAAAATAGTTTATAATTAGTTTTATTAGGGAAAATAATCCACAATGAGAATATCTATTGAAAAAAAATTTCCTGAAATGATTTTATTTTGACAGTAAAGATGAATGATGAATAAGTTACTTTTTATATTGTTTTTTTCCGTCTCCGTATGGGCAATAAGCCCTGATGCAATCATCAAAAATGTCGAACACAATATCCAAAGCGACAGCGGCTATTCTAAAATCACGATGTCGGTCACGACGGCACGCGGGGAACGGACGATGATCATGGAAAGCTGGAACCGCGGACATGAGAAAAGTTTTATCAAAGTGCTTTATCCCAAGCAAGATCGCGGGATCACCTTTTTAAAAGTCGAGTCGACGATGTGGCAGTATGTCCCAAAGATCGAAAAGACCATCAAGATCCCCAGTTCGATGATGATGCAAAGCTGGATGGGGAGTGATTTTACGAACGACGATATGGCCAAAGAGAGCTCGATCGTCGATGATTACAACGCGCAGCTAACCTCCGAAGATGCAAAAAAATATACGCTTACGCTGTATCCTAAAGAAGAGGCCGCCGTAGTATGGGGAAAGATCGTCATGGAGGTGGAAAAAGTCCACTGCATACCTCTGCGTGCGATCTTCTATAATGAAGAAGGTGAACAGCAGCGTATCCTGACCTACAGTGAGGTGAAGGTATACGGTGATCGCTATCTCCCCACCGTCATGACGCTTGTCCCGCTGGATAAGAAAAAGAATAAGACGGTCGTAACGATGGAGGATGTCGATTTCAATGCGGTGATCGATGATTCGCGATTTACCAAAAATGCTCTCGTACGGTACAGTCAATGATCCTCTTAAAAATGGCGCTTCGGGAACTGATAACGTACAAAAAACGTTCGGTCGTCACTCTCTTGCTGAGTACTTTTGCGACAGCCCTCTTTATCTTTGTCGATGCATTGCATAACGGAAGTCATGATCAACTGGTCCGCTCCAGCGTCGAGGTCTATCCGGGGTATCTACAGGTGACTAACCGCGCATTTGAAGACAATCCGAATTTTGACAATCTGATCTTTGATGCGGATAAGGTTAAACAAGAGCTTTCCGGGGTCAATGGGCTCGGGGTGATCACGGAACGGTTCGAGTCGTATGCGCTTTATTCGACCGATGAACAGTCTATCGGGGGAATGTTCACCGCGATAGAGCCTGAAAACGAGGCGGAGGTATCGCGCCTCAAACGCTCACTGGTTGCGGGGGAATATTTGAGCAGTGAGGACACGAATGCCCTTTATCTTGGGGTAGAGTTGGCAAAACGGCTTGGAGTCGGTATCGGGGATACCCTCTCGTTCATCTCGACGGGGGCGGACTATTCGTTTGCGGCTGATAATCTCGTGGTCAAAGGGCTGTTTAAAACGAAGCTCTATGAGTTCGACAACGGCGCAGGTTTCGTAAACAAAAAGTACTTTGACGAAGTGATGCACAGCGGCAATATCGCCACCCACATCATTGCGAACCCGGACGATATCGCACAGATCGATGCAGTGACGGTGTATGCCCAAAATGCGGTAGGGAATACACTGGAGGTTAAAAACTACAAGACAACGATGGAAGATCTGATTTTAGCGATGGATATCGATGCGATCTTCGGCTACATCACCCTTGGGATCTTTTTTATCGTCATCTTTTTCGTGATCGGAATATTCGCTTTTCTCTCCGTCTACGGACGTATCCGCCAGATCGGCATACTGCGCGCCATCGGAACGACGCCGGCTCAGGTAATGGGGATGTTGCTGATCGAGACACTTATCCTTGGAGTTTTGAGCGTCGGTATCGGGGGAGGAGCCGGAGGCTATGCCAGCAGCTATTATGAAAAACACCCTATCGAACTTACCTCTTTGGCCGATGTGGATGCCGAAGAGTATGGCAAACAATACAATATAGTTGCAGAAACAAATTTTCCCGCCGAATACAATCCGTCCAGAATCATGGCAGAGATGCTGATAATGATGCTGTTGAATCTGTTAACCGTAATTTATCCGATCGCCATGATCAACCGTTTTACCCCGACCGAAGCGATACGCTATGTTTAGCCCTGACAACTCCCTCTATTTCAAGATGGCATTGCTGCATATCCTCCGTCGAAAAGGGCGCGCCGTATTGATCTCCCTGATGATCGCTATTTCGATGATCGGGCTGCTGCTGATGGAGGGGATGTATGAGGGGATGATGGTACAGATCACCCAAAACTCGATCAAGACCGGCAGCGGAACCGTCTCGATCCAGCACAAGGGATTTCGTTCGGATAATAATATTAAATTTCACATTGACAACCCCCAAAAGATCACGGCAATACTGGATAATCAGCAAGGTATCCGCAGTTATGTGACCCGCCTGAGCCAGCGCGGATTGATTGCCACGGCAGGCTACTCGCAGGGCGTCAATGTCATAGGGGTAGATCTGAAACGTGAAGCATCCCATTCAGAGCTGGAAAATTTTCTCACTCAAGGGAAATATACTTTTGATAAACAGGGACGCGGCGCTTTGATCGGGTACCGTCTGGCACGAAAGCTCAAGGTCGATATCGGTAAAAAAGTGATCGTCACGGTACAAGATACCGATAACGAGGTCGTCTCCGTCGCCCTGAAAGTCACGGGGATACTCAAAACGAACAATATGTCGATCGACAGTAACGGGCTGCTGATGGATATCGACAGACTCCGTATCCTTACGGGGATAGAAGGCGCTACCGAGATCGCAGTATTGCTCAATCATCAAGAAGATGACAATACGGTGAAACATGCTTTGTCACCGAAGATTTCGGACAAGGATATTGCCATCTACACCTATCGGGAACTCTACCCCTCTTTGTATGAGGGGGAGGCGATGATGAAGATTTACAACCGAATCAGCTCCGCTTTTATTTTCATTGTCGCAACTTTGGGTATTTTCGGCGTCGTCCTCGTGTCGGTTTTGGAACGGGTGCGGGAATTCGGGATCATGATGGCGATCGGGACGCAGTTTCGCGATGTCGCCCGTCTCATCATTTATGAATCCTTGCTGATTACGTTAAGCGGCTACCTTGCCGGAGCATTGATCGGAGGTACTTTGCTGTGGTATTTCAAAGTGTATGGGCTGGATCTTTCGGGATTGAGCGATGCTTTTGCTATCTTCGGGATGGATTCGAGTATTCATGCGATTCTCAGGATCGATTATTTTACCGGTTCCTTTGTCAGTGTTTTGCTCGCGACACTCTCAGCGACGATCATCCCGATCCGAACGCTCAAAAAGCGTAATCCCATCCAATCCATCAGCGAGCAGGCACAATGATAACTATAGGCCAAACGATCTCTACGTTAATACCGGGTTTTCTTCAGCAGGAAACCCACACGGTCGGCCGCTTTACATCGCTAAAATTCTTGGAGGTTGAATCATGTCTTGTTTTCTAAATATCAGCGGAATCAAAAAAGTATTCCATGAAGGGAGTGAAAGCGAGTCCAATGCGCTGAGAAGTATCGATCTAGCCATCGGAAAAGAGGAATTCATCGTCATATCCGGCCCCAGCGGGAGCGGAAAGAGCACCTTACTCAACATCATCGGCGGACTTGATACACCCAGCGAGGGGAGTGTCGAGCTCGATGGGACACTCATCACATCGCTGGATGAAAATGAGCTCGCACTGTTTCGCAGAGAGAATATCGGATTTGTATTTCAGGCCTATAATCTGATTCCGGTTTTAAACGTCAAAGAGAACATCGAGTATGTGATGCGCCTTTTAGGATATTCTCAAAACGAATGCGATGCGCGAGCGCTGGAAGTAGCGCGTGAACTCGATATCGACGCCTATTTGAACAAGCTTCCCGATCATCTCAGCGGCGGACAGCAGCAGCGTGTTGCCGTGGCGCGTGCGGTAGCGAGCAAACCGAAACTTATCCTTGCCGATGAGCCGACCGCCAATCTGGATACTGCAAACGGAGAAAAGCTGATGGAGCTGATGCGCCGATTGAATGAAGAGGAGAAAGTGACGATCATCTTCTCTTCGCATGATCCGATGGTGATCCAAAAAGCACGCCGTTCCATCGTCCTGCGCGACGGAAAAATTCTCGAGGACATCAAACGTCAATGATAAAAAAGTGCTTAGCCGGATTATGTTTATCGTTGGCCGCTTATGGCGCCGAGACGGAGTCGACATTTGAGAACAGCAACTTTACGCTCAATATGCCGATCAACGGAACCGGAGAACACGAATGGTACAACTATAACCGATTCCGGATCACGGAAAACATCCGAGAAAACAACTGGTTTGTGACTGCAATAGGCGATTTGCAAAACCATCTCGGCAATGCCGTCATCCACAGTACCTCATTCCAAATCTCCGATTCGGTTCGCTCCGATACCCCGTTTGCAACACGGAGTAAAACCTATGATTACACCGAGGGCGAGCTCAATGGCCGAATCTATCGTCTCTACGGCGGATATGCCGATGAGAGACACCGCCTCAGTTTCGGACTCCAAAAGATGAGCATGGGTGTAGGGCGCATTTGGAACCCGACCGATCTATTCAACGCCAAAAATCCTCTGGCACTGGAGCCCGATGAAGTAAACGGTATGTTCTCATTGGCGTATACCTATTCTCCCGGTGATCTGAGTCAGATGACGGCCGTTGTCGCCCAGCGCTCAGATGATAGTTTCAAATATGCCGGACGGATAAAAGGATATCTTCTCGATATTGCCGATGCGGCGATCGATGCAGTCAGTGCGGATGACGTGGGTATGATCGGATATGAGCTGGAAGGCGAACTGATGAAAACGGGGATCGAACTGCGTTCAGAGGGGGGATGGTTCGATGACAAGCTTCTTCACCAACAGTTTTTTCAAGGGCTGATCGGTGCGGACTACACATTTGAAAACTCTTTCAGTGTGGCACTGGAGTGGCTCCACACCTCCAAAACATTTGAACGAGAACTTCTCCTTCGGCTCCCTTCCGGGACGCCGGACAATCTGGTTCGCGCACACGATTACGGGGGGATAAATTGCGGTTATGAGTTTGATCCTCTGCTGTATGGTTCGTTTTCCGCGATCGTGAATACGGAAGATGGCAGTTTCTTTTGGAGTCCCTCCCTCACCTATTCGCTGGATAACGATAGTAGCCTCAAACTGGGGGGACTCTTGTACGGAGGAGGAGATAGAAGTGAGTTTGGAAATTACGGCCAAACCTATTATGTCAATATCAAAATAACTTTTTAAGCTAAAACGGTGTGAAAATCATTTCACTTTGATCTGTTTAGCCGACTCACTTTTAACATCTTTTTTCGGCAGAGTGACTTCAAGAACACCGTCTTTATTTTCGGCATGGATATTTTCGGCATCTACGTTTGATGGCAGGGCAAAACTTCGGGAAAAGCTGCCGAAACTGCTCTCACATTGATAATAATCCTCTTTTTTGACCTCTTTTTTCTCTTTTCGTTCTCCTTTGAGGGTAAGGATTCCATTTTCAACTTTCACCTTGATATCTTCTTTTTTGACACCGGGAAGATCAACATCGATATGGTAGGCGAACTCCCCTTCTCGTGTATTGACGGAGGGGGTAAAGCTCGAAAACACATCTTTGGTCAAATCAGACGAAAAAGCTTCACCTATCCGTTTTTCTAATGAACGTAACTCTTTAAACGGATCAAATCTTGTTAGCAACATGGTAAATCCTTTGTGGAGTAATTTGCAAAGAAGCAACCGGAATTTATTAGTTAATTCTTGCGAAAAAATATTTTATTCCCAAATACATTAAAAAATACATTAAAAAACAAATTAAATTATTTATTCCCTCAAGCTCAATCCAACTTTCCCTTTGGCAATATCTACCTCGACGACACGAATACGACTCAACTGCTGATTGACACTGAGCACTTCGAGGGGATGGGAAATCCGTTTTTCGGACATCTGAGAAATATGGATCAATCCGTCATTTTTCAATCCGATATCGACAAATGCACCGAAATCGGCGATATTTCGGACAACCCCTGAGACGATTGAGCCCTCTTTGAGTTCTTTAATATCCGTCAAATCCGAACGGAATATGATCGGCGGCAACGTTTCGCGTGGATCGAATCCCGGCTTGCGAAGTTCTGCTATGATATCTGCGAGTGTCGCTTCCCCGATCTCTAACTCTTTTGCCAGAGCAGGAATTTGGTCTTTGGTAATGGACGGGAGATCGTACCGCTTCGTGAGGACAGTCGCCGCATTGTAGCTCTCGGGATGGATTCCCGTATTGTCCAATACGCTTTTTCCCTCACGTATCCGAAAGAACCCTGCACACTGTTCGTAGGCTTTTGCGCCGAGTCCTTTTACTTTGAGAAGTTCCTGCTTGCTTTTAAACGCTCCGGTGTGTTCTCGGTACTCGATAATCGTTTTCGCCAGTTTTGTCCCTACCCCCGCTACATAGGCCAAAAGGGAGGCTGAAGCACTGTTGGGATCGACGCCGATTCGATTGACCAGATCTTCGGTCACCTCATGAAGTTTTTTCTCCAACTGTTTTTGATCGACATCGTGCTGATACTGCCCTACACCGAGCGATTTGGGATCAATCTTGACCAAAGCCGCCATCGGATCGCGCAGCCGCTGAGCAATCGAGATCGCACCGCGTATCGTAACATCAAGCTCGGGATACTCATCCTGAGCGATTTTAGAAGCCGAATAGACCGATGCACCCGCTTCGGAGACAACCGTATAGGTAAGATTCAACCCCTCTTCACGATTCAGTCGGGCAAAAAACTCCTGCGTCTCCCGTGAAGCCGTTCCGTTGCCGATAGCGACTGCATTGATCCCATAACGCTGTACGAGCTGTTTGAGTGTTTTTGCACTTTTTTCATAATCACTTTGCGGCGGAGTCGGGTAGATGACGGCATGATCCAAATAGGTTCCGTGCTCATCCACTACGGCGAGTTTGCACCCTGTCCGATAGGCCGGATCGGCCCCTAATATGGCACGTTTCGTGACGGGAGGAGCACCCAAGAGCTGTGAGAGGTTTTTGCCGAAGGTATTGATCGCCTGCGTATCGGATTTTTCTTTGATCATGGCATGGATTTCCCGTTCCAAGGAAGGGAAAAGAAGCCGTTTAAATCCGTCCAGGTAGCTCGCCAAAATAAGGCTTTGTGAGCTTTTCGCCTGTTTTGGAATCCGGTAGCGGAGTAGTGCATTCTCTACGCGATCCATATCGAGAGTAATTTTGACATTCAGCTCTTTCTCGCTCACTCCGCGCATAATCGCGAGATAGCGGTGAGAGGGAATCGTCGATATTTTCTCCGTTTTTCCGGCGAGTTTGGCAAAGAGTCCTTCTTCTTTGAGCCCTTTGGAGGCTTTAATCTCAAAGGAGGAATAATCGAATAATTGTTTTCTCCAGTAATCCCGTTCGCGCGGATCATCACTGTATCGCTCCGCCAAAATATCCTGCGCACCTTTGATCGCATCATCACATGTGGCCACGGAGCCTTTGACAAAACTCTCCGCTCTCTTGGTAAACTCGTTCAGCTCCAACCGGCCGCTTTCGAGTAAATCGGCCAAAGGCTCCAGCCCCGCAGATATCGCCGCACTCGCACGGGTATTTTTCTTCTCTTTATAAGGGCGGTAGAGGTCTTCTACCTCCTGAAGTGTCGCGGCAGAATTGAGCCGTGCACGTAAATCATCGCTCAGAATGGAACGTTCACTAATCAAGCGTCCTACTTCCTCTTTCCGTTCTAGCAGTTTTTTTGAATAGGTATAGACACTGTCGAAATCACGAAGCTGCTCATCCGTAGCACCCCCCGTCATCTCTTTTCGATAACGGGCGATAAAGGGGATCGTTGAGCCTTCTTCGAGAAGTTTAAGTATATTGCCGATGACCGGATGGCTAAGTCCGGTTTTTTGGGCAAGCAAATCGATAAGCCTATTCATTTGTTTCCTGATAGATTTGCATTTTTGGCGGCTAATTCTCGGGCTTTGTCTTTTTTACTTTTCCCTTTTCCTTTTACCGGATCAGGCCCTTTGACTTTCGGCGGCGGTGTCCCCGTAAGAGCAAACCCTTCAATCTGTTCGCGCGGAAGCTTGATGTTAGAGCGTTTTTCGATGAGCGCAAAATGGTCCATATCTTCATAGGCGATAAATGATACCGCCACACCTGATTTTCCGGCACGCCCCGTACGTCCGATGCGGTGGATATAATCCGCCGGAGAGCGCGGCAGGTCGAAATTGATGACACAGCTGATATCATCGATATCCAGTCCCCTCGCCGCGATATCGGTAGAAAACAAGATTTTGATTTTTTTGGCCTTGAACTGATTCAATGTATACGTCCGATCTTCCTGAACCAGATCGCCGTGAAAAGATTCTGCCTCAAATCCGTATTTTTTAAATTTCATCGCAATGTTGTCAGCGGCTCGCTTGTTCGCCATAAAAACAAGAACCTGTTCCCATTTTTCGGTGGTTAACAGATGTCTGAGCAGCGGACCGCGATTTTCGCGATTGACCTCGATCACACGCTGCGTGATACTCTCTACCGTCGGTTCCTCCGCTTCGAGGGTTACTTCGACAGCAGTCTGGGTGATTCGGGAAGCAATCAGTAACATTTTAGGAGGATAGGTTGCGGAGAAGAGGAGGTTTTGGCGCTGTGCGGGGATCTCTTGGAGTATCAGTTCCAGTTCTTCGGCAAAACCGAGATCGAGCATCTTGTCGGCTTCATCCAATACAAAAAACTCCAGATGCGATAGATTCATCTGTTTCTTTTTGACAACATCCAGCAATCGCCCCGATGTTGCCACCAGAATGTCACACCCTTGCTGAATCGCGTACAGCTGATCCCCGATACTTTCACCGCCGATAACACTGACAATCTTCGGTTTTTTCGGTAAAAAAGCCCCCATCGTAACAAAGGTTTCCGCAACTTGCAGGGTCAGTTCCCGTGTCGGGGTCAGGATGAGCGCTTTGATCTTTGCTTTCCCCTCGCCTCTGCTTTTCGACCAAAGCTCCAAAATCGGCAAGACAAAACTCGCACTTTTGCCGCTTCCGGTCTGGGCTCTCGCCATAATGTCATGATGTTCGAGTACGAGAGGAATTACTTTTTCCTGGATAGGGGTCGGCTCACGGTATCCGCTCTTGTCCAAAGCCTGCAGTATTGAGGATGAGAGTCCAAGTTTTGAAAATGGCATAGGGATATTCCTCATAATTTTTTATCTATTTTAGTAAAGGAAGTATATTTTGATTTGGGTGTGAAGCTCATTAAAATAAAGCTAAGAAGATGATTTATAGGCTTAGAACGTGCACCATTCCAGTTTAACTCATCATAATTAATTCAATTTTCCATATTTAAACTTTTAGACTTTTATCATAAAAAAAAGCTATAATATAATAACTTTTTGATAAAAATTTTATCTCATAATAAATAATAGGAGGGCCAATTTAATTGGAAGTTTTACGTATATCCAAACGAATTGTCTTTCTATTATTGACACTCATCAGTTGTATTACCGCCATATTTTTATATATGGGCCATTTACAGTATGTTTTAGTTTTAGATACTGTGGTCAGCGAAGAAAAAAATATCGCTTCCAAGATTTATACCAATACGTTTAAACTGGTAACCGAACACTACGAATCGGTTGCCAACAGTATTTTACTGAATGACGAGACGATCGATGCATTTGAAAAAGGTGACCGGGAGAAGCTTTTAAAGCTGACCCTTCCCATCTATGAAAAGCTTCGCACCCAAAATCCCTATCTTAAAATCATGCATTTCCACACCACAAAAAGCCGCAGTTTTCTGAGAGTCCATCAGCCGGACAAGTTCGGCGATGATCTCAGCAGTTTTCGTCATATCATCAATAAAGTCAATACCGACAAGACAAAACAGATCGGTATGGAAGTCGGGCGCTACGGGATCAATTATCGGGTAGCCGTGCCGGTTTTCAATCACCAAGGTACCCATATCGGGTCATTTGAGTTCGGTATCGATGTAGATTATATTTTAAATATTTTTCATAATGACTATAGAATCGAAAGTATCGTTTTTCTAAACAAAGACGTCTTTAAAATCATTCATGAAAACAACAAAGATATTAAATACAAATCATTTTCCAAAAAGTATTATGTTTTGGAACCCGAAGAGACCCCGATAAGCAATATGATGACATCCGCCGTACTCTCTGAAAAATATTCTTTTATTACTTACAAAGGTTCCAAATATTTGGTCTTTGCGGTTACCGATATGAAAAGTGTGATGGGAGAAGATATCGGAAAAATCGTCTTTGTAAAAAATATGGATACCTATTCGTCGCAAATTGCCTTAATCCGAGACGTATCGATCGCGTTAGGGTTAACGCTTATTCTATTGTCTTTTTATTTAGTCCGAAAAATATTTAATTACTACATGCATTCTGTCAATAATTATCAAAGCCAACTGGAGATCAAAAACCGAAGTCTTTCCAAATTAAGCAATATTGATCATTTGACCAGAATTTATAACCGACGATCGATCGAAAGAGCTTTAAGCAAAGAGCTGAGCCGTGCCAAACGCTATTCCAAACCGCTTTCAATCATCATTCTGGACATAGACAATTTCAAAAAAATCAATGATACCTACGGACACAATGCCGGAGATAAAGTCCTAAAGCATATGGCAAAAATGGTTTCAGCAATGATCAGAGAATCCGATTATTTCGGACGATGGGGCGGTGAAGAATTTTTGCTGATCGCGACCGAAACATCCATCAAAGAAGCATTAATCATTGCTGAACAAATCAGATTGGCCATAGAAAATCACCATTTCACGGAGCCGGAGAAGGTGACGTGCAGTATCGGAATCGCGCAATTTTATAACCACGACAGTGTCACGTCTTTGGTTGCCCATGCGGACAGCGCCCTCTATCTGGCAAAAAACAAAGGAAAAAATAGAGTTGAAAAGTATGATGAAACTATAGACTGATCCAACGCTTCATCCCCGGAACCTCTTTCCTTTCAGCCGCCTCTGATACAAGTATACGTCTGCCCTCACACAAGCTAAGCTATAATTCGTTTATCAGAAGAGTCTGCTCTTCACCGCCTATACCGTTTATCGAGGAATAATAATGAATGACAATGTGTACGCTTTGCAGGTTCCGGAAAGCTTAGTATCAACAGCCGAGCAGCACTTGGCAGGGCTTTTAAGCATGGTATTCAATCATACGGACAAAGAGCGTGCGGTCATCGTGTATGACACCGGATGTCTGATCTCAACTATTTTAACCGAAGCATATAAGCGTTGTTTGCCGGAGGCTCTTTTTATCGATTTTAATCAGCAGACACCCGAAGAGATACGGGGAATTCTCAATTCGCTGCACCCGTCAGATTTCGTAGCGTTGGTCCAATCCAAAAGTTTTCGCCTGGATGCTTTTCGCCTGCGCGTCGAATTGTTCAAACTCAAATTAAAAGTCATCGAGCATCCCCATCTCAGCCGTATGTCCGATGATGAGGCACCCTACTATATCGATTCTCTCGCGTATGACGCTGAGTATTACCGCAGAGTCGGACGTGAACTCAAATCTAAAATCGATGCCGCATCTTCAGGGGTATTGGATACCGGAGGCGATCTTTTAATGTACGATTCACCGTTTGAATCGGCCAAACTCAATATTGGAGATTACACCGGAATGAACAATATGGGCGGTCAGTTTCCGCTGGGCGAAGTCTTTACCGAAGCCCAAGATCTAAGAGCCGTCCATGGACGCGTCAAGATCTTTTGTTTCGGTGACGTAACGTATAAAATAAATACCCCAAAAATACCTATCACCCTGGTCATAGAACACGGCCAAGTCATAGCATGTGAGAATTCAACCCCGGATTTTGACCAGATCATTTCCAATATACGCAGAGATGAAGGCGTCGTGTGGATACGGGAACTCGGTTTTGGATTAAACAGAGCCTTTAGCAAGACACGGACGGTCGCCGATACGGGTACCTATGAGCGCATGTGCGGAGTTCATATATCTTTGGGCGCCAAACACGGCACCTACGGTAAACCCGGTTTCAAACGCAGAGACGGAATATACCATGTCGACGTTTTTGCCGATACCCACACTTTTTCACTGGGATCTGAAGTCGTCTATCAAGACGGTGCCTGGATTGTTTGATCCGAAAGAAAAGTGCCGCTGTCGGCATATACAGGGAAATACTTTCCCTTTTTAGAATTTTATTTTCACCTCTAAACTGCTTAAAAATTAATCTCTTTTCGTTCTTTTGATGATCATAATTCCACTATAATTTTTGCATGTAGAAAATTCGGGGGGAATGTATCTCCCAATATTGTCAATAAATGGATGCTAGGGTTCCGACTGAAAAGTGCTGGTCCGAGAGCATCCGGCCTCGTAAGCGGCTACACGGAGGGATAAAAGCCCGGGAGAAAGAGATACTTCTCCCAGTTTTTTCTCAATAACCGTTTAGGAGTCATTATGAAAGTCACAAAAATAAGTTTATTGGCGTCATTGTTGTTATGTACGTCTTCTTTTGCTGTCGAAAATATCGAAGTTGCCGGTGCCGGTAAATTCTTTTACGGTACGGTGGATGGATCACCGGATGGGACAAATCGCCCTGACCTTTTTGACAAAGAGGGTGCATTCGCTCAATTTGGGCTTGATTTGAGTGTCAGCGCCGATCTGGGAGCGGGATTCAAAGGAAAAATCGCCGGTACCGGATTAGCCACGGCGAATATGGGCGGAAATATCGCCAATGCGCCATGGGCAACCGGAATGATGGGAAGCCAAGTCTGGCTGAGCGAAGTGTATGTCAGTAAAAATGTATTGGATAAAACAGCCCTAACATTGGGACGCCAGAGCCTTGATACCCCTTTTGCTTTTAGCGAAGCCTGGAACATCGCGTCCAATACGTTTGATGCGGTTGTCATCGAAAATACCGATTTGTCGGATACGACACTTGTCGGAGCCTATATCGACCAAGGCAACGGCGTTAATGGATTTGCATCCGTCAATCCGGCTATCAGAGACTCAGGAAGATTAAAAAACCCATTCAATAAATTTTATGAAGGGGCCTATGTCGCAGGTGCCAAAAACAAATCTTTGAGCGCAACCGAACTGCAAGCATGGTTCTATGAACTCAAAAATACGGCTAAAGCATACTGGGTTCAGGGAGATACCGAATATTCCGGAATGACTTTCGGTGCTCAGGCGGCCGTGTTGAATCTGGATAATACGCTCGATACATCGGACAATTCGAAAGCTTTTGCCGCTAAAATCGGCTACAGCGCCATTGAAAACCTCACGTTAAGCGCCGCTGTTTCCCAAACGGATAAAGACGGATCGGCAAACTTTCAAATCGCCAACTTGGCTACCGGCGGGAGCGGCGGTGCACAATCAAAACTCTATACCGAAGCATGGTGGAATTTCGGATATGTAGGCGCAGCCGGTACGACCGCCTATAATGTGACCGCTCTTTACAGTATTCCTGATATCGTTGATCTTGGATTCTTTTATACGGACGTTGACCAACGTGCGGCAAACGGCGATAATGATATGCGTGAATATACGGCAACTGCGGCTAAATCTTTCGGTTCACTCGATACAAGCCTCGCTTACGTCTATTCCAAAGCCAATGATTATAACGACGCTAAATACTACAATAACGTTCAAGTTTATCTCACGTATAAATTTTGATCGACCTCTTCAGACCGCTTCGGCGGTCATCCGGTTAACTTCCACTCCCTCTTTTATCGTATTCACCGTGAAACTGATCGGGACATCCCCTCTGCCTGATACCAAAATTACCGGATGAGTATGTCTGTATATTTTAAAAACAGAGATGAAATGAAGTTGAAGAGTGTTGCAAGACAGAGTGTAATTAAGCAGTTGCAGCAGGCTGCAAAACGAACCTGCTGTTGGGAATCATGGAGAGGTTTTGCTATTGATTCAAATAGTTTCTCCATCCGCCTAATGCAGTGATCTCTTTTGCCCCGTCAACTGCATATCCCTCGCACAGAAATCCTTTGACGACTTTGCCATCGGCCAAGATCAGACTTCCCAGTGCCAGCGGCGGCGGAACGCCGTTAAAAAACGACCCGAACGCTTCGGAGGGGATTTCCCAAAGCTCTACTTCAATGTGTGAGCCCCCTTCTCGTACATGGATCAGACCGGGACGCGGCGGTGTAAAACTTTCCAGTGCAAAAAAGCGATACTGCGGGGCGGTGGAAGATTTCTTCACCATTTTCGCTCCCCGATCGGTCAATTCATGATTCAGCGGAAGGCCGGACATATGTGCGCCGCAAACGGCCAAAACAACCGTTTGCGGCTGAGATACTTTGATAAGGCCGCTTGGGTATTCCGAAGCGGTATGCAGTTTTGCACCGATGCTTAAAAGCGAATGTTCATTCCAGGCTTCAGCGGCAAGGGTCACCCCAAACGGCAATCCCTCAGGGGTAAATCCGGCAGGAACGGCACACGCGCTCAGATCAAGAAGATTCATAAAATTGGTGTAATACCCGAGGTTTGTGTTCAGTGCCAGAGGCTGTTCGCGAATTTCATCACGACGGTAGATTGTTCCGGCCGTCGGGGTCACGATTATATCGACCGCGGCCATGATCCGATCACTCAATTGCTTGAGTTCGCTGAGGCGGTAGAACCCTTCAAACGCGTCCATTGCGCTCGGTTTGGCACCGGAAAGGATAATCCCTCGCGTCACATCCAGCATCGCATCACTCTGTGTTTGTGCAAATTCTTTGATTCCGCAGTAGCGTTCAGCGATCCACGGCCCGTGATAGAGCAGTTTTGCACACTCAATAAAAGGGGAAAAATCGATCTCGCATCGAATCCCCCCTAACGATTCGAGTTTTGCAACACTCTCCCAAAAGAGAGATTCATACGCACGGTTCCCGAAAAATTCCAGTTGATCCGCTCCCGGTATCCCGAAACGAAACGTTCCGCCGAAAGGTTTGACGCCACTTTTCGGACGCGAAAAGGAATCCTCGTCATCAACGATACTGCACAAATCATAAACCCGCTCGGCATCTTCACAGTTTTGTGCAAATATAGCGACACAATCGAGACTTTTGCACGCGGGAACAACGCCCCGAATACTCAGTGCCCCCCGTGTCGGTTTTAATCCGACGATGTTTCCGAACGCGGCAGGGACACGCCCTGAACCTGCCGTATCGGTCCCCAGTGAAAAAGGGACGATTCCCGCAGTCACGGCCAACGCCGATCCGGAGCTCGACCCTCCGGAGATGTAATCGGGATCAAACAGGTTAATCCCCTCCCCATAAGGGCTTCGTGTCCCGACGAGTCCTGAGGCAAACTGGTCCAGATTAGTCTTTCCGATCGGGATTGCTCCGGCTTGGATCAACTGTTCAACCACAAACGCATGTTCGCTCGGGAGGTAGGAAAATTCTGCACACCCCGCCGTTGTGTTCATCCCCGCGACGTCAATGTTGTCTTTGACGGCAAAAGGGACACCGTACAACGGCAATGAGCCGGGATCGCACACTTCCAAGCGGAGAAAATACGGCTCCAAAAATAATGCATCCGCTTTGGTGATCCATATGTTCTTGTCGTCATAGAGTTTTGAATCTTTAAGACAATTTTGTATCACTTCTCTGACGGAACGGCCTTCTACCCGATACTGATGCAGATAATCACCTATCGTTTTTAATTGACTCATCCTAACCCTCCTTGTGAACTGCGTTCTGCAAAATGAAGTCCCACGACTCCGAGTCCGATCAGCGCGATACTCGCCAGTTTGATCGGGTTGGAAGATTCACTGAAATAGGCAATCCCTATCACGGTCACCATCACCGTCCCCGCACCCGTCCAGATCGCATAGACCGTACTCATCTCAATTTTTTTCATCACAAACGGCATTAAGACGAATGCCATCGCATAAAAGACAAATATCATAACCGTCGGAAAAATCTTCTGCATCCCGTCGGAAAGTTTCATCGACGTCGTCCCCGCGACTTCCAGTAAAATGGCCAAAGCCAATAAAATCCAGCTGTTCATCCTACTTCCTCTGTTTGGATAATGATGAGACTGTTTCCCGTATGTACGGTATCGCCCTGTGCGCATAAAATCTGTACGACTTCGCCATTGACGGGAGACTCGATCATCACTTCCGATTTCATTGCCTCAATGACGACAAGGGTATCCCCTTCCATCACACGGTCGCCGACTTTGACCGAAATTTCCCATACATTGCCCGAGAGAAAACTCGAAACAGCTTCACACCCTGCAGGAACTTCCGCGAAATCGCTCTCATCATTCGTTTCGAGTGTTTCGCTCACATAGGCCGAAATCCCCGATGCTTCCCAACGTTCGCGTTCTTCCTTGAAGGACTCTTGCTGAACGTTTTTAAAGGCGGCGATCGATTCGCTGTTCGCTTCCAAAAATCCGAGATACTCCGCCAAAGAGAACTCTCCCTCTTCGATTCTTAAAGAGAAGGTCCCGTTGATAAAGTCTTTTCTCATTTGGGCGAGTTCGTCTTGGGCGACCGGATAGAAACGGATACGGTCGAAAAATTCCAATAGCCACGGTTTCCCCGGTTTAAAATCAGTCGTCGATTTATACCGGTTCCACATCTGTACGGTCCGTCCGACGAACTGGTATCCGCCGGGCCCTTCCATACCGTAAACACACATATAGGTACCGCCGATTCCTACCGCATTTTCCGGTGTCCAGGTACGGGCCGGATTGTATTTGGTCGTCACCAGGCGGTGACGAGGATCGACAGGAACCGCGACCGGAGCCCCCAGATAGACATCTCCGAGTCCCATAATGAGATATTCCGCCTCAAAGAGGATGTTTTGGACATCTTGGATACTTTCCAGTCCGTTCATCCGTCGGATAAACTCGATGTTGCTCGGACACCACGGCGCATCGTTACGAACCGACTGCATGTACTTCTCAATCGCCAGTTTCGTCAAGGGATCATCCCACGAAAGCGGAAGGTAGACCGTGCGGCTTGGAACGATGATATCCCGGGTAGCCGGCATCTGTGAAAGTTCACCCTTGATTCGAGTCAACAACTCGTTCAGAGGGAGCTTCTGGCTGTCGTAGTGAACCTGCAGCGATCTGATCCCCGGAGTCAAGTCTATCAATCGGGTATCTTCCGCGGCTTTGAGACGGCGCATCAGTTCATGCACTTGAAAACGCAGCGTCAGATCAAGTTCCATAGGACCAAATTCGATCAGAATGTTATGATCCCCTGACAAACGGACCCGAACCGTATCATGGCGATCATTTTCAGCAATTTCCGCTACGATCGGATCGACAATCGTTGACGCCGGTAGAGTCGGCAATGACCCTGCCAGTGTTGCAATCTTATCTTCTAGCTCACGCTCCATTAAAACGGCATCATCATACGCCATTGGCACAAATCTAACTCTGTCTTTTGGACCCAACTGCCCCATTTTCCACAATTCCGCACCGATAATCGTCACCGGACAGACAAAACCGCCCAGACTTGGGCCGTCAGGACCTAAAATGACCGGCATATCTCCCGTAAAATCAACCGTTCCGATCGCGTAGGCATTATCATGCAGATTGGAAGGGTGCAACCCCGCCTCTCCGCCGTCTTCTCTCGCCCAAAGCGGTTTAGGACCGATGAGACGGATTCCCGTACGGTTTGAGTTATAGTGCACTTCCCAATCGGTTGCAAAGAAGGTCTCGATGTATTCCTCTTTAAAAAAATCAGGCGCTCCGTGTGGTCCGTAAATAACACCGATTTTCCACTCTTTGGCCATTTGCGGGCGCAGTGCGGCATCAAGGACTGCCGGAGTTTTCTCCGTGTCACTGCCATGCGTGCTCAGCTGATCGCCGATCTGCAAGATACGCCCGCCATGACCGCCGAACTCACCCAGGGTAAATGTCGCCGTGCTTCCAAGATATTCCGGCACATTAAATCCGCCGTCAATCAGCAAATAGGTACGGGCACCCTCTCCCTCGATGATCCCCATTTTCAGGATATCGCCCTCAGAAATATCGATCGTTTCCCAGTAAGGTACCTCTGCGCCGTTTAGCTGAGCTTTCATCACGGCCCCTGCAAGGACGATCCGTGTCGCGTAATGGAATTTCAGCGTCGATCCCGTCACCGTCATTTCGAGGCCGGGAGCTTTTTCATCATTCCCCAGGAGGCGATTTCCCAAACGAAAGGAGAGTGAGTCCATCGGACCTGAGGGCGGTACACCGATGTCCCAGTATCCGATCCGTCCGGGAGCCGATTGGACCGTAGTATGGGTCCCCGGTTTGATCACTTCGACGATATCAGGCGAATAGCTGAGGCTCCCCAGATACTTCGTCGTCTGCTCCCCTTTTGCAAAGACCTCCTGTCCCAATACAAAATCCAGATACCCGAGATTCGTCACGATCCCGTACAGGGTCGTTGCTCGTAGCGCCGACATCATCGATTCGATCGCTTCGGTACGTGTGGACGCATGTACGATGAGCTTGGCGATCATCGGATCGTAATACGGGGAGATGGCGCTTCCGCGTTCGATCCATGTTTCGCAGCGTACCCCCTCAGGCCATACCACTTCGCTCAAAATTCCGGAACTGGGCTGGAAGTTTTTCAGCGGATCTTCCGCATAAACACGGACTTGAATCGAGTGGCCGTTTGGCTCAAAATGTTTCGTCAGGGTATCACCCAGTTCTCCGGCGGCTTCGAGAATCATCCACTCGACCAGATCCACACCGTAGATCTCTTCCGTTACCCCATGCTCGACCTGTAAGCGTGTATTGACTTCGAGGAAATAAAATTTGTCTTCCGTCGTGTCATAGACAAACTCGACCGTCCCCGCGGATTTGTACGATGCGGATCGTGCCAGATTCACCGCAGCACTGCGCAATGCCGTTCTGATCTCTTCGGATAATCCCGGTGCCGGCGTCTCTTCGATCACTTTTTGGTTACGGCGCTGGAGCGAACAGTCGCGTTCTCCCAATGCGATCACATCCCCTTTCCCGTCACCGAAGATCTGTACTTCGATATGGCGGGCGGATGCTACGAATTTTTCGAGGTAGATTCCCCCTTGAGAAAAATTGCTTTTGCTGAGACGTCCAACCGATTCAAATCCGTTTTCGAGCTCATCGGCGCTGTAGCACAGCTGCATCCCGATTCCGCCGCCGCCGGCAGTGCTTTTGAGCATTACCGGATAGCCGATCGTTTCGGCCGCGTTCAGAGCCTCTTGGACGTTTTCGAGCAGTTCCGTTCCCGGCAGCAGCGGAACGTTTTGGGCTTTTGCCATGGAACGCGCCGTATGTTTAAGACCGAATTCTTCCATATGCAGAGGTGTAGGACCGATAAAAGCGATCCCCTCTTCCGCACATCGGCGTGCAAATGCCGCGTTTTCACTCAAAAAGCCGTACCCGGGATGAATTGCTTCCGCTCCGGTATCCTTTGCCGCCTGAATGATTTTATCAACATCCAAATAGCTCTCTTTGGCTGGCGGTTCACCCAAACATACCGATTCATCGGCCATCATCACATGAAGCGATCCGTCGTCGGCATGCGAATAGACCGCAACCGAACCGATCTGCATTTTTTTAAGCGTACGGATGATGCGGCATGCAATCTCCCCACGGTTGGCAATCAGTACTTTGGCAAACATTTTTTTTCCTCACATGAAAAATTTATCAATTCGTATCAAACAGGTTTATATATACTCAATCGAACAGGACTCGGATTAAAGGCATTGCACGGGTTATTCAATTGCGGGCAATTGGAGATCAAAACCAAGGTATCCATCAGGGCAAACAGCTCGATCGTACTTCCCGGACTCGATATCCCATCGATAATCGCCAATGTCCCGTCTGCTTCGACCGGAACATTCATGAAAAAATTGATATTGCTGACCAGATCACGCTTGTCCATCCCCATCTGTCCCAAGGCCAAAAGGTAATTATCCCGGCATGAATGCATATCGAGTTTGTCCAGCGCATAGCGTACGGTATTGCTCTCGGCACTGCATGCGCCGCCCAGCGTATCGTGACGCCCGCAGGTATCACTGATCACTTTCATCATCGTATTTCCCAGATTGGAAACCAATTCTGTCCCGGTTTCGACAAAGATATTTTTTTGGCGTACGATCGTTTGCGGAGCGCTGTAGCGTTCCGTGACGTCGTTAGCATTGTAAAAAAGGGTATCCACCGCCTGGCATCCTTCCAAATCGACAATGCGTAATACTTCTCCCGCTTTGACAACACGGTACCACGGTTCTCCGGCAGGGATTGTTTCATCATAGACAGGTTCGTTCAGGGTCAAACCGACCGTAATCATCTCAGACATTTTTGCCCCCTTGGATAAACTGTTTCATATAGTTTTTGGTATTTACAAATGCACGCTCGCTTCGTTCCGAGTCGATCACACACATGTCATCGGCTGCCACCTCTTCGCCCTGATACACGATCAGATTGACCGGTTTGACATCGTACGTTTCATTGGTGCTCAACACATGCACCGTATTTGAAAGGATGACCAAGACATCCATCTCGGCACGCAGTTCGATAAAACTTCCCGCAGGTACCGTCTCCTCACGAAAAATCAATTCTCCGCGTTCTCCTATCTTCGCATCGGCGAAAAGGTTGAGACACGGCATGATATCGCGGCGTCCCATCCCGTATTTTCCGACTTCCACGAGAAAATTATCAAAATCGTTTTTGTAATAGCAGTTACGCTTGGCCTGATAGTTTCCGAGTCCGCAAAGTTTTTCGACATCGGCTGCCATGGTGTAGCCGCATACCGTATCGTGCGTTTCACAGCTGTCAGCAACAATCGACATCAAAATACGCCCCATATCCGAATAGAGCGCTTTGCCCTCTTTGAGATAGGCGTTGTATTGAATCTTGACCGTATCGGCAGCGTTATACCGTTCTGTCCGTTCATGCACATTATAAAAAAGTGCCGAAAGACCGCTTGTCCCTTCCGTATTCACGATTCGCAGAACCTGTCCTTTTCGGATAATTTTGCTCCAGCGTCCGCCTCCGACGAGTACTTCATCAAAGAGGACGGTCTCAGCTAATAGTGGTTTCATATTTTTCGACATACTCTTCTCCTTTATTATTTCGTTTATTTTTATCCAGTTTAATATCATTGACGACTGTCGCACCGTAGGCATTCGGCGCCTGCGGATCATGTCGGACTTTATCAAAGACCAGCAACCGCGTCCCCAGTTCAAAAGCCTCTTTCACGTCGTGCGTAACCATAAAAGCGGTCAGCCCGTATGTTTTCCATAACCCCCGGACAAGCTCTTGCATATCTGCTCTGCTTCCGGGATCCAATGCGCCGAACGGTTCATCCAGCAGCAAAATCTTAGGTTTTTTGACCAACGCCTGCGCGATGGAGAGACGCTGCTGCATTCCGCCGGAGAGCTCGGATGGATATTTGAGCGCCGATTGCTCCAATCCGACCGACTCCAGCATTGCCATCGCTTCCTCTTTGATTCTGCGGCGCGTGCTGCCGAAGACTTTGCCCAGCAGCGGAGAGTGTTCCATCTCCAGCCCCAACATCACATTTTCCAATGCTCTCAAATGCGGAAACAGGGTGTATTTTTGGAATACAACCCCACGGTCGCTCCCCGGCTCTGAGGAGAGCGGTTCCCCCTCCAGCAGAATCGTTCCCCGCGATGGAGTATCCTGTCCCAACAACATCCGTAAAAAGGTACTTTTCCCGCATCCGGATGGTCCGATCAGAGTACAGAACTCCCCTTTCTCGATCGTAAAGTTGAGTTTTTCTAGAATGACATTGTCATCGTACGTTTTCCATACATTGCGTATTTGCAGATAACTCATCACTTCTCCTTCCGATACCATGGAAATGCTTTACGGATAATCACTGCGAGTATCCAGTCCATCAAAAATGCCAACAGCGTAATCCATGCGACATACGGCAAGATCACATCCATCTCCATATAACGGCGCATCAAAAAGATCCGATAGCCCAACCCTTCCGATGAAGCTATCGCTTCCGCCGTGATCAGGAAAAGCCATGCCGATCCCAAAGAGAGCCTTAAAGCATCCAAAAGGCGAGGCATGACATGCGGCAAGACCACACGTACAATAATCTGCCATGTCGATGCCCCAAGCGTTTGCACTTTGATCAACAGCTCTTCGGAGAGTTCCATAGAACGCTGCTGCGTATCACGGATCAAGAACGGAGCGACTCCGATCGCGATCAGCGCCACTTTTGCCGATTCTTCCATTCCGAACAATACTAACAAAATAGGCAATATCGCAATCGGCGGTATCAACGATACTGCTGCTGAAAACGGTGAAAGAAGTGCGCGAAACAGCGGCAGCGTCCCCTGCACTATCCCCAAAACCAAACCGATGGCAGCCGCGATTCCCAGACCCTTTGCGATCCGGCTAAGGCTTGCTACCGTATCGGTGTACAAAATCGGCTCTTCCGTCAGTTCGTCCGGCTCCATCACCATCGTTTTGATGGCATCTCCGAGT